>NZ_JBEZFP010000056.1:0-51971 GCF_040649515.1 Streptodolium elevatio
AGCATGGGCAGGTCGCGCACGTATTCATGGGACGACCCGGCAGTGACCGCCGAAGGCGCCGCGTCGATGGCGGGCCTGGAGTTCCTGAACGCGATAGTCCGAGTAGAGGATCACTGTCGAGCCCTCGTCGACCAGCGTGCCCGCGGGCGGGTCCGTCGACACGACCCTTCGGTCCGCGGTGAGCGACTGCGCGGACTCGCCGACGAGGTTGAACTCCTCCAGCTTCGTGCGCGCCTGAGTGGGCGTCATGCCGACCACGTCGGGGACCTTGACCTTGCCGTCGCGCAGGCTCAGGACCACGGTGCTGCCCTGCGGCGCCATCGTGGACGGGACGGGCTTCTGCGCCTGCACGAGCCCGCGCGGTCCGCCGGTGCCGGGCAGGTACTGGAACTGCACCTGGAACCCGGCCGCTTCCAGCGTCTCGGCGGCTCTGCGGTCGGAGATGGTGGTGACGCTGGGGACCCGGACGAGAGTCTTGGTGGGCGGGCTGGTGATCTCCCCAGAACCCCCGTTCCCCTTACCGCCGTTCCCGTTCCCGCCGTTGCCCCCGTTGCCGCTGCCGCCGTTGCCCCCGTTGCCGTTGCCGCCGCCCGAAGCGCTCTTGGAATCGTCGTCGTCCCCGCCGGCGTCGTCGGTCGGCGTCACGGTGGACGTGGGCGCGGTCGGAGCGGTCTCGCTGACCGTCACCGTGGTGGACGGCCTCGCCGCCGCGTTGCTCGCGCCGCCGCCGTCCTCGTTGTTCGCGGCGACCGCGACCACGGCGGCGACCGCCACGATCAGCGCGATCACCGCCCCGCCGACAAGCATGGGCGTGGAACGGGCCCGCAGCCCGGACGAACGGCCGTCCTGGCGCTCCTGCCGGAACCGGGCCGGGACGTCGACCGCGAACGCCGCACAGGCCGCACCCTGGTTCGCCGTCGTCGACACCACGCGCAGGGCCACCCCGAAGCGTTCGCTGCGCCCGTCGTTGACGCGCCCCGCGGCGTCCGCCCCCGGTACGCCGAAGCGCGACGCGACGTCGATCCCCAGCGCCGTGCGGTCCTGCGGAAGCGTGTACCGGATCGCCACCACGCGCGTCTGGTCCGGCGCCAGCGGCACGTTGAGGACCGTGGCATCGAAGTCGAGGCGCCCGTCCACCTGTTCGACCGGCTCGACCCGGAACGTGTCGGGCCGCATACCCGAATTGCGCACCACGAGACGCACGGTCACGGTACGGCCGGGCTCGCCCCGGATCCGCTCGGGCTCGCACCACGCTTGGACCCCCGTGTCGTTCCCCGCCCGCAGGTCCGTGCCGCACCGGTTCCCGGGACAGTACGACCCCAGCCGTTCCTGCCCATCCGTGCGCGCGCCGCACAGGCGACAGAAGAGCCTCATCCCGAATTCCCCTCCCAATCCGGCCCGTTCTCCTCATCCATCGGGATGTCCGCCGGGATGTATGGGGGACGTGAACCCCGCGGCCCCCGGTTCCGTCGGACCGCCGGACACGCCGGAGCGTGAGGGAACACCCTCAGGCGCGATGCGACGGACGCCGCGAGGATCGCCGGCCGGCGAACGCGCGAGACCCGCCGAGTCCCCGGGACGGGACTCGGCGGGTGCTCCGACCGTTCAGCACCGGGCGGCGATCCAGGCGCTCTCGACCGAGTTCACGTCACCCAGCCGGTAGGCCCGGCCGGCTGCGGTGCACTTCCAACTGACGTGCCCGTCCCTCCACTTGATGGTGATCTGGGCGTCCGCCCACGTGCAGTTGTAGTACCAGTCGCCGTACTGCGGGAGGCTCAAGTGGTGCGAGAAGCCGCACTTCATGTAGTCCCCGGCTGCGGGTCCGGCGAGTCCTGCGGGCCCTGCGGGCCCTGCGGCCCCCGATAGCCCCGCGGGGCTCGCCGGCGCGGCCGAGGCGGCCTGCCCCGGCCCGGCGAAGGCGCCGACGGCCAGCAGGGCGGCTGTGCCCAGCAGGGCGAGGCGATTGCTGCGCTTGCGCACAAGTTGCTCCTTTGTTGGTGGACCTGCGCCCGCGCGGTCAGGGACCGGGGCACTCGTACGCGTAATTGGCCTCGACGTTCTCCTGGAGCGTCGAGATCCAGTGGTACCGAGCGGACTGTCCGGGGCCGAGGGCCTGGCACGTGGGGTCGAAGTGGTAGTCGAGCTGCACGGTGACCCGGTCGATGTGGCGTCCGCAGTCGTTGCGGACGTCCGCCCACCTGTCGAAGATCGTCGGATGGCCGCCACCCTGCTTGGTGATCACCAGGCAGGCGGCGCGCGGGCTGTCCTCGGCGGGCACGGACTCCGCCGCGCCGGCGGGGGCGGCGACGACGGTCCCCAGCAGCATCGTGGAGGCGAGGGCGAGGGCGGCCGGCAGGAAACGGTGTCGGTGCACGACGAGCTCCTTGTCTGTGACTAAACGGTTGGTTCCGCGATCAGCATTGATTACACTCGGAAGCCGATCAACCGCATGGCGTGAAGATGCCATTTGTTCGGCATTGAACAATCGGATCGGCGCCGTGGCGGGCCACGCTGCGCCGAGACGGCGACGGGGGACGAGCCATGGACCGCGGTACGAGGCAGGCGGCGCAGGCGACGGGCACTGCCGCCGCCGCGAAGCGCGAGGACATCCGGGAGGCCGTGGCCCAGGCCCTCGACGAGTCCGCGTTCCACGCGAATCAGGGCATCCGCCCGCCCACGCTGGTGGTGCCGCCCCCGCAAGTGGGCCACGCGGCGGCCCGGTTCTCCCGGACCGCACGCCACGAGATGCTCATGTTCGACGACCCCTCCGGCTGCCTGGACCAAGGGGTCCCGGAGCGGAAGCTCGTGCACGTCGCCAACTGCATGCGCGGGGCCGCCGCCCAGGTCCCGGCCGTACGCCAGATCACCTCCCGGCAAGGGCTGCTCCGCGACGCGCCGATCGGCACGATCGCGTGGCAACAGGGCGCCCACGCCCGGCTGATCCCGCGGATCCCCTTCCGGCTCTCGGTCATCGACCGCACCGTGGCACTGCTGCCGCTCGATCTGGACGTCTTCTACAACGGCATGCTCGTCGTCCGCGACCCGGTGGTGGTCGCCGCGCTCGTCCGGGTGCACCAGGGATGGTGGAGCAGCGGCGAGGACCCCGGTGCCGACCGGCCGGCCCACGAACTCCCCGGCTACTTGGCCCCCGTCCTCGGCTGCCTCACCGAGGGCCTCACCGACGCCGCCGCCGCGGCGCGCACCGGTCTTTCCCGCCGCACGTACGCCCGGCGCGTCAGCGAACTCCTGGCTCTGCTGGGAGCCGCCAGCCGCTTCCAGGCCGGAGTGCTCGCCGCGCGGCGCGGCTGGCTGTGAGCCGGTACGCGCCCGCCGCTCAGGCGCGGGGGGCGCTCGCGGTGGACCAGTGGCCGATCAGGTCGTTGTAGAGGGTCGAGCGCGCCATCAGCTCGTCGTGCGTCCCGACCGTGGGCAGGTGGCCGTCCATCAGGAGGATCTGGTCCGCGCGGCGCGCCGAGTCCATCCGGTGGGCGATCACGATGAGGGCTCCGGGGCGGGCCGCGAAGGCGGATTCGGCCAGTGCCTCGGTGCCGGGGTCGAGGTGGCAGGTCGCCTCGTCGAGGATCACCAGGCGGGCCGGAGAGACGAACGTACGTGCCAGCGCGATCATTTGGCACTCACCCGCGGAGAGGGCCGCCGGGTCGGGGAGTTCCGCGTCGTAGCCGCCGATCCGCTCCGCGAGCTCGCGGGCGCCGACCAGGCGTACGGCACGGTCGAGTTCGGCGTCGGTCGCGGCGGGTTGCAGGTAGGCGAGGTTCTCCCGGAGCGTCCCGGCGAACACGTACGCCTCCTGCGGCACGACGGCGATCTCTCGCCGCAGGCGCTCCTCGCCGAGGTCGGACGTCGGCACGCCGCGCAGCAGCACCGTGCCGTGCTGCGGCGTGAGCAGACCCGCCAGCAACGCCGCCAGCGTCGACTTGCCGATGCCGCTCGGGCCGACGATCGCGAGGTGTCCGCGCTCGGGGACGGACAGGTGCAGGCCCTGGACCACGGGAGCCGCGTACTGCCCGTAGGAGAAGGTGACGTCGCGGGCGGTCAGTGCGGCGGGCCGGATGGAACGCTCGGTGCCGGGCGCCGGGACGGCGGCCAGGGGTTCGGCTGCCGCCTTCGGCCGCCCGCCGGACTCGGCCAAGCGACCTGCCACCACGCCCAGTTCGAGGATCCAGTCGCCCACGGTCGCGGTCAACGCCCGCAGCGCCGGAGCCAGCTCCTTCACCAGGTAGAGGACGGCACCGGCGACCTCGCCGGGGGAGAGAGTGCCCTCGCGCAGCAACCGGGGGGCGGCCAACAGCAGGATGATCAGCGGCAGTTGACCGCCGATACCGACGATGAGCAGGCGCAGCGCGGAGGCTCGGGCCAGTGCCCGCGCGGCCTTCGCCTGGGCTTCGATCGCGACCCGCAGTTCCGCGACGACGCGGTCCTGAGCGCCGAGCGCGACAACGTCCCGCAGTCCGCCCACGACGCGCCCGGTGTCGGACGCGATCCGCTCGTCGGCAAGGACCAGCGCGCGGCGCCGCCGGGCCAGCGGCCCGAGGAGCCGGATGAACAGCCACGCGGCCGGCACCAACGGGATCAGGACGAGCGGCAGCACGATCGGAGCCAGGACCGCGAGGCCGACCAGCGCCGCGACGACGGTGACGGCCAGCTGCCGCAGGGTCCGCAGCAGCGACGCGGTCAGGTTGCGGCAGGTCTCCACCTGCTCGGTCAGCCGCGCGACGGCCGCCGACGGGTCCGTCCCGCCCGGGCGCCGTCCCGCGACCGCGGCGTCGAGCGCGCCGCCGACCACGCGGCGCACCAGCGCGTCGCGCAGCGGCTCGACGACCGCGGCGAGGTGCGGGAACATCGCGTACGTCGCGGCCACGCGCAGCAGCATCGCCAGGCCCAGCACGCCCAGCAGCACGAACCCCACGGTGTTCCGCCCCGCCAGGAATCCCTGGTCCAGAGCCGCGGCCACCAGCGCGCCGGACAGCAGCGCGGGCATGCCCTCCAGGACCGACCAGCCCAACACGCGCAGGAACGCCGCTTTGTGCGGCCGGAGTTCGCCGACCAGCAGATCGCGGCCCGCGCGTATGCCACCTGGGTCGACCGGTGCGTGCCGTGCATTGTCGCGTGCCCGGCGGCGGATCACCGCGCGTCCTCGGCGGCCGGCCCGATCGGCGGACGCGAGGCCGAGCCAGACGCGGTGCCCAAGGCGGTGCCCGACGCGGCGCCCGACGCGGCACCCGATACGGCGCCCGATACGGCGCCCGAGACGAAGCCCGAGACAGCGCCCGACGCGGCGCTCGACACCGAACTCGCGAAGACCGCACGGTAGTCCGCGTCGTCCCACAGTTCTTCGTGCGTGCCCAATGCGCGGATGCGCCCCGCGTCCAGCCACGCGACCCGATCGGCCTGCGCCGCCGCGGCCGCGCGGTGTGCCACCACGATGCGCGTGCGTCCCGCGAGCCGCCGCCGGAACGCGTCCATCACCTGATGCTCCGTCACCATGTCGAGGCCCGAGGTCGCGTCGTCCAGCACCATCACGCGCGCGTCCTGGGCGACCGCGCGGGCCAGGCCGAGCCGCTGCACCTCGCCGCCGGACAGGCCGAGGCCCTCGACAGGGGTGGAGTACCCGTCCGGAAGCCGCAGGACGAAGGTGTCGGCCTGGGCGATGGCCGCCGCCCGGCCGATCTCGCCCGCCCCCGCGCCCGGGCGTCCGTACCCGAGCGCGTCGCGCAGGTCGGAGCCGAGCAGGGCCGGGTCGGGGAACGCGTACGCCACCGCCCGGCGCAGCTCGCCGCGGGCCAAAGCCGCCACCGGCAGCCCGTCCACGAGGACTTCGCCTTCGTCGGGGTCGTGCAGCCGCCCCGGCAGCGCCGCCAGCAGCGACTTGCCCGAGCCGGTGGTGCCGACCAGTGCCAGGCAGGTTCCGGCGGGCACGGTCAGGTCCACGCCGCTCAGCAGCGGGCGGTCGTCGGCCGCGCGGACCGACACGTTGCGGAAGGCCAGTTCGCCCCGTCCGGGCGGCAGGACCCTTTTGGTCCCGTGCGGGGCGACGGGCACGGACAGCAGTTCGTCCGTACGCCGCCGCCCCGCACGGGCGTGCGCCACTCCGACCAGGCTTTCCAACTGTTCCAGGAACCCCAGTCCGAGTGCCGCGTACCCCGCGGCTGCCACCAGGTCGCCGGGGGGGATCCGCCCCTCCGACAGAGCCCACCCGGCGACCGACAGCACCGCGAGTTCCACCACCGGTGCGAGCAGCAGGATCTGGGCGACGGCACGCCGTTGTGCGCGCCACAGTCCGTGTCCGACGGCGGAGAGTTCGGGGAGGGGCCGCAGTACGCGCGACTCTTCGCGGTCGCGCGTGCCGCAGGCCCGGATGGTGCGGATGCCGCCGAGGGCGTCCGCGAGTCGTGCGGAGATCCGTGCCTGGACCTTCTGGTAGCGCTCGTTCAGGTCCGTCGCGTGGACCATGAACGTGCGCACGATGACCAGGGCCGGCACCAGACCCGCGACGAACGCGACGGCCAGCCACGGGTCGAGCAGTCCGAGGGCGACGATGCCGCCGAGCGAGGTGGCCAGTGCCCCGAGGGTGCCGATCAACGCCGGCACGAGCCGCGCCGCGTCGGGCGCGCCACCCACCAGACGCCCCGTCACATCGCCTTCGGGGTACGGGTTGCGGCCTCCGGTACCGAGCGCCACCATGTGGTCGGCGAGTCGGCCGCGCAGCCGCGCGGTGAGCGCGGCCGTCAGCGTGGGGCCCGCCAACTCGCCGAGCAGCGCCGCGATCAGGCCGAGGGCCAGCACCGCGGCGAGCGGGGGGAGCGCGGAGCCCGCGCCGCCCCCGTCGAGGATCGTGTCGACCGCCTCCGCCGCCGCCGCCGGAAGGAGCAGCGCGGCGGCGGACGCGGCCGGTACGGAGACCGTCAGCGCGGCCATCGGCCCGGGAGCGTGCCGCCAGGCGGCACGGAACCCGGTTCCGGAGTCGGCCACGTCGAAGGTCCCTTCCTGTGTGGTGGTGCCTGAATGCGTTGGTGCGTTGGTGCAGTTGCCGTGCCGTGCCGTGCCGTGCCGTGTCCGTCCGCTGCGGCGTTGGTGCCGCCGCGTACGCACCCCGTGCACGGCCCGGTTCTGGTGTCGCCTCCGCCGTGCTGGCAGAGTTGTCGGAGAACCGGGAGCTCCTGATTCCGGCAGGAACTCCCGGTTCCCTCACGGCGGTCCGGGGGTGGGTCCGGACGCCGTCACCGACCACCGGCCTCCCGGCGGGGCGTCAGCAGCCGATCGTGAAGATCAGGCAGGTGACGATCAGGCAGGTGAACTGGCAGCCGCCGCCGCCCCCGCCGTGGCCGCCGCCCAGCTCGACCGACTCGGTCTCGGGCAGGCGCTGCAGGGCCGCGAGGTCGGTCTCAAGGTTCTGCATGATGGTGTCCTTTCGTGACACGGACCGCCCCCCAATGGGTGTCCGTGGATCGTGGGCCGCGGCGCGGTGCGCACGCGGGTGGTGCCGGGGCCGCCGGGCCGAGGCCCGTCGGTGGGCCGGTCCGCCCGTCCGGCAGCTCGCGCGGGACTCGTCACGAGTCCCGCAGGAACGCCGTGAGGCGGGTGTACAGCTCCGGGGCCCCGTCCCCGGCGAAGACCTCGTGGCCTTGGCCGGGAAGCTCCAGATAGCGGAAGTCCGTCCCCTCGCAGCGTCCGAGCTGCAGGAGCCGGTGCCGCAGGGTGCGGGACTGGCCGACCGGGATGATGTCGTCGCGGTCGCCGTGCACGAACATCAGCGGTGCGCGTAGGCCTTCGCAGAGGCGTACGACGTCGCGCGGTCCGAGGGCGTCGTCCAGTTCCACGTCGCCGCCTAGGCGCGTCATCAACGCCCTTACCGGCAGCGAGGCTTCGGCGATCAGCCGCGGGCCGGACAGGAAGGGCGCGATGGCGAGCACCCGCGACCAGGAGTCCGGCGAAGTGCACGCGGCCAGCAGAGCGAGGTACGCGCCGTAGCTGGTGCCGAACAGCGCCGGCAACGGCAGCCCGGCGGCGCGTTCGCTCACCAGCGTGCGGGCGATCGCGGTGATGTCGTCGAGGTCCGGTCCGCCCCAGGCGCCGTGCAGGCACGATGCGTACGACTCGCCGTAGCCGATGCTGCCCCGCTGGTTCGGGGCCACGACCGCGACCCCGTTGGCCGCGAGGTGCTGGAGCACCGGGGAGAACTCGAAGCGCCAGGCTGCCGCCGGGCCGCCGTGCAGCGCCAGGACCACATGTTCCGACGTCCGCCAGTCCAGACCGCCGTAGACGACCGACTCGACCGGCCCAACTTCGCCGACCAGAAGCTCCAAGTGCGCGGATTCCCAGACGGGTTCCGACGCCGGGTCGTCGGCTGAAGCGGATTCCTCGGACGCGGTCGCCGCCGCGGCACCAACTGCCGCGACCCCAACGGCCGAGCCGCCCGCGGTCGGGGCACCGGCGGTGCCCGTGAGGTGCCAACTGCCGGGCCGGTCGGGCAGCACCGTGGCGAGCCCGCTGGGCCGGTCCGGCGCGGAGAACGGGATGTGCAGGCCCGACCGCGTCCATCGGCCCAGGCCGCCGAGGCAGCCTTCCGGCATTTTGACGTCGAGGAGCGTGCCCTCCTCCGGCCCCCACACCGCCAGGCGCGAGGTCGCGCCCCGGTCGAGTTGCAGCGCGACACGGTCCCCGTCGGGGGCGATCGCCACCGGGCGCACCGTCGTGTTGGGCAGGTGCACCATCTCGGGGAACCGTACGCGGCCGGGCGCTTCGCCGCGGTCCTCGGCCAGTCGGATCCACCCGAGGCGGTCGTGGCCCGGCGCATCGCTGGAGATCACCAGCAGGCCGCTGACCGGATCGCACATCTGCAAGCGGTCGTTGCTGGTCTCGGACATCTCGAGGAGCGGATTGAGCCAGCCGTCGTCGAGGTCGAGGACGGCGCTCTTGACGCGTCCGTCGCGCACCGCGTCGAGCGCCAGCCGGCGCCCGGCCGGGTCGAGCCACACGCCCCCGCCGAACAGGCCCTGGAGTTCCGTCAGGACCTCCAGCGGACCGCCGTCGAGCGGTACGCGCCACACGGTGGTGACCGGCGTCGTGTCGGTGCCGAGAACGAGGGCGAGGCCGTCCGGACCGGGGTACGGCAGCAACCGCAGGCCGGGGCTGCGGACCGTGGCGATCCGCCGCTCGGCGTCCTCGGGTCCGCCCAGGAGCACGAGTTCGTGGTGGCCCGGCTCGTGCCGGCAGACCAGCACGCTGCCGTCGTCGAGGGCGAGCAGCTGCGTGTGCAGTTGCTCCGGCTTGTCGGCGTGCGGGCGTTCGGGAGCGCTCAGCACGCCCGAGCCGCCGTCCGGGCGCAGCGACCAGGACTCGACATGCCACGCGCCGTCGCCGGCCGTGGCCAGGCAGGCGGCGTGGTTGCCGTCCGCGGAGAAGGAGTAGCTGACGCGGCGCAGGGCCGGCGCGACGAGGGTCGTGGTCATGCGGCGTGTCCTCCTTCGGTCTCGGCGTCTTTCCGGGCGATCGGGGATGTGTCGGCGGGCGGTTCGGTGGCCATGGTGTCCATGCCGCCCAGGCGCGAGGCGGCGTCCACCGGGTCCACCCACAGGCGCGGGCCGCCGTGTCCCAGGCGGAGCAGGAAGGCGACCACGCCCGCGAGGCCGGTGCCGTACGACGCGGAGATCCCCACCGCCGTCTCGTCGCACGGCACGAGCCGGCCGCCGACCGACGCGCTGCGCGCCGCGACGAGTTCGGCGCATTCCTCGGCATAGCCGCGGTACAGCTCGGCACCGCCCGGGTCGGACAGTTCGGCGACGTCGAGCAGGAACTCGCCGTTGCCCGCGAGTCCGTGGCAGGCGGTCGTGCCGCTGTGCCAGCGGGCCCGGCGTACCGCCGTCGCGGCCTGTTCGGAGAGGTCGCGCAGGACCGGGTCGCCGGTGGCGTCCCAGAGGCGGATCAGGAAGGTCCCGACACCGGACGAGCCGCTGCACCAGTGGGCGAGGCGCACCCCCGGCGGATCGGCGGGCCCCTGGGCCCACCACGCGGCGCCGTCCTCGGCGCGCACGGTTCGCGAGAGTGTGCGTCCCGCCGCCAAGGCCGTGTCGAGGTACGCGCCACGCCCGGTGGCCCGGCCGGCGGCCAGCAGGAACGCGCCGATCCCGGCGACGCCGTGCGCGTACCCGAGGTGGGCGGCGCCCGCGAGCTGGGAGTCGAAGTCCTTCGGGACCTGCCAGAGCATCAGGTCACCGTGTTCGCGGCCCGCGGCCAGCAGGCCGTCGGCGCACGCCACGATGCGCTGGCGGAACCGTCCGTCCCCGGTCGCGTCCCACATCCGCAGCTGGGTGAACCCGGCGCCCGCGGCGCCGTGGCACACGTCCGGGTTGGGCCAGCGGACCGGGACGCGCAGCGCCATGTCGGCGGCGTGCCCGGCGAGTTCGCAGTCGTCCAGCAGCTCGGCGGCCTCCATGAGGGCCCACGCGGTGCCCGAGCGGCCGAAGTGCAGGCCGGGCAGCGTGACCGGTTCCCGCGCCGCGTGCTCGCGCAGCCAGGTGGACGCGGTGCGCACGCGCTCGACGAGCATCTCCCGCAGCTCGGGCGCGAGCGTCGGGGTGCGGGCGGCGCGGGCGAGGACGCCGAGGACGCCGGCGCCGCCGTACTGCACGCTGCACGGATCCATCGCGGCTCCGCCCGGCGTGACCGGCCACAACCGGTCGCGGCGGTCCGGGGACATGCTCTCGGCGAGGTGCGTCAGGCCGTCCGCCAGCACCCGGCCGAACCGGGCGGGATCGCCGTCGTCAAGGTCGGACCCGTCGCCGGTCGGAGGGCCGGAGTGCGCCGCGGCGGCGTGGTACGGATGCGGCCGGGCGGCGTCGCGTACCCGGCCGGGGGCGGGCACGGGGGCGCCGCCCCGCCGCTCGATGGCGCCGAGGTGTGCGCGCACCCGGGCCAAGTCCCAGCGCTGCCGCGGATCGTCGCGCAGGAGCCCACGGACGGCCGGTGCGAGGAGGCGCGCGGTGCGTCCGTACCGGGTGGCCAAGTCCAGCCAGGGGCCGATGCGTTCGACTGTCGAACGCGAGCCGGTCGCGGCCTCCTCGGCGTCGTCGGGCAGACCCGGGTCGGCGCCGGTGGCGAGGAGGAAGAGGAGGCCGCCGAGGCTGTAGAGGTCCGCCTCCGGCGAGACGGGGTGGAGGCCCCGGCCCCGCGCATGGCGCGGCACGGCGCGCTGCTCGGGTGCGCGGTAGCCGGGAGTTCCCGCCGCTCCCGCGAAACTGCCTGCGTCGGCGGCGAGTTCGAGGTCGATCAGGCGCAACCGCCCGTCGGGGGTGACCATGACATTGGTCGGCGCCAGGTCGCGGATCACCAGACCCGCGCGGTGCATGCCCCCGACGACGCCGAGGAGTTCGGCGACGACGTCGCGGGCGAGGTGCCACGGCACGTCGGGCGAGCCGCCCGGATCACGGGGTTCGGTGCCGGCATGGCGCATCACCCAGGCACGGAGCGAGGTTCCGGATATGCGCTCCTGGGCGAGGAACAGCGTGCCCTCCTGCTCGACCAAGGCCACGTGCGCGGGGGTCAGCCCCGTGTCGGCGAGGCGTTCCAGCAGCGCGGATTCGTGGCGCAGCGCGGCGTGGGCGTCCCGACCCGAGTGGTCGACCTCGACGTACGCGCGGGCCTGCTTGACCACGACGTCGGCGCCGGTGACGGTGTCCGTGCCGACGAACACGCCGCCCTTGGCCGAGTGCCGGATCGCCGCGGTGACCGCGAAGCGGCCCGCGACCAGCACACCGCTGTTGCCGTCGGCGTTCTGGCGGGCATGCCGGGACGCCAGCGGATCGGGCGCCCACGGGGGAGGCGAGAACCACGCCGCCCGGGAGTCCTCGACGAGCGAGCCGTCCGGAGCGGTGAGGGTCGGCCGGTACGCGCCGTCGTTGCCGAGGCGCGAACGGTGGGTGAAGCCGCCGAAGCGGTAGTGCACGATGCTGCCGGGACGGCACGCACGGTCGGACATCACGCTCGGGCCGACCATGCCGCGCGTGGCCAGGTCGAGCGCGTCGACGAGCTCGACGAACTCGATGTCGTCGCACGGGTAGACCGTGATGAACTTGCCCGATGAACTGCGGTCCGCTTCACGTGAGTTGAGCATGCGCAGCAATTCGGTTCCGGCGGCCAGTTTGAACGGTACGCCGCGCGGCACGACGACGTCGCACACCCGGTCGAGTACCTCGGCCGCACTCCCGGTCGCCGCGCTGACGTGGATCTTCCAGCCCTGCGCCGGCAGCACGTGGTCGCGCGGCGTGACGGTGCACCAGAGTTCGTCGGTGCGGATGTCCCAGACCCGGCGGTCGGCGGTCCGGCCGGCGATGTCGGTGTCGGTGTCGTTGCTGCGGTGCGCGTCGTCCGCCGTGCTGCCGTGCGCGCCTTCCGGCGTCGCGCCCTGCCCGTCGTCCTGTGTCTGGTGCTGCTGCTCCCGGGCGCCGGCCTGCTGGTGCCGGTCGAGCGCCGCTCGGACGCGCTCGACCAGGGTCCCCCCCGGCAGGTCGCGGGCGGCGCCGTGCACGGCACGGTGCCCACGAACTCGTGTTGCGGCCAACCCTGATACCCCCCTCGCGCCCGGTCCGGCGGACCTTTCTCGGTCCGTGGGGCCGGCGCCCGGAAACCTTCCGCCGACGACCGTCCGTTTGGCGGTGTCGGCTTGAACTGCCCGTCGTCCGACCGCTGTTGCTTCGGTCCGTTCGGGACGAGAAAGACCGTACGGTTCGTATTCGCGGCGACTCAACGAGTTACGGAGGGGTTCACCCGCATGGGTGAAGTAACCACCGAATGTCGGCGGGAGTGAAGGGGGAGCTGTAGAGAGCGTGGTGTGACGATATGACGAACGTGCGGTTGGGCGGCCCGGCGCACGGCATGCGTACGGGGTGCCGGACCGTGCTCCGACACCCCGTCAACCGGCTTTGTAGGAAGGCTACTTGGGCTGGAAGCGGATGCCGCCGTCCAGACGGATGACCTCGGCGTTGAGGTAGCTGTTGGTCAGCAGTTCGTACGCCAGGCTCGCGAACTCCTCCGGCACGCCCATCCGCTTCGGGAACAGCACGGCCGCCCCGAGCGTGTCCTTGACCTGCTGGGGCGCGAGGTCGAACAGGGCCGTGTCCATGGTTCCGGGAGCGATCGTGTTGACGCGTACTCCGATCGCGGAGAGGTCGCGGGCGATCGGCAGGGTCATGCCCGCGACCGCGGCCTTGGAGGCGCCGTACGCGGCCTGGCCGATCTGGCCGTCGAACGCCGCCACCGACGCGGTGCACACGATCGCGCCCCGCTCGTTGTCGGCCTGGGGGTCGTTCTTCGCCATGGCCGCGGCGGCGATGCGGATGGCGTTGAACGTGCCGATCAGGTTGAGCCTCACGATGAACTCGAACGGCGCGAGCGGGTGCGGGGATCCGTCCCGGCCCACCGTGCGGGCGGCGTACCCGGTGCCGGCGCACGCGACGAGCGCACGGAGCGGACCGGCCGCCACGGCCGCGTCGACGGCGGCCTGCACGTGCGCCTCGTCGGTCACGTCCGTGGCCGCGAAGACGCCCTTGATGTCGGCGGCGACCCGCGCCCCGCGCTCCTCGTTCTTGTCCGCGACCACGACGGTGGCCCCCGCCTCGGCGAGCCGTCGCGCGGTGGCCTCCCCGAGGCCGGAAGCGCCGCCCGTGACGACGGCCGAGGCTCCTGCGAGATCGAGCATGGGTCGGGTCCTCCCTGACACTGCCCCGGCGACTGCTTGACCGAAGCAAGCTGATATGACGTCACGGAGCATCGCACGGACGACGCGGGGAGGGGCGGGCCCGGGCATGTGGCGCTGATCGCACCCGATCGCACAGGACCACAGGACCGAACAGCACCGCCGTCGGCGCGGGATTGACGTTGACGCGACGTCAACGTCTTGACTTGCGGTATGCGAATCGGAGAGCTCGCCGCACTTCTGGGTGTGTCCACCCGGACCGTCCGCCACTACCACCACCAAGGCGTCCTGCCCGAACCCGCACGGCTGTCCAACGGATACCGCGAATACGGCATGCGCGACGCCGTCGCCCTGGCCCGCGTACGCCGCCTTGTGGAACTCGGCCTGAGCCTGGACGAGGTTCGCGACGTCATCGCCGACGACCGCGCCCGCGAGCTGCCCGAGATCCTGCACGACATCGACGCGAGCCTGGCCCGCCAGGAGACGGAGATCCGGGTACGCCGCGCCCGCCTCGCCGAGCTGCTGGCCCGTGCGGACGCCGGGGCGCTCGACACCGACGACACCGCGTCGCCGGAACTCGTGGCGTTCCTGCGCGGCATCGACGCCCCCGCGTCGCCGATCGCCGCGTGGGACCGCGACTTCCTGCTGCTGATCGACACGATGGCATCGCAACCGGACCGGGACCGCGCAGGCGCGATGTTCGCACCGCTCACCTCCGATCCGGAGCTGATCGGGATCGGCCACGACTTCTACCGCAGGCTCGACGAACTGGCTGAGGCGGAACCGGACGACCCGCGTGTCCAGCCCCTCGCCACAGCGCTCGCCGAGTTCACCACCACACATCTGCTGGTCGGCCCGGTGCCCGGGACCGGCTCGGCCTCGGCTTCCACAGCGGCTTCCAAAGCGGCATCCGCCTCGGTGTGGGAGTCCGCGTCGCTGGAACCGTTCCTCGACGAACTCGCCCCCGCACAAGCCGAGGTCGTACGCCGGACCGTGCGCCTGTTGGAGGCGTCGTGGTCCGCGGCGTCCGCATCCGAGCCCGCAGCTTCCACGGCCCCCGTGCCCGAGCCCGCCGCACCCGCACCCGCACCCGCACCCGCGCCCGCGCCCGCACCTGAGGAGGACCCATGACTCCGGAACGCTTCCCGGTGCGCCGACTGGTGCGCTTCCTGATCCGCTACGAAGGCCGCGCGATGCTCAGCCTGTGGTTCTGGGCGATACGCCGCCGCCACGGGGTCGGGCCCGGCGACGTGGCCGTCGGCTATGCGCGCGAACAGCGGCCGATCATCCTGGTGTTCCTGTTCGTGTCGATCGTCGAGGCCCTGGTCTTCTTCATCCTGGTCCCGTGGCCCGTCGCGCACCTGGTCCTGCTGGTGGTGGACGTACAGACGACCGAGATGATCCTCGCGATCCTGGCCGCGCAGGCGACGCGCCCGCATGTCGTGTCGGAGTCGGAACTGCGGATCCGTAACGGTGCGGTGTTCGACCTGCGTGTGCCGCGGGCGTCGATCGTGTCCGCGCGGGTGGCCCGCCGGTGGGACCACGAACGCACGCTGTCGGTGGCGAACGGCGAGATGGCCCTAGCGCTTTCGCACCAGACGAACGTCCTGGTGCAGTTGTCGGAGCCGGTGACCGTACACGGGTGGCGCGGACCGCGCGGCGAGGCGAGGACGCTGCGGATATATGCGGACGACCCGCAGGCGATGGTCGACGCGCTGACGGCGACGGACCCCGACGAGAGCCGGCCTGCGTCTAACCGCGCACCGGCTCGGTCGACGGCGACGCCGGCGGCGACGAGGACGGCGGCGGCGGGGCTTTCAGGGTCAGAGTGACCGTCTTGCCGGCGTCCGGGGGTGACTGCGACGAGACCGTGCACGTACCTGCCGACTGGCCGTCCAGGCACTCCGGGTCGGAGGCCCCCGACCGCTCCGCGTCGAAGCCCGCCCTGGCCAAGGTGCTCCGAGCGCTGCGCCAAGTCTCACCGACGACATTGGGGGGAGGCGCCGGAGGCTCGTTCGTCGCCGTCGGCCGCGTCGCCGTCGGCGGTGCCACCGTCGGAACCCCCGGCCCCGGGACCGTCGTCGGCGGACGGCTCGACGGCGGCCTCGTGGTCCGCGTCGCGCTCGGCGTCCGCGTGGCGGTGGGCGTCGTGCTCGTCGGCGCGTCGGACGACGGTATTTCCGTGGGGACCGTCTCCATCGGCGCGGGCGAGTCACCGCCGCTTCCGGTGGCGGACGGGGCCGTCGAAGTGGCCCCGGCCTTCCTCGTCGGATCCTTCTTGCCCCCGCCACCGGACCCGGCCGAGGCCATGCCGACGATGAGCGCGACCACCACGGCGACCGCGGCCACCGCACCCGCCGCGGCCATCTGCGTACGCCGTGCCTGGTTGCGCCGGGCGCGGGCGGCACGCGGCGAGGGGAACTCGTCGGGCTCCGGCGTGCCGCTGAGCGGGCGTACGGTGAGCGTGGCCCCGGCCGCGACCCCGCGGTCGAGCGTGGAGACCACGCGCAGCGGCACCACGATGGCGTCGTCGAGCGGTGCGCCGTACGCCGTCGGGTCCGGGCCGGTGCCGTCGAACAACCCGCCCGCGCCCACGAGATGCGCGGCCGGGTTCCAGTCCGGCGGAACGGTGTACCGCACGGTCCACACGCACAGTTCGCCCGCGAGTACGTCGCCCGGCTTGCCGTGCCGTTCGACCGTGATGCGGTCGCCGATGTCGCGGCGGAGCTCCAGGACGTACTTGTCGGCGATGCTGCCCGCGTTCCGGAGGGTCAGCGTCGCCGCCACCGTGTCCCCGGGGCGGGCCTCGACCTCCGCCGGCTCGCAGTCGACCTGGACCGCGAGGGACGTGTCCCCGTCGCGCTGCGCGGCCAGATCGGCACCGCAGCCCAGCCCCGCGCAGTACTGGGCAGCCAAGTCGTTGCCGGTGCCGCAGAGTATGCAGTGCACCATGTTTCCCCGCCCCCTGACGGATACCCCACCCCGGGCCGGTCGGCCGGGCGTGCCCCCGCGGTTCTTCGGGTCGGACGCCGTTGTCGCGACTGCGGCGGGCCTTGTGCGAGCCGGTGCCGCGTGGCCGGTCCTACCGGTTCTGCCGGTCGGTTGGGGGCGTTTCGCGGAATCGCGGCCGGGAGCCGCAGCCGATTCCCGGCGTTTCTCCTGATGTGGGGGAAAGCTTCCCGCGCATTGTCGACACAGTGACGATGATCGGCGGAGGGGTGGCAGACGTCGGGCGAAGGGGCCGCGTCGCGGTGAGTCGCGAAGATCGGCCGCGGCCGGGCGGCGCCGTGGATCACGGTAACCTCGGACCGTGCCCAAGCTCTCCGACGTCCTGACCGCGCTGCACGGCCTCTACGACCCCAGCTGGGCCGAGTCGTGGGACGCCGTCGGCCTGGTCTGCGGGGACCCCGACGCCGAGGTCCGCAAGGTGCTCTTCGCCGTGGACCCGGTGCAGGCGGTCGCGGACGAAGCCCTCGCGTGGGGCGCCGACCTGCTGGTCACCCACCACCCCCTCTTCCTGCGCGGTGTGCACTCCGTCGCCGCGACCGGCTTCAAGGGCCGCGTCGTGCACAGCCTCATCAAGGGCGACTGCGCGCTCGCGGTCGCGCACACCAACGCCGACTCCGCCGACCCCGGCGTCTCCGACGCGCTCGCCCGCGCCCTCGGGCTCGTGGTGGCCGGGCCGCTCGACCCGAGCGCCGCCGACCCGGAGGGCTGCCGGGGGATCGGCCGCATCGGCGCGCTGCCCGAGCCCGAGTCCCTCGCCGCGTTCGCCGCACGCGCGGCCAAGGCCCTGCCGTCCACCGCGGCGGGGCTCCGGGTCGCGGGCGATCCGGAGCGCACGGTGCGGACCGTCGCGGTCTGCGGCGGCGCCGGCGACAGCCTGTTCGGGGCCGCCCGCCGGGCCGGGGTCGACGTGTACCTGACCGCGGACCTGCGGCACCACCCCGCGTCCGAAGCCATCGAGGCCGGCAGCCCCGCACTCGTCGACGCCGCGCACTGGGCGACGGAGTGGCCGTGGCTGGAGCAGGCCGCAGCCGAACTGACGGCCGCGTTGGCCGCGTCCGGGGCTACGGTGGAGACGTACGTCTCACGACTGCCCACCGACCCCTGGGCATTCCACGTTCCCAGCACCACCTGACCGACCCCGATCACGTCGACCGACCAGGCCGCCCGACCGGGTCGGCCGTACGGTGGCCGCCGCACCGGCGCGCCTCCCGCACCGGCCGGCAGCAGACGACGACCACACGCGCTAGGAGACCCCGCTGAACGCCGCCCCCGCCGACCAGCTCCGCCTGCTCGACCTGCAGGCCCTCGATTCGCGCCTGGACCGTCTCGCCCACCGGCGCCGGACGCTCCCCGAACACGAGGAGATCGACCGTCTCGGCACCCGCCTCGCCACGCTGCGCGACCTGGTCGTCGCGGCCCAGACCGAGGACAGCGACGCCGCGCGGGAGCAGACCAAGGCCGAACAGGACGTCGACCAGGTCCGCACGCGCGCCGAACGGGACCAACAGCGGCTCGACTCGGGGCACGTCAGCAACCCCAAGGAACTGGAGAACCTCCAGCACGAGATCGTCTCGCTCGCCAAGCGCCAGGGTGACCTCGAAGAGGTCGTCCTGGAGATCATGGAGCGCCGCGAGGAGATCCAGGGCCGCCTGGCCGGACTCGTCGAAGAGCGCGACGCCGCACAGGCCGAGCGCGAAGCCGCCGAGGCCCGCCGCGACGCCTCCGTCACCGAGATCGACGCGGAGAGCGCCGGCGACACCAAGCAGCGCGAGGTCGTGGCCGCCGCGCTGCCGGCGGACCTGATGAAGCTGTACGAGAAGATCCGCGACCAGCAGCACGGCGTCGGTGCCGCCGCGCTGTACCAGCGCCGCTGCGAGGGCTGCCGCCTGGAGCTGGGCATCACCGACCTGAACGCGATCCGGGCCGCGGCGCCGGACGCGATCGTGCGGTGCGACAACTGCCGCCGCATCCTCGTGCGTACCGCAGAGTCGGGCCTTTGAGCGCGCGCGGGTTCGTCGTCGAGGCGGACGGGGGGTCGCGCGGGAACCCGGGGCCCGCCGCGTACGGCGCCTTGGTGCGCGACGCCGCGACCGGCGCGGTGCTGTGGGAGATGGGCGAGGCCATCGGCGTCGCCACCAACAACGTCGCGGAGTACCGCGGCGTGCTGGCCGGGCTGCGTGCCGCCCGCGACCTGGACCCGGAGGCACCGGTCGAGGTGCGCGCCGACTCCAAGCTGGTCGTCGAGCAGATGTCGGGGCGCTGGAAGATCAAGCACGCCGACATGCGGGACCTCGCGGCCCAGGTCCGCGACGTGTACCCGGCGGGGCACGTGAAGTACACCTGGGTGCCGCGCGAGAAGAACAAGCACGCCGACCGGCTCGCGAACGAGGCGATGGACCTCGCCGCCAAAGGCGAGGTGTGGCGGCCGAAGACCCCGGTGGCGGTCGACCCCGAACTGGTCGAGTCGGCGACGGCTGCGGGGCCGGCGGCGGGGACGCGTACCGCCGTGATGCCCGGCGCCAGGGCCGACGCGGGCAGCTCGCCGGAGCGTGCCGCCAACTCGGAGACGCCGCCCGCCGGTTGGGGGCCCGACCTGGGCACCCCGACCACCTGTGTCCTGCTGCGGCACGGTGAGACGGCGCTGACCCCGCAGAAGCGGTTCTCCGGCGTCGGCGGCGATCCCGAGCTGTCCGAACGCGGGCTGTGGCAGGCCGAGCGCGCCGCCGAACTGCTCGCCGCACGCGGCACGATCCAGGCGATCGTGTCCTCGCCGCTGGCCCGCTGCCGCCAGACCGCCGCCGCCGCGGCCCGCCGCCTGGGACTCCAGGTGCGGGTCGAAGAGGGCTTCCGCGAGACGGACTTCGGCGCGTGGGAGGGCCTGACCTTCGGCGAGGCCCGCGAACGCTGGCCGGACGAACTCGCGGCGTGGCTGGCGTCCCCCGACGCGCCGCCGCCCGGCGGCGAGAGCTTCACCGAGGTCGCCCGCCGCGTCGTCGTGGCCCGCGACAAGGTGCTCGCCCGCTACCCCGCGAAGACAGTGCTCGTGGTCACCCACGTGACGCCCATCAAGACGCTGGTACGCCTCGCGCTCGACGCGCCCGCGCAGTCGATGTTCCGCATGGAGCTGTCGGCGGCGGCGCTCACCGCCATCAACTGGTGGGCGGACGGGAACGCGTCGCTCCGCGTCTACAACGACACGTCGCACCTGCGGGAGGGGTAGGGCGCGGAGGTTCGCGGCCGGACCGCCGCCGGGCGGGATCAGATCTCGGAGACGACGACGTCGAGCGCCCACGGCGTACCGCGCTTCGCCGGAGGCTGGGCCTCGACCGTCCAACCCAGGTCGCGCCACGTGTCGGCCAGTTGCGCGGGAGTCCTCGGCTGTGCCCCGTCCTCCAGCAACTGCCGGGTGAGCCGGCCCTTCGTCGCCTTGTTGAAGTGGCTGACGACAGTGCGGCGGACGACGCCGTCCACCTCGCGCTCGTGCAGCACGCGTACCGTCGCGGTACGGCCCGCCACCGCACCCGTCGGCCGCCACGCGGGCGTGTACGCCGACGACCGCAGGTCCAGCACCAGCCCGCCGCCCGCGAGTTCGGGCAACGCCGTGTCCAGCGCGGTACGCCACAGCGCGGGCAGCGCGCCCAGCCCCGGCAGCCGCACACCCATCGACAGGCGGTACGGCGGCACCCGATCCGTCGGCCGCAGCGCGCCCCACAGGCCCGAGAACACCAGCATGCTCCGGGACGCCCGCCTGGCCGCGGCCTTGTCGAGCGTGCCGAGTGCGAGCGCGTCGTACAGCACCCCCGTGTACAGCTCCGCCACCGGCAGCGTCGGTGCCTCGCGCAGCTCCAGATTGCGCAGCACCTCCCCGCGCAGCTTCGGGCCCAGGCCCAGCACTTCGAGGGCTTTCATCTCATCGCCCTCGCACAGGGTCACCAGCGAGTCGATCACGCGCTCCCGGGCCTGGGTCAACCCGGGAAGGGAGAGCCCGGCCAGGTCGAGCGCGGGGCCGGAGCCCCCGGAGGCCTTGCCTTCCGAGGGCGGCAGCAGGACGAGCACGGACGGAACTCCCAGCGACGCGCGGATGATGCGCCCTACCCTATGACGCGCCCGGGACGGTGAATCATGACGCGCCCATGCTCCGGACCCGGCCGCGGAATCCGCAGGTGAGGAGGCCGGCCGACCGGTTGCGGAGGCAGTCGGCCCCCGATGGAACCGGGGCGAATCCGGCCGAATCCCGCAGCGCAGGGCCTAAGCTCGGCCCGTGCCCCGACGGAACATGCACCTCAACGCCGCCGACGGCGCGCGCCTCCGCGCCGGATTCGCCGCCCTGCGCGCCGACCTCGGTCTGCCGGACGCGTTCCCTCCTGAGGTCCTCGCCGAGGCCGAGCGCGCGACCCCGCGGCTCACCGGCGACGACGCGACCGGCATCCCCTTCCTGACCGTCGACCCGGCGGAGTCGATGGACCTCGACCAGGCGATGCACCTCGAACGCCGCGGCGACGGCTACCGCGTCAACTACGCCATCGCCGACGTCGCGTCGTGGGTGGTGCCGGGCGGCGCGATCGACGCCGAGACCATGAAGCGCGTCGAGACGCTCTACCTGCCCGACGGGCGCGTACCGCTGCACCCTCCGGCGCTGTCCGAGAACGCCGCGAGCCTGCTGCCCGGCCAGGACCGCCCGGCCGTGCTGTGGACGCTCGACCTCGACGCGGGCGGCGAGCTGACCGCCACCGACGTACGGCGCGCCACTGTGCGCAGCCGCCGCCGTCTCGACTACTTCGAGGCACAGCGCCTGATCGACGCGGGTCCGCCGGACCGGACCGACGAACCGCTCGCGCTCCTGCGCGAGATCGGCCTCCTGCGCGAGCGCGTCGAACGCGAGCGCGGCGGCGTCAGCCTGCCGATCCCGGAGCAGGAGATCGTGCAGCGCGGCGACACCTGGGAGCTGGACTTCCGCGCGCCGCCGGCCGTCGAGGGGTGGAACGCGCAGATCTCCCTCCTGACCGGGATGGCCGCCGCGGACCTCATGGCGTACGCCGGCGTCGGCATCCTCCGCACCCTCCCGGACGCCCCGCCCGGCGCCCTCGAACAACTCCGGCGCGTCGCGCGGGCGCTGGAGGTGGACTGGCCGGACGGCGCGACGTACGGCGACGTGATCCACCGCATCGACCCCGGCCTCCCCAACCACGCCGCATTCCTGCAGGAATCCACCGGACTGCTGCGCGGCGCGGGCTACACGGCCTTCGACGCGGGCGTCCCGGAGCTGGCCACCCACGCCGCGGTCGCCGACGAGTACGCCCACGTGACCGCCCCGCTGCGCCGCCTTGTGGACCGGTTCGCCGCCGAGGTCTGCCTGAGTGTGATCGCGGGCGACGACGTGCCCGACTGGGTGCTGGGCCGCCTGCCCGACCTGCCCAAGACCATGGAGGCGGGCGACCGCAGGGCCCACGAGGTCGAGCGCGAGGCCGTCGACCTGGTCGAGGCGGCGGTCCTCGGTCCCCACGTCGGCGAGGAGTTCGACGCGGTGGTCGTCGACCTCAACGACAAGGGCGACGCCGGCACCGTGCAACTGCGCGAGCCCGCGGTGCGCGCCAAGTTCTCCGGCACCGGCCTCAAGCTCGGCTCGGCGGTGCGCGTACGCCTGACCGAGGCCGACCCGGCGAAGCGCCGCGTACGGTTCGCCCCGGCCTGACCGCTAGGCTGGGGGCGCGGCGGAAGAGCCGGCCGGGCGGCCGCGTCGGGGCCCTCCGGGGTCCCGCCGAGGAACGTCCGGGCTCCACAGGGCAGGGTGGTGGGTAACGCCCACCTGGGGCAACCCACGGGACAGTGCCACAGAAAGCAGACCGCCAGGCGTCCTCGGACACCTGGTAAGGGTGAAACGGTGGTGTAAGAGACCACCAGCGCCCGAGGTGACTCGGGCGGCTAGGTAAACCCCACCTGGAGCAAGGTCAAGAGGGAGCCGACAGGCTCCTGCGCAGGCGTTCGAGGGCTGCCCGCCCGAGCCTGCGGGTAGACCGCTAGAGGCCGGCGGCAACGCCGGTCGTAGATGGATGGCCGCCACCGCCCGGACCGCGAGGTCCGAGCGGCCACAGAACCCGGCGTACAGGCCGACTCTTCCGCCGCCTGTACATCTGACCAGGGCAGACGCCTGCGTCTCCGACGTCCCTGAAGCAACCGTGGAGAATCCGGGGACAAAAACACTCCGTTGGCTGAGCTGCCTTGACGTGCGCCGGCCACTCGCCGATTGCGGCGATGCCCAGTCACCGGACCTCGGTATGACGTGCGTGTACCTCCCCAGCGACTAGGCGGGGGTGCCGTGCCCCAGCCACTTCTCCGGCCGTGCTGCGCTCGGCGCTTGTCTCCGGCCGTGCTGCGCTCGGCGCTTGTCTCCGGCCAGCGGGACCAGCGAACAAGGCCGCGGTCGCTGCTCTGCGACGAAGCGCGGGAGCTGTTGCGGCGGATTCGTACCGCAGTTGAGGGTCGTGGAGGGGTGACTTGGACGGTGCCGAGTGGGGTCACTGGGGGAGGGGGGCGGGGAAGGCGGGGAGTTTGCGTATGGGGGAAAGGGCTACGGGGACGAAGGCGGTGGCGAGGACGATGCCCGCCGTCCACAGGGCGGTTCGGAGGTCGGCGAAGCGGGCGATGAGGCCTGCGGCGGCGGAGCCGATGGCCATGGCGCCGGTGAAGACGATGTGGACGGTGGCGTTCATGCGGCCCTGGAGGGCCGTCGGCGTGCGGACCTGGCGCAGGCTGATGCCGAGGACGTTGTCGAAGCCCATCTTGGTGGTGGCGAGGAGCCAGCCGAGTGCGGCGACGCAGAGCCAGGGGCCGCTGTCGATCAGGGGGATCAGGAGTGCCCAGGGGGCGAGCCACAGGCCGGTGAGGCCGAGAGTGGGGCCGAAGCCGAAGGCCGCGGCGACGGGACGGGCGAGGTAGGCGCCGAGGAGGTTCCCGACGCCGCTGAGCGCCCACATCAGGCCGAGGGCCGCCGCGGGGAGGCCGAGGCCTCGGGTGAAGAGCACCGGCAGCAATGTGTTGATCATCTGGGCGCCGAGGTTCGTCAGTGCGACGGTGGTGGCGAGCGGACGCAGTTCGCGGTGGCCGAAGACGTGCCGGAAGCCCGCGACGAGTTCGTCGCGGCGTAGGTGGGTGGCGGGGGTGTGCGCTTCGGTTTGCGGTTCGCATTGTGGGGCGGTCGCGGGGACGGTCGCGGCGCGGACCCTGGGGAGCAGGGCGAGTTGGTGGGCGGAGACCAGGTACGCGACCCCGGCGCCCCCGACCGCGGCTGCCGGGCCCAGCAGTTGGACCAGCCCGCCGCCTGCCGCGCGGCCCGCGATGAGGCCGGTGGCCATCAGGCCGTAGATGAGGGTGTTGGCCCTGAGCAGGTTGCCGTGGCAAGCGATGCCGGGGAGCATCGACTGCGCGCCGACGTTGAAGAAGACCGTGGCCGTGCCGTTGAGGAGCACCACCACGCACAGTTGGGTGAAGGTCAGGACGTCCGCCCACCAGGCGACCGGGACCGACAACAGCAGCAGTGTGCGCGCCACATCCGCGGCGACGAGGACCCGGTGGTGCGGCAGGCGGTCGATCCAGACTCCGGCGGGCAGCCCGAATGCGACGAACGCGACGGCCCCGAGGGCACCCAGCAGGCCGACTTGCGCGGTGCCCGCGTCGAGCGAGGTGACGGCGACGAGCGGGATCGCCACGTACGCGATGTCCGTCGCCAGATGGCTCGTCGCATTCGCGGCGAACAATGGACGGAACCCCGGTATGCGCCACGGAGAGCCAGATTGCATCCGGGCAACCTAACCGTCCGATCACCGCCGACCGGGCCGTCGCGCCGCGGCACCGGCCGCGGCGCTCGATCGGCTGCGCAAATCGGATGTCGGATGACGAATGTGCCGCTGGGCAGGTCAGTTGTCGATGTAGCCGTTGCGCCCGTCGTGGCCGTCCGCGTCCGCGTCGTCGAACCAGTGCCCGCCGTCGGCCAAGTAGCGGAAGTACACCCGCTGTTCGGCGGGGACCTGGACGGACACGGCACGGGTGCCGTCCTTGCGGGTGGCAAGCGTGTGTACGCCGGGCTCCCACGCGTTGAAGTCGCCCACCACGCTGACCGGGCCCGAGGGCAGGTCGCCGGGCAGGATGAACGTGACGTCGACCTTGTCCTTCAAACGGGTGCGCTCCAGCATCGCCGGCGGACTCCTTTCGGGAGGGGGTACACGGACGGACGGTCGGTCCGACCCGTGCCGACTGGCCGACATGCTGCCGTGCCCCCGGCCGAACGACCGCCCATTGCGGGCGCGGCGCGCGGTGATTCCGCCAAACGGCGGCTCGGCCCGGAGGAACGCGCAGGGGCCGGTCAGGCCGACGCGACGCGGAGCAGCGCGTCCGACATCGCGGCCAGCGCCGGGTGGTCCGGCGCTGTGCTGCGGACGGCCGCGTACACGCCGCGGACGGCCTCGGCGTCGCGCAGGTCGCGGACCACCACACCCTCGCGCACCCGGTCGCCGAGGCCGATGCCCGGGACCACGCTGATGCCCAGCCCGGCGGCGACGAAGGCCTGTGCGGTCACGTAGTCCTCGGACCGCACCGTGAACTCGGGGCGGAACCCGGCCGCGGCGCACACCGCGAGGACCGCGTCCATACACGGCCCCTGCCAGGCGCTGCCGACCCACGGCTCGCCGACGAGGTCGGCGAGCGCGAGCGATTCGTGCGCCGCGAGCGGGTGTTCGGCGGGGAGCAGCACGCGGTAGCTGTCCGAGAGCAGGTACGTGAAGCGCACCCCGTCCTCGGACGGCGGTCCGCCCGCGCGCATCACGAGACCGAGGTCGGCCCGTCCCTCGCGGACCTCGGGCAGCGGATCGGCCGGGTCGGTGAGCCGCAGGTCCACGTGGATGCCGGGACGAGTGCGGCGCAGCGCGGCGACGGCCGGGGCGACCAACGCGGCCCCGGCGCTGGCGAAGTAGCAGACGGAGACCCGGCCGGAGCGGCCGGAGCGCAGATCGGCCAGCAGGGCTTCGGCCTCGCTCACCCGCGCGCCCACGGCCGCCGCGCATTCGCCGAGCAACTGCCCCGCCTCGGTCGGCCGTACGCCCCGTGCCGTACGTTCCAGCAGTGGCAGCCCGGCCTCGCGCTCCAGCGCGGCGATCTGCTGGCTGACCGCCGAGGGCGTGTACCCGAGGCGCCGGGCGGCCGCGGTGATGGACCGCTCGGCCAGGACGGCTTCGAGCACCTGCATGCGTCGCACATCAAGCATGCAGCGGAGCTTAACGCTCCGTGCAGATCTTTGCGCTTGTCTTAAGGGAGGAACGGCGAGATGGTAGCTGTCGAAGGTCGGCGGTCCGGTTCTCCGGGTCGTTCCGAGGCGGCGCGGTCGAACGTGCTGCCTGGCCGGGGACGTGCTGCCTGGCTGGACGTGCTGCGCGGTCGGTTGCATGGCCGCCGCTGCTCGCCGTGGAACTGTCCTCGAAGAGCCGCTGCTCCCTCGCCGCACAGCCGCCGAACTGTTGTTGAACGAGCCAGCCTTGCCCAGGAGGAGTCATGTCCGGATTGATCATCGTCGGAGCGGGACCGCTGATCGGCCGCTCCGTGGCCCGTCGCTTCGGCCGCGAGGGACTTCCCGTCGCGGTCGTCGCCCGTCGCCCGGCCGCGGCGGACGAGGTCGCCGCCGCGGTGCGCGCGGACGGCGGTCGCGCGGTGGCCTTCGCCGCCGATGCCACGGACGAGAAGGGCCTGCGTGCCGCCTTGGACGCCGCGGTCGAGGCGCACGGGGTGCCCGACGCGGTCGTCTACAACGCCGGACTGATCCGCGCGGACCGGCTCGGCGAACTGGCTTCCGACGAATTCCTCGCGACCTTGGCGGTCAACGTCGTCGGCGCGCTGACCGCCGCTGCACACCTCGGCCCTCGGATGGCCGCGACCGGAGGCGGTGCGTTCCTGATCACCGGGGGCATGCCGCAGCCGCTCGCGAGCCACGTCAGCCTGTCGCTCGGCAAGGCGGGCGTACGCGCTGCCGCGGACATGCTGGCGCAGGAACTCGGACCCTCGGGCGTCCACGTGGCGACCGTCACGGTGGCCGGCGAGGTCAGGACGGGCACGGCGTACGACCCCGACGACATCGCGGACCTGTACTGGGAGTTGTACCGGCAGTCGCCCGAGGAGTGGGAACGGGAAGTCCTGTTCGCCCGCTGAGCGGCCGACCGCCGGGGCGCGCACTCGGCAGGCGGGGGAGCCGGAAGCGGGGAGCCGGAAACGGGAACTGCGGAGCTGAAGTCGGAAGCCCGGGGAGTCGGATGCCCTTGCGCTTCTGAATCAGAAGCATAGGCTGGGCGCGTCGAGTGATTCTGAATTCGAAGCGCAGGAGGTCGTCCCGTGCCCCGCATCGCTCCGCTCTCCCCGCCCTACGAGCCCGGCGTCGGCGACGCCCTCACGGCCTGGATGGGCGGGGTGGACAAGGAACCGCTCCTGCTTTTCCGCACCTTGCTGCGCAACGAGGAACTCGCCTCACGCATGCGGGTGTTGGGTGCCGGACTGCTCGCCCACGGCAAACTCCCCGCGGCCGACCGGGAACTGGTGGTCGCCCGTGTGTGCGCCCGCTCCGCCTGCCGGTACGAGTGGAGCGTGCACGCGGCGATCTTCGGAGAGGCCGTCGGCTTCACCGCGGACCTGCTGGCCGCGACCGTGACGGCTCCGCCGGACGACCCCCGCTGGTCTCCGCGTCAGGCCGCGCTGCTCGGCGCCGCGGACGAGTTGCACCGTACGGCCGCCCTCTCCGACCCGGCATGGCAGGCCCTGGCCGCGCACTTCGACGAGGACCAGATCCTCGAGTTCCTGGTGCTCTGCGGCTGGTACCGGACCGTCGCCTACCTCGCGAACGGCCTGCGCCTGGAGTCCGAGCCGTGGAGTACGCCGTACCCGGGCACGTAGGGCGTCGGCGTCACCGCCGCGGGCGACCCGCCTCGGTGCCGGTGCCAGTACCGGTGTCGGCGCTGGTACCGGCTCCGTCGGCCTCGGCTGCGCCCATCTGCCGCGCCCACTTGTCGCTCCACGCGGTCAACGGCCCCAGCGCGTCGACCAACTCGCGTCCCAAAGCCGTGAGTCGATAGCTGTCGTCGCCCGACTCGACGAGCCCCGCGTCGGCGAGTTCGCTCAGGCGGGTGCTCAGGACGCTCGACGACATGCCCTCGCAGCGCCGCTGCAACTCGCGGAACCCGGCCGGGTCGAGGCTCAGTTCCCACAACACCCGCAGCGCCCAGCGGCGACCGAGCAGGTCCAGGGCGGCCATCATGGGGCGCCCCGACGTCGAACCGCGCACCGGCGTACCCGGACGCGGGCTCGGATGCGAACCCGGATGCGGACCGCGTGCTGCCATCGCCTGTCCTCCTGTTCGCCCGGCCGACTTTCCTTCGTACGCCGGATGCAGGATAGAGGCGGACGACTTGTCGCCATGTGTACCAGCATCCGAGACACTCTTGCCGCGCCGGAAAACCGGCGGCCAGGATGGCGGCATGGCCCTTGACCTCGTCTCGCGACGCCACGTGGATCTGATGCGTGTCGCGACCATGGCGTGTCGGGCCCACTCTCTGCGTGCCGCCCGCATCTGACGCAGCACGCCACTTCCGCCGACGCCGGTTCCAGCCGCACTCACAGCCGCACTCACACGTGCGCGTTCGCGCGCCGTACCCGCGCCGCACCCAGAGCCGCAGCCACACCTGCCCCGCCGCCGGTCGTACGCCGCCCCGCGTCCACCCACGCGGGCGCGCCGCTCCCATCCGCCCATGACTCCCGGGATCACCGCATGTCGCCAGCCCCCTTGTTCCACTGGTTCCTGCCCACCGGCGGCGACGGCCGCGACCCCGGCGGTGTCACCGCCGTTCAAGGCCGCACCGGCGCCGCCACCCGACGCCCCGCCGACATCGGCTACCTGTCCCAGGTCGCCCGGGCCGCGGAGCAGTCCGGCTTCACCGCGCTGCTCACCCCGGTCGGCCTGGGCTGCGTCGACCCGTGGATCCTGACGGCGGCACTTGCGCAGCACACCGACCGGATCGGGTTCCTGGTGGCCTTCCGCGCCGGCTTCGCCAGCCCCACGCTGATCGCCCAACAGGCGGACGCCTTCCGCAGGTTCGCGGGCGGGCGCGTACGCCTGAACGTGGTGACCGGCGGCGATCCGGCCGAGCAGCGGGCGTACGGCGACGACCTGGACCACGACGCGCGCTACGAACGCACCGACGAGACCATGGCAGTGCTGCGTGACCTGCTCGACGGCAAGCGCGTGGACTTCACCGGCCGGCATGTGCGGATCGACGGAGCGCAACTGGTGGATCCGAGCGTCGGCTTCCCCGTGCCGCTGTACTTCGGCGGTGCGTCGCCCGCCGCCGAGGACGTGGCGGCGCGCCGGGCGGACGTGCAACTCCTCTGGGGTGAACCGCCGTCCGCGATTGCCGACCGCATCACGCGGCTGCGCGAGCGAGCCGGCGCCGCAGGCCGCTCACTCCGGTACGGGCTGCGCGTGCACGTCATTTCGCGCGACACCTCCGCCGAAGCCTGGGTTGAGGCCGAACGCATCCAGTCCCGCTTCGATCCCGAGGCCGTCCGTGCGAGCCAGGCGCGCTTCGCGGCGATGGACTCCACCGGGCAGGCGCGCATGGCCGCCCTGCACGGCGGCGCGCACGACGCCTCGGTCCGCGACCTCGTGGTGGCGCCCAACCTCTGGGCCGGGATCGGGCTCGTACGCGAAGGCGTGGGCACCGCCGTCGTCGGCTCGCACGACGAAGTCGCGGCCCGGCTGGCGGAGTACCACGGGCTGGGCATCGACGAGTTCGTGCTGTCCGGCTATCCGCATCTGGAGGAGGCGTACCGCGTGGGCGAGGAGGTCGTCCCGCGGCTGCACGCGCTGCTCGCCGCCACCCGCGACGCGGCGGCATAGCGGCCCGAGGCACCAGGCTCTCGGTACCAGGCACCAGGCTCTCGGTACCAGGCTCCGGGCATCGGGCATCGGGCATCGGGTACCAGGCATCAGGTACCAGGCATCAGGTACCAGGCATAGACACCAGGCATCCGGCCGCAGGCCTCCTCTCCCGCCACCCTCCCCAGACCTCACAACACCGGTTCCTCCGGAGGTTCGAGCGGGGAGTAGAGCGCCCGGCGGTTGTTGAGGTGTGCCAGGTGCCAGATGCGGCCCTTGGCGTCGAGGTCCAGCGGCGGGGGGTTGGGGACCCACGCCAGCGTGATGCCCTCGGGGGAGACCGCCTGCATCTTCTCCACGTTGCGCGCGGCCGCGAAGCGTTCGGCCGCTTCGCGGTCGCGCCACAAGGGGTGCCCGGGATAGTCGCGTTCGCCGCGCCCCGGTCGGGTCATGGCGCGTAGGAGTGCGGGGCTGTAGATGCCCCTGACCCGGAAGTTCTCGAGGTGGCGGCTTTCGATGACGATGCGGATGTACGAGGTGCGGTTGCCCCGGTGGCGTCCGACGACGAACAATTTCTCGCCGCCGTCGCCCCATTGCGGGGGCAGTACCCACACCTTGGCCCCGCCGGAGAAGTGCCGCAGGCCCCTGCGGATGTCGAGGCCGCCCTCGCCCTGGGCGGTTTCGGAGCGCACGTTGGCCACCACTCCGAACGCCGACATTTCCGCCGGTGTCTGCGCCCCGGCCGCCGCGGTGCCGTCCATGCGGCCATGCTCGCGGCGTACCGGTGCGTCGGGCAACGCCTTTCCCGGCTTGCGGTGGGCGTCGCGAAGTCAGACCGGACTCTGGCCGGTGCCGCGACAGGTCGAGCAGTCGACCCATTCGCGGCGTTCGACGACCTTGCCGTCTCTGACCTCGGTGACGATCCGGAAGTAACCCTTCCGGCCCCCGCACACGCCGCACTCCATGGGAACGTCCTCCGTCCGCGTCCACGGCCGTTACGGTGAGTCTAGGACCCCTCACGGCGCTGGAGTACCCGTGGACGATGACAACGGATGGCGTAACGCGTGGCCGTTCCGCTGCCACGACGAAGTCCCGCACGCGTGGAAGTACAACGGGGAGTACGTGCCGGGAAAGCCCTGGTCGAAGTACTGCCTGGGCTGCTTCATGGTCAAGGCGGGCAACACCACCGACAACGACCCGACGCCGGAGGCGGCCGCGATGCCTCGGATGAACGGGTGAATCAGGACAACTCTCGCGTTTCTCTCCATGAGGTGCGTCGTTGAGCACGTTGCCGAACCCCATCGGCAGCGATTTCGTGGAGGAATTGTGAACAACATCAAGAAGGCGGCCGTTCTCGTCGCCGTCGCCGGCGGCGTCGTGGCCGCGGGCACCGGTGCCGCCCACGCCAGCTCCGAGGCGGACGGCGCGGCCGTCGGTTCGCCCGGTGTCCTGTCCGGCAACGCCGTCCAGGTCCCCGTGCACATTCCGGTGAACGTCTGCGGCAACAGCGTGGACGTCATCGGCGCGCTGAACCCCGCCTTCGGGAACACGTGCATCAACAACGGCTGAGCCGTCCTGCCGGACCGCGGCCTGCCTCCTTGGCCGCGGACGGCCGCGACAAGCGCCCCGCCTCCCGGTACGCCGGGAGCGGGGCCGCTCGCGTTTCGGGCCGCGACCCCGGACACTTGGACCTTCGAGTGGACTTCGAGCACGCGGCTCCCGGCATTCGTCGACCTCCGGGGAGCGGGGCGCGAGCGGGTCCGACCCCGGGCACGGGAATGTGCGCGCGTATCGGACACTTGAACGAGGACCTGATCCGGACACTTTCGAAACCTAAATCGGTATCGAAGCGCCCAAGTGTGGTGACCGGATGCAGCTCTTCGATCGCAATCCGGTCACCTCGGCACCCGACCCGGCCCGACGGCCCCGAGAACCGCGATGATGGGGATTGCCTTCGTCGTTCTCCCACGTTGTTCACGGTGACGCCGCGTTCACGGTGAAGCCGCGCGTCGGGAGACCAAGGTCAGTAGGCGGAAGAAGGGGTGCCATGGACCGTACGGATCGCATCGGCAAGCGGGCCCGCGTGGCCGGATGGCTGCGTCGCGTGCAGCGCGAGGACCCGGGAGCGGGACGCGACCTGCGGGCCGACCTCATCCTCGACGTGGTACGCCTCGGCTGGCCCGTCTGCCCCGCCGCCCACCCCCTCGAATACGGCTGTTCGTGCGACCGCGTCGGCTGTCCGTCGCCCGGCATGCACCCCGTCTCGTTCGCCTGGCAGACCCAGGCCACCACCGACGTCGTCCAGGTCACCCGCTGGCTCGAGCGCCATCCGGACGCCAACTTCGTCACCGCCACCGGTGTCGCGCACGACGTCCTCGACGTCCCCGCACAGGCCGGCGAACTGGCCCTCCAAGCCCTCGGATCCGAGGTCGGCCCGGTCGCCGCCTGCGGCCCCGACCGGCACCTGTTCTTCACCGCCACGCGCGGCACCCCCGTCGACGAGGACGAGTGGTGGCCCTGCGAACTCGACTGCCACCCCGAGACCCTCGACGAACACCCCGGCCTGCGCTGGCACTGCCGCGGCAGCTATGTGCTCCTGCCGCCGTCCCGACACCCGTCGGGCGAGCAGATGCGCTGGATCCGCGGCCCCGAGACGCCGCTGCCGGACCCGCTGCGCGTCCTCGACGTGCTGACCGACGCGTGCGACACGGTCGGCGCGACGGCCACCGACTCCCGCTGGCTCATGGGCATGTGACCCCGGGGGCCACTTTCCTGCCCAGGCCCTCCAGTTCCGTCGGTTCCTCCCGGTCCTTCGCGGTCCTTCCCGGTCCCGGTCCTTCTCGCTGCTCCCGCTGTTCCGTCACTCGCCCTCGGCACCCACGACGCCCGACATGGTCGCGACCACCTGCACCTTGCCGGCCCCCGCGAGCGGCACCAGTGCCGCGTACGCCGCCAACTTGTGCTCGGTGACCGACCGCTTCGGCTTCGCCGCCAGGAACGCCTGCTGCGCGGGCTCCACCTCGCCGAGGGTGTTCGGCGGCTGCACCGTCAGCTTCATGCTGTGCGTCACGGCGAACAGCACCAGCGCGCCGCCGTCGGCGGTGCGGATCGCCAGGGGCGCGTACTGCGCCGCCGGGGTGTCCACGAACTGCCGTACGTAGCCGTTCTGCACGGGCTCCTCGCGCAGCTTGCGCGCCTCGCTCGTGTGCGGCCCGGGCGCGAACAACTCCGCGGACGAACGCCCGTCCGTCAGGTAGCCGGTCAGCGCCGCCGCGGTGTCGCGGGGGAGGGCTGCCAGGCCCGGCGCGTCCAGCGGCAGCTGCTCGACGTACCCGTCCTTGTCGCGGTGCGGCTCGGGGAAGGCCGCGCCCGCGCGCAGCGTCGGCCCCCAGGTAGCCCGCCACGGTGCGTCCGGGCCGTCCTTGCCGAACACCAGCAGCATCGGGCGGGCGTTCGCGTACGACGGCGTGTTGTGCACGGCGAACCACTTCGGCCAGCCGACCGTGCGCGGGATCCAGAAGGTCGGCTTGTCGTGCGTGAACGCCGGGATCTGCCGCTTGTGCTCCGGGTCGCCGAACGCCATGACCCGCAGCGACGCCTGGTCGATCGCACCGACCGAACCGGTCTCGATCTCGGCGTTCAGGGCGGCGTCGCGCTTCGCGTAGACCTCGTTGTTGCGGGCGTCGAAGTCGGCGAGCACGCGCGCCGCCTCGCGCTGGTCCAGCGGCGCCACGCGGGCGGTCTTGCCGTCGACGGACACACAGCCGGCCGCGGCCGCGCCCAGCACGAGCGACAGCACAAGCGCCGGGGCGGCTCTGGATATTCGGCGTACTCGGAGGACTCGGTGCATGCGTGATGCCGACGAACGATTCTGCCTGGGGGAAGAGTGTGCGGTACGGGCCACGACGGGGAGACTACGGCAGCGTCAGAATCTCCGCGCCGCCATCCGTGACGACGATGGTGTGCTCGAACTGCGCGGTGCGCTTGCGGTCCTTGGTCACGACCGTCCAGCCGTCGTCCCACATGTCGTACTCGTGCGTGCCGAGGGTGAGCATCGGCTCGATCGTGAACGTCATGCCCGGCTCCATCACCGTCACGGCGCGCGGGTCGTCGTAGTGCGGGATGATCAGGCCGGAGTGGAACGACGAGTTGATGCCGTGGCCGGTGAAGTCGCGCACCACGCCGTAGCCGAAGCGCTTCGCGTACGACTCGATGACGCGGCCGATCACGTTGATCTGGCGGCCCGCGCGAGCCGCCTTGATGCCGCGGTTCAGCGCCTCCTGGGTCCGCTCGACCAGCAGGCGCGACTCCTCGTCGACGTCGCCGACCAGATAGGTGGCGTCGGTGTCGCCGTGCACCCCGTTGACGAACACCGTCACGTCGATGTTGACGATGTCGCCGTCGTTCAGGCGCGTCGAGTCCGGGATGCCGTGGCAGATGACCTCGTTGACCGAGGTGCACACGGTCTTCGGGAAGCCCCGGTAGCCCAGGCACGACGGATAGGCGCCGTGGTCGAGGATGTACTCGTGCGCGACGCGGTCCAGCTCGTCGGTCGTGACGCCCGGCGCGACGTGCTTCGCGGCCTCGGCCATCGACCCGGCGGCGATGCGCCCGGCGATCCGCATCTTCTCGATGGTCTCGGCGGTCTGGATGTCGGGGCCCTCGTACGGCGCCGGCGCCGCCTTCCCCACATACTCCGGTCGGGGGATTTCGGCAGGGACGGTGCGGATCGGGGTCGGCCTGCCGGGAACGAGAGTCGCCATAACCTGCGAGTGTAGCCAGCGCCGCAGGGGCATCATCACCCGCGAACGCGCACCGCGAAGTCGACCGGCAGGGGAGCCCGCATGTTCAGGCTGTGGCGGCGGCCGAAGGGCCGCGAGGGCGAGTGGTTCTACTGCGTACGGCACAACAAGGTCGAGGAAGGCCCGGAATGCCGCGCGCTCGACCGCCTCGGCCCGTATGAGACGCGGGCGGAGGCCGAGCACGCCTTGGAGATCGCCCGCGAGCGCAACGAGTCGTGGGACAACGACCCGGACTGGAACGACCCGCGGCCGGGTGGTGGGAGCGGCCCGGCGGACCCCGGTGGTGGTCCGGGCGGCCCGGGCGCTCCGGGCGCTCCGGGCGAGGGCGGCGCGCGACCGGGGGCGTGAGCGCCGCGGTCATTCACTCGGTTCGGTGACGAATCCTCCGCCGACCGCCAGGACGCCGTCCAGTTCCGCGAGATCGGCGACGAGTGACTGCGGCTCGGCGGGGCCGTCGAGTTGCAGGACGACGTACGTCACGCGCCCGCGTACCCGGTCGATCGCATCGGGTGCCTCGGCCGCGGCCGGATCGTGGTCCTGGTGGTGCACCGAGACGTCGTTGACGCGGAACCCGTGCGCGACCGCCGCGACGAGTGCGGCCGGCAGCACCGCGTGCGCGGGCAGGTACGTCAGGCGGAGCTCGACGTTGTTGTCCTTCTGCCCGTTGAACAGTCCGATGAGCGGCGTGTAGCCGAAGACCACCACGAAGTGGAGCGCGGTCACGCCTATCGCGAGCAGCGGCAGCCCGGCCGCGCAGGCCATGCCGACCGCGCAGGTGAGCCAGACGACGGCTGCGGTGGTCAGGCCGCGCACACTGTCACGGCGGACGAATATGAGTCCGCCGCCGATGAACCCGATGCCGGAGACTATTTGGGCGGCAATCCGGGACGGGTCGTAGTTGGGGGAGCCGGCCGGAAGGACGTCCCAGAACCCGTATTTCGACACCTCGACGAACAACGCGGTGCCGACTCCGACGAGGGCATGTGTCCGCAGGCCCGCGCTCTTCTGCCGGATCTCACGCTCGATTCCGATGGCGCTCGAGAGCGCGAACGCCAGGAGTACTTCCCAGAATTGGCGCCACTGGTCGCCTTGCGCCAGTTCCGCGGCCAGCCCGAGCCCGCCGGTTATGCCGTTGTCCACCCCAACACCGCCTCACGCCCGCAACCGGACCGAACCGAGATCACGCTATGACCTCGGAGAACGGCCCACGTTACGGGCGTGAGACGGGGCTTTCGTGGAACGCCGGTACGGCGTGGGTGACTTCTCGCCTACTTCTTGGTGGCGACGCGACGCGTCGCGGTTTTGCGGGCCGTCCGCTTGGTGGCGGGCGCGCGCTTGGCCGCCGACTTGCGGGCGGGTGCCTTGGTCGACGCCTTCTTGGTCAACGGCTTCTTCGCGACCGACTTCATGGCCATCGACTTCTTGGCCACCGCCTTCTTGGCCATGGGCTTCCTCGCGACGGTGCCCTTCGCCGCGGTCTTCCTCGCGGCCACGGTCTTCTTGGGCGCGGTCTTCTTCGCCGCGGACGCCCTGGCCGTGCTCTTCTTGGCGGCGCTCTTCTTGGCCGTGGTCTTCTTCGCGGCCGCCTTGGTGGCCGCGACCTTCTTGGTGACCGCCTTCTTCGCCGCGGTCGTGCGCTTTGCCACCGCCTTCTTGGTGGCGGCCTTCTTGGCGCCGGCCTTCTTCGCGACGCTCTTGGCGGTCGCCTTCGCGGTCGCCTTCTTCGCGCCGGCCTTCTTGGCAACGGTCTTCTGCGCCGCCGTCTTCTTGGTCGCGGCCTTCTTCGCGGCCTTCTTGGCCGTCGCGCTCTTGGCCGCGGTCTTCTTCGTCGTGGACTTCTTGGCGGCGGACTTCTTGGCCGCGGCCTTCTTCGGGGCCGCCTTGGCCGTCTTGGCCGCGGCGGTCCGGTCGTCGACCTCGCTGGCCGAGCCGCTGCGCTGCACGGAGCGAAGCGCGGCCATTGCCTGCGCCTTCGTCGCGTACGACATCGACTTCGCGAGCGTGTCGCCGTTGGACGCCTCCAGGACAAAGCCGTACTTGCCTGTACGCCCCTTGCTGAGAACGAACTTCGCCGGCATCGGTGCCTCCCGTGATCGGGCCATGTCCGGCCCGTTGCCGAACGATTTCCGTATCAAATAAGCACGAATTGTGGCTGTTGTCACATATTTCGGTGCTTTTGGGTGAAGTGTCAAAGGTCGGGAATGCTCGAATGGCGGCTTAGGCCCGAATTGAGCTGTGACGTCGGCTGCATCTGGGCGTAGCCCTGGTGCCTCTTGCGCACCCCACTGGCAGGATCACGCCATGACTACCCCCTCCAACGCCCAGCGCGACCCGCGCGACCTGCCGGACGTCGGCAGCCTCGTCGTCGGCGTCCTCGGCGGCACCGGTGAGCAGGGCCGCGGCCTCGCGTACCGGCTCGCCGTCGCGGGCCAGAAAGTGATCATCGGTTCGCGCAGCGCGGACCGTGCCGAGTCCGCCGCCGCGGAGCTGGGCGCGGGAGTCCGCGGTACCGACAACGCCACGTGCGCCGCCGAGAGCGACGTCGTCATCGTCGCGGTGCCGTGGGAGGGCCACAAGGAACTCCTCGTGTCCCTCGCGACGCAGCTCGCCGGGAAGATCGTCGTCGACTGCGTGAACCCGATGGGCTTCGACAAGCAGGGCGCGTACTCGCTGCCCGTCGAGGAGGGCAGCGCCGCGCAGCAGGCCGCCGCCGTCCTGCCCGAGTCGCGCGTGACCGCGGCGTTCCACCACGTCTCCGCGGTGCTCCTGCTCGACCCGAACGTCGAGTCGCTGGACACCGACATCATGGTCCTCGGCGACGAGCGCGCCGCCACCGACGCCGTGCAGGCGCTGGCGAGCCGGATCCCGGGCATGCGCGGCGTGTACGCCGGGCGCCTGCGGAACGCGGGCCAGGTCGAGGCGCTGACCGCCAACCTGATCTCGGTGAACCGCCGGTACAAGGCACACGCGGGCGTCCGCATCACCGACGTCTGACGCGGGTTCCGCGTACGCGGGACCGCGCGTGGGCACGCGTATGCGGGTGCGTACGGCCGCGGCGTCGATGCGCGAGCACGCGCCGCGATGTGTCCCGAGCTTCACGGCCATGCGCGAAGGCCCGGCACCTTTGGTGGTGCCGGGCCTTCGCGCGTCCGCGCCCTCGATCGGGCGCGCGACGAGTGTCTCTGCCGGGTGCTTCCCGGCGTTCTGCGTGTGCCGCCGCAGGGGTGCCCCGGCGCGGGCGGGGGCGTGCTCCGCGAATCAGCCCGCCAGGGAGGCGGCCCAGGCGTTGAGCGCCTTGGTGTGCGTCTCGCCGGTCTTGGTGTCGACGGCGTTCTGGAGGCCCTGGAGGAGGAACTTCACCATGCCGGCGGTGGCCGGGTCGGTGAGCGTGACGCGGGCCTGCTCGTCGACGCCCAGGCGGGTGTGCACCTCGGGGATGGCGATCTCGGGGCCCTGCACGACGTACGCGGCGAGGTTCCGGAGCTGGCCCTTCAGCTCCTCCTGGGCGCGGATGCCGCCCTGGACGCCCGGCGAGGAGGACAGCACGGCGACGGGCTTGCCGGCCCACGAGGACTGGCCGTACGGACGCGAGGCCCAGTCCAGCGCGTTCTTGAGCACGCCCGGGATGGCGCGGTTGTACTCCGGGGTGGAGATGATCACGCCGTCGGCGGCCTGCACGGCTTCACGCAGGCGCGTGACGGAGGCCGGTACGTCGCCCTCCAGGTCCTGGTTGAAGTGCGGCAGCTCGTCGATGCCCTTGAAGACCTCGATCGTCATGCCTTCCGGGGCGAGCGGGCCGAACGCGTTCAGCAGCGCGGTGTTGAACGACTCGGTGCGGATCGAACCCGAGATGGCGAGGATGCGGGTCATGACGGAACCTCCAGCGGCATGAGTGGTTGAACGTTTAACAACATACCTCCGGGTCGTTGAGATTTCAACTTCACCGGTTGCGGTGCCGGTCGGGGTCGCCGTGGGGTGCCCGTCGAGTCCGCGTGGGCGGCCGGTCCAGGGCCGGTCTCGGTGGCAGGCTGGCGCCGGGCCGGGGGCGTTCGTGGTGCCGGGGCGGGTGCGTTTGCCCGCTCCCTTGGCCGGCTCCGCACGACATCGCCGGGGCCGGCTCGTACGTGCCGCTCCCGCCTATGCAGGTCCGCGCGCCGGACTTTTATTCCGTTCGGCCACAATGGCGTGTACGACACCGCCGCTTCGGGAGCCGACCACATGTCCTCCGCGTCCCCCGCACCTTCCTCTTCCGCCCCTTCTGCCGCGCCCGCATCCGGCGGGGGGACGGGTTCCGTGCGTACGCCGCGCGTCGCCGTGCTGGCCCTCGTCGTCTGCGTGCTCGCGCTCGCCGCAGCCGTGATCGCCTTTGCGGACGGCAGTTGGCTCGGCGTCCCGTTCCTGCTGCTGGCTGCTGTGGACGGCAATATCGCGTGGTTCTATCTGCGCCGGGCCCGCAAGGCCCATGCGGCGGCCGCGGCCGGCTGAAGCCCGTCCGGCTCAAGCCTCTCCGACTCAAGCCCGTCCGACTGAGGCCCGTCCGACTGAGGCCCGTCCGGCTGAAGCCCGTTCGACTTGAAGTGCGCCCCCGACGTGAAGTGCTTCCTCGGTATGGGGGCGGCTCCCGTACGCCTGTCGCGCGCCCCTCACGTGATCGTCGCGCCCCCGCGACACGCCGTGGCCGCCCCTTGCGAAGCTCCTCTTTCGCCTGATTTTCGGGCCGTGGTCGTGTGTCGGAGTCGTACTCGAACAAACTTTCGCTTACGCTGGTTCGGCGGAGTTATCCACAGGTGTGCGAGGCGCGTCCCGCGATGTCGGTGGGACGGGTTAGCGTCAGGACAATGAAGCGCACACCACGACCCGACAGGGCGGCATCACCGATGGCAGGAGCAGGACAGGACCGCGAGAAGGCGCTCGACGCCGCGCTCGCCCAGATTGAACGGCAGTTCGGCAAGGGCTCCGTCATGCGTCTCGGCGACGACGCGCGGGCCCCTGTCGAGGTCATCCCCACCGGGGCGATCTCCCTCGACATCGCGCTGGGCATCGGCGGTCTGCCGCGCGGCCGCATCGTCGAGGTGTACGGCCCGGAGTCCTCCGGCAAGACGACGATCGCCCTGCACGCGATCGCCAGCGCGCAGCGCGCCGGCGGCGTCGCCGCGATCGTCGACGCCGAGCACGCCCTCGACCCGGAGTATGCGAAGAAGCTCGGCGTCGACACCGACGCCCTGCTGGTCTCGCAGCCCGACACCGGTGAGCAGGCGCTCGAGATCGCCGACATGCTGATCCGCTCGGGTGCGATCGACATCATCGTCATCGACTCCGTCGCGGCCCTGGTGCCCCGCGCGGAGATCGAGGGCGAGATGGGCGACTCGCACGTCGGCCTCCAGGCCCGGCTGATGAGCCAGGCGCTGCGCAAGGTCGCCGGTGCGCTCAACCAGACCAAGACCACCGCGATCTTCATCAACCAGCTGCGCGAGAAGATCGGCGTGATGTTCGGTTCGCCGGAGACCACGACCGGTGGCCGCGCGCTGAAGTTCTACTCGTCCGTGCGGCTCGACATCCGCCGCATCGAGACGCTGAAGGACGGCACCGAGGCGGTCGGCAACCGCACGCGCGTCAAGGTCGTGAAGAACAAGATGGCCGCGCCGTTCAAGCAGGCCGAGTTCGACATCCTCTACGGCGAGGGCATCAGCCGCGAGGGCGGCCTCATCGACATGGGCGTGGAGCACGGCTTCATCCGCAAGTCGGGTGCCTGGTACACGTATGAGGGCGACCAGCTCGGCCAGGGCAAGGAGAACGCCCGCAATTTCCTCAAGGACAACCCCGACCTCGGCAACGAGATCGAGAAGAAGATCAAGGAGAAGCTGGGCGTGGGCCCGCGCGTCGACGCCGAGGCCGCCCCGGCCGCCGAAGCAGCTCCGGCGGCGCCGGCGGCAGAGGGCTCCTGACCGACCCGCGGTAGCGGGTGCAGGGGCGCCGACGAGGGGACGGGGCCGGGCGGGTGACACACCCGGCCCCCCACGCGGAGACGACGGCTCGGGGGCCGTCGGCGTGGCGACGACGTTGCCGTGGCAGGGAAGTGAGCGGAGGCAGTGCGAGCGGTGGGCGGCGAAGACCGCCGTGACGAGGGACCCGCGCGCGGCGATGCCGGACGGCCCGCCGACCGGCGGGCCACGCGGCGTACCGCGGACGCGGTAGGGCCCGACGACAGCGTGTCCGATGGCGTGCAAGAGGGTGCCCTCGGCGGGGCGGAACCCGCGGACACCGCGCCCGGCTGGAACGACACATGGGCGGGCCGGGTCAGCCCCGAGGAGCAGGCGCGCGCTCGCGCCTTGCTCGGACTGGCCCTGGAAGGCGGCTCGGTGGCCGCCGACGCGGTGAAGGAGTGGGCCGAGGCCAACCGCCGTACGCGCCCGGCGGGCCGCCGCGGTTCGGGCGACGCGGCAAACCCGGACACCGGGCCGCCCGACGGCGTGGCGCCCGGTGAGACGGAACCGGGCGGGACGGAACTCGGCGGCGCGGGGCGGCGTACCCGAGGGACCCGCGGTACCACGACGCGCGGGTCCGGTCGGCGGGTCGGAGGACTCGCGGGGAGCGGCCGGGGCGACGCGTACGAGAATTCCGGTTCCGGGGGCGATGACGACGGCACCTTCGGCGAGTCGACCGACGGCAGCGCGGCACGGCCGGGCGGCAGGCGCCGCGGTCGGCGCGGCAGAGACGACGCCGGCGAACCCGGGGGCCGCCGCCGGGAGCGGCGGATCGGTCCCGCGCAGATCGACCCCGACGAGGATCCCGAGGCCCAGGCCCGTGCGATCTGCCTGCGCCAGTTGACCGGCCAGCCGCGCACGCGCGCGCAGTTGGCCGACGCCATGAAGCGCCGGGGCGTCCCCGACGACGTGGCGGAGCACGTGCTCGGGCGCTTCACCGAGGTCAAGTTGATCGACGACGCGGCCTTCGCGGCGGCATGGGTCGACACCCGGCACATCGGCCGCGGGCTCGCCCGCCGCGCACTGGCCCAAGAGCTGCGGCAACGCGGTGTCGACTCGGCACTCGTCAGCGAGGCCGTCGAAAGGCTGGACCCGGAACAGGAGTTGGCCACCGCACGGGCCCTGGTGGAACGCCGCATCCCGTCGACACGTCGCCTCGACCGCCAGGTCCGCATGCGCCGCCTCGCGGGCATGCTGGCCCGCAAGGGCTACGGCGAAGGGCTCGCACTGCGTGTCGTACGAGAAGCCCTCGACGCCGACGAGGCGTGGCAGCGCGAGGCCGAGGACGACGACGGCTGGGCCCACGAACCCTTCGGCGCCGACGACACACCCCCGGAGCCGGAGGACTAAAGCGTGTTGCAGAACGCTGGGGTCTGCGTGTTCGGTTGAGATTTCGGGCAGTTGGATCAGCCGGCGTAGACGAGGTTATGGAGCTGGGCGACGGCTTGGGCGCCGTGGTGGAGTCCGCCTCCGCGCTGGCGGCAGTCACGGAGGATCTTCCAGTTCTTCAGGTGGGCGAGGACGTGTTCGGCGCGGGCGCGGACGTGCCGGTGTGCGGCGTTGTCGGCTTCCTCCCAGCCTTCACCAGCCGCAGAAACCGGTCCATCCGCAACCCGGTGAACGTCTCCACCCATAGCGCCTCGACCCGCAACACCCCACCCATGCAAGGCAGATGCCCACACAGCCTTCTGCAACAACTTTTAGGTCGTGTCTTCAAATTCCAGCCGGGTCCGCGAACCGCGGCAGGCTCGGGCCTGCGCCGGGCCGGGCGGCCCTCCCAAACCAAACCAAGGCCGAGTCACAGCCCGCGCCTTGCGAGCGCACGCACCACGGCCCGCGGACTGTCCGGCGGGACTGTGAAGACACTCCCCAAGTCGTGTCCGAGGGAATTCCGCGGGACTTGGCGGGATCTCTCTTCGGGAGGCTGTCCCGCCCACCCCGCGCGCCCTACACCCGTGCTCGCGCGCTGCCGCGCATGCAGCGCGCGGGGGCCGTAGTCCGTGGCGTCGTCCCTCTGGCCGGGCGGGCAACTCGCGTGTGGATATAAGGGAGTTCCTGCCCGGTTGCTTGACCCTCCTGTGATCAGCGGCCTAGCCTGTCACAGACAGTGAGGGATCATCGCGGATCATGTGACCGTACCGTGCCGTACGCCATTCGGGGCCGCCTCGGGGGCATCCCGTGGCGCGGGCCGACCGACGCCGAGCGCACCACTCGATAGTCACGGACATCTACTCGACAACCCCGGTACTCGACAACTCCGGCCGACCGCATCGGCGGCCGTCACCAGCAACCGCGCCCGGCAGTCACTTCTCGACCATCGCCGTCCGCCCGCACGGCGGCCCCGTGGGTAACGCCGTCGCCCACGCCGCCGCCCCGTCGGCGCTCGACGCGGGTCACCTCCAGCCGGCTCCGGCCACCACCCGCCGGGGCGGCCCCGGTCGCGATCCGCGACAACCGCCCTCCTGCAGCTCCCGCACGCCCTGACGAGCCTCGCCGGGCGCGCGGAGTCGGTGACTGAGAGGGAGTGGGCCCGTGGTGACGTTCGGCCTGGAATCCGATGTGGTCGCCCCCGTGGCCGGGGCCGTGTTCTTCACGGTGGGTGCGGTCGCCTGCCTCGTCGCGGTGCTGCGCATCCGGGCCCGGGTGCCCGCGATGGTGGAGGCGGAGCTGTCCCGGGCGGCGCGTACCGCCGACGAGGTCAGGGCACGGGCCGACCGCGAGGCCGCCGAGACCCGCGCCCGTGCCGAGGCCGACGCGGCCGACATCCGGGCCGCGGCGGCGGGGATCCAGCGCGAGAACCGCCGGGTCACCGAGGAACTGGGCGACCGCCGCAATGAGTTGGAGCGCCGCGAGCAGCGGCTCGCGGAGCGCGAGGAACGCCTGGACGCGGACCGCGCTCGCTTCCGCGAGCGCATCGCCGAGCTCGCGGTGGCCGAGGAGCGGTTGGAGGCAAAGCGCGCCCAGCTCGCGGACGTCGCGGCGGAACGGCAGCTGGTGCTGGAGCGTACCGCCGCCCTGACCGCCGAGGCCGCGAAGACCGAACTGGTGCGCGGCATCACGCACCAGGCCAAGCGGGAGGCGGCCGTCGTGGTGCGCGACATCGAGGCCGAGGCGCGCCGCGAGGGCGAGCAGCGCGCCCGCAACATCGTCACGCTCGCCATCCAGCGGGTCGCGAGCGAGCAGACCGCCGAGTCCGTGGTGTCCGTCCTACACCTGCCGTACGACGAGATGAAGGGCCGCATCATCGGGCGGGAAGGGCGCAACATCCGCGCGTTCGAGGCGGTGACCGGCGTCAACCTGATCATCGACGACACCCCCGAGGCCGTGCTGCTGCCCTGCTTCGACCCGGTGCGCCGCGAGACCGGGCGGCTCACGCTGGAGACGCTGGTCGCCGACGGGCGCATCCACCCGCTCCGTATCGAAGAGGTGTACGAGCGCTGCCGCCGCGAGGTCGAGCGCGGTTGCGTCCGCGCCGGCGAGAACGCGGTGGTCGACCTCGGCATCACCGACCTGCACCCGGAACTGATCGCACTGCTCGGCAAGTTGCGCTACCGCACGTCGTACGGGCAGAACGTGCTCAAGCACCTCGTCGAGGCAGCGCACATCGCGGGCATGATGGCCTCCGAACTCCGGCTCCCCGCGCCGCTGCTCAAGCGCTGCACGGTCCTGCACGACATCGGCAAGGCGCTCACCCACGAGGTGGAGGGCAGCCACGCGCAGATCGGCGCGGAGATCGCGCGGCGCTATGGCGAGTCGGAGGACGTCGTACACGCGATCGAGGCCCATCACAACGAGGTCGAGGTCCGCTCGGTCGAAGCGGTGCTCACCCAGGCGGCGGACGCCATCTCCGGAGGCCGACCGGGCGCGCGGCGCGAGTCGCTGGAGGCGTACGTCACGCGCCTCGAACGCCTGGAGCAGATCGCCCGCGCGCACGCCGGTGTGGAGAAGGCCTTCGCGATGCAGGCGGGGCGCGAGGTGCGGGTCATGGTGTTGCCGGAGGAGGTGGACGACTTGCAGGCGCAGGTCATCGCGCGGGACGTGGCCAAGCAGGTCGAGGAGGAGCTGACGTACCCGGGGCAGATCAGGGTCACGGTCGTCCGGGAGAGCAGGGCCACCGAGTTCGTCCGCTGACGGCCTGCGGAGGCATGCCCCTGCCTGACCCTGACCGTCTCTGCCTGATCCCGACCGTGTCTGCCCGCGTCTGCCTGCCAGCGTCTGCCCGTGTCCGCCGGTGTCAGTGTCCGCCTGTGTCTGCCCGTGTCCGCCTATGTCTGCGATCACGCCGCGAAAGCGCCAGCGCATACCCTGGGACGACGCACCACCCGCGCCATCGTCCGCGTGCCCGCCACAAGTGGGCCTGTCCGCCTCCGTGCGGGCCGGGCGCCCATACCGACCGTGACCCCACGAAAGGCCACCTCCGTTGGCGATCAGCGTCTTCGACATGTTCTCGATCGGCATAGGCCCGTCGAGTTCGCACACGGTCGGTCCGATGCGCGCGGCCCGGATGTTCGCCCGCCGCCTCAAGTCGCAGGGCGTGCTCGCCCAGACCGCGTCGGTGCGCGCCGAGCTGTTCGGTTCGCTGGGCGCCACCGGCCACGGGCACGGCACGCCGAAGGCGGTCCTGCTGGGCCTGGAGGGGTTCTCGCCGCGTACCGTCGACCCGGAGGGCGTCGAGCCGGTGCTCGAACGCGTGCGCTCCACCCGCCGCCTGCGCCTGCTGGGCGCCGAGGTGGGCGATGCGCACGAGATCGCCTTCGACGAGTCGTCGCAGCTGGTGCTGCACCGGCGTCGGTCCCTGCCGTACCACGCAAACGGCATGACGCTGTGCGCGTACGACGCCGAGGGCGCGCCGGTGCTGGAGAAGACGTACTACTCGGTCGGCGGCGGCTTCGTGGTCGACGAGGACGCCGTCGGCGCGGACCGGGTCAAGCCCGACGACACCGTGCTGCGCTACCCGTTCCGCACCGGCGACGAGCTGCTGCGCCTCACGCGCGAAACCGGCCTGTCGGTCTCGGCGCTGATGCTGGAGAACGAGAAGGCGTGGCGGACCGAGGACGAGGTACGCGCGGGGCTGCTGGAGATCTGGGACGTCATGCGCGCGTGCGTCACGCGCGGACTCAAGACCGAAGGCATCCTCCCCGGCGGCCTCAAGGTCCGCCGCCGCGCCGCGCACACCGCCAAGGTGCTGCGCGCCGAGGGCGACCGGGCGAGCCACGCCATGGAGTGGGTCACCCTGTGGGCCATGGCGGTCAACGAGGAGAACGCCGCGGGCGGCCGGGTCGTCACCGCCCCGACCAACGGGGCCGCGGGCATCATCCCGGCCGTCCTGCACCACTACGCCGCGGCCGTGCCGGGCGCCGACGACGACGGCGTGGTCCGCTTCCTCCTGGCGGCCGGCGCGGTCGGCATGCTCTTCAAGGAGAACGCCTCGATCTCCGGTGCCGAGGTGGGCTGCCAGGGCGAGGTCGGCTCGGCCTGCGCCATGGCCGCGGGCGGCCTCGCCGAGGTGCTCGGCGGTACGCCCGAACAGGTGGAGAACGCCGCGGAGATCGGCATCGAGCACAACCTCGGCCTCACCTGCGACCCGGTCGGCGGCCTCGTCCAGATCCCGTGCATCGAGCGGAACGGCATGGCCGGGGTCAAGGCCGTCACCGCCGCCCGCATGGCGCTCCGCGGCGACGGCCGCCATCACGTCTCGCTCGACAAGGCGATCAAGACGATGAAGGAGACCGGCGCCGACATGAAGACCAAGTACAAGGAAACCGCCCGCGGCGGCCTCGCCGTCAACATCATCGAATGCTGACCGCGGCACGCACGAACGCCCCTTAGCCGTCGGAGTCTTAGCCGTCGGAGTCTTAGCCGTCCGAGTTTTAGCCGTCTGAGTTCGTGCCCCGGGCCCCGAGCCGCAGCACGACCTCCCCGCAGCACTCGGCACACAACCACATCTCCGCCGCCGCGACCCACACCACCGGCTCTGTCGCCGCGGGCATGCAGCCCTCGCAGTGAAGGTAGGCACGCGGCAGCCGAGGAAGGCCCCAGGCCGACTCCGCAGGCGCAGGAACCCGTACGGCGCCCGCAGCCAGCGCCTCGCGATTGAGCTGCTGCAGCGCGAACTGCGCAAGGCACACAGCACACAGCCAGCCCCCCGAAGCAAGCAAACAAAGCCGCCCCCGCCGCCCCCCATGCAACACACAAACGGCCTCCGTCCACTTGGGCGGCTCATTCATCAACGCGTGTGCCTGGACGTCCATCTCGGCCGTCACCGCGCACCGCCCCGGAGGGGAACACAGCGCAGGCACACGGGTGTACGAAGCCCTGCCGGATACACGTGGACTCGAGGATGCATCAAGACGCCCCGACTGCCGCAGACTCCGCACATGACGTGACCTCTCGCCGCCCCTACGGCAATTATTCACTGAATCGCTGAAAGTTTCAATCAGTCTGGCGAGAAGAGGAAAGTCCTGTCACGATGCACTCAACCGACGTGAAAGGTGCCCCGATGGCTCTCCTTCGCGTATTACGCAGTAGCTGTGACGACGAACGCACCTGCCCGACGCTCTACGAACGTCCCGACGGACGCGTCCTCGTCCAGGGCTACAACGTCACCGACCCCGACGAACTCGCCGAACTCGGCCTGCCTCCAGGCGAGGGCGCCGTCATCATCGACGCCGACCTGATTCGCGAGGTGCTGGATGCTGCTGGCTGACGCGGACCTCGATCCGTTCTTCGACCTGGCCAAGGGCGACATCTTCCGAATGGAGGCACTGCCCGAGTACCGCGTGGATGTCGAGCAGCCGCTGCTCCGCGCGTACCTGGCCGGCGAGCCGTACGACATGGCGCGCGAGCCGACCAAGTGGCAGAGCTACATCCGCGCCCGCACGTCCGAAGGCATCAACTGGCGCAAGGTCCGCGTGCTCGGGGACAACCTGACTCCGTACGAGCGGTGGGAATGCGAGTGGGGCTACCCGGCGTCCGCGCGCCACGGACAGCGGACGCGCATCCTCCAGCGTGCGGACGCCGACCGCATCGGCCTCCCGGCCTACGACTGGTGGATGTTCGACTCCGCCATTGTGCTTAAGTTCCACTACGACGAAACGGGCGCGTTCGTCGGTGCCGAGGAACTGCCCGGCAGCGCCGCCGCCGCGCACGTCGCATGGCGCGACCGGTCACTCGACGCGGGCGTGCCGTCCGAGCGGTGGTGGGCCGCTCATCCGCAGTACTGGCGGGACAACTGGCTCACCATCGAGCCGCAGCAGACCTGACAGGATCCATGGACAACCCAGAGCGCTACCTGACCGATCGTGAGCGGCTCGCGCAGCTCCTCAAGGACCTGCGCTCGGGTGCCGGCATGACTGGCGCCCAAGCCGCCGCGGCGGCAGGCATGTCCCAGGCCAAGATCTCCAAATGGGAGAACGCCCACCTGCTCCCGTCCCCGCCGGACTCGGCCACGATCCTGGACGTGTACCGGGCGACGCCCGACGCCCGTGTGGAGGTCGGCGAACTCGTCGATCGGCTCCATGCCGACATCGAGAGCAACCGCACCCACCTCCGCCGTGGTGCCGCCCAGCGGCAGACGCAGATCGGCCGCATCGAAGCGGCGGCGAAAGAGTTGCGCTTCTTCTCGATCCTCGGCGTGCCTGGCCTGCTCCAGACCCCGGCTTACATGCGCCGGATCTTCTCGCTTGACCTGTCCGGCGCCGAACTGGTGCGCGCTATCGAAGCTCGGCAGCGGCGTCAGCATGTGCTGCACGAGGCCGACAAGCGCTTCATGTTCGTGCTCACCGAAGCGGCGCTTCGTTGGGGATTCGTTCCGGCGGAAGCACGTGCCGAGCAGGTTGCGCGCATCGCGTCGTACCTGGGCAACGACTATGTGCGTATCGGCATCATCCCGACCGGCGCCGAGGTCGGCGACGTCCCGCTGCACTCGTTTCAAATCTTTGATGCACGGCTCGTCACGGTGGGGCTTCTGCATGCCACGATCACCGTGTCGGATCCGCAGGACATCGCGCAGTATCGACGCCATTTCGACACCCTGGCGTCAGGAGCGCTGTTCGGCGATGACTCGCGTGACCTGCTTGAGCGACTGCGCAACGACGGCTGACGCTGCTTGGTCGGCGCGCCCGTGGCACTCGCCTTCTGCTCGGCAAAGGGCGGGACTGTTCGCCAGAACTGCGGTGCCGGTGACGACGAGTTGCCAGGAATCGCTCCGCGGGGCGGCGTGAGGCGCGCATCATTGGGTGTTAAGTGGCGGTTGCCGTCTTATGGGGCGGGGCGCTCGATGATCTTGGGTTGGCCGGGGGTAATCGCCTCGTAATCTCGGCGGGTAAGTAACAGGCCCCAACCTGATGGGCTGACAGACCAAGCCCCTCAAAGCACGCGGCGGGGCAGACGGGGCTAGCTGGGCGGGTGCGCCTTCGGGTGGAATGTGTGGGCGCGGGGTGGGTGTTGCGTCTGGCGTGGACGAATTGGTGGGAGACGGGTCCTCGGTGCGGGCGCGGTTGGCGGCGGACCGGGAGGCGACGCTTGCCCAGATTGCCGCGCTGAGCCGCGACTTCGACGAGATCGTGGCGGCGAACGCGCTCGTGGCGGTCGATGACGAGCACGATCCGGAGGGATCGAGCACCGCCTTCGAGCGTGCGCACGTCGCGTCCCTCCTGACCCAGGCCCGGGAGCGGCTTGCCGACTTGGATGTGGCGTCCGAGCGGTTGGCGCGCGGCGAGTACGGGCGCTGCGTCGACTGCGGCGAGGCCATTCCGGCGGAGCGGCTGGAGGTACGTCCGGCCGCGACGACTTGCGTGCGCTGCGCCGAGGCGCATTCGCGCTGATCCCCGTTGTACGACGGCGTGTCCGATGGCACGTCAGACGACACCGTCGACCGCATGCCGAGGGTCCCGCCGCCACCCGGCAGCGGGACCCTCGGTGTGGTTGGTGGGGCGGGTGTCCGTCAGACGCCGGCCATCATCTTCTCGGGCTGGTGTTCGACCACCGGCGCGACGGGGGCGTTCTTGCGTACGGACTCGATGCCGTCCATGCACGCCTGCTTCGACTTGTACGCCTGGCTGGTCGCGATGATCTGGCCGTTGCCCGCAAGCAGGTGCCAGCGCCACTTGCCGGCCTTGTCGTTGAACCACTCGAACTTGCCCGTCACGGAAATCACCTCAATTACCGTGGATGGTGACGTATTGGCAGCGTAGGCCGGTGGGTCCAACGGGGCATCTCGAATGGGTGAAGGCTCCGGCATGCTGGGGGTATGTATGGCGAGCGACGAGCCGCGGTCCCCGGGGCGGTGGTGTGGTGGCGGGGCCCCGACGATTCGCCGGGCGCGGCGACGCGCGTGCTGCCCGACGGGTGTATGGATCTCATCTGGATGGGCGGAGACCTGGTGGTGGCCGGGCCCGACACGGTCGCGCACGTCGTGGGCGGGCCGGCGGGAGAGTCGTACACCGGCATCCGTTTTCCGCCCGGGCTCGGGCCCGCGGTGTTCGGTGTGCCCGCCGTCGAGTTGCGCGACAGCAGGGTGCCGCTGGCCGACCTGTGGGGCGGCCCGGCCCGCGATCTGATCGAACGCATGAGCGAGTCCGAAGACCCCGGGGGCCTGTTGGAGGGCGTCGCCGCACGGCGCCTGCGGGACGCCGCGCCGGACCCGGTCGCCGCGATGGTGGCAAACGGCCTCGCCCGCGGTACGAGCGTTGCGGACCTCGCGGAGCGGGCCGGCCTCAGTGCCCGGCAGCTGCACCGGCGCAGCATCGCCGCGTTCGGGTACGGCCCCAAGACGCTCGGCCGCGTGCTCCGCCTCGGCCGCGCCCTCGAACTGGCGCGCGGGGGAAGCGGGTTCGCCGACGTGGCGGCCACAACGGGGTACGCCGACCAGGCACACCTTGCCCGTGAGGTGCGGTCTCTGGCCGGCGTACCGCTGGGCACGCTGCTCGGCCGCTGACCGGGGCCAACGCGGCCCCGGCGCCGGCGCAGCTTCTGGGCCGACGAACGCCGGAGTCGGCGGAGGCGGCCGAGTCAGTCTGCCCGGTCAGCCTGCGGTCGGCAGGGCGGCCAGCAGGTCGACGGCGTTGCCGTCGGGGTCCAGGACGACGGCGTAGCGCTGGCCCCAGAACGCGTCCCAAGGCGCCTTGTGCCCTGTGTGGCCCTCGGCCACGAGTTCGGCGTACAGGCTGTCGACGTCTGCCGGGCTTGCGCAGGTGAAGGCCACGGCCATGCGGTGGCCGCCCTTCGGGGGCTCCCAGTCCGGGTCGAACGAGCGGACGGTCTCGATCGTGTCGAACACCAGCAGCAGCCCGCCGGGCAGCGGCACGTCGACATGCGGCTCACGGTCGGCGTCGGCGGGGATGTCCATGCCGAGCCGCCGGTAGAAGGCGAGTGAGGCCGCCATGTCGGCGACGACCAGACCGAAGAAGGTGATCTGCGGTTTCGGAGTGCTCATGGGCTCAAGCTATGCGCGCGGTGGCCCAGGGGTCTTGAACGAATCGGACGCGGCGGTGGTCCGTGTCGCGCCGAGGACCGGCCGTCGGCTGACGAGCCTGGCGAGGCGAACGGTGGCGGCAGTTCGTGGCACGCGGGTAGTGCGGCCGAGGGCGGTGGTGCGAAAGAACGTGGGCGGTGGGTCCAGTACTGGACCCACCGCCCATGGCGTGACCGCCCATGGCGTGACCGCCCACGGCGTGACCGCCCACGGCGTGGCGAAGTCGTCGGTCAGACGGCGTGGTTCGAGCCGCCGCGGCGACGGGCCGCGAACGCCGCACCCGCACCGACCAGGACGAGGGCGGCGCCGCCCGCGGCGAGCGGCAGCGTGGCGTCGGAGCCACCGGTCTTGGGGAGCTGCGGCTTGTCGGTCGGGGTTGCGGTGCCGGTCGGAGCCGCGGTGCCGGTCGGCGCGGCGCTCGGCTTCTCGGTGGCCGCCCGGCTCGGCGCCGGGGCGGCACCGCCCGCGAAGGTCAGCTTGAGGCGGGCCGGGAGGGAGTGAGTGGCCATGTCGTACACCACGACGCCGCACTCGACCTTGGCGCAGTCGGTCGTCGCGAAGGAGCCCTTGACCGCGAAGTCGGCGCTGAACGCGCCCTGCGCGTCCGTCTGCACGGACGCCGTGGCGGCCATGTCGCAGCCTTCGCCGCGCTGCGTCGAGAGGGCGCAGTTGATCAGGGTGAGCGACTTGCCCGGCTCGAAGCCGGTGCCGGAGACCTTGATCGTTTCACCGGACGCGGCCAGTCCGGTGGTCTTGCTCGCGGACAGCGAGCCCGCGGCGTTCGCCGGCGCGGCGAAGCCCACGGTCAGGGCCGCGGCGGCGGCGGTCAGGGTGAGACCGGTGATGAGGCGCGAGGACGTCATGGTCTGCGGACTCCAGAGAGAAAGGTCGTGCGCGGTTCTGGGCCGGGGCAGCCCGGTTGCTCGGCGCGAACGTCGCAGCGGGTCCTGCGGACCGTGCGTCGCCCTGCCGGCTCGCGATCACACTAACTTAGACGTCATCTCATTTGGTGCTTTCGGTAGCCTGAACTGGTGTCGATGGTCGAACGTTTGGTGCCGGACGAGTTGTACGAGCTCTTCCAGCGGGT
>NZ_JBEZFP010000057.1:0-51626 GCF_040649515.1 Streptodolium elevatio
CTTCCGATCTCCTTGCTTGCCTCACCCGCTGTCTCGTGTTCCACGTGGCTGTGCCCGCCCGGGGGACAACCCCCGGACCCCCGGCCTACCTCACCCGCTGTCTCGTGTTCCACGTGAAACATCTTCCCAGGAACGGCCGGGGCCCCGCCCTTTCACAGGCGGGGCCCCGGCGACGGATCTGCTTGGTTCAGGACGGCGGGACCGCGCCCGCGCGGTGGCCGCGCGGGTGCGGTCCGGCGGCTCCTCAGGCCGGCAGGACGACGACGCAGCGCTGGGGCTCTTCGCCCTCCGACTCGCTGCGCAGTCCCGACTCGGCGACCGTGTCGTGCACAACCTTGCGCTCGAACGGCGTCATCGCCTTCATCTTGACCGACTCGCCGGTCTCCTTGACCTGCTCGACCGCCTCGGTCGCCAGGCGTGCCAGGTCCTGGCGGCGCTTGGCGCGGAAGCCGGCGATGTCGAGCATGAGGCGGCTGCGCTCGCCCGTCTCGCGGTGCACGGCGAGCCGGGTCAGCTCCTGGAGCGCCTCCAGGACCTCGCCCTCTCGGCCCACGAGCCGGTTGAGGTCGCCGGACGCCGCATCGGCGTCCTCGGCCGCGATCACGGAGACCGAGGCGCGGCCGCCCTCGACGTCCATGTCGATGTCGCCGTCGAGGTCGGCGATGTCGAGCAGGGCTTCCAGGTAGTCGGCCGCGATCTCGCCTTCCTGCTCCAGACGGCTGATGTCCTCCGCGGTCAGAGTGATACGCCGCGGCGTCGCGGGGGTGTCGACGGCGGGGGTCGTGCCTTCCGTCACAGGGGTGCTCCTCACTACTTCTCGAACGCTGCGCGTCTTCTCGGAGCCGGGACGGGCCGGCCGGGCAGGGACGGGCCCTGGCGTCGGCCTGCCCCGGTCAGGACTTCTTGCGTCCCTGGTTCTTGCGGCTCTGCGTCTGCTTGCGGGCGGGCCTCGGCCGGCCGTTGGCCGCACCACCGCTCGCGCCGCCGGTGTTCCCGCTGCCGCCGGAGGTCTCGCCCGGGGTGGCGTCGGCCCCGATGGAGGGGGTGCCGTTGGTGCCGGTGGGAGGCGTCCTGGCCGTCGAGCCCTTGACGGTGGAGCGCTGCGCCGGGGAGCCCTGCGTACCGCCGCCGCCCTTGCGCTTGGACTTGGTGGTGCGGGACGGCTGGGTGCGCTTGGCGGCCCGCTCCTTCTCCTCCGCGAGCTTCGCCTCGTACTCCGCGGCGTCGACCACGTCGCCCTCGGGCGTCAGGACCTTGCCCTTCTTGCGCGCCTTCTCGGCAAGCCGCTCCTGGCGGGCGGTGAACGCGAGGCTGCCGGGCGTGGGGTTGCGCTGGATGACGAAGAGCTGCTGGCCCATGGTCCACAGGTTGGTGGTCAGCCAGTAGAGGAGCACGCCCACCGGGAAGTTGACGCCGAAGACGGCGAACATGATGGGGAAGACGTACATCAGGATCTTCTGCTGCTGCGCGAACGGGTTCGCGGCCATCGCGGCAGGGTCCGTGTTCTTCACCATCAGCTGGCGCTGCGTGATGAACTGCGACGCCGACATCATCAGGATCATCACGACGGTGACGATGCGGACCGTGGTGATGTCCGCGCCGCCGAGGTTCGCGAGCTTGTCGGCACCGTCGGTGAACTTGGCCGCCAGCGGGGCGCCGAAGATGTGCGCTTCCTTCGCCGAGTCGACCTGGCTCTGGTTCAGCACGCCCACCGTGCGGCCGCCCGACACGCGGTTGAGCACGTGGAAGAGCGCGAAGAAGAACGGCATCTGCACAAGGATGGGGAGACAGCTCGAAAGCGGGTTCGTCCCCGTTTCCTTGTAGAGCTTCATCATCTCCTGGGACTGGCGCTCTTTGTCGTTCTTGTAGCGGTTCTGGATCTCTTTGATCTTCGGCTGCAGGATCTGCATGTTCCGGGTGGCCCGGATCTGCTTCACGAACAGCGGGATCAGACAGATTCGGATCAGCACCACCAGACAGACGATGGAGAGGCCCCAGGCCCACCCGCTGTCCTCGCCGAAGAGCGGGCTGAACAGCTTGTGGAACTGCAGGATGATCCAGGAAACGGCGTCGTAGAGGGGGTTAAGTAGCCCCACGGTCAGGCTCCTCGGGCGATGGTGTGCGCACCGTGCACGTGATCGCCGTGCTCGGCGACGCACTCGGTACGGGAGGTCTTCTGCGCCTCGGGGGCTGCCCCGGAGGACCGGAGACGCCATGGGCGGCGGGTACGCGGCGGCACGGGATCGACTCCACCGGCGTTCCAGGGGTTGCAGCGCAGGATGCGCCACACGGTCAGGTACGTGCCTTTGATCGCGCCGTGCGTGGAGATCGCCTCGTACCCGTAGCGCGAGCAGCTCGGGTAGAACCGGCACACCGGCCCCAGCATCGGACTGATCGTCCACTGATAGAGCCTGATGAGCCCCATGAGCAGGTACTTCATGGCCTCGCCCCTGGCTGGGCCCCTGTCCGGGCCTCGGTGTCACCCGACGGCGGGGGTGCCGCGTGTGTCTCCTTGGAACGACCGAGCAGTCGGCCCAGTGCCGCATCCAGGTCGCCGGCGAGTTCGGCGAACCCGGCATCGGCCGCCGACGGCAGGGCGCGTACCACGACCAGGCTACCTTCCGGCAGCAACGCCAGACGGTCTCGGACCAGATGGCGGAGGCGGCGCTTGACGCGGTTGCGCACCACCGCCGGCCCGACGGCCTTGCTCACGACGAAACCCGCACGCGGCGGCGGGGTCTCCCCTGCGGACACGTGCGGGTCCGTGGAACTGCCGGGCCGTGCGATGTGAACCACGAGCAGCGGTCGTCCGGCGCGTCGTCCGCGTCGGACGGCCACGGCGAACTCGTCGCGGCGCCTCAGCCGGTTGGCGGGAGGGAGCACGGTGAACCGCCTCCTCTCCGCACCGAAGATCAGGCGGACAGCTCGGCGCGACCCTTGCGGCGGCGGGCAGCCAGGATGGCGCGGCCGGCGCGGGTGCGCATGCGCAGCCGGAACCCGTGGGTCTTCGCCCGGCGACGGTTGTTCGGCTGGAAGGTGCGCTTGCTCACTCGGGGGCTCCAGGATTTGACTCGGAGGCTGGCGGGATTTGCCGCCAACCATCACCGAACGTCCGCAGGGCATTTACGGACATGCGGCAGCGGTCGTCGACAACTAGACCGGCTTACGGTACGTACCAACGCCCGTTGCGGTCAAATGGGGGACACGACCGCGTCTCCGGGCGAAGGCCCCGGCCGACGCCCCCGAGGGCGTCCCAGCCCGCAGTGTACGCCGTCTAGCTGGGAAGACACCGTATTCACAGCCTGTGGACAACGGGTTGAGCCGGGGCCCGCCCGACGACTACCGTGGTGGGTTCTGCTCCCCGTCGCCCGCCCCCGCATTCGGTGACGGCCCTCCCGATCGACTTTCCGGTCGTCACGATCGACGCGATCGGCCCGCCGCCCCGTAACGACGCAAGAAAGAGCGTGCACCCGTGGCTGACATCACCAGCGACCTCGCCGCAGTGTGGGCACGGTTCCTGGAACGACTGGCCACAGATGAAAGCGTCGAGGCCAAGGACCGCTCGTGGTTGCAGCGCACGCAACCGCTCGCGTTGATCTCCGACACCGTATTGCTGGCGGCGCCCAACGAGTTCGCGAAGCAGGTGCTCGACGGGCGGCTGCGGCACATGGTGACGGACACGCTGAGCCAGGGCTTCGGGCGGGCCATCACCTTCGCGGTGACGGTGGAGCCGGGTGCGGCGGGCGAGGCGGCGTACGGCCAGGAGGGGTACCAGCCGGAGCCCTATCAACAGGAGCCGTATCAACAGGAGTCCTATCCACAGCAGGACTCCTACGGTCCGCCGCAGCACTACCGCCCTGAGCCGTACCCGGGCAGCGACCCCTATGCCCAGGACTACCGGCCGGACCGCTACGGGCCCGCGCCGCGGTACCCGCAGCGGGACCCGCGCGAGCCGCAGTACGACCCGCGGGATCTGCGGGACCAGCGCGATGCGCGCGACACCCGTGATCCCCGCGACCCTCGGGATCCTCGTGACCCCCGGGACGGCCGGGACCCGCGGGACCACCGCGAGCGGGATCCGCGCGAGCAGTACGACCAGGGCGGCTACGGGCCGGACCGCTACGGCCCCGGCCGGTACCCGCAGGACGGGTACGGCCAGGACCCGTACGCGTCGGAGCACCGCTACGGCGGCGACACGCCGTACCGCCCCGGCCAGTTCGGGCAGGAGGACCACCGCGGTCCGAACGGCCACGATCCCGACCACGGTTCGCCGCTGCCCGCGCAGAAATCCCCCGGCGGGGAAATGCCGGGGCAGGGCGGCGCATCAAGTGACCACAAAACGCCCGGCGCATCAATTCCGGCGGAAGAGGGCACGCTGTTCTCGGGGCGCGATGATCTGATCAACGCTCCTGTGATCAACGCACCGGGGACTTTTTCCACAGCGGCTGTCCACAGCTTTGTGGACAATTCGATTCATGGATCCGACGACAGAATGCCGTCGTCACCCGCGCGGCCCAGTGCACGGCCCGACGCGCGTCCTGGAACCGGCCGCGAGCAGCTTTCGCCGGGCAAGGAGAACGAGCCCGCCGCCCGGCTGAATCCGAAGTACCTCTTCGAGACGTTCGTCATCGGGTCCAGCAACCGCTTCGCCCATGCGGCGGCGGTCGCGGTCGCCGAGGCGCCGGCCAAGGCGTACAACCCGCTGTTCATCTACGGCGAGTCCGGCCTCGGCAAGACCCACCTCCTGCACGCGATCGGGCACTACGCGCGCAGCCTCTACCCCGGGACCCGGGTGCGGTACGTGAGTTCCGAGGAGTTCACCAACGAGTTCATCAACTCGATCCGCGACGGCAAGGCCGACGGCTTCCGACGCCGCTACCGCGATGTGGACGTCCTGCTCGTCGACGACATCCAGTTCCTGGAGACGAAGGAGCAGACGCAGGAGGAGTTCTTCCACACCTTCAACACGCTCCACAACGCCAACAAGCAGATCGTCATCTCGTCGGACCGGCCGCCCAAGCAACTCGTGACTCTGGAAGACCGGTTGCGGAACCGCTTCGAGTGGGGTCTCATCACCGATGTGCAGCCGCCTGAGCTGGAGACACGCATCGCGATCCTCCGCAAGAAGGCGATCCAGGAGGGGCTCAACGCTCCCCCGGACGTCCTGGAGTACATCGCCAGCAAGATTTCGCGGAACATCCGTGAGCTCGAGGGTGCGCTGATCCGCGTCACCGCCTTCGCGAGCCTGAACCGGCAGCCGGTCGACCTCCAGCTCACCGAGATCGTGCTGAAGGACCTCATCCCGGACAGCGCCGGCCCGGAGATCACAGCGGGCACGATCATGGCGCACACCGCGTCGTACTTCGGCCTGTCCGTCGAGGACCTGTGCGGGACTTCGCGCAGCCGGGTGCTGGTGACGGCCCGTCAGATCGCCATGTACCTGTGCCGTGAGCTCACCGATCTGTCGCTGCCCAAGATCGGCGCGCAGTTCGGCGGCCGCGACCACACGACGGTGATGCACGCGGACCGCAAGATCCGCTCTCTGATGGCCGAGCGGCGCTCGATCTACAACCAGGTCACCGAGCTGACCAACCGCATCAAGAGCTGAGCCCGCGGCGGGTGGCCGCCAACCGCCCGCCGTCGTACGCCAGTTCGCCCGTTCGCCCGTTCGCCCGTTCGCTCGCAGGCCCGCTCCCGCCCCGGGGACGGGCCTTTGGTGTGTCCCCGGCCTTGTGACCGGCCTGTCTCCCCTGCTTGTCCCCAGGCCGGCCCCTTGGCCCCTGGGCTGTCCTCAGCCTGCCTGTGGCGTGCCTGTGGGGTGTGTCTGTGGCACGTCCCGGAACCTCCCCGCGGTCCCGAGAAGCCTCGTAATGCCCCTCCGACAGCCCCGAACGGCTTCCCCGAGCCTCCCCAACTGCCTTGCAGCAGTGTGACTTTCGTCTCATCGTCCCCCGATCGGCCGAGTTATCCACCGACAAGCGGGGAAACCGGCGTCCACACCGTGGGGAAGACTGTGCGTCACCCGGGTTGCCCACAGGGGCTGGGTACGCCGCACTCGAACAGCCTGGTCATCCCCCTGTGGATCTGTGCATCACGACTGTCCACACTCTGTGGACAACCTTCGACGCACACTTGTCCACACTCCCGGTCCACCGGTTGTCCACCGGTTGTCCACCGCATCGGGCCGGTTGTCCCCAGGTTGTCCACGGAACTGTCCACAGACTGGGCCCTTTCACCCGATCCAGTGAATACCTGGCCGATGAGGGCACACAAACCATGGGGACAACCCGTTGCCAAGTTGGGGATTGATTGGGGACAACTGGGGGTAAGGCTGGGGACGGCCTGTGGAGCGGATTCCGTCGTCCACAGCGACAGGGGGTTTGTCCACCGGTTACCCACACCCCTGAAGTGGACAAAATTGTGGCTCTGACCTGCGCAGACAACGGTTATCCACGGTATCCACACCCCCTACTACTACGACTACCTAGATAACCCTGGGATTGATCGTCTAAAGGTGGGGTGGGCGCCGATCTGTGGACCACGCCGCAGCGAGGGGTGCGAGCGGGCTGTCGGCCCGGTGCGTCAGACTGTGGGCACACATCCAGTGCCAGACATCAGGCAAGCGGCAGCAGCAGGAGGCGGTGACCGGTGAAGTTCCGGGTCGAGCGTGACGTTCTGGCGGACGCGGTGGCGTGGACCGCCCGGAGCCTCCCGGCCAGGCCCGCCGTCCCCGTGCTGGCCGGCCTGCTCCTTGAGGCGGGCGACGGGTCGCTGACCCTGTCGAGCTTCGACTACGAGGTGTCGGCGAGGGTGGGGATCGAGGCCGACATCGAGGACGCGGGCCGCATCCTCGTCTCCGGCCGCCTGCTCGCCGACATCTGCCGCAGCCTGCCGAACCGCCCGGTGGAGGTGTCCACAGACGGTGCAAAGGTGGCCGTGGTGTGCGGCAGCGCGCGGTTCACACTCCCCACACTTCCTGTGGAGGACTACCCGTCGCTCCCCGAAATGCCCACCGCCGCCGGCTCGGTGGCCGGCGACGTCTTCGCCGCCGCGGTTGCCCAGGTGGCCATCGCCGCCGGTCGTGACGACACGCTGCCGATGCTCACCGGTGTGCGCATCGAGATCGAGGGCGACACGGTCACGCTCGCCGCGACCGACCGCTACCGGCTCGCCGTCCGCGAGTTCTTGTGGAAGCCGGACCAGCCGGGCCTGTCCTCGATCGCCCTGGTGCCCGCGAAGACGCTGAACGACACCGCCAAGGCGCTGACCAACGGCGACAGCATCCAGATCGCCTTGGCCGGCGACAAGCTCGGCGAGGGCATGATCGGTTTCGAGGGCGCGGGGCGGCGTACCACCACCCGCCTGCTGGAAGGCGAATTCCCCAAGTACCGCGCGCTGTTCCCGGGTGAGTCCGCGACCGTCGCGACCGTCGGGACCGCGCCGTTCGTGGATGCCGTCAAGCGCGTCTCGCTGGTCGCCGAGCGCAACACCCCGGTGCGACTGACCTTCAGCGACGGCCGTCTCGTGCTGGAGGCGGGATCGGGCGACGAGGCCCAGGCCTCCGAGGCGTTGGACGCGTCGCTGACCGGCGACGACATCTCCATCGCCTTCAACCCGGCTTTCCTGCTCGACGGCCTGAGCGCGATCGACTCGCCGGTCGCCCAGCTGTCCTTCACGACGTCGACCAAGCCCGCGGTGATGACCGGCAAGCCCGACATGGACGCCGAGGCCACCGACGAGTACCGCTACTTGATCATGCCGGTCCGGCTCTCCGGCTGAGCCCGCTGACGTGATCCGTATGGACGCGTACGAGGCCCGCGGCAGGAATGCCGCGGGCATTCGGGCGTGTTCTGGGCCTTCCGGGTACCTTCCCGGCGCCCGCACCGGCACACCGATGTCTGAACGCCCCCACAAAGGGCACCAGCAGACGGTGCCGTAACCCATCGGCATCAGGGCAGCGAACGAAGGAAGCAGGACATGGAGCTCGGACTCGTCGGTCTCGGCAAGATGGGCGGCAACATGCGCGAGCGGATCCGCCGCGCCGGCCACACGGTCGTCGGCTACGACCGCAACCCCGATGTCGCCGATGTGGACAGCCTCAAGGCGCTTGTGGACAGCCTGCCCGCGCCGCGCGTGGTGTGGGTGATGGTCCCGGCCGGAGGGCCGACTGCCTCCACCATCGACGAGCTGGCGGAGCTCCTCTCCCCCGGTGACGTCGTCGTCGACGGCGGCAACTCGCGCTACACGGACGACATCGAGCACGGCAAGACCCTGGGCGACAAGAACATCGGCTTCGTCGACTGCGGTGTCAGCGGCGGCGTGTGGGGCCTGGAGAACGGCTACGCCCTCATGTGCGGCGGTACCGACGAGGACGTCGCGAAGGTCCAGCCGATCTTCGACGCGCTCAAGCCCGAGGGCGACTCCGGCTTCGTGCACGCCGGCAAGGTCGGTGCCGGGCACTTCGCCAAGATGGTCCACAACGGCATCGAGTACGCCATGATGCAGGCCTTCGCCGAGGGCTGGGAGCTGATGGAGGCGTCGGACGAGGTCACCGACGTACGCGAGGTCTTCCGCAGCTGGCAGGAGGGCACCGTCATCCGCTCGTGGCTGCTCGACCTGGCGGTGCGCGCGCTCGACGAGGACGAGCACCTGGCCAAACTCAAGGGTTATGCACAGGACTCCGGCGAGGGCCGATGGACTGTGGAGGCGGCGATCGACCTGGCCGTCCCGCTGCCCGCGATCACCGCGTCGCTGTTCGCGCGCTTCGCGTCGCGGCAGGACGACTCCCCCTCGATGAAGATGGTCGCCGCGCTGCGCAACCAATTCGGCGGCCACGCGGTCGAGTCCAGCAAGTAGCCGGCGGTCGCGGGCCAGCCCCCGGAACGACGGCACCACGGTTTTCCACAGCGAGGGGAGGCCGGCGCGCAGGCGCCGCATCGTCAGCCATGCACGTCGCGCACCTTTCACTCGCCGACTTCCGGTCGTACGCCCGGGTCGAGGTCCCGCTCGACCCGGGCGTCACCGCGTTCGTCGGGCCCAACGGCCAGGGCAAGACCAACCTTGTCGAGGCGATCGGCTACCTCGCCACGCTCGGCAGCCACCGGGTCGCCAACGACGCCCCGCTGGTCCGGCTCGGTGCCGAACGGGCGTACGTGCGCGCCGGCATCGTCCGCGACGGCCGGACCACGCTGGCCGAGTTGGAGATCAACCCGGGGCGCGCGAACCGCGCTCGCGTCAACCGCTCCCCCGTGCCCAAGCCCCGCGAGATTCTCGGCCTGCTGCGCACCGTGCTGTTCGCTCCCGAGGACCTGGCGCTCGTGAAGGGCGACCCGGGCGAGCGGCGGCGCTTCCTCGACGAGCTCCTGACCGCGCGTGCGCCGCGCATGCTGGGCGTACGGCAGGACTACGACCGTGTGCTCAAGCAGCGCAATGCGCTGCTGCGTACCGCGGCGATGGCCCGTCGCGCGGGCGGCCGCAACGCGTCGCTGAGCACGCTCGACGTCTGGGATTCGCATCTCGCCGTCGCGGGCGCGGAATTGACCGCCGCCCGCATCGAACTGTCCACAGTCCTGCAGCCGTTGGTGGACAAGTCCTACGACGTGCTGTCCTCGGGCGGCGGCCCGACACTGCTCGAGTACCGCAGCTCCATAGGCGACGAACCGCTCCCCGCGGACCGCCAATTGATCCACGACGCGCTGGCCGCGGCGATCGAGCGGCAGCGCCCCCAGGAGATCGAACGCGGCGTCACCCTGGTCGGGCCGCACCGCGACGACATGCTCCTCAAGTTGGGGCCGCTGCCCGCGAAGGGCTATGCCAGCCACGGCGAATCATGGTCGTACGCGCTCGCGCTGCGGCTCGCGTCGTACGAATTGCTCCGCTCCGACGGCGGTGAGCCGGTGCTGATCCTCGACGACGTGTTCGCCGAACTGGACGCGCGCCGCCGCGAACGGCTGGCGGCGCTGGTGGCGCCGGGCGAACAGGTGCTGGTCACCGCGGCCGTCGAGGAGGACGTGCCGGCCGCTCTCGAAGGCGCGCGGTTCACGGTGGCCGCGGGCGAGGTCCGGAGGACGGTATGAGCGCAGGGCCGATCGGGGCAGGATCCCCGGGGGCGTCCAGCGGCGCCGAACTCCCGGGGCAGGCCGGGCCGTCCGACGACGCCCCGCCGTCCGCGAGCCTGTCCACAGGTGCTCCGGCGGGCGTGTCCGCGAGTTCGTCCACAGGCGCGTCCACACCGGCGACCGCGGACGGTGTGGAGAAGAAGGGCATCGACCTCGCGCGCGCCGCGCTCATGCAGGCGCGCGCGCAGGCGCGTAGTAGACACGAGCAGCAGCAGGAGCGGCGGGACGGCAGGCGCGGCCTGCGCCGCAGCGGCTCCGGCCCCGACGACCGCGACCCGCAGCCGCTGCGCCGCGTCATGGGGCGCATGATCGCCGAACGCGGTTGGCAGACACCGGCGGCCGTGCACGGGGTGATGGGCCGTTGGACGGACATCGTCGGTCCCGGCATCGCGGCGCACTGCGTGCCGGAGAAGTTCGAGGACGGCCGCCTCGTGGTGCGTACCGACTCGGACAACTACGCCACGCACGTGCGTTGGCTCGCCCCCAAGCTGCTCGCGCGCATCAACCAGGAGCTCGGGGACGGCACCGTCACCTATATCGAGGTGCGCGGTCCCGCCGGCGAGCGGCGCCGCGGGCGCTGGAGCGCGGGCTCCTGAACCGGGCCCGACCGGGTTCTGAACCGGGAGACCGGCTTGCCCGTACCGAGGGCGGACGGTACCCGCACGCGGGCGGCAGCCCTTCGCCGAAGGGGGGCGCGGTGCGCGCCAACCGGCTGTCGCACCCACCTGACACCCTGTCATGGCGGACGCGGGTCAAGGCGCGCCAGCGGCCATGAGAGCCCCGAAACACCCCCACACGCATGGGGGGACTTGTGGAAAGGTCTCCCAGGACGCCACACGCGAACTCAGGCCCCTTGGTAACCGGTCTTTGTGTCGCTGGGACCGGTAGACTATGGAGGCAATCCCGCTACGGCGGATCCAGTGTCGACTTCCGCGGCTCCGTGCCCGGGGTGACGTCGGGCCGGCCTCGTGCCGGTTCGGGCGGTCCCTCCGACCGTGCTCCCAGGGCAGGGAGCCGTGCTGTGCCAGAAAGGGCGCTTTGTGGCCGACCCCGGCAACCCCAAGGAGAACAACGTGGCCGAGCCTTCCGGCAGCGGGGCGCCCTCGTCGAACGGCGCGTCGTACGACGCGAGCAACATCCAGGTGCTCGAAGGGCTGGACGCGGTCCGCAAGCGCCCGGGCATGTACATCGGGTCCACCGGTGAGCGCGGCCTGCACCACCTCGTCGCCGAGGTTGTGGACAACGCGGTGGACGAGGCCTTGGCCGGCTACAACGACCGCATCGAGATCACGCTGCTCGCCGACGGCGGCGTCAGCGTGCTCGACAACGGCCGCGGTATCCCCGTCGACCTGCACCCCGTGGAGAAGCGCCCGGCGGTGGAGCTGGTGCTGACCGTGCTGCACGCGGGCGGCAAGTTCGGCGGCGGCGGGTACGCGGTCTCCGGCGGTCTGCACGGCGTCGGCGTCTCGGTGGTCAACGCGCTGTCCACGAAGCTCGCGGTGGAGATCCGCCGCGACGGCTTCCGCTGGACGCAGGAGTACCACTACGGGGCGCCTGTCGAGCCGTTGGCGAAGCACGAGGCGACCACGGACACCGGGACGCGCGTCACGTTCTGGGCCGACCCGGACATCTTCGAGACGACGGTCTACTCGTTCGAGACGCTGTCGCGCCGGTTCCAGGAGATGGCGTTCCTGAACAAGGGCCTGACGATCGTCCTGACCGACGAGCGGCCCGACCACATGCCCGAGGACGAGACGCAGCGTTCGGTGACGTACCACTATGAAGGTGGTATTTCGGACTTCGTCACGTACCTCAACTCGCGCAAGGGCGAGCCGATCCACAAGTCGGTGATCGACTTCGAGGCGGAGGACACCGACCGCAAGATCTCGGTCGAGGTCGCGATGCAGTGGAACTCGCAGTACACCGAGGGCATCTACAGCTTCGCGAACACGATCCACACGCACGGCGGCGGCACCCACGAAGAGGGCTTCCGCTCCGCGCTGACCTCGTGGGTCAACCGCTACGCGCGCGACAAGAAGCTGCTCAAGGACAAGGACGACAACCTCTCCGGCGAGGACATCCGCGAGGGCCTGACCGCGATCATCTCGGTCAAGCTGGCGGAGCCGCAGTTCGAGGGCCAGACCAAGGACAAGCTCGGCAACACCGAGGCCAAGACCTTTGTGCAGAAGGTCGTGCACGAGCACCTGGCGGACTGGTTCGACCGCAATCCCAACGAAGCGGCCGATATCGTACGCAAGTCCATTCAGGCGGCCACCGCGCGCGTCGCGGCCCGCAAGGCCCGTGACCTGACGCGCCGCAAGGGCCTGCTGGAGACCGCGTCGCTGCCCGGCAAGCTCTCCGACTGCCAGAGCAACGACCCGACCAAGTGCGAGATCTTCATCGTCGAGGGCGACTCGGCCGGCGGCTCCGCCAAGTCCGGCCGCAACCCGATGTTCCAGGCGATCCTGCCGATCCGCGGCAAGATCCTGAACGTCGAGAAGGCGCGCATCGACCGCGTGCTGCAGAACACCGAGGTCCAGGCGCTCATCTCGGCGTTCGGCACCGGCATCCACGACGACTTCGACATCGAGAAGCTGCGGTACCACAAGATCGTGCTGATGGCCGACGCCGACGTCGACGGCCAGCACATCCGCACCCTGCTGCTCACCCTGCTGTTCCGCTTCATGCGCCCGCTGGTCGAGGCCGGGCACGTGTACCTCGCGCAGCCGCCGCTCTACAAGATCAAGTGGAGCAAGGACGATCTGCAGTACGCGTACTCCGACCGCGAGCGCGACGCCTTCCTCCAGATGGGCCGGGAGGCCGGCCGCAAGCTCCCCAAGGACGACGCGATCCAGCGCTTCAAGGGCCTCGGCGAGATGAACGCCGAGGAACTGCGCGTCACCACCATGGACACCGAGCACCGCGTGCTGCTGCAGGTCACGCTCGAAGACGCGGCCCGCGCCGACGACCTCTTCTCGATCCTCATGGGCGAGGACGTCGAGGCGCGCCGCTCGTTCATCCAGCGCAACGCCAAGGACGTGCGCTTCCTGGACATCTGACCCGGTCTGCGCCGCCAGTTCGCCGGGAAATCCGGTGGCGGCGCAACCGGTTCGTCCACAGCTTCCGTCTGACGCCTCGACAGGTCACGCGGCGTACCCACACTTGAACATCCGAACGCGGTACGCCGCAGTGCGAAAGGAACCGGACCAGAGATGGTCGACGCGACCCCCCCTCCCACGACCGACCGCATCGAGGAGGTCGAGCTCGAGACGGAGATGCAGCGCTCGTACCTCGACTACGCGATGAGCGTGATCGTCGGACGCGCGCTTCCCGAGGTCCGTGACGGCCTCAAGCCGGTGCACCGCCGCGTGCTGTACGCGATGTACGACGGGGGCTACCGCCCCGAGAAGGGCTACTACAAGTGCGCCCGCGTCGTCGGCGACGTGATGGGCTCGTACCACCCGCACGGCGACACCTCGATCTACGACACCGTGGTACGCCTCGCGCAGCCGTGGTCGATGCGTATGCCGCTCGTGGACGGCAACGGCAACTTCGGCTCGCCGGGCAACGACCCCGCCGCGGCGATGCGCTACACCGAGTGCCGCATGGCCCCGCTGGCCATGGAGATGATGCGCGACATCGACGAGGAGACCGTCGATTTCGGGCCCAACTACGACGGCCGCCAGCAGGAGCCCGAGGTCCTGCCGGCGCGCTTCCCGAACCTGCTGGTCAACGGGTCGGCCGGTATCGCGGTCGGCATGGCGACCAACATCCCGCCGCACAACCTGCGCGAGGTCGCCTCCGGCGTCCAGTGGCTCCTCGACAACCCCGAGGCCGGCCAGGAGGAGCTGCTCGAGGCGCTCATCGAGCGCATCAAGGGGCCGGACTTCCCGACCGGGGCGCTGATCGTGGGCCGCCGCGGGATCGAGGAGGCGTACCGGACCGGGCGCGGCTCGATCACGATGCGCGCCGTCGTCGAGGTCGAGGAGATCAACAACCGCCAGTGCCTGGTGGTGACCGAACTCCCGTACCAGGTCAACCCGGACAACCTCGCGCTCAAGATCGCCGAACTGGTCAAGGACGGCCGCGTCCAGGGCATCGCGGACGTGCGCGACGAGACCAGCTCGCGCACCGGCCAGCGCCTGGTGATCGTGCTCAAGCGCGACGCGGTCGCCAAGGTCGTGCTGAACAACCTCTACAAGCACACCCAGTTGCAGGACACCTTCGGCGCGAACATGCTCGCGCTGGTCGACGGTGTGCCGCGCACGCTGTCGGTCGACGCGTTCATCCGCTACTGGGTCGAGCACCAGATCGAGGTCATCGTCCGGCGGACGCGCTTCCGCCTGCGCAAGGCCCAGGAGCGCGCGCACATCCTGACCGCGCTGCTCAAGGCCCTCGACGCGATCGACGAGGTCATCGCGCTGATCCGGGCCTCGGCGACGGTCGACGAGGCGCGCAGCGGCCTGATGGGCCTCCTGGAGATCGACGAGATCCAGGCCAACGCGATCCTGGAGATGCAGCTCCGCCGCCTCGCGGCCCTGGAGCGGCAGAAGATCACCGCGGAGTACGACGAGCTGATGGCCAAGATCGCGGAGTACAACGCGATCCTCGCCTCGCCCGAGCGGCAGCGGCAGATCATCAGCGAGGAACTGGCCGCGATCGTCGACAAGTACGGCGACGACCGGCGCAGCCAGCTCATCCCGTTCGACGGCGACATGTCCATCGAGGACCTCATCGCCGAAGAGGACATCGTCGTCACCATCACGCGCGGCGGCTACGTCAAGCGCACCCGTACCGACCTGTACCGCTCGCAGAAGCGCGGCGGCAAGGGGGTGCGCGGCGCGCAGCTGAAGCAGGACGACATCGTCGACCACTTCTTCGTGACGACGACGCACCACTGGATCCTGTTCTTCACGAACAAGGGCCGGGTGTACCGCGCGAAGGCGTACGAGCTGCCGGACACCGGCCGCGACGCCCGCGGCCAGCACGTCGCGAACCTGCTGGCCTTCCAGCCGGACGAGAAGATCGCGCAGGTGCTCGACCTGCGGGACTACGAGGTCGCGCCGTACCTCGTGCTCGCCACCAAGGCCGGCCTGGTGAAGAAGACCTCGCTCAAGGAGTACGACACCAACCGCAGCGCGGGCGTCATCGCCATCAACCTGCGTGCCGACGAGGCGGGTGCGGACGACGAGCTGATCGCCGCCGAACTGGTCTCCGCCACCGACGACGTGCTGCTCGTCAGCCGGAAGGCGCAGTCCATCCGGTTCACCGCGACGGATGAGGCATTGCGGCCGATGGGCCGGGCAACGTCCGGGGTGAAGGGCATGAGCTTCCGCGAGGGAGACGAGCTGCTGTCGATGAGCGTGGTACGCGAGAACACCTTCGTCTTCACCGCCACCGACGGCGGTTACGCCAAGCGGACCAGTGTCGACGAGTACCGCGTGCAAGGCCGCGGCGGTCTGGGCATCAAGGCGGCGAAGATCGTCGAGGACCGTGGTTCACTCGTCGGCGCGCTGGTGGTGGACGTAACGGACGAAATCCTGGCCATCACCCTCGGCGGGGGTGTGATCCGCACCCGTGTTTCCGAGGTTAGGGACACCGGGCGTGACACGATGGGCGTGCAGCTGATCAACCTGGGGAAGGGCGATGCGGTCGTGGGCATCGCCCGGAACGCCGAACCTGAGCCGGAGGGCGAAGGCGAAGGCGACCTGGACATCGAGGGCGTGGTCGTCGCGCCCTCCGAGCCGGAGGGTGACGCGTGACGACAGACCGGACTTCGGCGGGTGGGAGAAGCCGCCGTGCGGACCGGGATCGACCGGGCGGTCACGCCGAGCCGGCACCCGGCTCGGCCAATCCGGGCGCGGTGCCCCCGCGGCCCGCGGCCCCTCCCCCGCCCGCCGGTCCGCCGCCGGGCGCCCCGCCTCGCCCCGGCGCCACCGCCGCCGGTACGGGCTCGGGTTCGGGTTCGGGCTCCGGCACCACGCGCGGCCGCGCCAAGTCCGGTGGTACGGGCGGTGCCGCGCGCGCCCGCCGGGCGGACGCCCCCGCGGCGCAGGCCGCCCAACCGGCCGGCCCGGTGGACGGGTACGCGCGCGGCGCGACCATGACCACCGCCCGCCCCGACGCGGCGGCCGGCCACCCCCAGCCGCCCCAGGCGACGGGGCAGAACAACGCACACGCCGGCGCGGCGCGTACGGCCTCCGCCGCCCGCCCGGTGACCCCCGCCCCGCGCACCCGCAGGGCCCGCCTGAAGGCCGCCCGGGTGGACCCCTGGTCGGTCATGAAGGTCAGCTTCCTGCTGTCCGTCGCGCTGGGCGTGGTCACCATCGTCGCGGTCACCGTGTTGTGGATGGTCCTCGACGGCCTCGGCGTCTTCGACTCCCTCGGCGGCACCGTCAAGGAGGTCACGCAGTCGGAGACGGACCCCGAGGGCTTCGACCTGAAGTCCACGCTGTCGATGAAGAACACCATGGTCTTCAGCAGCGCCATCGCGGTCATCGACGTCGTCCTCGTGACCGCCCTCGCGACCCTCGGCGCGTTCCTCTACAACCTGACCGCCTCGTTCACCGGCGGCATCGAGGTCACCCTCGCCGAGGAGGACTGACCGCGCCCCGAACCCCGGGAACCGCACCCCGAATCACCTCGCCGAATCCCGTTTTGGCGGGCGGGACGGGGTGCGGTACTCTCTTGGAGCACGCCCACGAGGGCCTATAGCTCAGACGGTTAGAGCGCTTCCCTGATAAGGAAGAGGCCACAGGTTCAAGTCCTGTTAGGCCCACTCAAATTGCGTGCATTCAAGGCCACCACTCCGGTTCCGGGGCGGTGGCCTTGCTCGTTCCGGCGGCGGGGCGGAGCGGCGCCGATCGACGCGCCCGCTGGGGGCGTTCACACGCCGACCGGTGACGGCTGAGGGTCTTGATCGTTCTTCGGGGGACAGGAGGACTGCGGTGAAGTACCTGCTGATGATCTACGGCAACAAGGAGAAGTGGGAGTCGATCTCCCCCGAGGAGTGGCCCGAGGTGGTGGCACGGCAGGACGCGTTCAACGCGAAGTACCGTGCCACGGGGGAGCTGTTGGGGGCGTACGGTCTCGGCGACGCCGCCGAGGCGCGGCTGGTGCGCCGCCGGGACGGGCTCCCGGCGGTCACGGACGGGCCGTACCTCGAGACCAAGGAGTACATGGCCAGCTTCTACCTTCTCGACGTCGAGAACGAGGAGCGGGCGTTGCAGATCGCGGCGGAAATGCCGCTCGCCGAGCAGGACCCCGTGGAGGTGTGGCCGGTACCCCACGGGTCCCCCTGAAGGTAATCAAGCTGTTATTGTCGACGCCATCCCAGGCTCCTCGGATGCCTTGGGGAGGACGTCACTCGCAGGACGGAGAGGCACGCGATGAAGAAGCTGATCCTGGTGGCCCTGGCCGCTGTGGGCGGACTGTTGGTCTACCGGCAGATCCAGGCGGACCGTGCCGAGCAGGATCTGTGGACCGAGGCGACCGACCCGGTCCCCGCGGGTTCCTCGGCACGCTGAGGCCCTGCACGACCCTGCCGCGCACACGCGGAGAATCGCAGACGCGGGTCCCGGCCGAACGCCGGGGCCCGCGATATGCGTGGGCCCGCCGTGCCGTTGTTCGGTATGCTCGTACCGCCCGGAGCGCCCACCGCTGTCGCGGGGTGCGCGGGGCTCCCGAGGGGCCATAGCTCAGCTGGTAGAGCGCTGCCTTTGCAAGGCAGATGTCTGGGGTTCGAGTCCCCATGGCTCCACTCGACGACAGGCGACCTACGCCCGCGGAAAGCGCGGGCCGGGTCGCCTTGTTGCTTCTCGGGCGGCTTCGCCGTCGGGCGGGGGCTTCGCTACCCGCACCCCTGACCGTGTCGACGGGTTCTGTCTCGCGGGCGGGGCGGCGCCGTTCGGCTCGCGGGCCGGGCGGTCAGCCGGATTGCGTGTTCGGTCCGCGGATTCGGGGTGGGTGCGCGGGCGACTTTTGCGCGGGTGTTGCGGACGTGCGAAGGCCCGGTCGTCCATGAGGACTTCCGGGCCTTCGGGCGGTACGGGTCAGGACTTGTTGCGGTTGCGGTGCTTGCCCTTGGTGGAGCCCGCGGTGTGCATCTCGTCGGTGTCCTCGTCCTCGGCGACGTGGCCGGGGTCGGTGACGGCCATGTCGACGACGGGTTCGCTGCGGTAGGCGTCCGGGCCGGCCGGGGGCATGGGCAGGCTCTCGTCGGCCTTCCACTCGGGCTCCGAGGCCTTCCGCTGCCACCAGACCCAGCCGGCCGTCGCGCCGATGGCCAGGGCCAGGAGCACGACGAGCGAGCTATTGCGCTTCTTGTGCCGCTTCTTCTTGACGATCTTGTTCATCTCGGCCGCGGTGACGTCGCCGCGCAGCGCCAGGACGGCCGCCTCGGCGCGCGAGCGGGCTTCGTTGAGCACCGGCTCCCCCGCTTCGCGGGCGGCCACGGCGGCGTGGTTGACGCGCGGTACGACGTCGTCCTGCACGCGCTGCTTGGCGGTGTCCATCGCGTACTGCGCGCGCGGGCCGACGGCGGGTGCCACGGTGTCGCGGCCGAAGGCGGTGAGCTTCATCCGTGCGGCGGCCACCGCCGGTACGACGCGTTCCCGCGTCGTGTCGCGGGCTTGGCGCCGTGCCACCGCCACGCCGTGTTCCAGGCGTGGCGCCGCCCAGTCCCGGGCGTCGGCGGCATGGTGCACCGCGGCGTTCCGTGCGTGCGCGGCGCGTGGCGCGATCCAGACGACTGTCCGGTCACCAGCGTCGCGGGCCTGCTCCCAGCGGGTCACGACAGCCTCCTCCTCGGCGGGTACATCCGCTATCTGTTCCCGAGGTCCAGCGGATCATGCCTGAATTGTCATCTCATATCCTGTTGGTGCAATCGGGGGACGTGCTTCCGCCAGTAGCGGGTCCCTGCGGTCTCCGTGACGTTTGCGCGGCGGACCGCCGCGCGTGCGAGGATTCCGTGACCGGAGATTGTCCGGGACGGGCGCAGGGAAACGCAGAAAGGGTTGTCCGTGCCGCAGGAGCTGCTCGCCACCATCAAGACCGACCACGGGGACATCCAGGTCAGGCTGTTCCCGAACCACGCGCCGAAGACGGTCGCCAACTTCGTCGGCCTGGCGGACGGCTCGCGTGAGTGGACCGACCCGCGCACCGGGCAGCCGGGTCAGGGCCCGCTCTACAACGGTGTGGTCTTCCACCGGGTGATCGCCGGCTTCATGATCCAGGGTGGCGACCCGACCGGCACCGGCAGCGGCGGCCCCGGTTACCAGTTCGCCGACGAGATCCACCCCGACCTGCAGTTCTCCAAGCCGTACCTGCTGGCCATGGCGAACGCCGGGCGCGGCACCAACGGTTCGCAGTTCTTCGTCACGGTCCGGCCGACGCCGCACCTGAACGCCAAGCACACGATCTTCGGCGAGGTCGCCGACGAGGCGAGCCGCAAGGTCGTCGACGCGATCGCGGCGGTTCCCACCGACGCCGACCGCCCCGAGACCGACGTCGTCATCTCCGAGATCGTCATCGAGAAGCGCTGACCCAGTTGAACCCCATCGACGGCACCGGACCCGCCGACCCCGAGCGGGGTCCGGCCGGTCCGCCGGTCTGCTACCGGCACCCCGGTCGTGAGTCCAACATCCGTTGCACCCGGTGCGAACGCCCGGTGTGCTCCGACTGCATGGTGAGCGCGTCCGTCGGCTTCCAGTGCCCGGACTGCGTCCGCGAGGGCGGCAGGACGGTACGCGAGGCCCGGACCATCGCCGGCGCCCCGGTGCGCCAGGCCCCCGGCACCGGGACGAACGCGGTTGTCACCAAGACGCTGATCGGCCTCAACCTGGCCGTGTTCGTGCTCGTGCTGGCCGTCGGCGACGACGTGGTGGACCGCCTCATGCTGGTCGGCCGCGCGATCATCGACAACAACTGGGCCGGGGTCGCCGAGGGCGAGTACTACCGGCTGCTCACCGCCGCGTTCCTGCACCAGGAGGCGTGGCACATCCTGTTCAACATGGTCAGCCTGTGGGTGCTCGGGCCGCCGCTGGAAGCCGTGCTGGGACGCACCCGGTTCCTGGTGCTGTACCTGGTGTCGGCGTTCGGCGGCACCGCCGCGTCGTACCTGATCGCCGCGCAGAACCAGGGGTCGCTGGGGGCGTCGGGGGCGATCTTCGGGCTGTTCGGTGCGGCGATCGTGGTCGGCCACCGGATGAAGGCGGACCTGCGGCCGCTCATCGCGCTGCTGGTGGTGAACCTGGTGATCACGTTCCTGAACACCAAGTGGATCGACTGGCGGGCGCACATCGGCGGCCTGGTGATCGGTGCCGTCACCGCGGTGTGCCTGGTGCACGCGCCGAAGAACCACCGGCTCGCGGCACAGGTGGTGTCGGTGGGGGCGGTCGTCGCGGTGCTCGTGGGCATCGTGCTGGTGCGTACATCCCAGCTCACCTGATCGGTTACACTGAGGATATTGCGAATGACCCAGCGTGATGAAATGCAGGTCGCGGGCGTGCCGGGCGGTCCCGGCACGCAACCGGCGCGCTAGGGTTATCCACAGGCTTTGCCTAGTTATCCCCACTGTGGATAACTCTGTGGACGGACAACTCTGTGGATGCCGCACGGGACATCGCGGGGACATCGGTGCGCCCACGCACAGCCGGGCCCGGTTCCGGGCATGCCTCGGCCCTGCGGCGGGTCCGCGGCAACTTCACGGATAAGACCGTCACAGGGCTTGAGCGGGGCCTGCTTCCGCAGTGACTGCGTCTGCTGCCGCGCGGCGTGCTTCCGCGGGGCTTTCCGCGCGGCCTACTTCCACTGGGTGGAGACACCGAAGCCGGCGGCGATGAAGCCGAAGCCGACGACGATGTTCCAGTTCCCCATCTGCTCGACCGGGAAGTCGCCGTTGGTCACGTAGTACACGACGATCCACAGCAGCCCGACCAGGAACAGGCCCAGCATGAACGGCGCGATCCACCGCCGCGTGTCCAGCTTTATCGCCGTCTTCTTGTCCGGCGGCGGCGTGAAGTCGGACTTCTTGCGAATCCGGGACTTCGGCACGAGAGTCTCTCCTGTCGATGCTGCCCTGGCCTACTGCTTCCGGACGCCTAGCACCGGGCTTCGGCGCCCCTGCCGTCGGCGGGGAGTGTAGGGACGCGACGCGGCCTGCGACGTGTCGGTTAGCGTAGTCGCTGTCAGGTCCGGATGGAGGGTACGACAACGTGCGTATGCCCGGTGTGAGCTTGCCGCGCCCCGGCGCCGCCGAACCCGGATCTGATCCCGGCCGCTCCGGATCGGCCTGGCGAGCGATCGTACCCCGCACCCTCGCCCTCGTGGTGTTCGGTCTGGCCGGCCTGCTGTTCTGGATCAGCGCCAACACCTCGCACGGCACGAACCTGCGCAACGACAGCCAGGCGATGGAGTACCGCGACCTCGTCCGCAAGCAGGGCCAGCACAACGTGGACGTCGAGCGCGACGTCAGCGACCTGAGCCAGGAGGTCGAGGACCTGCGCAAGGCGCAGGTGAACGACCCCGCGGCGCAGGCCCGCGTCGACGCCCTCACCGGCCCCGCCGGGCTCGCGCCGCTGTCCGGGCCCGGCCTGACCGTCACGCTGACCGACGCCCCGGCGGACGCCGAACCGCGCAACGGAGCGCCGCCCCCGACCGCCGACGACCTGGTGGTGCACCAGCAGGACATCCAGGGTGTGGTGAACGCGCTGTGGGCGGGCGGCGCGCAGGGCATCCAGATCATGGACCAGCGGCTCGTGGCGACCAGCGCGGTGCGGTGTGTGGGCAACACGCTGATCCTGCACGGCCGCGTCTACTCGCCGCCGTACGTCATCTCCGCCATCGGGGATGTGGACAAACTCCGCCTCGCGCTGGACGACAGCGAGGCTGTGTACAACTACAAGACCTACGTGGACGCCTACGGCCTGGGCTACAAGCTGGAGGACCGCGCGCAGTTGAATCTTCCGGGGTACACGGGCCCGCTGGACCTGCAGTATGCGAAAGTCTCCTAGGTTCCGGTAGCCACCGTGCGATCCGCAGCTTGATCCGCAGCTTGACCGCAGTTCCACGACCGCAAGCGGCCGCACGCCGGCCCGAACAGCGCAGCAGAGGGGAGCCGGGAGACCGTGCGTACCGCGATCCGCGGGCTGGGCGAGGGTTTCATCACTCTCGGTGTCGTCATCCTGCTCTTCGTCGTCTACCAGCTCTACTGGACCGGTGTCCTGGCACGGCAGGCGCGCGCCGACGAACTGGACGAGCTGCACAAGAAGATGAAGCAGACCCTCGCCGCGCCCGCGGCACCCGCGGCGGTCGGCACCGCGGCGCCCGCGCCCCCGGCACCGGGCCCGCCGCCGGCGTACGAGGACGGCAAGAGCTTCGCGGTGATGTACATCCCGCGCTTCGGCTCGGGCTGGAAGTGGACGGTGCTCGCCAACACCGACACCGACACCCTGAAGAAGGGCCTCGGCTGGTACACCGGTTCCGCGAAGGCCGGGCAGGACGGCAACTTCGCGGTCGCCGGCCACCGCAAGACGTACGGCGACCCGATGATCGACTTCCCGGACCTGCGGGTGGGCGACAAGGTCATCGTCAACGACACCGTGAACTGGTACGTCTACACACTCGACAAGCCGGTGGTGAACGGCACGAACAACAAGGCCGTGTACAAGACGCTGCCGGACGACACCGGCGTCGTCGCGCCCGTCCCGGTCAAGGGCTTCGACAAGCCCGGCAAGTACATCACCCTCACCACGTGTGAGCCCGAGTACGGCAGTTCGCACCGACTGATCGTCTGGGGCCACCTCGAGTCGGTCCAGCCGCTGTCCGCAGGCGAGCCCGCGGCGCTGAAGGGAGCCTCCTGATGTACGCCTGGATCTGGCGCCATCTGCCGGGCAACGTATGGGTGCGCATCGCCATCAGCCTCGTCCTCGTGCTGGCGATCGTGTACGCGCTGTTCAACTGGATCTTCCCGTGGGCCGAGCCCATGCTCCCGTTCAGCGACGTGACCGTGGACGGCGGGAACGTCGACGACGTCCAGCCCACCGGCGGACTCCCGGGAGGGCTGCCCGGATGACCGCGCGCATTCTGGTCGTGGACAACTACGACAGCTTCGTCTTCAACCTGGTCCAGTACCTCTACCAGCTCGGCGCGACGTGTGACGTGCGTCGCAACGACACGGTGACGGTCGACGACGCGGCGGCGTACGACGGCGTCCTCCTGTCCCCGGGGCCGGGCACTCCCGAGGAGGCCGGGGTGTGTGTCGACATGGTCCGGCACGGCGCCGGGAGGGTCCCGGTGTTCGGCGTATGCCTGGGCATGCAGTCAATCGCCGTCGCCTACGGCGCTACGGTGGGCCGGGCACCGGAACTTCTGCACGGCAAGACGAGTTTGGTCGAGCACGAGGGCTCGGGTGTCTTCTCCGGGCTGCCGTCGCCGTTCACCGCGACGCGCTACCACTCGCTCGCGGTGGACCCGGACACGGTGCCGGCGGAATTGGAGGTGACGGGGTGGACCGGGAGCGGAGTGATCATGGGGCTCCGTCATCGCGACCTACCGGTCGAAGGCGTGCAGTTCCACCCGGAGTCGGTGCTGACGCAGGACGGGCACCGGATGCTGGCGAACTGGCTGACGACATGCGGCGACCCCGGGGCCGTCGCGCGCGCGGGCGGGCTGGCACCGGTGGTGGGCAGGACGGGGACGGTCGCATAGCGGGGCCCCCGCGGTCCGACGACGACCCGGGGTACCGGTACGGCGCCCCGGACTTCCGCGAGCGCACCGCCGAACTCACCGTCGTCTCCCTCGCCGACCTGCCGTCGCGCGACATCACACCGGCACTCGGCACCCCCGCCATCGGCACCCCGGGTCTGGACGCGCCCGACGCCGGTACGCGCGCCATCGGCGCCGCCCCGGCCGACACACCCGCCGACGGCGCCCCCGGCGGCCGTGCGGCCCGCCGTCGTGCCCTCCAGGAGCAGCAGAAGACCTCCCGCAGGCGCGGCGGCGCCGGTACGCGCCCGGCCGCCGGTACGCGCGGCGCGGTCGCCGAACTGCCGCCCGGTGCGGGCCGCGCCGCCCGCCGCAAGGCCGCGCGGCCGTCGACCCGTTCGCGCGTCGTCACCGGGGTCGCCACCGGCGTCGGCGAGGTCGCCATGACGCTGGGCCTGGTGCTCGTCCTGTTCGTCGTCTACACGAAGTGGTGGACGAACGTGGTCGGCGACCGCAACGCCGCACGCGAGACCACCCAGTTGCAGGAGCAGTGGGACCAGGCCGCGATCGGTGACGAGCCGCTGCCGCAGCCGGACCCGCGCGAGCCCGACGGCTTCGCGCCCGGCAAGGGCTTCGCGGTGCTCTACATACCCAAGTTGGGGGTCAAGGTCCCGGTCGCGCAGGGCACCGACAAGTACAAGGTGCTCGACAAGGGCCTCACCGGCCACTACACGAACCCGAAGACCGCGATGCCGTGGGACAAGCAGGGGAACTTCGCGGTCGCCGGCCACCGCAACACGCACGGCGAGCCGTTCCGCTACATCAACAAGCTCAAGACCGGCGACGAGATCGTCGTCGAGACCGCGACGGTGTACTACACGTACACGGTGTTCGCGCAGTTGCCGGAGACGTCTCCGCGCAACATCGGGGTGATCGACCCGATCCCCAAAAACAGCGGGAAGACGAAACCAGGCCGCTACATCACGCTGACCACGTGCACGCCCGACGGCGCGTCGACCTTCCGGCTCATCGTGTGGGGTGAGATGAAGGAGGAACGGCCGCGCTCGGAGGGCAAACCCGACGCCTTGGTGAAGCCCCAGTGACGTACCGTCAGCGAAGTGGAACTGACAGGCGGTAGATCGCGGTTCGGGGCCTGACCCGAGAGCTTGCTTGTGCCAAGCTGTCGGCTCATGGGCGTCGTGCGCAAAGTCATACGCGGCACTGCCGAGGTGGTCTTCACCCTCGGCCTCGTCGGTCTGCTCCTGTGTGTCCACCAGTTGTGGTGGACGAACATCGAGGCGCGCGAGAAGGCCGAATCCCACGTGTCGGAGCTGCACGACATGTGGAACGACGACGAGAGCACCCCGGTCGCGGCGGCGAACCCGCCGGAGAACGCGAGCCCTCCGCCGTACCTGGGCCCGGACGAAGGGCCCGACAACGTCGGCGGGGACGGCCAGGAGGACGGCACGACGACCCGCGGCGGCACGGTCCGCGGAAAGGCCTTCGCGATCGTCTACATCCCGCGTCTGGGCAAGAACTTCCAGAAGCCAGTCGTCGAGGGGACGAGCCTGAAATCGCTCGCGCAAGGCGTCGGGCACTACACGTACGCGCCGTACACCGGCCCCGGCGAGCAGGGCAACTTCGGCTTGGCCGGACACCGCAACGGCCACGGCGAGCCCTTCCGGTACCTCAACAAGCTGAAGGTCGGCGACTACGTGGTGGTCGAGACCGAACGCGCCTGGTACACGTACCAGATCGTGAAGGGGCCGTTCATCACCAAGCCGGGCAACGGCGCGGTGCTGGCGCCGAATCCGCCGATGCTCGGGCTGCCGGAGGGGCAGAAGATCATCACGCTGACCACGTGCGACCCGGAGTTCACGTCCAAGAACCGCATGGTCTTCTGGGGCACCATGACCGCCGCGGAGGACAAGCGCCCCGGCTTCCGGCCCGCCGCGCTGACCCGCTGAGTCGCAGGCGCCGCAGCACAGTTGAGGGGCCCGTACCGGATCGGTACGGGCCCCTCAACGTGTCGTCCAACGTGTCGTCGGCTCCGCGGCCGCCGGGCCGCGATCCGAAGGCGAGCGACTAGCCCCAGTTGCGGGGGTCGAACGGGTTGTCCGAATCGCCGCCCCCGGGCTTGTTGTTGCCGCCCGGGTTGCCACCGCTCGGCGACTGCGTGTTCGTCGCCGTGTTGGTCGGCGAGCCGCCCGTCGGAGTGGTCGGCGTCGGCGGCGTCGTCGGCGGTGTGGGAGTCGGCGAGGCGCCCTGCGACACCGTGATGGTGACCGTCGTGCCCTCGTCGTACTTGTTGCCGCTCTCCGGGGTCTGCTTGGTCACCGTGCCCTGCGGCTGGTCGCTGAACTCCTTGACGACCTGGGACTTGAAGCCGTCTTCCTTGAGCTTGCTCTTGGCCTCGGACTCGGTCATACCGATGACCCGCGGAACCACTGCCTGCGGCTTGCCGCTGTTCACCTTGAGGGTGATCACGGTGGTCAGCGGGACCTCGGTGTTCGCCTTCGGGTCGGTGTCGCAGACCGTCTCGCGCGGGCAGTTGAAGGCGGTGTTGCGATCGATCTTCGGCTCGGGGAAACCGGCGTCCTTGAGCGCCTTGACCGCGTCGTCCTCCTGCTTGCCGACCAGCAGCGGCACCTTGCCCGACGCCGGGCCGGCGGAGAGCTTGACCGTGACCTGGCTGTCCTTGGCGACCTGCGCGTCGGCGGCCGGGTTCTGGCTGCAGATGACGCCCTTGGGCTGGTTGCACGTCTCGCTGTCCGGCGAGACGGTCAGCGTCAGGGTCGCGTTCGTGAGGCTTTCCCGCGCCTGCTGCTCGGTCTTGCCGACCAGGCTCGGGACGGTGGCCTTGTCGCCCTCGCCGCCGTCCCCGCCGAGCAGCGTCTTGCCGACGAAGAAGGCGGCGACCAGGACCGCGACACACGCGATCGCCAGCAGCGCCCACGCCCAGCCGCGCTGCTTGGGCGGGTCGTCGTCGTAGTCGTCGTCCAGGTCGTACTGGTGCTGGTTGTGCTGCGGCGCGGTGGAGTACGCGGGAGACATCTGCGTCGACGGCCCCGGCGTCGCCGGAAGGTACTGTGTGGCCGCCTCCATGGGGGCCATCACCGCAGGCGCCGCCACCGGCATGCCGTGCAGCGCGCGCTCGAGGTCGGCACGCATCTCGTCGGCGCTCTGGTAGCGGTTGTCCGGGTTCTTCGCGAGCGACTTGAGCACGATCGCGTCGATGGTCGGGGAGACCTCGGGGTCGTACGCGCTCGGCGGCAGCGGGTCCTCGCGGACGTGCTGGTACGCCACCGCGACCGGCGAGTCGCCGACGAACGGCGGGCGCTCGGTCAGCAGCTCGTACAGCAGGCAGCCGGTGGAGTAGAGGTCCGAACGGGCGTCCACGGTCTCGCCGCGCGCCTGCTCGGGGGAGAGGTACTGCGCCGTGCCGATGACCGCGGCGGTCTGCGTCATCGTCATGCCGTTGTCGGCCATGGCGCGCGCGATGCCGAAGTCCATCACCTTGACCGTGCCCTGCCGCGTCAGCATGACGTTGGCGGGCTTGATGTCGCGGTGGATGATCCCGTTGCGGTGCGAGTACTCCAGCGCCTGGAGCACGCCGGCGGTCATCTCCATCGCGCGCTCGGGCAGCAGGCGGCGGCCGGAGTGAAGAAGCTCACGCAGCGTGGACCCGTCGACGTACTCCATCACGATGTACGGGATGGAGATCCCGTTGATGTAGTCCTCGCCGGTGTCGTACACCGCGACGATCGCCGGATGGTTCAGCGACGCCGCGGACTGCGCCTCGCGCCGGAACCGTGCCTGGAACGAGGGATCGCGGGCGAGGTCGGCGCGGAGCGTCTTCACCGCGACGGTACGGCCCAGACGGATGTCCCGGCCGAGGTAGACCTCGGCCATTCCGCCGCGGCCCAAGACCGCGCCGAGCTCGTACCGGTCGCCGAGGCGACGCGGCTCTTCCATAGCTTCCAGCCTTTCCCTCACCGGTCCACGGCCCTGAACGTCCTCGGACACGCTACCGGGGCCGGGGCTCGCACGGATGTCACGGACTGATCAAGTCTGCGCGGCCCGTTGTGTCGGGTCTCACTTGCCCAGCGCCGCCTTCATCATCGAGACGGCGATCGGGGCGGCGCTCTTGCAGCCGCTGATGTCGTTGCGGTCGATGTCCGCCTCCTGGTCCTCGACCACCACGGCGACGGCGACCTTCTTGCCGTCGACCTCGGCGAACGAGACGAACCAGGCGTACGGCCGCTGGTCGTTGTTCGGACCGCGCTGGGCGGTCCCGGTCTTGCCGCCGACCTTGACCCCCGGGATCTTGGCGGCCGTACACCCGTTCTCGACGACGCCGACCATCATGTCCTGGAGCTGTGAGGCGACTTCGGGCTTGACCGCCTCGTTGAGCTGCTTCTGCCCGCGCTGCTCGATGGTGTCCAGGCTCTGCGAGCGCAGCGAGCTGACCAGGTACGGCTCCATGACCTTGCCGTTGTTGGCGATGGTCGCCACCACACTGGCCATCTGCAGCGGGGTGGACGCCACGTCCTGCTGGCCGATCGAGGCGCGCATCGTGGCGCCCTGCTCGTCGTTGGCCGGGTAGACGCTGGCGGTGACACGGGTCGGGATCGTCAGGTTGTTCTTGGTGTCCACCGACTTGGTGAAGTCGTACTTGCCGAAGTCGTTGAACCCGAAGGCCTGTGCCTGGTTCTTGATGGCCTCGTCACCCAGCTGCATGCCGATGCCGGCGAACACCGAGTTGCAGGACTTCTCCAGCGCGACCTTGAGCGTCGAGCCCTGGCACGCCGCGGCGCCCGCCTGGTCGGACAGCGAGCTGACCGAGTTCGGATAGCGCAGCGGCGACTCGAAGTTGGTGGCCGTCTCCGGTTGGAACTGGCCGCTCGACAGCGCCGCGGCCGCGGTGACCAGCTTGAACGTCGACCCGGGCGCGTAGGTGTTGCGGATCGCCCGGTTGTCCATCGGCCGTGCGGGGTTCGCGTCCGGCTGCAGGGATTCCCACTCGGCCTGCTGCGCCTTCGAGTCGTTGACCGCCAGCTTGTTCGGGTCGTACGACGGTGTCGACGCCATCGCCAGTATCTTGCCCGTCGTCGGGTCGATCGCGACGGCCGCGCCGGTCTTGCCGTTGAGGCCGTTGAACGCCGCCTCCTGCGCCTTCGCGTTGATCGTCAGGTCGACGTTGCCGCCGCGGCGGTCCTTCCCGGTGATCACGTCGATGACGCGGCGCACGAACAGCCGGTCGTCGTCGCCGTTGAGGATGTCGTTCTCGACGCCCTCCAGGAAGTTCGAGCCGAAGAACTGCGACTTGAAGCCGGTGATCGGCGCGTACATCGGGCCGTTGAGATAGGTCCGCTGGTACTCGTAGTACTTGCTGTCGGTCTCCACCGAGCCGGTGATGGGCTTGTTCTCGACGAAGAAGTCACCGCGCGGGTGCGAGTACTCCTCGTAGACCGCGCGGCGGTTCTTGTCGTGCCCGGAGTATTCGTCGGCCTTGACGACCTGGATCCAGTTGGTCCGCACCATCAGCGCGGCCACGAGCAGCATGCAGAACACGGACACTTTGCGCAGGGGCTTGTTCACTTGCGATCCCAATTCCTCACTGGCTGTGTCCTCTCGGTCCCGTCGGATCCGCGTTGGGCGGTGCCCCGGGGGGACCGGCCGGCCGGGGCGGGACGCCGGGCGCTCCTCCTGGCACGGTCAACGCGTCAGGTGGAGACGCGGTTTCCGCCCCCCGTGGTTCCGCCGCCGACCCGGAACCCGGTACGCGGGAGTCCGATTCATCCGATTCGTCCGCACCGAAACCACCGCCGCCACGCCCCTGGCCGCCGCCCGACAGGTCGCCGAGCTCCGAGCCCTGCACTGGGGTCGGCTCGGCGAGTTCGTCCAGGTCGGCCTGGTCGAGCGGGGTCTCCTCGATGCGCCGACGGCGTCCGCCCCGGCTGTTCTGGGTCGCGGAGACCTCGCCGGCGACCGCCGGGGGAGCCGGGCGGCGCGCTGTGTGGCTGATCACAATGAGGATCGCCACCAGGATCCAGTTGGTGATGACCGACGAACCGCCCTGCGCGAGGAACGGCATGGTCATACCGGTCAGCGGGATGAGGCCGGTGACGCCGCCCGCGACGACGAAGACCTGGAGCGCCATGACGACGGACAGGCCGGCCGCGAGCAGCTTGCCGAAGGGGTCGCGGGCGGCGAGGGCGGTGCGCAGGCCGCGCTCGATGAGCAGCGCGTACACCATGAAGATCGCCATCATGCCGGCGAGGCCGAGCTCTTCGCCGACCGTGGTGAGGATGAAGTCGCTTCGGGCGGCGAAGCCGATCTCGTTCGGGAAGCCCTGGTTGAGGCCCTTGCCGAGCAGGCCGCCGTCGCCGTACCCGAACAGTGCCTGGGCGAGCTGCTCCGAGCCGCCGCTCGGCGGCTTGTCGCTGTAGATCGCCAGCGGGTCGAGCCACGCCTCGACGCGGCTCTTGACGTGCGGCTCCACCGAGCCGACCACCGCGGCGCCGGTGGCGGCCATGACCAGGCCGAAGATCAGCCAGCTGACGCGCTCGGTCGCGATGTAGAGCATCACCACGAACATGCCGAAGAACAGCAGCGAGGTGCCCAGGTCGCGCTCGAAGACCAGGATCAGCAGGCTCAGGATCCACACCACGAGGATCGGGCCCAGGTCGCGGCCGCGCGGCAGGTACATCCCCATGACCTTGCGGCTGGCCAGCGCGAGCGCGTCGCGCTTGACCATGAGGTAGCCCGCGAAGAACACGGTCAGCACGATCTTGGTGAACTCACCGGGCTGGATCGAGAACGGGCCCAGGCGGATCCAGATCTTCGCGCCGTAGGTGTCGCCCGGGAAGGGGATGGGGGACACCAGCAGCACCAGCGCCACGAGCATGGCGATGTACGTGTACCGCTGCAGCAGCCGGTGGTCCCTCATGAACACCACGACGCCCACGAACAGCGCGACGCCGACCGCCGTGTACATCAGCTGGGTCGGCGCGGCCTTGCGGGACAGGTCGAGGTCGAGCCGGTAGATGAGGACCAGGCCCATGCCGTTGAGGAAGGTCGCCAGCGGCAGCAGCAGCGGGTCGGCGTACGGCGTGAACTTGCGGACCACCAGGTGCGCGAGCCCCGCCATGAGGCCGAGGCCCAGGCCGTACGAGACGAGCCCGGTCGGCAGGCTGCCGTTGTCCGCGAGACCGACGTTCGCATACGCCAGCACCGGGACGAGCACGGCGAAGCCGAGCATCATCAACTCGGTGTTGCGGCGGTTCGGTGCGGACTGGGGGGTGATCGTCGTGTTGCTCACGGCGTTCCCCCTCAACTCTGGCCGTTCGGCTGCTCGTCGCACTTGATGATCAGTTCCTGGTCGGGACCGAGGTCGATCTTCGGCGTCGGAGCCGTGGTGGCCGGTGGCGGCGTGGTCGTCGGCGCCGGTGCGTTCGGCAGGCCCTGCGGCGGCGACTGGTTCGCGCCGGGCCGTTGCCCCGAGCCGGCGGTCTTGCCCGGCTCGGCGGTGGGCCTGGTCGTGGACCGCGAGACGCTGTCCGACCCGGGCCGCGCACTCGTGGTCGGTGTCGGCGTGCGCATCGGCGCTGCCTGCACGCTCGTGGTCGGGGACGCGCTCACGTTATCCCCTCCCGGGAGGCCGGTCACCGGGGCCTGCGGCTGCTCCGGGATCTGCGGTACCTCGGGAGAGACGGTCGGAGGGTGGTCGCGGTTCCAGTCGACGACCTGCCGGCACACGCTCGCCTGGCGTTCCAGCTTCTGCACGTACTCCCGGGCGTCCGTCAGGCTGGAGGCGTCGTAGCGCTCCTCGACGCTGTCGCGGTACTCCGCACCGATCAGGTTCATCGTGACCGCGGAGTACTGCTTGTAGGGGCTGGACAGCGAGATGCCGAAGATCTCGGTGTCGATGCCCCGGTAGATCGAGACGTGCTCGCCGTCCTTGGCGACGTAGTACTGCGTCTGGGTCCACCAGTACGCACCGCCGAGCGCGGCGAGCAGCACCACCGCCGGGCCCCAGACCGGGAGCGTGCGGCGCCACGCGGGCTTGGGGCGGCGGCGGTTCGGTACGCCGGCGTCCGGGACCAGGGCCTCGTTCTCGTACTCGCCGGCGGTGAGTTCGCGGGCGCGCGAGGCGGGGGTGGTGGGCAGGGTCGCGGTGTCCCCGGCGAGGTCGTCGGCGACCGCGCCGACCACCACCGGGATGTCGGACGGCGTCTGGTCGACGTCGACGATGTCCGCGACGATGCACGTGATGTTGTCGGGGCCGCCACCGCGCAGCGCGAGCTGGATCAACTCCTGTACGGCGTCCCGGGGGTCGACGAGCGCGAGCAGGGTGTCCTGCATCGTCTCGCGGCTGACCACGCCGGACAGGCCGTCGCTGCACACGAGGTAGCGGTCGCCGGCGCGTGCCTCGCGGACCGCGAGGTCCGGTTCGACCTGGCCGCGTCCGTCGAGTGCGCGCATCAGGAGCGAGCGCTGCGGGTGGTGCCCGGCCTCCTCCTCGGTGATGCGGCCCTCGTCGACGAGGCGCTGCACCCAGGTGTGGTCCTGGGTGATCTGTTCGAGGATGCCGTCGCGCAACAGGTAGGCGCGCGAGTCGCCGACGTGTACGAGGCCGAGTCCGGTGCCGGTCCACAGCAGCGCGGTCAGCGTCGTCCCCATGCCTTCGAGGCCGGGGTCGTCGTCGATCATCACGCGCAGCCGGTCGTTGGCGCGGTCGACCGCGAGTCGCAGCGTGTCGCGCAGGTCGGCGCCGGGGAGGTCTTCGTCGAGCTCCACGATCGTGGAGAGGACCTCGGAGCTCGCCACCTCGCCCGCGGCGGCGCCGCCCATGCCGTCGGCGACCGCGAGCAAGCGTGGACCGGCATAGCCGGAGTCCTCGTTGCCCTCGCGGATCATGCCTTTGTGCGATCCGGCGGCGAAGCGGAGAGAGAGGCTCATTCAGGCTACCTGCGCAGCTCGATAACGGTCTTGCCGATGCGGATCGGCGCTCCGAGGGGAACGGGGGTGGGGCCGGTCAAGCGCGTGCGGTCCAGGTAGGTGCCGTTGGTGGACCCGAGGTCCTCGACGATCCAGGTGCCGTCGGGAGCCGGGTAGATGCGGGCGTGCCGACTGGACGCGTAGTCGTCGTCGAGCACGATGGTGGAGTCGTGGGCCCGGCCGATGGTGATCTGCTGCTCGGTCAGATTCATCGTCGTACCGGTCAACGAGCCGCCGGTGATGACGAGTTTGGACGGCGCGTTGCGTTGCGGCTGGGCCGCTCCGCGGCGCTGGCCGCGGGCTTGCGGGGGAGGCGCCTGCTGGGCGACCGGCGGAGGCACCGCGGCGGCGGCGTTGGCCGGTACGGCGGCATTGCGCCGCCGCATGGGCCGTTGGGTCACGCGCGTGCCGAACAGGTCGCTGCGGATCACCTGGACCGCGACGATCACGAACAGCCACAGCACGGCGAGGAAACCCAGCCGCATGACGGTGAGGGTCAGCTCAGACATGCGCCCGATGTCACCCCTCGGTTTGACGGAACACGACAGTGGTACTGCCCAGCACGATCCTCGACCCGTCGCGGAGCGCTGCACGCTGGCAGTGCTGTCCGTCCACGACGATCCCGTTCGTCGAACCGAGGTCGGCGATCGACGCCGGGGGGCCGATCCTGATCTCGGCGTGGTGCCGCGACACGCTCGGGTCGTCGACCCGTACGTCCGCGTCGGTGCTCCGGCCCAGCTTCACGACCGGGGCGGTGATCTCGTGGCGCATCCCGTTCACCTCGACCCAACTGCGCAGCACCGGCGGGCGGTACGGCGCGGGTCCGGGCGGCGGGCTCGGGGGACGCGGCGGCAGGCCGGGGCCCGATCCGGGACCCATGCCGGGGCCCATGGGCGGACCTGGTGGCATGCCTCCCGCCGGCTGGTAGGCCGACGGGTTGTGGAACTGCGGTGCGGGGCCCTGCGGCGGGTGCCCGGACGAACCGTACTGCTGTTCCACGGGATAGTGCGGTTGCGCGGGAGACGCTACCGGTCCCGGCGGCCCGTACCCAGGGGAACCCTGGGACTGGCTGCCGGCCAATGCCTGGCTGCGCACCCGGTACAGGCCCGTGTCGAGGTCGTCGGCCTGCTCGAAGTGCACCTCGACGGGGCCGATGAAGGAGTAGCGCTGCTGCTGCGCGTAGTCGCGCACCATGGTGGAGAGCTCCGCGCCGAGCTGCTGCGCGTACGGGCTCAGCCGCTCGTAGTCGTGCGAACCCAGCTCGACCACGAAGTCGTTCGGCACCATGGTCCGGTCGCGGTTCCAGATGGTCGCGTTGCTGTCGCACTCGCGCTTGAGCGCGCTGGCGATCTCGACCGGCTGGACGTCCGACTTGAACGCCTTGGCGAAGGCGCCGTTGACCAGGCCCTCAAGTCGTTGCTCGAACTTCTTCAGGACACCCATGGGCACCTCCTTCCTTCAAGCGTCGCCGTCGTCGCCCGGGGCACGGGCGTGCCCGGACCGGGCGCACCGGTCCGGACCAGTCCTACAGTCAGCTCACTGATCGTATCCACGCTCGGGAAACGGGCATGGTTCCCCGTCATGGTCACTGTAGGGAGTGTTGGCCCTCACAGGGATTCCTACACCCCCAGCCCCTCGTCCTGGCTCGCTTGTCGTAGTTGTGGTGTGACCAGGTGCGTCTACCCCGCGGACACGCCCTCCTATCCGGACGGCGCAGGTCAAGCATGCCGGAGTCGCGGGGGCGGCGGGGATGGCCCCGACGAAACCGGTGGCGTTCCGGCCCACCGAAGCACACCCTCGGGCGACGCCGCGCGGGCACCCCGGGCCGGGGAGGTGCGTTCTGTACCCGTCCGCACTGTTTGGGTGTGGCCCAGGCCACCAGCGGGTAAGGATTCGAGTCGGCCGCGGCATCCGTGCTAATCTTCAATCGTTGCTCGCGCGGGTGGCGGAATAGGCAGACGCGCTGGATTCAGGTTCCAGTGCCCGAAAGGGCGTGGGGGTTCAACTCCCCCCTCGCGCACCGCGAGACACACCGAACGGTGTCTTACCGAGAGACGAAAGTCGATCGATAAGACACCGTTCGGCGTTTCCGGGATTAGCTGCTTTGTCGGTGGTTCAGAACCCGACTGCTTCCCGGACGAGCAGGATGGTGACGCGGCCCGGACGGGCGTCGGCGTTGAGGACCAGCAGGCTGTTGACGGCGCTCGGCGTTCCGTAGACGACCCGCGCGCGGGCGTCTTCCAGAGGGAGTGCGTGCTCTTCGAGCCGGCGCAGCGCGGTGGCCAGGTCGGGGACCACTTTCTGCGCGCCGACGACCAGGATCACGCGGCCGGCGCCGCCGGAGTACGCGGGCAACTGGCTGCCGCTGCCCGAGGCGACCACGACCTGGCCGGCCTCGGTGAGCGCGGCGACGCTGCCCACGACGACGTCGGGACGGGCGAGAAGGTGCCGGATCTCGTCGGCCCGGGTGGCGCGGTCCATGGCCAGGACTCGCGGCTTCACGGCCTGGTACCGGCCGCCGGAGTTGAGGTCGGCGTCGATGCCGGACAGGCGGACGGTCTCGCTCGCCGAGGTGAAGACCTCGGCGCCCTCGGGGATCAGCTCGGCAATGCGGGTGCGTGCGGCGGCGACGTCGTCGAGTATCTCGGTGGTGAATCCGTTCCCCGTCAGTGCGGCGGCCGCCTGTTCCAGGCGGTGCGCGGGGGCGGGATCGGTGTACGAGGTGGACGGGGCCTGGTTCGTCATGGTCGGTGCTGTCCTTCGGTCGCTACGGTCGCTTCGGTCGGGTGGCGGCGGGCCTGGCCGGCGGGGTGTGCCGTCTTGCCGGGGCGCCGCGGGGTCTCGGTGTGTGGTCCCGGCTGTGCGACAAGGCAGCGCCGCGGAATGTGAGGCGCGTGGACGGCCTCACAAAGCGGCGTGCTGCTTTGTCGGACCTGTGGAGGGCGACCGCGAGCGAGGAGCAGAGCACCATGACCATTCCTGCCGAGCCGGGCGACGACCGGCACGACCGGCACGACCCCGACCTGAGCGCGGTGACGAGTGAGCGGCGCCGGCTGGTCAACCTCGCGTACCGGATGCTCGGCTCGCGGGCCGATGCCGAGGACGTCGTGCAGGAGACGTACGCCCGTTGGTACGCCATGTCCCGGCAGGAGCAGGACGCGATCGACACCCCCGGTGCCTGGCTGACGACTGTCGCGAGCCGCGTCTGCCTGACCCTGCTGGGCTCGGCGCGCGTCCGGCGGGAGCGCTACGTGGGCCAGTGGGTCCCCGAGCCGGTGCCCGACGAGACGGAGTGGATCAGCGGTCGGCGGACGGCCGTTCCCGTCGATCCGGCGGACCGGGTCACCCTCGACGAGTCGCTCAACATGGCGTTCCTCGTCGTGCTCGAGTCGATGACCCCGGCCGAACGCGTGGCGTTCATCCTGCACGACGTGTTCCGCTACCCCTTCCCCGAAGTGGCGGAGATCGTCGGACGCACCCCCGCGGCCTGCCGTCAGCTGGCCACCTCCGCCCGGCGCCGCGTCCGGGCGGCTCGGACCCCGGCCGCCGCCCCGCCGGCCCGAATGGCGGGCGTGGTCCGGGATTTCAAGGCGGCCTGGGAGGCGAAGGACATCGACGCCCTGCTCGGCCTGCTCGATCCCGACGCGACGGTCACTCCCGACGGCGGGGGCGTGACCGGCGCCAGGCTGCACCCCATCGAAGGGGCCGAGGAGATCGCCCGCTATCTGGTCGAACTCGCCGGCCGGGCGGTCGGCGGCATGGGTTTCGTGCTGCGGACGGTCAACGGACAGCCTGGCCTGGTGGCTCAGCGGGACGGCGTCACGGTGGCCGTGTACGCGTTCGACGTCGCGGGGGACCGCATCAGGCACATGTGGGCGGTCCTCAACCCCGACAAGCTCCGCGCCTGGTCGGTCGGCTGACGGCATGCCAGGAGGCCCACCGGTCAAGGCCGGTGGGCCTCCTGGTAGGTGTCGCGCGGGCGGTCACGGCCGGCGCCACTGCTCCTCGGGGGCCTTGCCGGGGAGCGGCTTGCCGATGAGGGCGAGGGGGACGAAGAACGAGACCTGGCTGATCGCCAGGATCAGGGTGGTGAGTGCCTTGTCGTCGTACTGCGCCGATGCCCGGGCGTACACGTCGTCGGAGACGCGTTCGCCCTCGGCCGGGGCGGTGTACACGGCTTCGACGAGTTCGAGCGCGACGCGTTCGGCCTCGGTGAAGTGGGGCGCGTCGCGCCACGACGCCACGGCCGCGACGCGCTCGTCGCTCTCGCCGGCGCGGGCGAGGTTTCCGGTGTGCAGGACGGTCAGGTACTCGCTGCCCACGATCTGCCCGGCCCGCAATTGCACCAGGCCGATGGTCGTCCGCGGGACGGAGCCGTTCCCGACGACCTTGAAGAGTGCCGCGCCCACCTCGGCCATCTCCGGGACCAGCATCGCCGGGTTGGGCAGCCGCGACTGGGCGTTCGCCGTGATCTCCGTGTTGCTCATGGTCGTTGCCTCCGTTTGTGCCGCCCGCTCTTGCGGGCTGTTACAGCACTGACGGACGCCGGAGCGCGGTTGTGACAGCCCTGGCCGAAGAAGGGTGCGCGACATCCGCGGACAGGTGCCGGTCAGGCGCGGGCGTCGAGGAAGGCGGCGACGAGCGGGGCGATTTCCGGGAGCTTGTCCTCCAGGGCGAAGTGACCGGTGTCGAGGAGGTGCAGTTCGGCGTCGGGCAGGTCGCGCAGGTACGCGCGGGCGCCGGGCTCGGGGAAGAAGAAGTCGTTGCGGCCCCAGACGACGAGGGCCGGCGGGCGGTGGGTGCGCAGCCACTCCTGCCAGACCGGGTAGAGCGCCAGATTGCTGTGGTAGTCGAGGGCGAGGGCGACCTGGACGGCGTCGCGGCCCGGCAGGTCGAGGAAGTGCTGGTCGGCGGTCCACCCGTCGGGGGCGACGAGTTCGGGGTCGGTGGTGCCGCCTTCGTACTGCGAGCGGGTGACCGGGAGGGCGAGCAGTCCGCGCACCGCCTCTTCGGCGCCGGGTACGCCGGGCCGGTTGGCGGTCATCTCGCGGGCCGCGTCGGAGAGCCCGTCGAGGTACGCGTTGCCGTTCTGCACGATCAGGCCCTCGATCCACTCCGGGTGCCGGGTGGCGATGCGGAAGCCGACCGGTGCGCCGAAGTCGAAGACGTACATGGAGAAGCGGTCGAGCCCGAGGGCCAGCAGGAACTTCTCGGTGACGTCGGCGAGCGCGTCGAAGGTGTAGGTGAAGGACTCGGCGTCCGGGGCATCGCTGTGGCCGAAGCCCGGGTAGTCCGGGGCCACCAGGTGGTAGTCCGTCCCGAGCGCGTCGATCAGGCGCGCGAACTGCCTTGAGCTGGACGGGAATCCGTGCAGCAGGAGGAGGGTCGGCGCGTCGGCGGGCCCGGCCTCGCGGTAGAAGACCCGCAGACCGTCGACCTCGATGTGGCGGTGCCTGACCTGGGGGAGGACGAGGGCGGGCATGGCAGACCTCCGGGTTTCGGGCGTTGTTCGGTGCACTCCAGACACTAATGTATTTTCTCTCTTCTTTCCATTAGTTCGAGAGAATCGCCTTGGCCGGTGGTGGCGCACAGGTGGAGTCGGATGCGGAGATTAGTATCGGTTTGCCCTGATTTCTTAGGTCGGGAGGACGTGCGTGGCCGCCGTCGTCGTCGTGCTCGCGCTCGTCGTCGCCTGGTACGCCCTGCGCGGCCTCGCCCAGTTCTGGGCACCCGCCGCCGACCTTACGCGGCGCCTCTCGCCCTGGACCGTGCGCCTGCGGGCGTGGGTGCTCTCCGCGCCGGCGACGTTCACCTACATCGTGCTGTTCACGGCGGGCACCTTCGTGCAGAAGACCGCGCCCCCGAAGCTGATCGACCTGCTCACGCGCGTGGACAGCACCAATCTGTGGCGGCTGTCCGACGACCCCGCGACGGTGCTGGTCACCAGCGCACTGTGGGTTGCGGACGAGGGGTCGGGGCTGGCCATGTACGCGGCGGTCTTCGGTACGGTCGTCGCGTGGGCCGAACGCCGCTACGGCACACCGCGTTTGATACTCATCGCGATCAGCGCGCACGTACTCGGGTCGCTGTGCACCGCGCGTATCGAGAGGTGGGCGATCGACAGCGGCCGCGCGCCGGAGACGCTGGTGCTCGCCACCGACGTCGGGGTCAGCTACATGATGGTCGGCAGCTGCGCGGCCGCGGTGCTGATCATGCGCGGCCGGGTGCGCTGGGTGGGGGTCGCGGCGCTGGTCGTCACCGTCGCCGTACCGGTGTTCGTGAGCCGGACCATCTGGGACCTCGGCCACCTTCTCGCGACGCTGTTCGGCCTGGGCACCGCGGCCCTGGCGCTGCTGGCGGCCCCGCCGCGCGACCCGCCTCCGCTGACCGAGCCGTGGGCGCGGGAACCTGCGGTCGGTGGGCGCGTCGTGCCCCGCTGAGCCGATGTTGCGTCAGCAGGCGCACGAGACACCCGAGATGGGCGCGGTGAGCGGGTCGGGTGCGGTACGCGACGTACCGCCGGCCGACTCGACCTCGAAGCCCTCCCGCGCCCAGTACTCGAAGCCGCCGATCATCTCCTTGACCGGGTAGCCGAGCCGGGCGAACGCCAGCGCCGCCTTCGTCGCGCCGTTGCAGCCAGGACCCCAGCAGTACGTCACCACCGTCACGCGGCTCTCCGGACCGCCGATCAACTGTGGGGCGAGTTCCGCGATGCGCACGGTGGGGATGTGCAGCGCGCCCGGGATGTGCCCCTGGTCCCAGCTCACCCGGCTGCGCGAGTCGACCACGACGACGCCGGGTGCGCCCGAGGTCAGGTCGGTGTGCACGTCGGAGACATCGGCCTCGAAGGCGAGGCGGGCGGCGAAGTGCGCGGCCGCGGCCTCGGGCGCGGCGGCCGGGACGGCGGTGACCGCGGACTCGATCGCGGCGGCGGCGGTGAACTGCATCGTCACTTCGTGCTCCTGGTGGGTGTGGGCCTCGGCTTCCGGGATGTTCCGGGATGTTCCAGGGAGTTCCGGGAAGTTCCGGGAGTTCCGGGCGGGTGACCCGCGGCGTCTCCCGCGGACAAGGAAGATCTTGTCCCGGCGGGCCAAGGCCTCGACAGTGGCGCTAACGACCACTATCGCTAACATTTCGCCATGACGTTCGTCGACCTTCCGGCACCCGCCCCGGGCACCGAGCCGCACTGCGGGACCGTCGCCGTGCTCGCCTTCGACGGCATGGCGCCGTTCGAGATGAGCTCGGTCGTGGAGATCTTCGGACTCCCCCGTCCCGAGTTGGGGGTCCCCTGGTACCGGCTGTTCGTGTGCGGCGAGACGCGCGAACCGATGCGTGTCCTCGGCGGCTTCTCGATCACCGTCGAGCACGGCCTCGACGTGCTGGCGTCGGCGGACACCGTGATCATCACGGCGGTGCCGGACGTACGCGGCGACGCCTCACCCGCCCTCGTCGAGGCGCTGCGCACGGCGCGGGCGCGGGGCGCGCGCATCGTGTCGATCTGCTCCGGCGCGTTCGCACTCGCCGCTGCGGGGCTCCTCGACGACCGCGTCGCCACGACCCACTGGAAGTACGCGGACCTGCTCGCCGAGCGCTACCCGCGGGTGCGGGTCGACCCGGACGTCCTCTATGTCGACGGCGACGACATCCTCACCAGCGCGGGCAGCGCCGCGGGCCTCGACCTGTGCCTGCACCTCGTACGCAAGGACCACGGCGCCCGGGTGGCCAACGCGGTGGCCCGGCGCCTGGTCGTCCCGCCGCACCGGGAGGGCGGCCAGGCGCAGTTCATCCAGGCGGCGGTCGGCGAGGTGGCCGCCGACGACGGCATCGGCCGCTCGATGGCCTGGGCGCTGGAGCACCTCGCCGAGCCGATCACGGTCGCCGACCTCGCGGCACAAGCGCATGTGTCGCAGCGCACCTATCTGCGCAAGTTCTCCGCGCAGACGGGGACGAGCCCGGTGCGGTGGGTGCTTGCGCAGCGCGTCGCGGCGAGCCTCAGCCTGCTGGAGGACACCGCGGCCTCGGTCGAAGAGGTGGGCGCCGCCGTGGGGTTCGAGAGCCCGGTGACCTTCCGGCACCACTTCGGGCGGGCGATGGGGACGTCGCCGTCGGCGTACCGCCGCACGTTCCGCACCACCGTCGCCTGAGCGTCCGCGCACACCGCGGCGCTCGATGTCCGGAACTTCCGTGCGTGGCAAGGCTCGTCACGGGCGTGGCCAAGGATCACCGAAGGCCGCCGTCCCGAATCGTTCGGGACGGCGGCCTTTGCCGTACGGGTTTCCGGTGGCCGCGGCGGTTGGTCAGACCGCCGTGGTGCCCGCGCGGCGCCTGCGTGCGTACAGCGCGAAGCCGCCGCCGACCACCAGGAGGCCCGCGGCGCTGCCCGCGATGACCGCGGTGCTGTTGTCGTTGCCGCCGGTCTGGGCGAGTTCGCCGCCCGTGTCCGGCTGCGGCGACGCGGGGCCGCTCGGTGTGACCGGCGGAACCGGCTTGGCGGAGTCCGTCGGCTTGGCCGGCTCGGTGGGCTTCGCGGGCGGCGTCGAGGTGGACGGCTGCGGGCTCGGCGTCGTCGGCTTGACGTCGAACGCGGTCTCCATGACCACGCCCTCGTTGTCGAACTTGTTGCGGTCGGTCGCACCGGTGCCGGTGAAGTCCACGACGAAGGCCTGGCGCTTGCCGGAGATCGTCGCCGGGATGACGAGGTTCTCCTCCTCGCCCTTGTCCGCGGGCGAACCGTTCGACGGGCAGGTGAGCTTGGTGTCGCTGACCTTCTGGCAGCCCTGCGGGGCGCCGTCGAAACGGATGCCCTCCTGCGCGGTGATGGTGGCCTGCGCGGTGGTGTACGCGTCGGGCCCATCGTTGCGCAGCACGATCGGGATGCCGTTCTCGACCTTGCCGGTGGACGGGTCGTACCGGAACCACGACACGCTGGATCCAGGCGGTGCGGTGACCTGGAGGTCGCCCAGCTTGGCGGGCTTCGGCGCGACGGTGAAGCGGCCTTCACCGGTGCCGTCCTTCGACTTGGCGGTGAACGTGACCGCCTGGCCGGCCTTGGAGTCCGCGGTCAGCTGCAGGAAGACGTCGAACTTCCCGCCCTTCGGCGTGCAGTCGAGCAGGTTTCGGCCCGGCGAGGTGCAGTCGGGGGAGTAGACGCGCTCCCCTTCGACGCCCGCGGCGCTCGCGAACTCGATCCGCACGGTGGCGTCGGACTTGGTCGTGAAGCCGACCTTGCCGGTGGTCCCTGCGGCGACGGTGCTCGGCGCGCTGATCTTGATCTCGCCGGCGGCGGAAGCCGCGGGAGCGAACGCGAACGGTGCGACGACGAGCGCACCGCCGACGGCGGCAAGCGTGGCTATCCGCTGGTTGGTGGAGATGTGCATGGAGTTTTGGGCTCCCAACAACTTTGAGTACTTCCGCGCGCATATGGATCGGGGACGCGGCGGGCCTTAAATGGCTATCACGCACTGATCAGCCCATATGTCGCAGGCGTGTAACAGTGCCCGTGTCCAGCCGTTGGACGCGAACCCCTGCGACCGCGGGCGTTGCCGGTGCTCGGCGTAGTGCTCGGCGTGGTGCCCGGCCGACGGAGCCGACGGAGTCAGCGAAGCAGCGGAGTCAGCGGAGTTAATGGGGTGGTAAAGCCGGACCGGGCCGCGGTGGGAAGCCGGACGGAGGGGTAGTTTCGGGACGGCCCGCCGGTGGGGTGGGGGACGGAGGTGCAGGCATGGCGATCGGTGACACGGCCCGTTCGGCGGTGGCGGATCCGGTGGCCGAGGGACGCGACTTCGCGGTTCCCGGGTTCCGGGCGCGTGGGGACGTCGCGGCGCGGAACCGCGGCAAGGCGCTGCGCAAGGACGTGTCGCGGACCGCGCACGACCGGTTCGTACCGGCCGCCGACCGGCCCGCGGTGCTGGACGTGGTCGAGCAGTCCAACGAGGGGCGCCTGCCCGAGCTGGTGCCGCTGCGGATAGGCCGCATGGTCGCCACGCCCTTCGCGTTCCTCCGCGGATCCGCGGGGCTCATGGCGGCGGACCTCGCGCAGACCCCCGCCACCGGGGTGCACGCGCAAATCTGCGGCGACTCGCATGCCGGCAACTTCGGGCTGTACGGCAGCTCGGACGGCCGCCTGTGCATGGACGTGAACGACTTCGACGAGACGGTGCGCGGGCCCTGGGAATGGGACCTCAAGCGCCTCGCCGCCAGCCTCGTGGTCGCCGGTCGGGTGAGCGGCGCGTCGGAGGACGTGTGCCGCGAGGCCGCACACGACGCCGCCGAGGCGTACCGGCGCACGCTCGCGCTGCTCGCCGGCATGCCGGTGCTCCAGGCCTGGCAGGCGATCGCCGACGAGTCGCTGGTCTGGCACGCGGAGGCGCACGACCTGACGGGTCATCTCCAACAGGTCTCGGCGAAGGCACGGCGCAACACCAGCGACCGCTTCGCGGCCCGTTCGACCGTCGAACTCGACGACGGGCGCCGCCGCTTCGTGCCCGATCCGCCGGTGCTCACGCTGGTCTCCGACGAGACGGCCGAGGCGGTCGCGCTGTCGCTCGCCGGTTACGTGCAGACGCTGTCCCCGGACCGCCGCCCGATGTTCGAGCGGTTCGTGGTGGAGGACGTGGCGTTCCGCGTGGTCGGCACCGGCAGCGTGGGCCTGCGCGCGTACGTCGTGATGCTGGAGGGCAGCGGGGACGAACCACTCGTCTTGCAGGTGAAGGAGTCCCGGCGTTCGGCGCTCGCGCCGTACCTCGGCATCGGCCACGCCGAACACGAGGGCCGCCGCGTGGTGTTCGGGCAGAAGGTCATGCAGGCGGTCGCCGACTCGCTGCTGGGCTGGACGACCGTCGAGGGGCGGCACTTCATCGTGCGCCAGTTCCGCAACATGAAGGGCAGCATCGACGCGAGCACGCTGCCCGCCGGGCAACTCGACGACTACGCGCGGATGACCGGCGCGCTGCTCGCCCGCGCACACAGCCACTCCGTGGACCCGAAGCTGCTTGCCGGATACTGCGGCAAGAGCGGCAAACTCGACGAGGCGGTCGCGGCTTTCGCGGTCACGTACGCCGACCAGACCGAACGCGACCACGCGGAACTGGTCACCGCCGTCAAGGCCGGAGCACTGCCCGCCGAGACCGGCGTCTAGGTCGTGTCTTCAAAATTCTCGCCGGGCCCGCGAACCGTGGCACGCACGCTCGCCGCGTTGCGGACCTTGCCCGGCCAAACCCAGGCCGAGCTGCGGCCCGCGCCTTGCGAGCGCACGCACCACGGCCCGCGGGCTGACCGACGCGAATTTGAAGACACTCCCTAGGCGCCGCGCGGCGGCGGACGGCTGCCGCGGGGGATCCGTCGGGCACCTCGCGGCACTGCCCGTCGTCAGGGGCGGTTCGGTTCGCCGTACCCTCCGCCGCCCGGGGTTTCGATCACCAGGACGTCGCCCGCCGCAACTTCGGCGACGTCGCAGCCGGACATCGCAGCCGTCTCGCCGTCCGCCCGTCGAATCAGATTGCGGCCCAGGGCGCCCGGGGCGCCGCCGGCCATCCCGTACGGGGGGACCCGGCGGTGGCCCGAGAGCGCGCACACGGTCATGGGTTCGAGGAACCTGATGCGCCGCACGGCCCCGTCTCCGCCGCGGTTCCGGCCCGCCCCACCGCTGCCGTGCCGGACGGCGAACTCCTCCAGGAGCACCGGGAACCGCCACTCCAGGACCTCGGGGTCGGTGAGCCGCGAGTTGGTCATGTGGGTCTGGACCACCGAGGCGCCGTCGAAGCCGTCTCCCGCGCCCGAGCCCGAGCCGACCGTCTCGTAGTACTGGTGGTTCTCGTTGCCGAAGGTGATGTTGTTCATCGTGCCGGAGCCTTCGGCCTGCACTCCCATTGCGGCGTACAGGGCGCCGGTGACCGCTTGCGAGGTCTCGACGTTGCCGGCCACGACGGCGGCCGGGTACTCGGGGGCGAGCATCGAGCCGGGCGGGATCACGATGGTCAGCGGGCGCAGGCAGCCCTCGTTGAGCGGGATTTCGTCCGCGACGAGGGTGCGGAAGACGTACAAAACCGCTGCGGAGACGACCGACGAGGGGGCGTTGAGGTTGGTGGCCAACTGCGGTGACGTTCCGGTGAAGTCCACGGTCGCGGACCGGTTCGCACGGTCGACGGTGATCCTGACGGCGATCGTCGCGCCGGAATCGGTCTCGTAGGTGTACGCGCCGTCGTCGAGGGCGTCGATGACGCGGCGGACCGCCTCTTCGGCGTTGTCCTGCACATGCCGCATGTACGCTTGCACGACGTCGAGCCCGAAGTGGTCGATCATGCGGCCGACTTCCTCGACGCCCTTGGCGTTGGCCGCGACCTGGGCGCGCAGGTCGGCGAGGTTCGCCGGCGGGTTGCGCGACGGGTGGGCGGCCTCGGTCAGCAGGCGGAGCGTCTCCTCCTCGCGGAACCGGCCGCCGTCGACGAGCAGCCAGTTGTCGAGCAGCACGCCCTCCTCGTGGATGTCGCGGCTGTCGGCCGGCATCGAGCCCGGCGTGATGCCGCCGATCTCGGCGTGGTGGCCGCGGGCGGCCACGAAGAAGAGGATGTCCGGCGACCTGCCCGACGCGCCTGACCCGCCCGGCCCCGCCGAGGCGTCCGGCGCGCCTGACTCGACCGACTCACCGGACGTGCTCGGCTCCGCGGTGCCCGCGGCGAACACCGGGGTGATGACGGTGACGTCCGGCAGATGCGTGCCGCCGTGGAACGGGTCGTTGACCGCGTAGACATCGCCGGGCTTCATGTCGGTGCGCCGCCGCACGACCTCCTTGACCGACCGCCCCATCGAGCCCAGGTGCACCGGAATGTGCGGTGCGTTGGCGATGAGGTTGCCCTCCGGGTCGAACAACGCGCAGGAGAAGTCCAGGCGTTCGCGGATGTTGACGGACTGCGCGGTGGATTCGAGTGCGCTGCCCATCTGTTCGGCGATCGACATGAACAGGTTGTTGAAGATCTCCAGCATGACGGGGTCGGCCGTGGTGCCGGCGTCGGATTCCGCCGGGTCGGCCATGCGTTCGACCCGCAGGTGGCCTTCGGTGCCGAGGGTCGCCTGCCAGCCGTCGTCGACCACGGTGGTGGAGTTGGGGTCGGAGATGATCGCGGGGCCGGTGACCGCGGTGCCCGGTGTCATGTGCCGGCGTCGGTGCAGCGGGACGTCGCGCCAGGCGCCGGTGGAGTACATGCGTACGCGCACCGCTTCGGCCCCGGGGACGGCGTCGTCGAGGCCGCGCAGATCCGGCTGGTCGGTCAGACCCGTCACCTCGACCGAGACCGACTCCACCACGAGCTGACGGTCCATCAAGAAGGAGTACGTGCGCTTGTGTACGCCCTCGAAGGCGTTCACCATGGCGCCCGGCCCGGCCAGTTCCACCGCGAGGGCCGTGTCCGTGCCGTCGTAGCGCAGGTGCGCGCGTCGGGTCACGCGGATGCGGTCCTCGGGTACGCCCTCGTCGAGCAGTTCGCCCCGCGCGGCGGCTTCGAGGGTGTCGGCAGTCGCGACGACCCTCGGCATGTTCGCGGCGGACAACGGCGCCTCGACGGAGTGCTCGCGCATCGCGGTGGTGTCCGCCAGGCCGATGCCGAGTGCGGACAGCACTCCGGCCATCGGCGGTACGAGCACGGTGCGGATGCCGAGCGAGTCGGCGAGCGCGCACGCGTGTTGGCCGCCGGCGCCGCCGAACGTGGTGAGGGCGTACTCGCCGACGTCGTGGCCCTTTTCCACGGAGATGCGCTTGACCGCGTTGGCGGTGTTGGCCACCGCGACGCGCAGGAACCCTTCCGCCACCTCCTCGGGCGTACGGTCGTCGCCCGTGGTCGCGCGGATCTCGGCGGCGAGTTCGGCGAAGCGCAGGCGCACTTCGTCGGCATCGAGCGGCTGGTCGCCGCCCGGGCCGAACACGTGGGGGAAGTGCGCGGGTTGTACGCGGCCGAGCATCACGTTGGCGTCGGTAACGGTCAGCGGCCCGCCGTTGCGATAGCACGTGGGGCCCGGGGCGGCGCCCGCAGACTCGGGGCCGACGCGGTAGCGGCCGCCGTCGAAGCGCAGGATCGAACCCCCGCCCGCGGCGACGGTGTCGATGGCGAGCATGGGGGAGCGCAGCCGCACGCCGGCGATGAGGGTGTGGAAGACCCGTTCGTACTCGCCCGTGTAGTGCGACACGTCGGTCGAGGTACCGCCCATGTCGAAGCCGATGACCTTGTCGAAGCCCGCCAGCTCCGACATCCGGGCCATACCCACGATGCCGCCCGCGGGGCCGGACAGGACCGCGTCCTTGCCGCGGAAGTGCCCGGCCTCGGCGAGTCCGCCGTTGGACTGCATGAACATGAGCGGCACGCCGGGCAGCTGGTCCGCGACCTGGGAGACATAGCGCCGCAGCACGGGCGAGAGGTAGGCGTCGACCACCGTGGTGTCGCCGCGGGGCACCACCTTCATCAGCGGGCTGACCTCGCTGGACAGCGAGACCTGCGGGAAGCCGAGGTCCTCGGCCAGTGCGCCGATCGCGCGTTCGTGGTCGGGGTGGAGGTGGCTGTGCAGGCAGACCACCGCGACGGAGCGGATGCCGTCGTCGTACGCGCCGCGCAACTCCGCGGCGAGCGCCTTTAGGTCGGGGGCGCGCAGCACGGTCCCGTCCGCCGACATGCGCTCGTCGGCCTCGATCACCCGCTCGTACAGCGACTCGGGCAGCACGATGTGCCGGTCGAAGATGCGCGGCCGGTTCTGGTAGGCGATCCGCAAGGCGTCACCGAACCCGCGCGTGATTACCAATGCGGTGCGCTCGCCCTTGCGTTCGAGCAGGGCGTTGGTGGCCACGGTGGTACCCATGCGCACCTGCTCCACCAGCTCGGAGGTGACCGGCTCGTCGTCGGCGAGGCCGAGCAGCGCGCGGATACCCGCCACCGCGGCGTCGCGGTAGCGGGCCGGGTTCTCGGAGAGCAGCTTGTGGGTGACGAGTCGGCCGTCCGGTCGTCGCGCGACGATGTCGGTGAAGGTTCCGCCGCGGTCCACCCAGAACTGCCAAGCACGCCCGGTCACGTCGCCTCCTGTCGTCACGCCCGATGCCATCCTGCTGCATTCGGGACGTGTCGTCGGCGTGCCGGCAGTGCGTTTGTGGGATCAGGGCGGACTCGCTCGCCCCCGGGTGGAACCGCGGTGGCGAGCACTGGCAGGTGCTTGCCGCGCCACCGCGGGCCCGTGGTCGATCCATGCGTCCCTGGTGCACCCGACGACCGGCTCCGTTCTACGGAGTTGACGGACCCGGTCCTCGGTTTGTCGCGTGGGTTCCCGCTCAGCCCTGCGGTTGCTTCACCGCGGCTATGGACTGGCGGGTGAACTCGACCAGGTGTTCCCGTCGGCGGGCCTGGGCTTGTTCGGATTCCGTCTCGGTGCCCAGGATGATCCGTGCCATCTGGGGCATCGTGGACTGCCACGCGGCGACCCCGATCAGCGAGAACAGGAGCTGCGCCACATCGGGGGTGGGCTGCACGCCGAGTTGCTCGGCGAACTCCTGGAGCTTGACGGCGTAGCTCGTGGCCCGCCGGTCCTCGTCGGGGATCGGCTCGTGGCCGTAGTACAAGGCCTCCCACAAGAGCAGCCGGAGCAGCTCGGGGCGGGCGCAGTAGAAGTCGTAGATCTGCGCGACGTACTCGGCCGGGTCGTCACTGGACATCGTGACGACCGCGGTCAGCTCTTGCAGCGACTCACTGAGGACGTGCTGGAACAGTTGCTCCTTGTTTCCGAAATACGCATAAATGCGCTCCTTGTTCACCCCAGCGCGCAGGGCGATGCGGTCGACGCGGGCGCCGGCGATGCCGTGCTCGGCAAACTCCGCTCGGGCGGCGTCGAGAAGTTTGGCTCGGGTACGTGCGGTGTCGGGCGGCATGGCTGGATCTTATCCCCTCTAGCCAACTGCTTGGTTGGATCGACTGGCCAGGGACGGCCCGACCATGCTGCCCTAACGCTTAGGCTGGCGTGGGCTGTTGTGCGTGATTTGATCTTCTCGACACCTATCAGGTTTGTTCCAGGGGGGCCTGGAATGCATCCGCAGGGCGTTCCCCGCGGGCCGACAGCCCTGTCGCGCGGCCGTGTTCGACACCGGAAGAGGGCTTGAATGGACGAGGGCAACGCACCGGCGATCTGGTCGGATCCCCAGGTCGCGGCCCTGGAGGCCCAGGTCGCCGCGGTCGAGGCGGGCCTGCTGGACGCCGAGGTGGACGTCGCGACGTTGCGCGTCGAACTGGACAATCTCGCGATCGTGCACCACCGGCGTCTCGGACCGCTGTACGAACGCCTCGACGAACTGGACGCACTCGTCGCCGAGGCGGTCGCGGCACGCAGTCGCGACGCCGACGACATCCGCCGTGCCCTGGAGGCGCGGGCGATCGTCGATCCGATGCCCGACCTCGACGAACTGATGGACGCCTTCGCCGCCGAGACGGGTGCGGCGCCCGAGGTCGAAGTGCGGCGGGTGAAGCCGAGTGACGAGGCGCGCCGGCTCTACCGCGAACTCGCCCGCCGGGCGCACCCGGACCTCGCCCAGGACGCGGCCGAGAAGGAGCGCCGGGGGGACTTCATCGCGCGCGTCAACGCCGCGTACTCGGCCGGTGACGTGGCGACTCTCATGGCCCTGGACGACGAGTGGGCGGCCGGATCCGCGGGTGCGCCTGAAGTGGTGCCTCCGGACCGTGCGGAGTGGCTGCGCGGCCGACTGGCGCTGCTGACGGCCCGTCAGCAGCAGTTGGCGGCCGAGCGGGAGACGCTGTTGGAGAGTCCCATGGGCCAGTTGCTCGCGCTCGCTCCGGACGACCCGGACGGGCTGTTGGAGCACCTGGCCGAGCAGCTGCTCGCGCGCATCGACGAGCGCGAGAAGGAACTCACGTCGCTGCTGGGGTAATTGTTCGGATTCGTGGCAATTGACCGATGGATTTCGGTCAATTGGGGCCGGCCCGGTCCGGCCGGATGGGCGTCGGCCGGACCGGGCCGGGTCGGTGGGCTGATCACCGATCAGCGGGTGTTCCGATGAATCACACGATCTACCTGAAATTCGGGCATATCAATCATCTTGTGGGCGTGTTGCCCGACGAAACCCGTTCAGCACGCCAGTTGCGCCGTTAGAGGCGGCGCAAGCGGCACGAGGCAGCACGAGGCAGCACGGTGGCGCGGTGGCGCGGTGACGACGTCGAAGCGGCACACGGCACGCGTACGACACGCGCACGGCACACATGCGACGTGCGGGCGACGCGCAGACGGCGTGCGGAGCGACCGGCAAGATGACGGAGAATGGGCGGACGGGGAGCCCGACCCGTGCCACCACACACCCCACCCGCCACACACCACCCCTCAACTCCCACGGAGAACCGATGCACCAGTCGCTTCCGGCCGTCGGCGCCGCCGAAGTCCCCGCCGACGCCTTCGTGCTCGACGTCCGCGAGGACGGCGAATGGGTCGCCGGGCACGTCGCCGACGCCGTGCACATCCCCATGGGCACGCTGATCGGCCGCATCGACGAGGTGCCGCAGGAGGCGCGCGTGTACGTGATGTGCCGCGTCGGCGGGCGCTCGGGCCAGGTCACCGCGTACCTCGTGCAGCGCGGCTGGGACGCGGTCAACATCGACGGCGGCATGCTCGCGTGGGAGGCGGCCGGTCGTCCGATGGTCTCGGAGACGGGCACGCCGCCCTACGTCGCCTGACTCACGCGCCGGCGTCCGCGGGGACGCGGTCGGAGACGAACACGGCCGTCGCCTCGGCCGTCACGACGTCCCCGACGCGGATCTCCGCGGTCGCGAACGTCTTCCGCCCTTCGCGGCGTACGAAGCGCGCCGCCACGTCGAGCGGCACGTCGTACGGCGTCGCCTTGCGGAACCGGATGTCCAGTCCGGCGGTGAACCCCGCCGGCCCGCTCGCCGACGCCGCGACACCCAGGACCTGGTCGAGGACCGTCGCGACCACGCCCCCGTGCGCGCGTCCCGGCGGACCGCCGTGCTGCGCGGTGAGCGTGACCCGCGCGAGGATCTCGACCGGCTCGCGCACCTCGCCCGGCTCGGCCGGCTCGGGCAGGTTCAGGTACTCGACGCGCGGCGCCTGCGGGTTGAGGCGGCCGGAGCCCGCCTGCGACAGGTGTTCGTAGCGCCCGTTCTCGTGGCGTACCAGCTGCACGACCGAGTCCTTGGGCCGCTGGGCGGCCTTCAGCAGCGCGGTGGCCTCGGCGACGTGGGTGCTCGCCGCTGCCCGGGCCGCGGCGTCCACGTCGGTCAGCACGACCGCCTCGACGAGGTCGCGCACCCGCTCCACCAGCTCGAACGCCTCGGGCGGGATGTCGGCGATGTCGGGCATGCCGGCGCCCAGCATGGCCGCCAGCGTGGACGCGGACGGCCCGGTCAGGGCCGGCGCGTGGGGGTCCGGACTCATGCCGCCACCTCGCTCCGCGCGCCGGTCGCATTCGCGAAGCGCGTCCCCTCGCTGATTCGCCTGCTTCGCTCGTTCATGCGTGCTCCTCGTGCGGCCTGACGCGTGTCAGTTGACAGTGTCAATCATGCGGACAGAATTCATCTGACGGTGTATCAGGAATCCGGCGGAGGAGCACACCATGGTCACGATCGCCGAATTGGTCCACGCCCAGGTCGGCGACGATCGTCCGGGTCTGATGTACGAGGACCTGGTGTGGACGCATGACCAAGTGGCCAAGGCCGCCGCTGCCCGTGCCGCGTTCATTGCCGACCGGCTGCCCGCGGGTGCCGCTCCGCACGTGGGTGTGCTGCTGGACAACGTGCCGGAGTTCCCGATGTG
>NZ_JBEZFP010000058.1:0-51607 GCF_040649515.1 Streptodolium elevatio
TGGTGTTGACGGTGCTCTTCAGCTCCAGGATCTCGCCGCGGGCGTCGACGGTGATCTTCTGCGACAGGTCGCCCTTCGCCACCGCGGTGGCCACCTGGGCGATGTTGCGGACCTGGTCGGTGAGGTTCCCGGCCATGAAGTTCACCGAGTCGGTCAGGTCGCGCCAGGTGCCCGAGACGCCCTTGACGTCGGCCTGTCCGCCGAGCCGCCCGTCCGTGCCGACCTCGCGGGCGACCCGGGTGACCTCGTCGGCGAACGCGGAGAGCTGGTCGACCATCGTGTTGACGGTGCTCTTCAGCTCCAGGATCTCGCCGCGGGCGTCGACGGTGATCTTCTGCGACAGGTCGCCCTTCGCCACCGCGGTGGTCACCTGGGCGATGTTGCGGACCTGGTCGGTGAGGTTCCCGGCCATGAAGTTCACCGAGTCCGTGAGTTCGCGCCACACCCCGCCCACGCCCGGGACCTGCGCCTGCCCGCCCAGCCGGCCCTCGCTGCCGACCTCGCGGGCGACCCGGGTGACCTCGTCGGCGAACGCGGAGAGCTGGTCGACCATCGTGTTGACGGTGTCCTTGAGCTCCAGGATCTCGCCGCGGGCGGGAACGTCGATCTTCTGCGACAGGTCGCCCTTCGCCACCGCGGTCGCCACCTGGGCGATGTCGCGGACCTGCATGGTGAGGTTGCCGGCCATCGCGTTGACCGAGTCGGTCAGGTCCGCCCAGGTTCCCGACACGCCCGGCACATCGGCCTGGCCGCCGAGCGTCCCCTCGGTGCCGACCTCGCGGGCGACGCGGGTCACCTCGGAGGTGAACAGCGCGAGCTGGTCGACCATGCCGTTGAAGACGGTGGCGATCTCGCCCAGCAGGCCGCCCGCGTCGTCCGGCAGGCGGGTCCGGAAGTCGCCGTCGCGTACGGCCGTCAGCCCGGTCAGCAGCTGCCGCAACTCCGGCTCGCCGATCTTGCCGACCGCGCGCGGCGACCGCCCGCGCGCCCCGCTGCCGGACTCGGCACCCGGTTCGCCCGTCGTCGCCATGAGAACCTCGTTCCGCCGGTGATGGGGCGGGCTTCGATCCCGGTGGCAACGGGTGCTCCGGCCTAGGCCCGACGCCACATCATTGCCCGATGGCAAGAGAGTTCGGAAGGTATCACGCAGCCGGGCGGCGGTCCGACGCGTGGTCGGAGTCCGCGTGGAACCGGGACTGCTTCGCTGTTGCCCTTTGGCAACGGTAGAGTCTGGGCGTGGGATTCAGGCGAGACGACGCGACGTCGGGGACTGCGGGCTGCCGGACGCCCGGTGCGCTCCGCCGTTGTCGGTCTGCGCGTGCCCGGTGGCCTGCCGGAAGGCGAGTATGCCGGTGACCAGTGCAGCGCGGTCCGTCGCGCTCATGGCGGACAGTGCCGTGACCAGGTCGCGCGCGCGGCGCTCGCGGATGGCGGTCATCAGCGCCTCGCCCTCCGAGGTCAGCGCGAGGGTGACCTTCCGGCGGTTGTCGGAGTCCAGCTCGCGGCGCATCAGGCCCGCGGAGTCCATCCGATCGCACAGGCGGCTCGCGACGGACGAGACCGTGCCCATCTCCTGGGCGAGCCCGTGCAGCGAAACGCCGGGCGTTCGGGAGATGATCGTCAGAGCGCGCAACTGGGTGGGGGAGACCGTGGTGCCGAACGCCTCCTGAGCCCTGCCCCAGACCGTGATCAGTGACTCCAACGCCTCCGCAAGCAGCGCTGCGGCATCGTCGGCGTCGACGCCCACGACCGGTCCATAACCGGACGAAGGCTCACGTGGCGACTGCCGACTGTGCTGCCCGTACGCGTTGTCCATGATTCCCTTCACTCTCTCATGCCGCGTCGCGGGCAGGTACCGCGCGCCGGAAGGAAGAACCCCGGTGACAGCCGCCGACTGGCTCCTCGCACTCCACCGTGCTTTGCGTACGGCCCCTCCGCACTACGTCGCACATGTCCTTGCCCAGGTCCTGGAGGACCAGGCCAAAGTGAAGTCCTGCACCCTCCTGCTCGCCGACTACTCGGTCAGCGCCCTCCAGCCGTTCGGCCTGGAGCCGGGTGTCGAGACCGCCGTGCCCGTCGCGGGTACGGACGCCGGCCGGGCCTTCGTCTCCCAGGAGCCGGTGGTGGCCGGCGGCGCGGCGGACGACGAGGAGACCGTGTACCTGCCGGTCTCGGTCCGCGGTGACCGCCTCGGCGTCCTGGAGGTCGTCCAGCCCGGGCACGGGCACGGGGGAGGGCTGTCGGTCGCCGACCTGTCGGAGGCCGCCGAGATGCTCGCCCACGAACTGTTCGCCGCCGACCCGAGCACCGACGTGTACCTCCAGGGCCGCCGCCTGCGCCGTCTCACCCTGGCCGCCGAGATGCAGTGGGAGTTGCTGCCGGGGCGTTCCTGCGAGCGTCCCGAGTTCGCCCTCGGCGCCCACCTCGAACCGGCGTACTCGGTGCGCGGCGACAACTTCGACTGGTCCGTCGACGCGCGTACCCTCGCGGTCAGCGTCACCAACGGCATGGGCCACGGCGTCCCGGCGGCGACCCTGTCCGCCCTGGCGGTCGGAGCCCTGCGCAACGCCCGCCGCTCCGGCGCCGACGTGGCGCTCCAGGCCGAACTCGCCAGCCAGGCCGTCTGGTCGGCGCACACCGGCAGCGCCTACCTCGCCAGCGTCCTGCTGGAGATCGACCTCGCGACCGGCGACGTCGACGCCGTCGACGCGGGCTCCCCGATCGTGCTGCTGCTGCGCGACGGGCAGGTCGAACGGGTCAGGCTGGAGGCGCAGTTCGCGCTGGGCGCGCTGGAGGACACCAGGTACAGGCCGGAACGCTTCACCTTGCAGCCCGGCGACCGCGTCGTGGTGGTCAGCGACAGCGTGCACGGCTTCCAGTCCCGGGCGGGGGAGCAGTTCGGCGAACGGCTGCTGGCCTCGGGGATCCGCAACAACCGGCTCCTCCCCGCCCCGGAAGCCGCCCGCGCCGTACTCCGCGATCTCGCGGCCTTCCGCGGCGACACCGAACTCGACGACGACGCCGTGAGCCTCTGCCTCGACTGGCGCGGCCGCCCGGACGAGGCCGCAACCGCCCCCGCCTGACAACCGACGCCGAGCCCCGCCGCACCGACCGACCCCCTCACCCGGCTACGCCTCACGTACGCCCAGTTCCGCGCGAACTACGCGCCAGGCTAGACACGTTGGTCACCCACCACAGCTTGGCGACCAACCTGAATCGCCCCTCTTGGAGCACGCCCCTGGATCACGCACCTCGACGACGTGGACGCTTCGGTGCCTGTCTGCCGGGGTCGCCGGGTTCGGACTGTGTCGATCACCGCAGACCTGCGCGACCCGGTGCGCCCGCCAGGGCGGATAAGCCCTGGGCAACGGCCATGCGTTGCCATGGCTTGGAGCACGGCAGCGTCGTGACCGCGGAAGCACGCTCCCTTCCGGACCAGCGCGTTCGGGTGGCTTTGGACGCGCGACGTACGCGACGCTGCGACCGTCGCGGCGGTCCCGTTGCCCAGACGCCCGGGCCTCGACGGTGCGCCGCGGCTTGGCGGTGGGGGCGTCAGCTTGCGAACTCCTTTGTGTGGGCTGCCGGTTCCGCTGGCTTGTCGTGACGGGAGGCCAAGACCTCGAGTTCGTTGACGGCCTGGTCGGTGGCGTTCTCGGCGGCGATCGCCTCGGCCATGCGTTCGGCCGCGGCGCGGTAGGAGCGGTCGTTCAGGACCTGTTCGACGGCGCGGGCGATCTTGCGTGCCGAACTGCCCTTGCCCACGGTGACGCCGGCGCCCGCGAGTCGGACGTGCGACGCCACCTCGATCTGGTCGCGGCCGAGCGGCACGCAGACCATCGGGACCCCGGCGGCCAGCGACTTCACGGTCGTGCCGTGGCCGGCGTGCGTGACGGTCACGGCGGCGTGGCGGAGCGCGAGGCTGTGCGGTGCGGATGCGGTCACCCGGACGTTGGCGGGAGCGCCTACCGTCGCGGGGTCGACGGCGGGGCCGGTGGTCAGCAGGGCGCGTACCGGCAGAGTGCCGAGGGCGTCGGCGATGCGCTGCAACAGATCGTGCTGCTTCATGAACGACGAACTCATGCCGACGAGCACCAGCGGGGCGTCGCCGTCCGGGAGTGTCAAGTCTCCGGCCCAGGCCGGGTCTTCGAGGCGCGCGCCGACGTGGCGTATGTGCTCGGGGAAGCGGCGTCCGGCGTGGTCGAGGGCGCGCGGCGAGAGCACGAGGACCCGGTCGACGCGTTCGAACGCCTCGACGACCGAGCCGAGCGGCTCCAGACCGTTCGCGACGCGGGCGGCGTTGAGGGCGGGCAGCCCCTTCGCCCACGGCTTGCCGGACAGCCGCGTCACGAGCCGGTCGCGTACCCGGCCCGGTATGCCCTTGGCCGGGGCGAAGCCCGGGCCGGGCGGCGGCGCCCCCGGGGTGGGGAACGGGTAGATGGTCGTCGCCAGCGAGGCCACTCGGACGCCTGCCGCCTCGCCCGCGGTGACCGCGCCGAGCAGCATGTGCTCGCAGACCAGTACGTCCGCCGGCCGGGCGCGCAACTCGGCGCGGACGTCCCGGGCGTAGTCCGCCGCCGGGCCGCACACGATGCGGTCCCGCAGGCGCGCGAGAGCGCCGAGCGGGGTGCGGGCCTCGAAGTCCCTGATGACGTCCTTGGCCGGGTCGGCGGGGTCGCCTTGCGGCGCGGTGGTCCAGGCGATCGGCTCCAGGCCCGCGGCGGCGATCTCGTCGTGCAGCGACGTGTCGGCCATCACCCGTACGCCGTGGCCGCGTTCGCGGAGTGCGCGGGCCAGCGACAGGACGGGAGGTACGGCTCCGCCGCCGGCCCAGGTGGCGAACAGGAAGCTGCTAGGCATGGTGTTCCTTCCGAGGGTCGATCGCGGTGAGCAGGTCGCGCATGGCACGCTCGGCTTCCTCGCGGGACAGGCCGAGGTCGCGGCGCCACAGCTTCCACAGGTAGACGTCGGTGGCGGCGTAGTGCAGGTTGAGCGCGTGCTCGCGGTCCGGGCCCGCGGCGGGGAGGCGGTCGGCGAAGGCCCTTTCCAGCCATGCCCGGTGGAGGCTTCGGGCGTGGACGGCCGCGCGGGCCGCCGACGGGATCCGGTCCATCTGGGCGATCCAGAGCAGGTTGGCGTCGCCCTGCCGCTCGTAGTCGGCGAAGAGGACGGCGACGATCTCGGGCACGTCGCCCGTCGGCACCTGGCGGGCGAGTTCCGTCTGTGTCGCCACCGCATCGGCGACGGCTTTGGAGAGCCCGTCCTTGCCGCCGAAGTGGTTGACGATCGTCTGCACCGACACGCCGGCCGCCTCGGCGATGTGCTGCAACGTGACCTCGTCGTGCCAACGGCGCGACCACAGGCCGGCCGCCGCCTCGATCACGCGTGCCCGGGTGGCTTCCAGAGCCGCGGCCCTGGCCCCCATGCGGTACGAGCGCTTGTCCTCACTTTCCATGGACCGCATTCCATATTGAATTGAGTTTCCAGTCAAGTGAAATCTCGCGCTCCAAGTCCTTTCCCGAGTAAGGCGTACGAGCAGGTCACCGCGCCACGCCTGCATACGGCCGGTCGGGGCGTGGAGTGTGCTGCCGAGTCGAGTGTGTTGGGGGTGCGCAGTCGCTGAAGTTGCGTGGGCTGCGACGGGATCGGCTGGGCCGGGGGTGGTTGCGGTGGGGTGGGAAGGCGTGACGGATCTACCTATCGCTCGATAGGTTCTGGTGTCCGCCGGGTCGGTCGGGTTCGAGTAGTGCGAGGCGTGCTGGGGGAGCGTCGTGTTCGTCGTGCAGCGCTGTGGCCACCCCCACGGGGGTGCGCCGCGTCGCGGCGCCGCCCGCCGGCTCGACGGAGTGTGCGGCCTTCGGATCCGCCCGGACCAAGCGAAAGGGACATGATGCGCGTCTTCGAGAACGTCGCCGCGGTGGCCGCCGCCAAGGGCGAACAGCTCGGTGTCAGCGAATGGTTGACCGTCGACCAGGACCGGATCGACCGGTTCGCCGACGCGACCGGCGACCACCAGTGGATCCACGTGGACGCCGAGCGCGCCGCGGCGGGCCCGTTCGGCACCACCATCGCGCACGGCTACCTGACGTTGTCCCTCATCCCGGCCCTCACCCAGCAGATGTTCACCGTGCAGGGGGTGCGGATGGGCGTGAACTACGGGACGGCCAAGGTACGTTTCCCCGCCCCGGTGCCCGTCGGCTCGCGGGTCCGCGACACCGCTGTGCTCCTCGACGTCGAAGAGGTGCCGCAGGGCGTCCGGCTGACGGTGCGGCACACCATCGAGATCGAGGGCGCGGCGAAGCCGGCCTGCGTCGCCGACACGCTGTCCCTGATCGTCCCCTGACCTCGCACCCCATTGGAGCCGACCGTGTCCACCGAACTGATCAACCGTCAGCTCCGGCTCGCCGCACGGCCCGTCGGCCTGCCCAAGCCGGACGACTGGGAGCTCACCGACGAACCCGTCCAACAACCGGACGAGGGCCGCTTCCTGGTCCGCGTCTCGCACATTTCGCTCGACCCGGCGATGCGGGGGTGGATGAACGACGTCCGCTCGTACATCCCGCCGGTACGCATCGGCGACGTTATGCGCGCAGGTGCCGCCGGGCGGGTCGTCGCCTCGCGGCACGCCGACTTCCCGGTAGACACCTATGTGACCGGCGTGTTCGGGGCGCAGGAGTACGCGGATTCCGACGGCGCAGGAGTGCGCCGCGTCGATCCGGCCGTCGCGCCCCTGCCGACTCACCTCGGCACGCTCGGCATGACGGGGATGACCGCGTACTTCGGGCTCCTCGACATCGGTCTGCCGCAACCCGGCCAGACCGTCCTGGTCTCCGGCGCGGCCGGCGCGGTCGGCAGCGTGGTGGGTCAGATCGCGAGGATCAAGGGCTGCCGTACCGTCGGGATCGCCGGCGGCCCGGAGAAGTGCCGCCTGCTCGTCGAGGAGTTCGGCTACGACGCGGCCGTGGACTACAAGGCCGAGGGACTGGTCGCCGAGTTGCGCAAGCAGACCCCCGACGGTGTCGACGTGTTCTTCGACAACGTCGGCGGCGACATCCTGGACGCGGCGCTCGCCCGGCTGACCCTGGGCGCGCGGGTCGTGGTCTGCGGCGCGATCTCCCAGTACAACAACACCGAGCCGGTACGCGGGCCGTCGAACTACCTCTCGCTGCTCGTCAACAGGGCCTCGATGACCGGCATGGTCGTCTTCGACTACGCGCACCGCTACGACCAGGCCACCGCCGAGATGGCCGGCTGGCTCGCCGACGGTTCGCTGCGCTCTCGCGAGGACGTCGTCGAGGGCGGCATCGAGGCGTTCCCCGAGACACTGCTGCGGCTGTTCTCCGGGGACAACATCGGCAAGCTCGTCCTGAAGATCGCCTGACGTTCACCGGCCGCGTGGAAGACGCGAACCGCCTTTTCCGCGCGGCCGATCGAACGACCGGTTGTGGTGCTCTGGCTCTGCCGGTCCACCGCGCTCAGACCGCTCAGCCGGCCGGCGCGCTCAGTCGGCGAGGAGCTTGTCGGGGGTGAGCGGGAGGTCGCGCAGGCGTTTGCCCGTGGCGTGGAAGACGGCGTTCGCGACCGCCGCGGCGGACCCGACGACGCCGATCTCGCCGGCCCCGCGCGCACCGAGGTCGCTGATGTGCGGGTCGGGCGCGTCCACGAAGTGCACGGCCAGCTCGCCGATGTCGGCGTTGGTCGGGATGTGGTAGCCCGCGAAGTGGGGTTCCACGACGTGGCCGCGGAGCGGATCGACAACGGTGTGCTCCATGAGCGCCTGGGAGATCCCGAACGTCATGCCGCCGATGAGCTGACTGCGTGCGGTGCGGGGGTTCACGACGCGGCCGATGTCGAACACCCCGACCATGCGGCGCACGCGTACGGTGCCAGTGCCGGAGTCGACGGCCACCTCCGCGAAGTGGGCGCCGAACGAGTGCACTGCGTAAGGAAGTTCCGACTCCGGTCGGTGGTGGCCGATGGCGGAGATCGAGAGAGCGCCGATGCGGTCGAGTTCGTCGGCGACGAGTTCGGGGCCCAGGACGATGTCCGCCAGCGGGCGTCGGTGCAGCGGCGAGTCGGGGTCGGCCACCGCGCGGGCCAGGAGGTCGTCGCGGACCGCCTCGCAGGCGCGGCGGACGGCCGGGCCGACGTAGGCCACCGTCTGCGAGCCGATCGATGCGGGTGCCTGCGGGTACCCGGTGTCGCCGAGCCGCACCGTGACGCGGTCGAAGGGCAGTCCCAGCGCGTCCGCCGCGATCTGTCCGAGGACCGTGTACGTGCCCGTGCCGATGTCGTGCGAGGCGACGCTGACCACGGCGGTGCCGTCGGAGCGCAGTTCCGCCCGTGCGGCGGACTGGTTCTGGTCCATCTGGTGGGTCGCCGTCGCCATGCCTCTGCCGATGAGGAGGTCGCCTTCGCGGCGGCTGCCCGGCGCGGCGTCGTACGCATCCCAGCCGAAGCGTTCCGCGCCGATCCGGTAGCAATCGAGCAGATGCTTGCCGGACCAGGGGTGGCCCGAGGTCGGATCCGTGTCGGCATGGTTGCGGATGCGCAATTCGACGGGATCCAGGCCGAGTTCGTGGGCGAGTTCGTCGAGTGCGGATTCCAGGGCGAACGAGCCGGGGGCGCGTCCCGGTGCCCGTTGGAAGGTCGGCGGCGGCATGTCGAGGCGGGCGATGCGCTGGCGTACCGTGATGTTCGGGCAGGCGTACAGCATGGTGGTCACGCCGCCGGTGGACTCGACGACGTCCTCACCCACCGAGGTGGGTGTGACCGAGTCGTGCGCGATGGCCGTCAGGACCCCGTCGCGGCGGGCCGCGAGCACGAACCGCTGGCGCGTCGCCGGGCGGTTGCCGCACGAGGTGAACATCTGAGGGCGTGTCAGAGACAGGCGTACCGGCTGTCCGAGGTGCTTGGCCGCGGCGGCGGTCAGCAGTACGTGCGGCCAGACGGTGCCCTTGCTGCCGAACCCCCCGCCGACGAACTCCGAGATCACGCGTACGCGTTCGCGAGGCAGGCGGAAGGCGGTGGCGAGGGCGGTACGCACCGCGCCGACGTCCTGCGTGGAGTCGTGCACCGTGAGGTCGCCGTCGTGGGACCAGTGCGCGAGCGTGGCGCACGGCTCCATGGCATTCATGTGCTGCCCGGGGGTGCTGTATTGCGCGTCGACGCGGACGTCCGCGGCGGCGAGGCCGGCCGCGAAATCGCCGCGCACGATGTCGTCGCGCCCGGGAGGCGTGAGCGCCGACACGTCGTCGACGCTGGTGCGCGGCGCTTCCTCGGCATAGTCGATGCGGAGCAACTCGGCTGCGGCTGTTGCCTGGACGAGCGTCCGGGCGACCACCACGGCCACGTGCTGGCCGTAGTGGTGGACCAGTTCGTCGGACAGAGGGGCGCGGGCGTCGCCCATCGGGCCGTTGTCGGCCGAATAGAAGGAGGCGACCGGTGCCATGCGCAGCGGGCCGCCGGGAACGAACACCGCGAGCACGCCCGGCGCGGACTCCGCCGCGACGGTGTCCATGGCGGTGATGCGTCCCTTGGCGATGGTGCTCTGCACGAGCACCGCCTGTGCCAGGTCCGGCAGCCCGATGTCGGCGGTGTAGCGGGCGGCGCCGGTGACCTTGGCCGGGCCGTCCGCGCGCGGGACGGCGGCGCCGATGGCAAGTGCGGTGCCTGCGGCACCGTTCGGGCTCGGGTTCGGGTTCAGGCCCGGGGGCGGGGGCGGCACAGGGTTCGGGGTCGGGCTGGGGTTGCCGTTGGGGTTGGGGTTGGCGGTCGCGTTCATGTGGGCTCCCCGGACAGCGGACCCGGCGCCGCCGGGGGCGGGGCATCGGGCAGCGTGGTGAGGGCGCGCGTCACAACGCGCCGGATCAGCTCGACCTTGTACGCGTTGTCGCGCAGGGGCCGAGCGCCCTCGGCCGCCGCGTCCGCCGCCCGCCCGAACACGGCCGGGCCGGGTGCGGACCCGACAAGCACGCGCTCCGCGGCTCGGGCGCGCCACGGGGTCGTCGCGACGCCGCCCAGGGCGACGCGTGCGTCCCGGATGGTGCCGTCGCGTACGTCGAGTCCCACCGCGGCCGAGGCGAGCGCGAAGGCGTACGACGCCCGCTCCCGCACCTTGACGTAGCACGAGTGTGCGCCTGCCGCCTCCAGCGGAATCGCGACGCCGAGAATCAACTCGCCTGCCGCCAACTGTGTTTCGCGGTCGGGGCGGTCGCCCGGCGGCAGATGGAACGCATCGGCGGGGACGACGCGAGCGCCGTTCGGCCCGGCGACGGAGACCTGCGCGTCGAGCGCGACCAGTGCGACGGCGAGATCGGACGGATGGGTGGCGATGCAGTGTTCGCTGGTGCCCAGCACCGCGTGGCCGTGGTGCGATCCGTCCATCGCCGCGCAACCAGCCCCGGGTTCCCGCTTGTTGCACGGCATCGCGATGTCCCTGAAGTAGCCGCACCGGGTCCGCTGCATCAGATTTCCGCCCAGTGTCGCCAGGTTGCGCAGCTGAGGCGACGCGCCCGACAGCAACGCCTGGGCCAGCATGGGCAGATGCCGTACGACGAGCGGGTGCGCGGCCAGGTCGCTGTTGGTGGCGAGGGCGCCCACGTGCAGCTTGTCGCCGTCGAGTTCGATGCCCCCCAGCGGCAGTGCTCCGATGTCGACGACGCGTTGCGGGGTCGCCACGCCGCACTTCATCAGGTCGACGAGGTTCGTGCCGCCGGCGATGTACGCGGCGTCGGGGCCGTGTTCGCGCCACAGCTGCGTCAGGTCGTGCGGCCGGGCGTACGTGAAGGATCGCACGGCGGCCTACCGTTCCCGCGTCGTGGTTGTAGTGGTCGGGGCGGCCGCGGAGCCGGCCGTGCCCGCCGTGGCCGCGATCACCGCGTCCAGGATGTTCGGGTACGCCGCGCACCGGCACAGGTTGCCGCTCATCCATTCGCGGATCTCGTCCGGTCCGCCGGCATGTCCCTCGTCCGTCAGCGCGACCGCCGACATGATCTGACCCGGCGTGCAGAAGCCGCATTGGAATGCGTCGTGGTCCACGAATGCCTGCTGCATCGGATGCAGGGCGCCGTCCGGGCCGACCAGCCCTTCGATCGTGGTCACCTCACGGCCGCGGTGCATCACCGCGAAGGTCAGGCACGAGGTGACGCGTCGCCGGTCGAGCAGCACCGTGCAGGCGCCGCACTGGCCGAGGTCGCAGCCCTTCTTGGGGCCGGTGAGCCCGACGTGCTCGCGAAGTGCGTCCAGAAGGGTGACGCGGGGGTCGACGCGCATCGTGTGCGTCTCGCCGTTGACCAGCATTTCGACCTCGACCTCGACGTCACCGTCGACGTCGGCCGTTCCCTCGCCCCCGTGTCCGGGCTGGGCCCGGGGTTCTTTCCCGGGCTCGTCCGTGGCCTCCGGCATGACAGGTCCCTCGCGCTCGACGACTTTCCGGGCTATGCCGGCCCGAAGTCGTCGCTGCTACCCCCCTACGGCACGGAATACTCCCGGGCGTACGCCCGGGGAGGCTCCAGATCGGGAGGCTATTGCGCGGTTCCGAGCAGTGCCTTGCTGAGGAGCACCCGGATGTGGTCCGGGTCGGCTTGACGGTCGTCGAGGAGGATCGCCGTGCACAGGCCGTCGCACAGTGCGACGAAGGCCTGCACGGCATCGGGGTCGTCGTTCAGTGTCCGGGCGAGTTCCGCCACGTTCTTGCGCCAGCCCCGCGCCGCCGGGCGCAGCGCGGGACGGCGGGCCGCCAGGGTTGACAGTTCGCGTTCGGCGAGTGCTCGTTCGCGTTCCGGCCCGGCGGATTCGGCGATGAGCCGGGCGAGCCCGTCGAACGGGTCGTCCTCGGTGTCGATCAGTCGGCGAATGCGGCGGGTGTACGTGTCGGTGATGCTGGTCAAGGCGGCGACCAGCAGGTCGTCGAGGGTGGCGAAGTAGTAGAGCGTGAGGCTGGTGGTGATGCCGGCCTCTTTGGCGACCGACCGATGGGTCACGCCGGCGGCTCCGTCTCGGCGGACGACCGCGAGCGTCGCCTCGATGATCTGGGCTCGGCGGCGCTGTCCGCGCTGGATGCGCCCATCGATTGTTGTGATCCGTTCTTCCGCCATCGCCCTCACCGATCATCATCGCGTACGCATGCCGAGGCTATCGGCTCCGTCCGGACGCGCTCACCGCCGCCCAATTCCGCGCGTACCGGTACCGAAGCTGTCGTCGGCTTCGCTTCGGCTGCTGCTGTGCCGATCGGCGGGATGCCGCGCAGCGCCCGGAAGCTGACGACAGTTGCTGCGGCGATGACGGCACCCGCCGCGATCGCGGCGGTGTTGAGTCCGCTCGTGGACGCATCCTGCGCGTGCCGCAGGGCCGAGGGCGGCAGTTCGTCCGCCACGGATGTCGCGCCGAAGAGGCTGTCGCGGTAGGGCTCGGCCACCTGGCGGGGCATCCCGGGCGCCGCCTCGACCGATGTCCGGTAGACCGCCGTGGCGAGGCTCCCCAGCAGTGCGACCCCGGCCGCGACGCCGAACTCCTGCACGGTCTCCGACAGTGCGGCGGCCGATCCCGACCTCTCCGCCGGGGCCGCTCCGACGACGATGTCGGTACCCAGCGCGGCCATGACCCCGAGGCCGAGGTACAGGAACGCGAAGGCCGAGACCACGGTCACCTTGCCGTCGGGCCCGACGAGGGCGAGGGAGGCGTACCCGACGAGGGACAGGGCGAGGGCGGAGCCCATGACGGCGCCGGGCGGGACGCGCGTGGCGAGCAGGGGCGCCCCGATGCCCCCTGTCAGCATGGCCAGCGCCGGCGGCCCCATCCACAGGCCCGCCGCGGTGGGCGAGAGTCCTTCGACGAGTTGCAGGTGCTGCGTGACCAGGAGCATCATGCCGCCGAACCCGACCAGGCCGACCAGCAGGACCGCCAGTGCGGCGGAGAAGGCCCGGTCGGCGAAGAGCCGCATGTCGAGCAGCGGTTCCTCCAGGCGCAGTTGGCGGCGGACGAACGCGACCGCCGAGCCGCCGCCGAGCAGGACGGCGGTCAGCGCCCGGGCGTCGATGCCGTGCGCGGCGGCGTGCTTGACCGCGTACACCGTCGGAAGCACCGCCGCCAGGGACAGCCCGACGCTGACCAGGTCGGGCCTCCCGGCGTCGGTACGGAACTCGGGCAGCAGCCTCGGCGCCGCGATCAGCACCACCGCGCTGACGGGAACCGCGATCAGGAAGGCCGCGCCCCACCAGAAGCCGGCCGTCAGGACACCGCCGACGACGGGCCCGGCCGCCATCCCCAGTGCGAACATGGTGGCCCATGCGCCGATCGCCAACGCCCGCTGCCGGGCGTCGGCGAACATGTCGCCGATCAGCGCCAGGGTGGACGGCATCAGCGTCGCTCCGGCCACTCCCAGCAGGGCCCGCGCCACGATCAGCCACAGCGCGTCGGGGGCGAACGCGGCCAGGACCGAGGCAGCCCCGAAGGCGGCCATGCCGATCATCAGCAGGCGGCGGCGCCCGAACCGGTCGCCGAGCGTCCCCATGGTGATCAGGAAACCCGCGATGAGGAATCCGTAGATATCCATGATCCACAGCGTTTCCGCCGTGGTGGGCCGCAGGTCGGCGGCCAGGCTCGGCACCACGAGGTACAGCGCCGTCACGTCGAGCCCCAGCAGCGCGGTCGGCAACGCCAGCACCGCGAAGCCGGCCCACTCCCGTCGTCCGGCACGCGCCGGTGGTTCGTCGTGCATCGCACACCCCAAGTACTTGAACGAATGTACAAGTTGTACCATCGTTCAAGTTGATGCGCGAACCAGCCGCGGGCGCGCGTCGGGGACGCCCACTGCACGGGCGCGGTGTGGATGCGGTACGTGGGCGCACTCGCGACGGGGCCGCCGTGCCGCGGGCCGTCGGGTGGTGTCGCGCGGCCGAATCGGGGTCAGGAGATTTCGAGGTCGTCCCAGGCGACCTGGGTGCACATGCGGTGGAAGTCCGGGCCGTACCAGGGCGCGTTCACCTGGAGCCGCCCGAACTCGTTGACGTAGTAGTTCTTTTCCGGCGCCCCGTAGTCCTGGAGAAGCAGAAGTTTGCTCGACTCGGCATCAAGTGCCTTGTTGTACCGCTCGTACGCATCGAGGGTCACTTCCACGCTCGACGCGTCGTCCTCGAGCAGCCGCACCACGAGCTGGCCCACGTACGACGCCCAGATGACGTACCACATCGGCAGGCTTGTGCCACCGGACAGCGGCTGGGAGTTGGGGCCGTACAGGACGAACATGTTCGGGAAGTTCGGGACCATCATCCCGAGGTAGGCCCGCGGCCCGTCCGGTGCCCAGAACTCCTGGACGTCGAGGCCTTCCCTGCCCGCGTACCGGGCCGGCCACAGGTACTTGACGACGTCGAAGCCGGTCGCGGTGACGATGAGGTCCACGTCGTGGACGACCCCGTCGGCGGTCTCGACACCGGATTCGGTGAGGCGCGTGATCGGCTCGGTGACGAGGTCGACGTTGTCGCTCGTCAGCGCCCGGTACCAACCGTTGTCCACGACGGGGCGGCGGGAAAACGGCGCGTAGTCGGGTACCAGCCGGTCGACGAGGTCCTGCCGGCCCTCGGTCTGTGCCCTGATGTACGCGGTGAGGTCGTCGCGGAGCTTGTCGCTCATCGGATTGAACGTGCCGCCGCCGGCCTGCCATTCCTCGTCCGGGACGAGGAACCCGTGGGTGCCGAACAGTCCCGCGACGGACATGTAGCGCCACCAGTGCCAGTAGCCGGGGAAGCTGTCGAGCAGCCAGCGAACCTCGGTCTCGACCTCGGCGCCGTACTTCTCGCGCGGGCTGATCCACTGCGGCGTGCGCTGGAAGACGTAGACGTGCTCGGCCTTCTCGGCGATCGGCGACACCATCTGCACGCCGGTCGACCCGTTGCCGATCACCGCGACGCGCTTCCCGGTCGCGTCGAGGTCGTGGGGCCACTGCGACGGGTGGACCACCTGCCCGCCGAAGCCGTCCTGGCCCTCGAACTGCGGCAATCGCGGGTTGGTGAAGGTGCCGAGCGCGTTGACCAGGATGTTCGCTTCCACCGTCTCGGCGCCGTCGGGCGAGGTCACGTCGAGCTGCCACAGATTGCGGGACTCGTCGAACGTCGCGCTTTGCAGCGTGTGCCCGAAGCGGGTGTTCGCGAGGACGCCGTACTTCTTCGCTATGTGTTCGAGGTACGTGCGCACTTCCGGCCCCTGCGCGTAGTACTCGGTCCACGGGTGGTTCTTCTCGAAGCTGAACTCGTAGGTGATGGACGCGGTGTCGACGCGGATGCCCGGGTAGCGGTTGATGCTCCACGTGCCGCCGGGCTCCGGCTGACGGTCCAGCACGAGGTACGGGATCCCCAGGAGCTCGAACTGGATGCCCATCGCCAACCCGCTGAAGCCGCTGCCTATGACGACGGCCTTGAAGCCCTCGGGCAGTTCGGGCCGCGCTTTCGACCACTGGGCGTACCACGGAAAGGGCCGGAAGGCCGGTATGTCGCGGCGCGCCTCGAATTCGAGGTCGCTCATCTCCTCGCCTGTCGCCATGTCCATCAGCGCACGCAGTTCCGTCGGCGACGGCTCCTCGGGCATACCCGGACCCGCGTTCACTTCGAGCCAGTCGACCGCCTTGGTGACGAGGACTTCGCGGTCCCGCTCGGTCAGCTTCGCGGCCACCGGCAGCGCCGCCAACTCGGGGTCGTGGGTCTGCTGGTACAGCGCGACGCGTACGGCGTTGAGGTCGCCGAGCTCGACGGCTCGGCGGATGAACGCGCGGTCGACGGTCGTCTCCATTGCGCCTCTTCCTGTGGTTCGTGCGGTTCGTGCGGTTCGTGCGACGGCCGCGGATGCGGGGTTGCCGTGGTTGCCGTGGGGTTCCTCGGGTGTTTGCGCACGATCAGCGCGGGGCCAGTTCCATGTCCGGCAGCGGATACGGGAACTTCACCGAGACGCCGCCGTCGACGGTGAGCACCTGGCCGGAGACGTAGCGGGCCAGGTCGGAGGCGAGGAAGAGCAGTGGTCCGGCGATGTCCGCAGGCAGGGCCACGTCCCGTACCGGCGCGTTTTCGGCATTCGCGGCACGGCCGGGTTCGCCGAGGTACGCGGAGACCCGCGGCGTCCACACGACGCCCGGCGCGACGGCGTTCACCCGGATGCCGGACGGGCCGAGCTCGACGGCCGAGGAGCGGACCAGGGAGATCAACGCCGCCTTCGCGGCCCCGTACGCCGCATGCATCGGCGCCCCGGTGAGGCCGGAGACCGAGGCCACGAAGGTGAAGGTGCCGCCGCCGTGCCGCGCCATGTGCGCCCCGCCGAGTTGGAGGGCCAGAACGGCGTGGCGCAGCACGATGTTCTGGTGCCACTCCCAGTCCTCGTCGGTGCAGTCCAGCAACTGCTGGTACTTGCTCATACCGATGATGTCGACCACGGCGTGCACGCGTCCCAGGCGCGACTGTGCCTCGTCCCACAGGGCCGTCATGTCGGTCCTCGAACTGGCGTCGCCTGCCCAGGCGGTCCCACCCACCTCGGCGGCGACGTCGTGGGCCAGGTCCGCGTCCAGGTCGACGGCGAGCACGCGGGCCCCGGCTTGGGCCAGCGCGTGGCAGGCTTGGCGTCCGATGCCCTGCCCTGCGCCCAGTACGAGGACCCCTTGGCCGTCGAGGCGCAAACGGCCCGGATAGTCCGGGACTTCGGTGTCATCGGTGCGGGACATGGATCTCCTCGGAGTGATGGTCGGCGGGCGGCAGTGGAACGGCTTCGGCTTCGGCTGCCACGCGAGCCCGCCCCTCTGCGGAACTCCGACGGAGTTCCGACGGCGTTCCGGCGGGGGACGAGGCGCGAGGCCCGGGGGGGGTGACGTGCGGCATCGCAGCCTCGGCAGGCCGAGCCTGGGCGAGACGAAGAGCCGTCGATATTGGCATTTTGATATTTCAAATAATCTTTTGAAATCCGAACACTCAGGATTCTGCGCAGGTCGGCACCGCAGTTGCAAGGGGTGGCGCCCTGACCTGCGCGCGAACGGTCGGCGACGGCCCTCGGCGCCGTGGGCGCGGGGCCGCCTGCGGGCTCTTCATCCGGCCGAAACCGGGCGCTCCGCGGTCGGTGAGCGTACGTTCGGCGTCAGTTCGTAGGTCGGATCGCGATCGCCCGGTTCTGGAGGCTGACGTAGTTGCGGGCATCTTCCGGGACGGTGGCGTCGTCGTCGTACAGGCCGCGGCGGCAGACCGGGTCGTGCGAGCCGATGGTGATCGACCAGGGCGGAGGTCAGTACACCGGGTACCCGAGGAGCAGCGTCCAGTGGGGGACACCGGCGGCGTCGATGTACACCGCGACGCCGACACGCGTCCAGCGCGGGTCCAGGATGTTCGCCCGGTGTTGCGGGCTGCGCATCCACAGCTGCAGTACAGCCGCGGGGGTGTCCTGGCCGATGGCCAGGTTGGCGCCGCCGATCCCGGCGAACCGCGGCTGGTCGCCGGAACCTCGCGGCCTGTGGTCCCGATCCCGACCCCGGTCCCGGTCCCATCGGTCCCGGGGATCAGGACGGGAGTCCTCTGTGTATCTCGGCGGTGGTACGGCCCTGCCCCGACTCACCGCGCCCGCAAGCCGCACCAGTTCGGCATCCGTCCTGAGGAGTGGGACTCCGGCGGCAGCGCGCTGCTCGTCGACCATGCGCAGCAGGGTGCTCTCGTACGCCGACTCTGCCGGTAGCGGCGCCGGGGCGTCCCGGACTTGCGAGTAGCCCGGAGGCGGGGTCTCGGCGGGTTGTGCGACGGCGACCTTCGTCGGTTCGGGGCGGCCGGTGGGGCTGTCAGTGGGACTGTCGGCGGGCGGGGATGCCTGAGCGGTGCGCGGCGCTTCTCCTTGCGGCTGCGGCTGCGGCTGCGGCTGGGGTTGCGGTTGCCGCGGCGGGGCCGTGGGCGCGGGCGAACCGGCTCGGACGGTCGGCTCATGGGACGCGGGCGCGTCCGATGCCACGGGGGCAGTCGACTGGGACGCGCTGCGCGAAACGGACGCCGGAGTGAACACACCCCTGGCAGGTGCCGGTTCGGCGGCCGTGTGCTGTGGTGCGGTCACCTGCTCGACGACCGCGACACTGACACCCATGGCCAGCACGCTCACGCTCGCGGCGCATGCCACACTCCGGCGCGCGCCGAGCGGTGCCGCTCCGGTTTGCGGCCACGCCGGACGCCGATGACGCCCGGCTGTGCCACGACGGCCGTGCTCTCCCATGTTCGGTCCTTCCTGAGGTCTCAAGTGCCGTCCGCCACACGTGTCTTCGACACGTGTCAGGCTCGCGGCCGGTTGACGGCCGCCGCCTACCCGTCGTTGACAGGTGCCCCGGGTGAGGGCGTACCGGCTTCCAGGACGCAGGCGACGCGCGGAACCGCGGCCGGCTTTCGGTGCCGACGGTGTGGCGGCCCGGTGTCCACGACGGTGCCCGGCACGGTGATCGTGGGCGGGTTCCAAGGGCTGCTTCGCTGCGAGTCGCGGGTGTTGCGGGTGTTGCGGGTGTCCTGGCTACCCCGGCTGTCCAGGGCGTCGGGCGAGTCGCGGACGCCGCGAAGGCTTCCGTCGCGATCGTCGGCGTCCTCTCCTCGCCGGGACGACCACGAGACGGGCCGGGCCTGGGCGGTTGCGCTGTTCGCGGCGCGAGACGCGTGCGGTCGCCGAAGGGCGGAGTCGGCTGCCGGATGCGCCAAGTCGTCGGCCGGTCGGAGCAGCAGCCGGTCGGCCAGCGTCGTGGCGCGCCCGCACTCCTCGGCGAGTTGCCGCAGTATGCGGTTGGCCTCGGGCCACAGCACCCCCGCCGGGTCTTCGGCGAGACGCGTCAGGACCTGCGCCATCTGGCTGAGCGGGGCGCGTAGTTCGTGATCGAGGACGGCGGCGAGCCGGTCGCGTCGCGCCGCGGCGGCGTACGCCGCGGACTGCTCGGTGAAGGCCACGATCGCGCCGACGACACGGCCTTCGTCCGTCACCGGCACGGTGCTGAGCTCGACCGGGTGCCACGTGTCGTCTCTGCCCCAGAGAACGGCCCCTGTGTTGTGGTGGCTGCGTCCTGACCGCAGGGTGTCGGACAGCGTCGACTCGTCTGGCGGGAGGGACTTGCCGTCCGCGGCGGAGTGCATTGCCAGAGACAGGAGTTCGCGTCCGTACAGCTCGCCCGCCGACCGTCCGAGCAAGCGCGCTGCCGCCGGGTTGGCGAGCATGATCCGGCCGAACGCGTCCACGGCGACGATGCCTTCGGAGACGGCGTACAAGATCAACTCGGTCTGCCGCTGGACACGTTGGCATGCGCGCTCCGCGGCGAGCCGCAACGTCAGATCGGTGATGGTGACCATCAGGAAGCCGCGGTCTTCGTGGACCGGGCCGGGTGCGGCGTACGTTGCTGCCGGAACCGCGGAGGACGCCGGTTCGTGGTCCACATCCGCCCGGCGCACCACCCGGATTGCGACTTCGGCCGTGAACTCGAAGCCGTCCGTGCACCGGACGGCCATGGGTATCGGCTGGTCGTCCTGACCGTCGTTCTGTCTGTTGTTCTGCCGGTCGTCGCCGGCTGTGCCATCGGGAGTGCGGGCGAGGTCGAACTGCGGGAGGACGTCGAGAACTCCGCGTCCCAGCAGGTGAGTTGTCGGCGCCTGGAGAACTTCGACGGCGGCTGTGTTGGTGCCGACGATGGTGCCGTTGACGTCCACAAGCAGGACCGGCTGGGGAATCGCGTCGACGACGCGCGGCAGCTGTACGGCGCGACGGGCGGGCGCATCGCCCGCCACGGCTGGGACGGGCTCGGTGGTAGGCGACGGCACCGACCCGGGCGGGACGTACGGCTGTCTGAGGGCAAGTTCTGTGTAGTTCACGGTGACGCCAATCTCGGAGTCGGAGGCGAGGTCGGTGCCGGATGCGTGGTGCCGTGAGCGGGACGGGACGGGACGGGCGGGGCGGCCTCGGCCGCCCCGCCCGGTTGCTCGTCGTCGGCATCGCCGGGCTGTCACGCCCGGCGGCGCCGCCGGGCGATTGCGAGGACAGCCGCGCCGCCTACGAGTACGGCTGCCGCGGCGACGGCGAGCACGGTCGTGTCCGACCCGCCGGTCTCGGCCAGCGACGAGCCGTCTCCCGGTGCGCCTGGTGCGCCCGACGCCGGCGGTACGGTGCCGGGGGGCTGCGTGGACGGTGTCGGGAGTCCGGGAGAGCTGGGCGGGTTCGGGTGGGCGGGCTGTGGGGGCGTACCCGGTCGGGCAGGCGTACCCGGCTGACCGGGTTGCGGGAGCGGCGTGGTCGGAGGGAGGGGGCCGGGCTTCGGCCGGCAGGCGAACGCGGGCCTGCCGTTCCAGGGGTAGTTGTGGCTTTCGTTGCCGGTCCCGTGCATTTTCACGTTCCCGCCGACGTACAGACGCCCGTTGGTACTCGCCGTCAGGTCCACCGAAGCGTGCGGGGCGAGGATCGACCCGATGAAGTTGCCGCCGCCCGACAGGGTCAGCGACGTGCTCTCGCGGAAGTTGTACAGGATCCGCGACGCGGCCGGACCGTATTCGGGGGAAGAATAAGTGTCGACACGGTTGCCGTTGAATTCCACGGAAAGCGGTGAAATGGAGACGGCCCGGTTGCCGGTCACATTTATCAGGACCGAGGAATTTGCCGGAACATCCTCGAAAGCGAACGTCGACGTACCGTCCAGCTCCGCCGCGGATGTCGAGAAAACCTGGATGTTTCCGATGCTCGCAGCGGTGCTCTTGAACGTCACCGATGTGCCGGTGCGTACCGCGGTCCCGGTCGGTTCGAGCGCGCCGAGGGACGCGGACTCGGTGCGCAGCGTCCCGTCGAAGCCGCCATGCGGATCGATCGCCTTGGCGGCCCCCATGCGCGAGGGACTGGCGCCGCCATTGGTCACCAGCTCACCGGCTGCGTCCAAGGAACCGCCCACCTGCACGGAACCCCCGTACCCAGGGCCCGCCGTCAGACCCGAACCGACGTCGAGTCTCGTTCCCTCGGCGATCGACAGGTCGCCACCGACAGCGAGCATCACGCTGCCGGAGGTCGGCAAAATGCCCGAACCGGCGCCCACCCGGCCGACGTTGAAAACCCCGGCGGGACTCTTCGCGAAGGTGGCCCGCCCGTTCACCACAAGGAGTCCCTCGGCCTCCGCGGCCCCGCCGTCCACCGTGTAGTCGCCGCCCGCATAAAGCGCCACATTGTTGTCCGTGAAACGCGGAGAATGCCCGATCCCCGGCATATTATCGATGGTCGGACAGGACGCCGAACGGCCGTCCGCCTTCTCCGCATAACCAGGTCCTGCGCCGACCAGGCCGAGAGCGGCGGCGGTGGCGAGCACGACGCCCGGTCGCGTCATTATTATTCCGTTGATTCCCACAGTGCGGAAGATTAGCAGCGCGTCCGGCAGGACGACTTATCGAATCCCGGACGCATGATTAATATTGGCCTAGCGGCAACTTAAGGGACACTCAAGGAATCCGCGCTCCGTGCGGGAATCGTCCCGCAAGCAGACTCCGACACCCCAAACCCGATCCCCCCGGCGACCGAGGGCACGGCCCCAGGCCGCCCGGACGAGGCTCAGTCGGGCCGTGCCTGCGCTCACCGTCGCCGCTTTTCTCCAAGCCTTTCTGGAGGCTCCTCAATACGTTGTGGAGCGCCGAGTTCCGCCGACGGGGCCAAGCCCGTTCCACCGAACGGCGGGGCAGAGGCGGGTAGTTCGCGCGACCGGGCGCTTGGCTGCGCACGGCTGGGCCGACCACCTGACACATCGGCCGACTGTGCCGAACAACCTTGCCGCCACGACCGATTCGACAGACCGGAGATATGACGCCCGTGACGATTCGACCGAAGTTCCGGACCGGGACCGCCGCCGCTGCGCTCCTGGCGGCCCTGTCCCTGACGTGGATCGCGCCGTCCGCCCAGGCAGACGCCCCCGCCGCTTCCGCTGCCTTCGTCCCGTCCGGTTCGGATTGCGGATGGCACACGGAACGGTTTGGCGTCTACGAAGAGGCCCACTACCGGCACTGCACGAACGAGCCGTACTCGGTGCGGATCACCATCCTCTACGGCAACGGAACCAACGGCGGCACCTGCGTCAATCCCAACGTCGACCTCGTCCTCGGGCCCTACGGACCGTTCGGCGTGATCTACGCCTACTACAACGGCAGTCTGTGCTGACGACCTGATGGTCACCTGCACAGCGCGCACCGCTCCCGCGAACTGCGGGTGCCGTCGCCGACTGGCGTGACCGTGGTCGGCCGGTCGGTCGGCCGGCTGCCCACGGTCATCCGGGCGTGCTCTCCCGGACGTACAGTTCCACCGGGTTGGATCCCGCCGGGTCCGGGGTGCGCGGGGGGACGCGGTGCAGCCCGGCGGCGCGCATGGTGGCCCTGACCGGGCCGCCGTCGATGTACTTGTCGTGGATTTCCAGGACGATGCGGTCCACGCGCCGCATCCACGGCTGGGGTTCGGCGAAGATGTCGGCCTCGCTGCCCTCGACGTCGACCTTGAGCAGGTCGACGTGGTCGATGCCGTGGTCGTCCAACAGCTTCTCGACGGTGGTCGCGGCCACCGTCCGGTCCGGTCGGGCGAGGAGGTTCTCCAGCCGGTGGGGGCGGGTGCGGCGCAGTTCGTGCACCGCGGGCACCGCGGTGCAGGTGTCCCAGAACGCGCTGACCGCGAACTCCAGGTCGCCTTCCCGGCCGCTGACCGCGCGCTCGTCGATGTCCCAGGTCGTGCCGGACAGTTCGGCGTTGCGGCGTAGCACCGCGCGGCTCTCCGCGATGGGTTCGACGGTGAGCAGGCGGCGCGGGCGGTAGCGGGCGGTCAGGTAGGCGGCCGCAAGCCCGGTGTTGCCCCCGAGGTCGACGATCGTGTCCAGGGTGCCGATGTCGCGGGGCAGCGCGTACGCGGCGTGCAGTTCGTAGAAGCGGCGCAGGAAGATCTGCCACAGGATCAGCAGGTCGCTCTGGTTCTTGCGTACGCATACGCGCACGCGGTCGCGCGGTGTGGCGAACGTGAACCGGACCAGTCCGTCGTCGTCCAGCGGACGTCCGGCCGCGCCGAGCAGGCGGCGGGCCATCCAGTACGGCGCCCGCACCCGGCTGGTGCCGGTCCCGAGCCGGGCGGCGGTACCCATGTCCCGCAGCGCCCCGACGGCTTCGCGCGTCAGCACGCGTGGCCAGCCGACGGCGAAGGCGCGGTCGGCATCTGAACGGAGATAGGCAAGCGGCATCGGCACCAACCCCTCGCAGCGAACCGACCGGGACAACAAACTATCGAGTTGCCAACGGTGGGATGCGGGGACACACCGGGCGTTCCCCGGCTTCACCCACTCGCCCCACCCAGACCGGCGGCCGCGGCCGGGCGGCGCCGACCGCGGCAGTGTGTGAGCGTGGGGGATGTCGGGCCCAGGTCCGTGCGCGCTCAGCCCGGGCCGTCGGGGTGGGCGAGGTCGTAGGCGCGGGAGAGCTTGGCGGGGACGACCATGCGCCAAGCCTCGACGACCAGTTCTCGGGCCTCGGTCGGCTCCAGCGCCGCCAGTACCGCGTGCACCCAGTTGAAGCGCATGTCGGACGCCGACGGCAACTGGAACTTGTGCGGGGCGCCCGCGACGAGGTCGGCCCGCTCCTCCTTGGGGAACGCGAAGCCCATCACCGTCTCGTCGAGGGAGAAGGCCACGTAGACGATCTGTCCGACGCGGAACTTCAGCCTGCCGCGTACGTACACCGGGTACGAGCGCTCCAGCTCGGTGCCCAGCGCCTGGACGTCCTCGGTCACCGCCATGCTCGGCACCCCTTGGGTCACGGGCGGGACGGGTCGGCTTGTCCGTACGTCATCGGTGCGCCGTCCAGTACCCGCATCGCCTGCTCGGTCCTTGTACACAGCCATCCTCTCCGCAAACACGTGCACAAGGTGGACTGCGGCGGCCGCACGGACTCATCGGCCCCCACGAGCGCGTTAGTGGCGGGCGTTGTCGTCCGCGGCGCGCATGCGGAGTAGTTGGAGGGCGTGGTGGGACGGACTGTCCGGGGCGGCGCTGTGCATCATCAGGACGTGGCCGGAGCCGTCGGCGAGGGCGACGTTCTCCTGTTCCAGTTCGAGGTCGCCGACTTCAGGGTGCCGGAGGCGGCGCGTGCCGTAGCCGTGAGACGCGACCGGATGGCCCGCCCACAGTTCGGCGAATCGGTCGCTGCGTACCGCGAGGTCGCCGACGAGGGCCGACAGGCCCGGGTCGCCGGGGTGTTCGCCGGTCGCGATGCGCAGCGTCGCGACCGCGCACGAGGCGATCCTGTCGAGGTCCCGGTGCAGCGCGCGGTAGTGCTCGTCGAGGAACAGCATCGAGACGAGATGCGGCCGGTCCGCCTCGCGATCCGGCGCCGACGGCGTCGCCGCTATGACCGCCCTGGGCCGCGCGGGCCTCCCCGACGAGATCGGCGACGCCGTCGCCTTCTTCGCCTCCGACGACGCTCGGTGGATCACCGGCCAAAACCTGGACGTCAATGGCGGACTGCTCCTGGGTCCGCCCTCGCCCCCGCCCGCCGCCTGACGGCGGCGGAGCGTCGGCCACCGCCGCTTCGTGCGGCGGTTCGCGCGAAGGATCGGCCCCGCCGCCGGCGGCTGGGTGCGCCGGCTCAGCGCTGTTCGCTCAACCGGTTGAGCCTGGCGTCGAGTTCGGTCTCCTCACGGATCTCGTCGACCGACGCGGACAGCGCGACGATCAGCAGCGTGACGACGGTGAACAAGGACACGCCGGTCACGACCGGGGCGAGGAACTGGGACGCCGCGACGCCGTGCACGGGCTGCGACGAACCGCCCCCTTCGACGCTGATCGCGGCCATGCCTGTGTAGTGCATCCCGCTCACCGCGACACCCATGATCACCGAGGCACCCGCGAACGCCGCTGGGCCGCGTACGTTGAGCGCCGCCCAGAGCGCGGCAGTCGCCGCGACGACCGCGATGACGATCGAGGCCGCGACGACGGGCACGGAGTACTCGATGTCCGCCGACATGTTGATGCCGGCCATGCCGACGTAGTGCATGCCGGCCACACCGGCGCCGGTGAGCACGCCGCCGAGCAGGAGCCCCGCCGTACCGGCGCGCGGACGTCCGGCGATGGCCATGCCGACACCGACGACCACGATGGCCAGGAACAGGCTCGCGACGGTGAGGAGGACGTCGTAGCGGATCTCGGTCCCCTTGACGGCGAAGCCGAGCATGCCGACGAAGTGCATCCCCCAGATGGCCGTGCCGCCGAGGGCGACGGACGCGAGGACGAACCAGCGGGTACGTGCCGCGCCGCGCACCGCCTGGGCGCGTGACGCACAGGTCAGGCTCAGCGCCGACCCCACGCAGGAGAGAGCGAACGCGATTCCGGGCGTGAGGGCCCCGTGCGAGAAGTGGTCTATCTGGCCCATCGCGGGCCTTTCTGAAGAGCGCGGGCGAGCGCCCGCGACGAAGAGGACTCGAAACTCGGACAACGAAGATCAAGTCGGACGGCATGCCGATGGTAGGGCCGACCGTGGAGGTGCGGAATGAAACTTTCCGTTTCTGTTCAGGGAACGGCCTTTCACCACAGGGGACGACCAACGTCAGAGGCCGCCGGACAGCCGACACGTGTCGTACGACACACCTCACGAGGCAGTCCCGCGGCCCGGGAAACGCCTGCCGACAGGCAGCGAAGCGCCGTTGCCCGACGGCGCCTGATGGCAGCTCGGACACGCCGCGGCCGACCGCAGCGTGCAGCTCAGCGGCGACGCGCTCGGCATCGCGCTGCGGCACACGCATGACGTCGTGGGAGACGTCCCGATCGTCGTCAGCGAGAGCGGCATCGCGACCGTCGACGACGGGTGGCGCATCGCGTACACGTCGGCCGCGCCGGCCGCCCTGTACGACGCCGTGCGGAGTGGCGTCGACGTACGCGGCGGCTCGGGCAGGTCGCCCTGGCGAACGCCGGCTGAGCCGAGGCGAGTGCTCGTACCTATGTCCGGGAGGGCAGGTGGGTGAAGCGGTACTGCGTGGTCGAGCGGTGGACCCGGCCGGGTCGCAGGACGGGTGACGGGTGCGTCGGCCGGTTGGGTGCGTCGGGGAAATTCTGGGTCTCCAGGCACACGGCCGCGTGCCGCCCGAAAGGGGCGCCGAGCGCGTTGGACGTGTAGACCTGGAGCCCCGGTTCGGTCGTCCAGACCTCGAGCTCCCGCCCGGACCGCGGCCCTTCGAGGTACGCGGCGCGCCGCAGGCCGATTCCGTCGCGGAGGACGAAGCAGTGGTCGATGCCGTTCACCGCCGTGACCTGGGGGTGAGCGGACTGTGTCCGGCCGCCGAGGGCGACGCCTGTCGGCGGACCGTTCCCTGTGGGGAGGGACATGGGCGTGGACTCGAGGGTGGGCGCGAAGTCGAACGGTGTGCCTCGCACGCTCGCCGGTTCGCCGTAGGGGATTCCGCCCCCGTCGATCGGCAGATAGGCGTCGGCGTCCACACGCAGCCGGTGTCCGAGCACGTCGCCTGCGGCCGACCGCCCGTCGAGGTTCCAGTACGCATGTTGCGTGAGGTTGACGACAGTTGGGCGGTCGGTCGTCGCGCGGTAGTCGACCGCCAGCGTCCCGTCGGCGTCGAGGGTGTAGGTCGCCTCGACGTCGAGCGCGCCCGGAAAGCCCATGTCCATGTGCGGACTTCGCAGCCGCAGCCGTACGCCGGCGCGCCGTCCGTCGGCGAAGCCCGCGCCCGTCCACACCCGCCGGTGGAACCCGTCCGGCCCCCCGTGCAGCGTGTGCCCGCGATCGTTGGTCGGCAGCACGTACCGAACCCCGTCGAGCTCGAACCGGCCGTGCGCGATGCGGTTCGCGTAGCGGCCGACGACCGCGCCGAGGTACGCGTCGTCCGCCGCGTAGTCGGGCACGCTCGGCAGCCCGAGCACGACGTTCCCGGGCCGTCCCGCGCGGTCGGGGACGCGGCACGACTGGAGGACCGCCCCGAAGGACAGCACCGCGGCTTCGACGCCCGACGGAGAGGCGAGCGTCCAGCGGTGCACGGGAGTGCCGTCCGGGGCGGTACCGAAACGTTCCTGACACACCGTCGGCGCGGCCACGGGCAAAGGGAAGGCGTCGCAGCCACCCGGTTCCTCGGGCCCGGCGGCCGGTGCCGCGTCGACGGGTACCTCGTCTTCTCCGGGTGCCCTCATGCCGACACCGCCGCACCGGTCGAACCCGCGGCTCCGGACTCCCGTTCGCCGAGCGGCAGGCGGCGCGCTCCTCGGGCCGGCGTGACGGTGAAGACCGCGGGTTCCGCAAGGCGGTTCCGCTCGGCGGCCGATGTGACCGCACGGGCCACGGCGTGGCGCCGACCAACGTCGGTCACCGGCGGCCTCATGTGCCGGACACCGCCTCGCCGAGCATCGCGGCGGCCCGCTCCGGGGCTATGTCGTTGACGAAGACGTCCATGCCGGACTCCGATCCCGCGAGGTACTTGAGTCTTCCCGGGGCCCGCCGGGACGAGAAGAGTTCGAGGCGGAGCCGGGCTCGGTTGCGGCGACGATCCGCTCGCCGGAGGCCCTCTCGGCCTCGAGTACCTCGGCGTACAGATCGCGTCCGGCGCGCGACGGGAAGCGGTTCTCGAAGACAGCGACGTCGTACGCGAATGCCGGTATCTCGGTCGCGCGTTCGGCCGTGGACGGGCACAGCGGCCACTGGTCGTCACTGGGCAGGTGGGTGCGTCCCTGCCGGTGCGCAGCCACCACCACCCATTCGTCCCGCAGCGCGTCGTACCGCAGTTCGGAAGCGGTACGCACCTCCGGCAACTCGCGCCGGTCGGCGGGCAACCCCTGGGCCGGGCAGGCCCTGTCGAAGTAGTAGGCAAGGTAACGCCCGTCGGCCAGACGGGCATCGATGCGTTCCATGTCGCTGTCCTGTGTCTTCACTGAGCCACGGTGTGCGGCTCGCCGCCACGGCTGTCCTACCCCGCCTGCGTCTCCTCCGTCAGTTCACGGCCCGCCGGTCCACCTCGGCCGCGGCGTCGGCGAACTGGGCGGCATAGAGCCGACTGTAGACGCCGCCCGCGCCCACCAGTTGTTCGTGGGAGCCCTGTTCGACGATGGCTCCGCCCGCCATCACGACGATGGTGTCCGCGTCCCGAATCGTGGACAGGCGGTGGGCGATCACGAAGGCCGTCCGGTCCTGGCGCAAACGGGTCATCGCCTGCTGGATCAGCACCTCGGTGCGGGTGTCGACGGAACTGGTGGCCTCGTCGAGTACGAGGATCGTCGGATCGGTCATGAACGCCCGGGCGATCGTGAGCAGTTGCTTCTCGCCCGCGCTGATTCCGGAGCCGCCCTCGTCGTCGATCACCGTGTCGTAGCCGTCGGGCAGCGTGCGGATGAACCGGTCCGCGTGCGCGGCCTTCGCCGCTTCCACGACCTGGTCGCGCGTCGCGTGCGCGGCGCCGTACGCGATGTTCTGGGCGATGGTGCCGCCGAACAACCAGGTGTCCTGGAGGACCATGCCGATACGCGAGCGCAGATCCGCGCGGGACATCGCCGCGATGTCGACCTCGTCCAGGGTGATCCGTCCGCCGGTGACCTCGTAGAAGCGCATGAGGAGGTTGACCAGGGTCGTCTTGCCCGCGCCCGTCGGGCCGACGATCGCGACGGTGTGCCCCGGTTCGGCGACCAGCGAAAGCCCTTCGATGAGCGGGGTGTCGAGGACGTAGCGGAACGACACGTCCTCGAACGCGACACGGCCGAGGCCCGCGGGCGCCCTTGCCGGTTCGGCCGGGTCGGGTGCCTGATCAGGGGCGTCGAGCAGCTCGAACACGCGCTCGGCCGAGGCGATTCCGGACTGCACCATGCCGAGCATCCCGGCGAGCATGCCGAGCGGCTGGCTGAACTGGCGCGAATACTGGATGAACGCCTGGACGTCGCCGACCGTCAACGCCCCCGAGGCCACCCGCAGGCCGCCGACCGCGGCGACGAGCACGTAGTTGAGATTGCCGAGGAACATCATCAGCGGCTGGACCAGTCCGGAGACCTCCTGGGCCCGGCGGCTCGCCTCGTAGAGCCGCTCGTTCTCCGCGTCGAACACCGCCTGGGACTGCTCCTCGCGGCCGAACGCCTTGACGAGCGAATGCCCGGTGTACATCTCCTCGACGTGCGCGTTCAGGCGTCCGGTGTGCTGCCACTGGCGGGTGAACTCCGGTTGCGACCGCCGGCCGATCCACGCGACGGCGAGAACCGACAGCGGAACCGTGAGCAGCGCGATCAGCGCCAGGAGCCACGAGACCCAGAACATCACCGCGACGACGCCGACGATGGTCAGCACCGAGACGACGAGCTGACTCAGCACCTGCTGCACGCACTGGGCGAGGTTGTCGATGTCGTTCGTGACCCGGCTGATGATCTCGCCGCGGTGCGTGCGGTCGAGGTAGCCGAGGGGGATGCGGGCGAGTTTCGCCTCGACGTCCCGGCGCAGCCGCTCGGCGGCGCCCTGCACGGCCACGGTTGCCATGCGGGCCTGGAGAACGCCGCACAGTCCGGCCGCGAGATAGACGGCGGCGGCGTACGCCACCATCCGTGCCACCGCGCCGAAGTCGATGCCGTTGCCCGCGTCGTCGAAGGAACCGGACACCACGAGGTCGGTCGCACGGCCCAGGAGCACCGGGCCGGCCACGGTGAGGCCGACGCCGAGCGCGCCGGTGGCCAGGACCCCGGCGAAGAGACCGCGCCTGCGCGTGACGAGGGCCGTGGTACGCCGCGCCGTCGCGCCGAAGTCGGACGACCGGTCCGGGGGCCGTGACGCCGCCCCGCCCCGGGCCCGGTTCGCCGCGGGATCCTCGGGCCCCGGCGACGGCGTCTTTCCGTCGGGGTTCCTCATGCCGCCTCGGCCTCGGTCAGCTGCGACAGCACGATCTCCCGGTACGTGTCGTTGCCCCGCAGGAGTTCGGGGTGGGTGCCGGCGCCGACGATCCGGCCCGCGTCGAGGACGACGATGCGGTCCGCGTCGCGGATCGTCCCCACCCGCTGAGCCACGACGATGACGGCTGCTTCCGCGGTCTCCGCGGCCAACGCCGCGCGGAGCCGCGCGTCTGTCGCGTAGTCCAGGGCGGAGAAGGAGTCGTCGAACAGGTACACGTCCGGTCGGCCGACCAAGGCCCGCGCGATTGCCAGGCGTTGCCGTTGTCCGCCGGAGACGTTCGTGCCGCCTTGGTCGATGCGTGCGTCCAGGCCGTCGCCCAGCGCTTCGACGAAGTCGCGGGCCTGGGCGGTCTCCAGGGCCCGCCACAGGTCCTCGTCGGTGGCGTCGGGGGCGCCGTAGCGCAGGTTCGAGGCGATGGTGCCGGAGAAGAGGTACGGGCGCTGCGGGACGTACCCGACGGTTCGGCTCAGCAGTCCCGGGTCGAGGTCGCGTACGTCGACTCCGCCGACGAAGACCGTACCCGCGGTGGCGTCGGACAGCCGGGGGATCAGGCTGAGCAGCGTGCTCTTCCCGCTGCCGGTGCCGCCGATGACCGCGGTGGTCTGGCCCGGGCCGGCGGACAGGGTGATGCCGTCCAGGACACCGGTTTCCGCGCCCGGGTAGTGGAAGCCCACGCCGCGCATCTCCACGTGGCCGCGCCGGGCGAGGCCGCGCACGGGGCGGGCCGGGGGAGCCACCGAGCTTTCGGTGTCGAGGACTTCGACGATGCGGCCCGCGCACACCTCGGCGCGGGGGATCCACAGCAGCATGTACGTCGCCATGACCGCGGCCATGAGCAGTTGCAGCAGGTAGCTGATGAAGGCGGTCAGCGCGCCGATGGTCATGTCGCCGGAGTCGACGCGCTTGGCGCCGAACCACAGGACGGCCGCGCTCGCGACGTTCACGATGGTCATGACGGCCGGGAACATCAGGGCCATCAGCCGGCCGACGCGTACCGAGACGTCGGTGAGTTCGGTGTTGGCGGCGGCGAAGCGGCGGCTCTCGTGGTTCTCCTTGACGAACGCGCGGATGACACGAAGTCCGGTGATCTGCTCGCGCATGACGCGGTTGACGGAGTCGATGCTGCGCTGCATGGCGTTCGAAAGCGGAGCGAGGCCGCGCAGGATCGCCCCGATGGCGATGCCGAGCACCGGTGCGAGGACGACGAGCGCGATGGACAGCGGCGCGTCCTGCTCGACGGCCAGGACGATCCCGCCGACACACATGATGGGTGCCGACACCATCAGGGTCAGGGTGAGGAGCACCAGCATCTGGACCTGCTGGACGTCGTTCGTGGTGCGGGTGATCAGCGACGGCGCCCCGAACCGTGCCATCTCGCGTACCGAGAACGCCTGGACCCGGGCGAACACCGAACGCCGCAGGTCGCGACCGAGTGCCATCGCGACGCGCGCCCCGATCCGGACGGCAAGGTAGGAGCAGACCAACTGCACAAGCGCCACGGCGACCATGACCGTGCCGACGCGGACGATGTAGCCGTGGTCCCCGTGGGCGATGCCGGAGTCGATGATGTCGGCGTTGAGGTTGGGCAGGTAGAGCGTCGCCGCGGTCTGCGCCAACTGGAGCACGGCAATCACCGCCACGGAGCGGCGGTAGGGCGCGAGGTGGGCCCGGACGAGGCGGATCAGCACGCAGCCCTCTCATGGCAGTTCGGACCTGCCCGCGGCAGGGAGTCGGAGTGGACGGGCCGCGGAGTTGTGCCCCGTGGCCCCCACCTGGCAGTGATCGGCCCGAGCGACCCGATGCGATGGTAGCGCGCGCTACCTGGGCGCAGATTACCCACGTCCGTCAGTCTGCGCAACCATCAGGGCGGCGTCGCCAGGGGACGGCGGGGAGCTCGGAGCCTTGTGTCGCCACCCTCGTTTCGGTGGCGGGGCGCGCTCTGCCCGGAAAAATAGTGGATCGCGTACGCGAAATGCCCGGCGGTTTCCGACGGGGCGTCAGGGCTTGGGGGAAGTCAGAGCCTGGCGCCTAGCCGCGATGCGGCAACCCGGCTCAGTGGAGGTGGTCCACGCTGGACCCGGCAACCCGAACTCGGCTGATGCCGCAGCCGTGAGGGCGGCGAAGCCCGCGAAGAGGCCACCGTAGAAGCCGAGTTCCGCGGCCGCCGCCGACCGGTGCAACGAGGGTCGGCCCGGATGGGACGAATGTGCTTGCGTTCGATGTCGCGCACTGAGAAGAGTTCGCTTCCGGCGACGCCCACTGGGGGCGATGTCACGGGAGAGGGGCGGACAGATGTGCGTGCTGGACGCGGCGGCCAAAGAAGCCGCTGTCGCTCGGTTCCGTCGCAAGTATCCGAAGGCGGGGCAAGCCTTCCACGACCACCCCGCACTGCTGGGCTGCGCCGACGTCGCCTGGTCGCAGATTCCCGGGTGTACTGCCGACATTCCGGCCCTGTTCGATCAGGCGCCCGGACGGGCTGATCAGCCCGGGCGACCGCGAATGTCTGCTGAGCGCTGCCGTGCGGCGGTGAATGTCCGGTTTGCCGCTGTGGCGCCTGCCTCGGGTTTCGCGTAGGCGCGCTTCAAGTGAGCGGTCATCGGCGCCGGGGTTTGCGGTTTGTGGGTAGTGCCGTGGGGAGGATGTGGAATATACAATATGCAGGCTGGTGCGAGGCTGGCGGACGCGGGGCAACGGTCGGGAGGACGTGTGTCGGTGACGGTGAACCAGAAGGTCGAGCGGCTCTGAGTGTCACCGGAGGTTCCCCGGCGGCCGGACGGAGACCAAGGAGCACCACGATGACCACGACGGCTGCGGACGTCCTCGTCCCGGTGGACGAGGAGCGACACCGGGCCGCGGCAGCCGAGTTCCTGCCGCGCATGACCGTCCTAATCGGGGCGGAGGAGCACGAGCACGGCTCGGACGGAGAGTTCGAGCACGTCAACGCCGCCACCGGGCGCGTCCAGGCACGCGTGCCTCTCGCCGGTGCCGACGAGGTCGACCGTGCGGTGGAGGCCGCGCGCGCTGCGTCCGCGGTGTGGCGCGGATGGCGGCCGGACGAACGGCGCAACGTGCTGCTGCGCCTGGCCGGGCTGATCCGCCGTCAGACGGAGTCCATCGCACAGGTGTTGACCCTGGAGTGCGGCTCGCCGATCACCGGATCACGGGCCATGCCCGGCCGGGCCGCCGACTACCTGGAGTACTACGCGGGGCTGGCCGACAAGTTGGAGGGGCGGGTCGTGCCGATCTTCCCCGAGAAGGCGTTCGACTACACGCTGCCGGAGCCGTACGGCGTCATCGGAGTGATCTCCACGTGGAACGGCGGCATTTCGTCGGTCGCCCGCAAGGCCGGTGCCGCCCTCGCGGCCGGCAACACCGTCGTGGTCAAGCCGATGGAACTCGCCCCGTTCAGCTCGCTGATCTTCGGCAGGCTCGCGCTGGAAGCAGGGTTCCCCGAAGGCGTCGTCAACATCGTCCCGGGCGCAGTCGCGGCCGGGGAGGCCCTGGTCGCGCATCCCGGGGTGGACAAGCTGAGCTTCACCGGCGGCATCGACGCGGCCCGCGCGATCCTGGTCGGCGCCGCCCGCAACATCACCCCGGTCGTGCTGGAACTCGGCGGCAAGTCGGGGAACTTGGTCTTCCCGGATGCCGACCTCGACGCGGCGGGCCTCTTCGCGGGCGGGGTCTGCATGCGCAACAGCGGGCAGGGCTGCGTCATGCCGACGCGGCTCCTGGTCCACGAGGATGTCCACGACGAGGTCCTGGAGCGGGCCGTACGCGCGATCGGCGCGATGCCGCTGGGCGATCCGCTCGACCCCCGCACCCAGATCGGCCCGGTGGTCAGCCGCCCGCACGCCGAACGCATCCTCCGCCTCATCCGGGAGGCCGACGAGGAGGAGGCCGGCCGCCGAATCCTCGGGGGCGGGCGCGTAGGCGATAAGGGCCTGCGCGACGGGCACTTCGTGGAGCCGACGGTGTTCGACGGCGTCGACCCGCGGTCGGCCATCGCGCGGACCGAGGTCTTCGGTCCCGTCCTGACGGTCACCGCATTCCGCGACGAGGCGGAGGCCGTCGCCCTCGCCAACGACACCCCCTACGGCCTCGCGGGGTATGTCCACACCCGTGACCTGCAACGGGCCCATCGCGTGGCCGCCTCTCTCGACGCCGGGTACGTGTCGGTGAACGGCTTCGCCGCACTGCCCGCCGCCGCCCCGTTCGGAGGATTCCGCGACAGCGGCTACGGCAAGGAAGGCGGCCGGGAGGGCATCGCCGAGTTCCTGCGCTCGAAGAACGTGTACGTCCCGATCGGCTGAGTCGTCGACGTGCGGACGGCGACCACCGCCGCCATCAGCTTGGAGGTGCCCGTGCTCCGTCCCGACCAGGACCCATCGACCGCGGAGCGGAAGGCTGATCCGGTCGGGCTCGTCGACCGCATCGAGCTGGCCCCCAACGCGCTGCGCCGTTGGGCGCGGGACACGCCGGAGTCGGTCTTCCTCGAACACCGCGACGGCCGCCGGATCACCTATCGCGACGCCGAGGCGGACGTACTGTCGTGGGCGGCCGCACTGCACCGGGCCGGGGTCACACCCGGGGAGCACATCGCGTACCTGCTCTCCGACCCGCTCGACGCGGCACGCGTGTGGCTCGCCTGCGGGATCGGCGGCCATGTGTGCGTACCCGTCAACACCGCCTACTTCGGGCGCATGCTCGCGCACATCCTCGGCGACTCCGACAGCGTCGCCCTCGTCGTGTCCGGGGACCTCGCCGACCGGGTTCTGGCCCTCCTCCCGGAACTGCCCAAGATGCGCCTGGTGGTGGTGACCGACGGGGAGGCACCGGCTCCCGAGGGGTCCGCGGCGTACGTGCGCACCGCCGCCTCCCTGTTCGCGGACGTCGACGGAATCCCCGGCTTCCACGGCCCGGAACCGTACGAACTCGCGTCCGTCATCTACACGTCGGGGACCACCGGACCGTCCAAGGGAGTCCTGACGCCATGGGCCGCGATGGCGGGGCACTGGGGCTGGGTGCCCGAGGACACCGTGGTGTGCGGTGAAGGGTTGTTCGCCCCCGTGCCGCTCTTCCACGTCTCGGGGCTCGGCGCATTGCAGTACGCCACCGCGCGCGGCGCCCGCTTCGTCACCCGGGACCGCTTCAGCGGCACCGACTTCTGGGCGGACGTCCGGGCCACCGGCTCTGTCGCCGCCGGGATCGCCGGGCCGATGACGGCGATCCTGGCCGCGCGGCCACCGTCCCCGGACGACGCCGAGAACCCGCTGCAGAGCCTGATCCTCGGGCCGATGATCCCGGAGATGGAGGCCTTCGAGAAGCGCTTCGGAGTACGGGTGGCCACCTGCTACGGGATGAGCGAGGTGCCCGCGGTGATCGCCACCGGCTGGGACCACGGCCCTTGGCAGACCAGTGGGAAGGTCCGCCCCGGACCGCTGGGAGCCGAGGCGCGCGTCGTCGACGCGAACGATCTGCCGCTGCCCTGCGGCGAGACAGGGGAACTGGTGGTGCGCACGGCGGCGCCGTGGACCCTCAACGCCGGGTACCACAACAACCCCGAGGCCACGGCCGCGGCGTGGCGCAACGGGTGGTTCCACACCGGGGACGCCTTCCGGCAGGACGAGGAGGGCCGCTTCTACTTCGTGGACCGCATGAAGGACGCCATCCGGCGCCGCGGCGAGAACATCTCGTCGTTCGAGGTGGAGAACTTCGTCCTGGAGCACCCGTCGGTCGCCGAATGCGCCGCGTTCGCCGTCCCGGCCGCCCTGGGCGGCGACGAGGTGATGGTCGCCGTCGTACCCGATGACGAGGGCGCCGTGGACCCGGCGGCGCTGGTCGAGTTCCTGACCGGCCGCATGCCGGGCTACATGGTGCCGCGGTACGTCGACGTCGTCGCCGAATTGCCGCGCAACACCACGTCGCTGCGGCTGCAAAAGCACGTACTACGTGACCGGGGGGTCGGTGCGGCCACCTGGGACCGCGAGGCGGGGAGACACATGTGACGTCTCGCCGACCGTCGCGGGCCGGTCCCCGAGCACCTGAGCACCTGAGGACCTGCGCACCTGAGCACTCATGAGCCAAAGGAGCACCGCATGCCGGATCCCCTGGTCGAAGCGGACGGCCCGATACCGGTGGACGCCGGCCACCTGCGCAAGGTGCTCGCCGGAATCCTCGAGGCACTCGGCACCGGCACCGCCGACGCCGCAACCGTGGCCGAACTGCTCGTCGAGGCCGACCTGCGTGGCGTGGACTCGCACGGCACGCACCTGATGGGCCTGTACGTCTCGCGCCTCCGCGCCGGACACATCAACCCCACCGCGCGCCCCCGGATCCTCGACGACCAAGGGTCGACGCTGCTCCTGGACGGCGGTCTGGGATTCGGGCAGATCGCCGGACTCGAGGCCGCGCGCCTGCTGATCGAGCGCTCTGCGGAACACGGTGTCGCCGTCGTCGCCGTCCGCGAGAGCACCCACCTGGGCGCCCTGGCCGCGTACACGGAACGCGTCGCCCGCGCTGGCCGGATCTGCCTCTGCTTCCAGAACGGTCCGACCATAGTCCCGCCGTACGGCGGGATCACCCAGATGTTCTCGACCAACCCGCTCTCGTACGCCGTGCCCGCCGGGGAGGAACCGCCGGTCGTGTACGACGTGGCGACCACCGCGGTCGCGGGCAACAAGCTGCTGCTGGCGAAGAAGCGGGGTGACACGCGGATTCCCGACGGATGGGCCAACGACGTGCGGGGCGTCCCCACCACCGACCCCGAGGCCGCGTCGGTCCACCACCTCCAGTGGTTCGGCGGACACAAGGGCTACGGCCTGGCATTGCTGGTCGAGTTGCTCGGCGGGGTGCTGGCCGGAAGCAGCTTCGGGCGGACCGAGCACACGGCGTCCCCCGCGCACGGCCGAGACCGGGTCGCCAAGGGGTTCGTCTTCATCGCCGTCGACCCGGCGCGCTTCATGCCGCTGCCCGAGTTCACCGCCCGGGTGGACACTCTCGTCCGCGACCTCCGCTCCGGCGAGACCGCCGAGGGTGTCGACCGCATCCTGGTACCAGGCCAGTTGGAGCACGAGCGCCGCCGCGTACGGGAAGAGTCCGGCATCCCCTTGCCGGCCGCGCTGCGCGCGGAGACCAACGCCCACGCCGCCGAGCTCGGCGTCCCCGGTCTCGACTGAGCGCCCGGTACGCCCGACCTCTCGGTGACCGGCGGATGTCGGCTGTGGCGCGCCGCCACGACCGGGCAGGCCCCCGCGTGGCGCGACCGGGCGCAGGCCGGTATCGACGGAGAGGCTTTTGGCGGGATTGCCGGGCATGGGCGGCGGGATTTCGGATAGCGGCGGGTCATGCCAGACGTACCAAGGAGAGGCGAGGAGCCGCGCCCCGGCCCGGACCCGGAAGTAGAGCGCGAGGCCCCGGACGAGCCTTCGGAACTTCCGAAGCGGTCGTGGTGGCGCGTGCTCAAGCGCACCGTGGCCGAGTTCAAGGAAGACGAACTGTCGGACCGCGCCGCCGCGTTGACGTACTACGGAGTGTTGTCGCTGTTCCCCGCACTGCTGGTGCTGGTGTCGTTGCTGGGCATCGCGGGGGAGTCGGCGACCCGGGAGATCCTGGACAACGTTGATCAGCTCGCCCCCGGCGCGGCGCGCGACGTGATCACCAATGCCGTGCGCGAACTGCAGGCGGGTGCCGGGGTCGGCTCGGTGCTGGCGGTCGTCGGCCTGGTGATGGCGGTGTGGTCCGCGTCCGGGTACGTGGCGGCTTTCATCCGGGCTTCCAATGTCGTCTACGACGTCGCCGAGGGGCGTCCGGTGTGGAAGCTGACCCCGTTGCGCATCGCGGTCACCGTCGTGTTGATGGTGCTGGCCTGTGTCAGCGCGTTGATGGTCGTGTTCACCGGCGGCATCGCGCGCCAGGCCGGTGAGGCCCTTGGTGTGGGCGGGACGGCCGTCACGGTGTGGGACATCGCCAAGTGGCCCGTCCTCGTGGTGCTCGTGGTCGTGATGATCGCGATCCTGTACTGGGCGGCACCGAACGCGAAGGGCCGCGGATTCCGCTGGGTGACCCCGGGAAGCTTCCTCGCCCTGGTCATCTGGCTGCTGGCGTCCGGTGGCTTCGCGTTGTACGTCGCGAACTTCGCCACCTACAACAAGACGTACGGCACGTTCGCCGGGGTAATCGTCTTCCTGGTGTGGTTGTGGGTGACCAACCTGGCGATCCTCCTCGGCCTGGAGTTCGACGCCGAGTTGTCCCGGCAGCGGGCCATCGCAGGAGGTCACCCGCCCGGCGACGAACCGTACGTCGAGCCGCGCGACACCCGTACCTGGTCCGCCGAAGAACGCCGGCACGCCCAGGATCCCCCCGGGTGAGACCCGGCCCCCGTCCGCGCCGTCCGCCGTCTCCGACCCGACCACTCGACGGGAGTGCCCTCCATGAACCGCCCCACCCCACCCGGTTCCGCGCCTGACGCGGAGCCCCGCAGCCCGGCCGAGACGTCGCCCGCCGACGCTTCCGTGGGCCAGTTGGTCAGCGATGCGTCGGCGCAGCTGTCGCAGTTGGTGCGCGACGAAATGCGGCTGGCCCAGGCCGAGATGACCGAGAAGGGCAAGCGGTTCGGCATCGGCGGCGGCCTGCTCGGCGGCGCCGGGACCCTTGGCTTCATCACGGCTCAGGCGCTTGTCGTGACCGTGATCGCCGCGCTGGCGACCGCGTTGCCGGTGTGGGCCGCGGCGCTCGTCACCACGGTCGTCCTGCTCGGCGTCACCGCTGTGCTCGCGCTTGCGGGCAAGCGCAGCATCGCCCGCGCCGTGCCGCCCGTACCCGAACAGGCCATCGAGGGCGTAAAGACCGATGTGGCCCAGATCAAGGAGCACGCACACCGATGACCCAGGACCCCAGCTCCCAGGACCCGCGCCACCAGGACGCACCCTCCCCCGAGGAACTGCGCGAGCGCATCGAGGGCACCCGCGAACAACTCGGCGCCACAGTGGAGGCACTTGCCGCCAAGGCAGACGTCAAGGCGCGAGCCAAGGACACAACCGCGGCCGCCAAGCGGCAGGTGCGCGAGAAGTCCTCCGACGCCGCGGCCGCCGTCAAGGACACCGCCGACCATGCGATGCACGCCATCCGGGACAAGACACCCGACCCGGTTCTCGACGCGGCTACGCGCCTCGGTCACCAAGTGACCGACACCGCCTCGACGGTCGCCGACACGGTCAAGGAAAACACCCCGCCGCCGGTCGCCGACAAAGCCCGCCAGGCCGCGGGCGCCGCACGCGACCGTCGCGTGCAAGCCGCCGTGGTCACAGCCGTGATCGTCGCGGCGGTGGTGTACCGGACGGCGCGCGCACGGCGCTGAGCACCCGCGGGAGGCCGGACGCCGGGCCGGCGTCGGAAGGCGGGCCGCTCCACCGGACGGCGCCGCCGCGCCCGCACCGCGCATCGGCGCGGGTCGGCGCGGGTACCCGGTGGCGGTTGCAGGATCGCGTAAACGCAGTGTGTAAACGCAGTGCGGAGAACGAGCAGTGCGGAGAACGAGCAGTGCGGAGGATGACCGGTGCCCTTTGAGCAATTCGCGGATGTGCTGGACTACCCCATGCTGGTGGTGACCGCGGTGCATCCCGGCACCGGTGAGCGGTCCGGGTGCCTGGTGGGTTTCGCGTCGCAGTGCAGCCTCGACCCGGCCCGGTTCCTGGTCTGCCTGTCGGTCGTCAACCACACGCACCGGATCGCGGTCGCCTCGCCCGTGCTGGCCGTCCACTCCCTGGAGGCCGGGCAGCGCGATCTTGCGGCGCTGTTCGGGGAACAGACCGGTGACCACATCGACAAGTTCGACCGCTGCCGCTGGGAACCCGGCCCGGCGGATGTGCCGCTGCTGACGGACTGCCGGGTGCGCTTCGCCGGGACCGTCGTGGAAAGATTGGACAACCTGGGCGACCACACCGGGTTCGTTCTCGCCCCGACCGACGCCGACGCCGATCCCGCCCCTGACACGGACGACGGAATCGCGTCACGCGACCGCTCGCCGCTGATGTTCTCGGACGTCCGGAACCTGCACCCGGGCCACCCCGCCTGAGCCTGCCTCCCGACTGCCGACTCCTGTGCCTCCTGCGGACCGCTACGTCGCGCTCGGACTAGGCATTTGGCGGTGTTCGGCGTGTGCGGTGGCTGGTGTCGCACCAGGGCCAGCGACGGCTGCGGCGACAGGCGCAGACGGCGACGACCACACGGTCCGACCGGGCCACGCCACCGTCCGCAAGGGGGACCTCTATCGGGCCCTCCACCAGCAGGGGCCCGCCGGGGACCACCTCTACCCGCCGGGCGGCCGCGGCGCCGGGACCCGGGGGCGCGGAGAGCGCGGGCACGGAACCCGAAGGGGGCACGGGACCCGAAGGTGTCCCGGCGGGGGAGTCGGCGTCATTTGTCGGCACGGATGACCACCAGTTCCTCTTCGCGGCAGCCCGGTTCGATGAGCCCGACTGCTTCCAGGTAGAGGGCGCGTTCGGTGAGTACCGGTCCGAACGGCTCCATGCTGCGCGCCACGACCCGGGCCCGCAGCCCTGCCGCGGTGAACATCCGCACGGTCGTGTCCACTCCGCACAGCGCCGAGTGCACCACCAGCGCGGTGGCGCCCGGGCGCAGGATGTGCGGGAGGTCCGCGCAGAGACGGTCCAGCACGGCCCTTCCGTCGGTGCCCGCGTCCCAGGACCGTGCTCGGCCGTGCCGGGGGACCTGGGCGTGGGGGGAGGGGACGTACGGCGGGTTGGCGAGCACCACGTCGAATTGCTGCCCGGCCACGGCGGTGAACAGGTCGCTGCGGCGGACCCGGAGGCGCCTGCGGAACCGGAGGCTGTTGGCACGAGCCGCCCAGACCGCGGAACGGGCTATGTCGAGCGCGGTGACCCTGCAACGGCGATTTGTGGCCTCCGCGACCGCCAGGGCGACCGCGCCGGTCCCGGTCCCCACGTCCAGGACGTCGGTGGCCTGGTGGAGGTCGTGCTGGTCGCGGTATGCGTCCAGCAGGAGCCACGTGTCGGCCTGGGGCCGGTACGTCCCCGGCATGCGCAGCAGATTCATGATCGGCGGCTGCCCGACGGCGATCAACGCAAACGGGACCGATTCCCTCGCGCGCGGGTTCCGCGCCGCCTGCTGCGCCTCGCCTGCTCTGCCCCGCGCCTCGCCCGCGCCACGCCGGGAGGGCGGCGGCTCTACGGGCCCGGGGCGCGGACCGCCGGGTTGCGCGTGTTCGGCAAGATCGCGGGTAGCTGCCGCTCATGCATCGTGTGCGTGTTGTGCCGTTCCGCGGTGGCCGTCGGCCGCCGGGCCGTTTGCCTCGGTCCCGAAGCAGGTCTCTGAGCCGGTCCCGCCGCCGATCCCCGTACCGGGGGTTGTCCTGCGGCGTCGGTCGAGTCCGGGAGGGGCGGCCGTGAGCGGGTCCGCCGTGGTGCCGTGGGGCGCCACGCTCGGGGTCGAGGAGGAATTCCTCACCGTCGACCCCGGCACCGGGATGCCGGTGCCGGCTGCGGCGGCGGTCCTCGGCGGGGTTCCGGCCGGCGCGGCGGCCGCGGAGTTGAAGCCCGAGTTGCTCGCCTGCCAGGTCGAGGCGGCCACCGGCGTGTGCCGCACGCTGGGCGACGTCCGCGGTCAGGTGACGCAGGCCCGTGCGGCGTTGGCGGCGTCCGCGCATACGCAGGGCGTCGCCGTGATGTCCGTCGGGTTCGCGCCCGTCATGGCCGACGGGCCGCTGCCCCTCACGCCCGGCGAACGCTACCTGGCGATCGAGCGCCTCTACCGCGGTGTCGTCGACGACTACGCCGCGTGCGGACTCCACGTCCACGTCGGCGTGGCCGACCGCGAGACGGCGGTCGCGGTGGTCAATCACTTGCGGCCATGGCTGGCGACGTTGCAGGTGCTGACCGGCAATTCCGCCTTCTGCCGCGGCCGGGACACCGGGTTCGCAAGCTGGCGAACTGTCGTCCAGAGCCGCTTCCCCGGGTTCGGCGCACCGCCCTGGTGCGCGGACGCAGCCGCCTACGACCGGGCGATGGGCCGGCAGGCCGCGTTCGGGACCACCGTGGACCCGCAGATGACGTTCTGGTCCGCACGCCCGTCCGAGCACGCTCCCACCGTCGAGGTACGCGCCGCCGACGCCGTGCCCACCGCGGACGAGGCGGTGCTGCACGCCGCCTTGGTGCGTGCGCTGGTGGTGCGAGCCCGCATGGACCTGGACGCGGGCCGGCAGGCCGCCCCGGTGGACGACGCGGTCATCGCCGCGGCCATGTGGTCCGCCGCGCGCCACGGACTGCGGGGGCCCGCCGTCGACCCGGCTCGCGAGCGGCAGATGCCGGCCGCTGTCATGGTCCACGCACTGCTGGCACATGTCCGCGACGCACTCGACGAGTTCGGCGACCGCGACGAGGTCCACCGCCTCGTGTCGCACATACTGGAGCGCGGCACGGGAGCGGAACGGCAGCGCGCGGCGGCTGCTTCCGGCGGAATCGCCGCCGTCTGCGAACTGGCCGGCCTCCCCCAATCGACCTGTGCGGACCCGTTGCCGGAGGCGTCGTGACCGATCCCCGTTTGCCGCGCCCCCGCGGCGCCGTCTCGCAGACTCTGCTGGACACGCTGCGGCGGCCCGCGGGCAGCGCCCTCGCCCCGCCTCCCGCTTCGTTCGACCCATGGTCGGACGACGCCCAACTCGCCCTATACGCCTGCTACGAACTGCATTACCGCGGCTTCGCCGACGTCGACCCGGCCTGGGAATGGGATCCCGGCCTGATCCGCGTACGCGCCGCTCTCGAGGAGGCCTTCCTCGACGTCCTCCGCGCCGGAACCGGCGCGGACGAGGACGCGGAGGCAGTCCTCGCACCGCTGTTGACGGAGCCGGACGAGGGGTCGGGGATCTCCCACCACCTCCTCCGCGACGGCGACCTCGACCAGTTCCGCGAGTACGTGATCCACCGCTCCGTCTACCACCTCAAGGAAGCCGACCCGCACGCCCTGCTGATCCCCCGGCTGACCGGACGCGCCAAAGCGGCCGTGGTCACCGTCGAATTCGACGAATTCGGGGGAGGCCGCGCCGAGCGTATGCACGCCACTCTGTTCGCGGATCTCATGCGGGGGCTTGGCCTGGACGACGGTTACGGCCACTACCTCGACAGGGTTCCCGCGGCGATGCTCGCCGTGGTCAACCTGATGTCGACGTTCGGCTGGCACCGCGGCCGTCGCGGCATGATGGTCGGCCACTTCGCAGCCGCGGAGATCAGCACCCCGCCGAGCGCGGCACGGCTGGCCCGGGCACTGGACCGGCTCGGCGTGGCGGACCCGGCATGCGCGCTCTTCTACACCGAGCACGTCGAGGCCGACGCCGTACACGAACAACTCATGCGCCGGGAGGTCGTCGCGACAATGCTCGCCGAAGAGCCTGCGCTCGAACCTGACATCGTCTTCGGCGTCCAGGCGACGGAACTGGTCGAGGAACGCTTCGCCGAGCACGTCATGACCGCCTGGAAGAACGGCCGAAGCTCGCTCTTGCCGCCCCTCGCGTGATCCGTCGCCCAGGCTGGCGGCCACGTGCCATCAGCGGCGCGGAAGACCGGGCATCTGGGTCGGGTATGCGGGCCGGGCGGCGGTGCCGTCAGGCGAGCGGCGTCTCGTCCAGCGCCTGCGCGAGGTCGCCCGGCGTGTCGTAGAGGGCGACCGCGCCGGCCCTCGTGAGCTCGTCGTCCCCGAAGCCGCCGGAACGCACGACAATCGCCGGCATCCCGGCCCGTTTCGCCGCCTCGACGTCCCACACCGAGTCGCCGACCACCACGCTCGACGCGTCGGCCGGCTCGCCCAGCTTCTTCAGCGCCACCTTCAGCAGGTCCGGCGCCGGCTTGGACGCCTCGACGTCGGCGCTCGTGGTCCAGTCGTCGACGATGCCGCGCGCATCCAGCTTGTCCAGGAAGGCGTCCACGTGGCGCTGCTGACCGGAGCTGGCCAGCACCAGCCGGTGGCCGCGCTCCTTGACGGCCAGCAGGAGTTCGCGGGCGCCGGGCAACGGCGCCATCTCCTCCAGCAGCGCGTCGACCTCCTTGCCCTGCCGCTCCCGGGCCCGGTCACCCACCCGCCGCTCCAACTCCTCGCCGCCGAGAGCCGTGAGCAGCTGGTCCCCGCCCATCCCGATGAGCCGGTGCAGCCGCCACACCGGGTAGGTCTCGCCCACCGAGCGCAGCGCCCGGTACCAGGCGAGCGCATGCTGATAGTTGGAGTCGATGAGCGTCCCGTCGATGTCGAGGACGGCAATGGCGGAGTCGGTCATCGTCGGCGGGTACCCGCGCACCGGGCGCGCAACCGTACAACCCGGTCGGCGTACGTGCGGGCGGCGCCCGGCGTACGGCCCACGGCGATCCGGAACGTGCGCCGTTCTTGCGGTTCCGGCGACAGTCGGGGGCGCTAACGTCCGGCCATGACTTCTCTGGACGAATCCCAGGCCATTGCCGTGCGTCGCAAGCCGTTGTCGGTCGCGCTCGTCGGCCGACTCGTCGATTTGGCCCGTGCCGACTGGGACACGGACACCGTCTCGCGGTTCCTGGACGAGTGCGGCCGGCGCACCGGGCTCGTCCCGGGAGCGCGGCTGACCGACACCGGACACCCTCTGAAGTCGTTGGACCCCGACCTGGCGGCTGCCGAGCATCCCGGGTTCCTGCTGGAGTTCGCCTACCACCACCCTGACGCCGACGACGAGTACAGCGAGGACTTGCTCGGTGCCCAGTTCCCCTGGCCCGACTGGGCGGCAACCCCCGCGGGGGAAGCCGGCGCGTCCGCCTTCGCCGCGGCGTGGGCCGACGCCGAAGCGATGCTCGCCGCGACGCTGGGCGCGCCCGAGGTGCGGTTCACGCACGACACCGGGCCGGACGGGTGGAGTTTCGCCGCGTGGCGGGTCGCAGACCGCGCGCTCGTCCTGGCCCAGGGCGAGGAGTTCGGCACATACGGCGAGTTGGAGATGGCCGCGGTCTGGCTCGTACCGCACCGAGCGTCCACGCCGTTCCCCGGCGCGGCCGACTTCTACGACTGGCTTGTCAGCTCCTCCACCGACAGGCCTGCCGACGACGCTTGAGCGTGTGGTCGGCCTGTTCACCCGGCCCGGTCGCGAGCGGCCCGGGCCTATGGCCGAACATTGCCACATGTCGCTCAGTTCATACGAGGTCGATCTGTTCGAGAGCTCCCGGGGCCGGTTGGAGGCCATCGCCTACCGGCTCCTCGGGTCGGCGGGCGATGCCGAGGACGCGGTGCAGGACACCTTCCTGCGCTGGCACGCCGCGGACCGGTCGCAGATCGAGACCCCTGTGGCATGGCTGACGAAGGTGCTCACCAACCTGTGCCTCAACCAGCTCACCTCGGCGCGCGCCCGGCGTGAGACGTACGTCGGCCAGTGGCTCCCCGAGCCGGTCCTTGCCGGCGACCCGATGCTGGGTCCGGCCGACACCTTCGAGCAGCGCGAATCCGTCTCCATCGCGATCCTGACCCTCATGGAGCGCCTGTCGCCCAACGAGCGTGTGGTGTACGTGCTGCGCGAGGCGTTCGGGTACACGCATCGGGAGATCGCCGAGATGCTCGACCTCACCGAGGCGAATTGCCAGCAGATCTACCGGCGCGCCCGGCTGCACGTCGGCGCCGGGCGGGCCCGTACCGAGATCGACACGGCCGCCGCGGCGCGGATCGTCGAGCAGTTCCTCGCCGCGGCCCTCAGCGGCGACACCGAGCCGTTGATCAGGCTGCTCGCCGACGACGCGGTCACCGTGCCGGACGGCGGCGGCCGGATCGCGGCCCGCAGGACTCCGGTCCACGGCGCGGTCGCCATCGCCCGCTACGTGCGCGGACTGTTCCGGCCGAACGACCACAAGCGGGCCTTCGTCGGCGTCGCCCCCGTCTTCTACGCCACCGTCGTCAACGGCGCCCCGTCCGTCCTGATCGAGGTCCGCGACCAGGTCTTCGGCGTCTTCTCCCTCGATGTGACGCCGGACGGCATCTCGGCCATCCACGTCCAGGTGAACCCCGACAAGCTGCGGCACATCACCCGCCAGTGGGCGGCCACCGGGCCGCATGCGCCGCTCGCCGTGGAGTGGTGACCCAGGTCACATTCGATTCCTGTCAGGGATCGCGCCGCTGTCCGGTTCAGGGAGCGCAAGCAACCGGAGCCGGACAGGAGCGCCCAAATGAACCGCACCAGCCGCACCAACAGCAAGCACCGCGTCCTCGTCCTCGGAGCGGGGTACGCGGGAGCCATCACCGCCGGCCGTCTCGCCAAGCGCGTGCACCACGACGAGGTGGAGATCACTCTGGTCAACGCCGAGCCCGACTTCGTCGAACGCATCCGCATGCATCAGCTCGCCGGCGGCCAGGACCTCCCCCTGCGCCCGCTGCGGGACATCTACGCGGGCACCGGCGTGCGGGTCCGCATCGCGCGGGTCGGCTCCGTCGACGCGGACCACAAGACCGTCGAACTCACCGACGAGAACGGCACCGAGGCCCTCGGCTACGACACCCTCGTGTACGCCCTCGGCAGCACCGCCGCCGCGAGCGAGGTCCCCGGTGTGGCCGAGTACGCCCACAACGTCGCCGGCAGGCAGGGCGCACTGCGTCTGCGGGCGAGGCTGGCGGAACTGGCCGCGTCGGCCGATCCGGCCGAGCCCGCCGAACGAGCTGAGCCGGCCGATCCGGCCGAACGGGCTCCGGGGGCGAGCGTGCTGATCGTGGGCGGCGGCCTGACCGGTATCGAGGCGGCCGCCGAGATCGCCGAGGCGTACCCGAACCTGCGCGTCGGCATCGCCACCCGAGGCGGCCTCGGAGACTGGCTCGGCGAGAAGGCCCGGCACCACCTGCGCGGTGCGTTCGCCCGGTTCGGCATCACGGTCCACGAGGACACCGACGTCACCGCTGTCGAGGCGGACCGCGTCCGGACCGGCGCCGGCGGGGAGATCCCGGCCCGGGTCACCGTGTGGGCCAACGGTTTCGCCGTACACCCGATCGCGGCCGCCAGCGCCTTGGAGGTCTCCGACACCGGCCGGATCGTCGTCGACGCGACGCTGCGCTCGGTCTCCCACCCGGACGTCTACGCGGTGGGCGACGCCGCGTACGCGATCGGCGCGGGCGGCAAGCCGCTGCGCATGTCCTGCGCCGCGGCGAACCCGATGGCCTGGCTCGCCGCCGACGGACTCGCCGCCCGCCTGACCGGGCGCAAGGCCCCGGAGACCGAGATCGGCTACAAGTTCCAGTGCATCAGCCTCGGCCGCCGTGACGGGATCGTCCAGCACGTCACCCGCGACGACCGGGCCAAGCCCAAGGCGATGACCGGACGAAACGCCGCCCGCGTCAAGGAAATGATCTGCTCCGCCACCACCTGGAGCCTCACGCATCCGACCAACATGATGCCGTCCCGCCGCCACCGGATCGCGGTCCCGGCCCCCGCGGTTCGGCCCGAGCGCGTCACGGCGTGACCCGCCCCCGAACCACGCGGTGCACCGCGCGGCGCCGAGCCTGCCGGCGCCGCGCGACCGCCGGCCGAAGGAAGCGTCGGTTCGGGGAACCGGCAACCGGAGATCCGGGGGGCAGGACGGCCCGTTCGTCGACGTGCCTTCCGGCAGGCGACCGTCGGTCACCGGGAGCCTGCTGCCACGATGGTGATCATGACGATTCGGAGTCTCAACGCGTTGGGGCGGTTCGCGCTGGAACTGTGTGCTCTGGCGGCTCTGGCCTGGTGGGGTGCGCACGTCGGGCCGGGACGGCTCGGCAGCGTGGCGCTGGGCATCGCGTTCCCGGCCCTCGCGGCCGTGGCCTGGGGCAACTTCGTGGCGCCGCGCGCGCCGCGATACTTGCCCTTGTCCGGCCGGGTGGCTGTCGAGGTCGCCTTCTTCGGCACCGCGGCTGTCGGGCTCGCGGCGATGGGTCACTGGCTGCTCGCGGCCGTGTACGGGGTGGTGGCAACGGCCAACACGGCGCTGCACCACGCGTGGCGACAGGACGACGAGGCCCGGAGGGCGGTGGCCGCGCGTCCGTCACGCGCGCGGTGAGACCAGGAGCCGGGAACCGACCCCCAAACGCCTGATGATCGCTGCTGCGAACGAACTGGACCAACGCCGCTCGATATTGCGCGCGGCCTGCGTTGCCCTGCGCGGCGCCGCGCGGACCCGCGCGGACGAACACCTCGCGGGCGCGAACCCACGTATGACTCTTGAACCTGTGGATCAACCCGGGTAGAGATCATGGTGAAGGACGACGGCCCGCGACACCCGGTCATTCGAGCCGCCCGAAGGGGAAGCACCAGTGCCAACCGTCTTCGTCACCGGCGCCACCGGCCTCATCGGTGCCAACATCTGCCGTCGCCTGCGCGAACGCGGCGACGATGTCCGGGCGCTGGTCCGCCCGGGCAGTGAGAGCGTCCCGTTGCGCGAACTCGGCGTCGCGCTGGTGGAAGGCGACATCACCGACGGCGCGAGTGTGCTGGCCGCCGCGGACGGCGCCGAGTTCGTCGTGCACTCCGCGGCGGTGCTCGGCGGCGCGTCGCAGGATGCCGACGAGCACGCACGCGTCAACACCGGAGGGCTCGGGCACGTCCTGGACGCCGCCGAGACCATCGGCGCGCGGCGTACCGTGGCCTTGGGGACGACCACGTACTTCGACTACACCGACCGCCCGCTCAGCGAGGATTCGCCGCTGCTCGACACACCGCCGGGAGATCCCTACTCGGTGTCCAAGCGTGCCGCGTTCGTCGAGGTCATGCGCCGGGCGGCGGCAGGGCTCGACGCATGCGTGGTCATCCCCGGCGGCACGTTCGGACCGTCGCCGGTGCCGGGCCGCGCGCTGGAAGCCCCCAGCTACAATTTGCGCATCCTCATGGCCCTCAAGGGCGAGATCGACTCCACGGTGCACTTCCCGATCCCGTGGTCGTACGCCGACGACGTCGCGGCCGTCACTGTCGCCGCCCTCGACCGCGGCCAAGCGGGACAGAAGTACCTGGCCTTCGCGCATCCGGAAGACGTGTGCAGCATGGCCGAGTTCCTCAATCGCGCAGGCGAACTCGCGGGATCCGCACACCGGGTACGGGACATCACCGCCGATCTTCTCGCCGACGACCCGGAACTGCAGCGTCAGTCCGGTCCGAGCCTCGTCGCCCTCGCCAACCGCACGTTCCCCACGCCCTACTACACCGACACCGTGACCCGGGCGCGCTTCGGGCACACCCCGCTGCGGCTGGACGAGGCCCTGCGCCGCACCCTCGACTGGCTGGAGGCCACCCGACGATGAGCGACCTCGCCGAACTGCTGTGGGCCGAACGCTGCGCGCTGCGCCTGCCGAAGCTGTACGCGCGGGGCATCGACCGGCGCGACTGGCCCCTGGTCCGCTCGTGCTTCGGCGACGACGCGTTCGTCGACGGCTCCCGCGACGCGCTCGCGATCGACGCGTACCTGGAACACCTGCGACCCGGCGTCGAGTTCTTCCCGGTCACCATGCACTTCATGGGTAACCAGCTCGCCGAGATCGACCCGGGAGCCCGGACCGGGAGGGTCGAAACGTACGCCGTCGCGTATCACTTCAAGGGCGAGCCGGCCGGCGCCGACCACCCGCAGAACCTGGTCGTCGGGGTGCGCTACCACGACGAGGTCGCGCTCGTGGACGGCGATTGGCGCATCGTGCGCCGCGCCGTCTCGGGCGACTGGCGCCAGGGCCCGTACCCCGAACTGACGTAACGGGGCCGCCTCGCCACGCTTGTTCCGCTGCCCTGATCGCGGGAGGGGGCGTGCGCGCGGGCCGGCTAAGCCGGGGGAATTGCTGCCTCGATGTGGGTGAGGTGGGCGGCGAGGATCTCTTCGAACGCGGCGTGGCGGTCCGCCCCGAGAGGGCGGACTTCGCGTCCGAAGTGGGCCAGCGCGGGGAAGTGTTCGGGGTCGGCGCCGAGTACCGTGACGCGGAACAGCTCCATGCCCTGTTCGTACTCTTCGGGGGTGATGGCGCTGACTCCGGCTTCGGAGGCGACCAGCGCGGCGACCAGGACCGCGAGCCGGTGGTAGTACGCCGGGACTTTCTCGTCGGGCAGCCCCGACGCGCGCAGGGCCTGCAACACCTCTTCGGCGACCAGCCGGGAACCGGCGCCGCCCGACGCGTACCGTCCCCAGATCGCGGCGAGCTGGGGCTGCCGTCCGAAGGCCTCCCGCACCCGCAGGGCAAGGGACGTGATGCGCTGCTTCCAGTCGCCCTCGGGACGGTAGCCGTCCATCGCGGCCAGGAGGATCCGGTCGGCGACCGCCCGCATTAGCTCGGTCTTGCTGCGGAAGTGCCGGTAGAGGCTGGAGGAATCGGTCCCGAGGGTCGCGGCGAGCTTGCGCACGCTGAACGACTCGGTGTCGCTCGTGCGCAGCAACTCCGCTGCCGCGTCGAGGATCTCCTCGGTCGACCAACGCCTTCGACCTGCCATTTCGCCCCTCTCGTCGGTCTCAGTCTAGCCCATGCGCCCGGCCATGCACTTGGCATTGCACTTTGCGTTGCACGCGGTGCGTGCATAATGAGGACATGGGCGTGCCGAGCGACCCGGCGGCAAAGGGGTCGACGTGTCACGCGCGGCCTGTCACCCGGGTCGGGCGACCGGCGTGGAGCGCACTCCGAGCAGATCGAAAGGACGCATGACATGAAGAACGCACTGGATTCCGCGGCGCTGGACGCCGCCCTCGAGAACGTCCACCGCGCCGGGATACCGGGCCTGTTCGCCGAGGTCCGGGACGGCGACCGGGTCTGGCGCGGCGCCGCCGGGGTCGCCGACGTCGCCACCGGTCGTCCCGTCACCGCCGACATGCGGCACCGGGTCGGCAGCGTCACCAAGACCTTCACCGCGGCGGCGGTCCTGCAGCAGGTCGAGAGCGGTCGAATCGGTCTCGACACACCGATCGGCCGGTACCTTCCGAAGCTGGTCCCCGGACAACGCGGTGACGCGGTCACGGTCCGGATGCTGATCAACCACACCAGCGGCTTCGCCGAGTTCCTCCCGTACGCCTACCCCTCGCTGAAGGCGTTCCCCGTCCTCGCGGAGATCGGGCCCGAGAGCCTGGACGACCACCGCCACACGCGGTTCGACCCCGACGAACTGATCGAGATGGGGGTGACCGCACCTGCCGTCTGCGCCCCGGGCGGCGCGCCGGGGGTGTACTCCAACACCAACTACCTGCTCCTCGGTCGGCTCCTGGAACACGTGACCGGCACCCCGGCCGAGCAGTACATCACCCGGAACGTCATCGAGCGCGCCGGACTCCGGGACACCGAACTCCCCACCGGACCGTACGTCGACGGGCCGCACTCGCAGCTGTACGAGGCGTGGTTCGGCATGATCGACCCGCCGCGCGACTACAGCGTCTTCGAGATGTCGTACGCGGGACTGGCCGGCTCGCTGATATCCACCGTGGCGGACATCAACCGCTTCTACGGCATGCTGCTGGCCGGAGAGATCGTCAGCCCTTCGTCGCTGGCGCAGATGCAACGTACCGGCCCGGTCATCTCCCAGGAGGGCAAGGTGATCGACTACGGGCTCGGCCTGCATCCGATGGAGGGCCCGGGGCCGGGCACTTTCTGGGGTCACGGCGGCACGGTCTGGGGCGGCGGAACGCTTGCCATGACCCGCGCCGACGGCAAGCGGCAGATGGCGGTCGCGGTGAACCTGCAGAGGTGGAACCGGCTCGACGCCTCCGGTAGGCCGCAGCCCC
>NZ_JBEZFP010000059.1:0-49625 GCF_040649515.1 Streptodolium elevatio
CGCCCGGCCTGCGCCACCATGCCCTGGGCGGCCGCGGCCAGTTTCCGCCGGTCGGGGTACGTTGCTGAAGAAGAAGGAGAGGTTCGGCGCGAAGTCGTCGACGTCCATGCCGCGGGCGAGGTACGACTCGACGTACGTGAAGCCGTTCGCGAGGGTGAACGCGAGCTGGCTGATGGGGTTCGCACCGGCTTCGGCGATGTGGTAGCCGGAGATGGACACCGAGTAGAAGTTGCGGACGCGGTTGCGGATGAACCACTCCTGGATGTCCGCCATCATGCGCAGGCTGAACTCCGTGGAGAACAGGCAGGTGTTCTGGCCCTGGTCCTCCTTGAGGATGTCGGCCTGCACGGTGCCGCGTACGGTTGCCAGCGCCTTCGCCCGGATGTCGGCCGCCTCGGCCTCGGACGGCTCGCGGCCCTCGGCGTCCCGGAACTTGGCGAGTTCGGCGTCGACGACGGTGTTGAGGAAGAACGCCAGGATCGTCGGCGCCGGTCCGTTGATGGTCATCGAGACGGACGTGGAGGGCGCGGTGAGGTCGAAGCCGTCGTACAGCGCCTTCATGTCGTCGAGCGTCGCGACGGAGACGCCCGAGGTGCCGACCTTGCCGTAGATGTCCGGGCGTTCGTCGGGGTCGCGGCCGTACAGGGTGACCGAGTCGAAGGCCGTGGACAGCCGCGTGGCCTCGCCGTCGTGGGACAGCAGCTTGAAGCGGCGGTTGGTGCGGAACGGGTCGCCCTCGCCCGCGAACATCCGCGCCGGGTCCTCGCCGTCCCGCTTGAAGGGGAACACCCCCGCGGTGAACGGGAAGTGGCCCGGCAGGTTCTCCTCGCGCAGGAAGCGGAGCAGTTCGCCGTGGTCGGTGACGCGCGGCAGCGCGACGCGCCGGATGCGGTTGCCGGACAACGACTCGCGGGTCAGGGCGGTATGGATCTCGCGGTCCCGGACCCGCACCACCTGTTCGTCGCCCGAGTACGCCTCGACCGTCGCCGGCCAGGCCGCCAGCCGCTCCCGGGAGTCCGCCGTCACGGCCGCCTCCGCGTCGGCGTGCAGCGCGTCCACCGAGTCGACGGGGTCCGGGAGTTCGTCGCGGACCAGGGCGACGCGCTGGAGGCGGGCCGCGGCCGCCGACTGGGTACGCGTCTCCGCGTGGTAGCCGCGTACCGTCTCGGCGACCTCGGCCAGGTAGCGGGTGCGCGAGGCCGGGACGATGTGCGCCGCACCGGTGGAGGTACGCACCGAAACCGGCGTCAGCGCGCCCGGTTCCAGCGGCAGACCCTGTTCGGCGAGGCGTTCCGCGACGTGCTGGTACAGCGCCGTCACGCCGTCGTCGTTGAACGTCGCGGCGCTGGTGCCGAACACCGGCATGTCCTCGGGTCGGGAGCCGAACGCCTCGCGGTTGCGCACGAGTTGCCGCGACACGTCGCGCAGCGCGTCCTCCGCGCCGCGGCGCTCGAACTTGTTGATCGCGACGACGTCGGCGAAGTCCAGCATGTCGATCTTCTCGAGCTGGGAGGCGGCGCCGAACTCCGGGGTCATGACGTAGAGCGAGGTGTCGGCGTACTGCGTGACCGCCGCGTCGCCCTGCCCGATGCCCGGCGTCTCCAGGATCACCAGGTCGTAGCCGGCCGCCTTGCACACGTCGAGGAACTGCTCGATGCGCTCGGGGAGTTCACGGCCCGCGGCGCGCGTCGCGACGGACCGGAAGAACACCCGCTCGCCGTCGAGCGCGTTCATCCGGATGCGGTCGCCGAGCAGTGCGCCGCCGCCGCGCCGCCGGGTCGGGTCCACCGCGAGCACCGCGACGCGCAGCTTGTCCTGCTGGTCGGTGCGCAGGCGCCGGACGAGTTCGTCGGTGAGCGACGACTTGCCCGATCCGCCGGTGCCGGTGATGCCGAGGACCGGTACGCGCCGGTCGGCGGCCGCCGCGCGCACCGCCGCGAGGTCCGCGTCGGCCAGCCCGCGGTTCTCCACGACCGTCAGCGTGCGGGCCAGCGCGCCCCGGTCGCCGGCGAGGAGTGCGTCGAGGGCGGCGGGCCGCTCTGCGAGGTCGACGTCGCAGGCCTCGATCAGCGTGTTGATCATCCCGGCGAGGCCCAGGCGCTGGCCGTCCTCGGGGGAGAAGACCGTGACGCCCGACCGGGCCAGGCGGGAGATCTCCTCGGGGATGATGACGCCGCCACCGCCGCCGAACACCCGCACGTGGTCGGCGCCGCGTTCGCGCAGGGACTCGACCAGGTACTCGAAGTACTCGACGTGGCCGCCCTGGTACGAGCTGACCGCGACACCCTGGGCGTCCTCCTCCAGGGCCGCGTCGACGACCTCGCTCACCGACCTGTTGTGGCCGAGGTGCACCACCTCGGCGCCCTGCGACTGGAGGATCCGCCGCATGATGTTGATGGCCGCGTCGTGCCCGTCGAACAGGGCGGACGCGGTCACGAACCGCACGGGACGGGTCGGGACGTACAGGGCCACGGAAGCCTCCGACAACGCATGGGCGACGCACGGACAGATGCCTGGCCCCCAAGATACTAGGAAGTCCTACTATTGCCCAGGTTAAGCACAGTGGGGTCCGGGTGAACCGCGGGGTGGCCGCCGGGGAAATCCCGTACCCCACCGGCACCATCGGCACCTCCCGCATGCGGCAGAATGCCGCTGGCAGGTGCGATCACCGGACTCGGCGCGCCGCCGCTCCCAGGGGAGGGTTTCTCGATGGCGCACGGCGTCAGCGTGCACGGGCCGGACTGCCATTGCGTGGTCCGCGAGGAGTACCGGCGGGCCCACGAGGGCTTCGCCGAGGCACGGCGCGCGCTCGCCCGCCGCGAGGGGGTGCCGTCCGTCGTGGCGCCCTCCGATCCCGCCACCCGGCAGTGGATAGACGACGAACTCCGCTCGCGCTCGCAGGAGTTGGCGGTGAAGCGGCGGGCACACGGCCGCGCCGCGCTGCGGTTGCTTGGCACTCGCACGATCGCGTTCCTGTGGGGCGCCGTGGTGGTGCTCCTGGTCGTCGAGGCGCTCACCGCGATCGGCACCGGGTGGACGGTCACGCGTACCGCCGCCCTGGCCGCGGCCGTGGTGTCGACCGCGGTCCTGACCGGCGTCGCGTACTGGGCCCGTACGGGGGCCGGCCTCTACGCGCCGGTGCGGGGAGTCGACGGCCGCCTGTCGACGTCAAAGGCCGTCGCCGGGCTGTGGGCCGTAGCCCTCGCCTACACGTTCGCCTTCTTCGCGGTACGCCTGGCCGCGGCCTCCGACAGCGACGACCGCTCCGACCTGCTGGACAGCCTCGGCTCGGTGTCCGCCGACCAGATCGCGCTGTTCGCGGCGCCGCTGTTCGCCGCGGTCCTGGTACGCCGCGTCGTCGGCGACAAGGTCAACCGCCGCGTCCTGCAGAAGCCGCACTCCGACCGCGGACGCCTGCGGGACCTGGCGACCGACGACGCGGGCCGCAGCTCGCTCACCGACGCGCAGTACGTGCTGGTCAACCTCGTCGCCGTCGGCTTCGTCGTGGTCGGCCTGGCCCGCGACCCGGGCGCCCTGCCCGACATCCCGGCGACGCTCGTCGCCCTCGCGATGGTCTCGGTCGCGGTCTACGTCGTCGCCAAGCTGGTCGAGAACAACCGCCCGGTGATTCTCTCGGTCGTGCGCGTGCACGTGCCGGGGAACCTGGACACGGCGGTGCGGCAGGGCGACGACATCGAGATCCGGGGCGCCAACCTGGTCGGCGCCGGCGCCCAGGAGCCCGACCAACTCGCCCGCGTGGTCGTACGATTCGGCGCGGTGCACGTGTACGCGCCGCTCGTGCCGACGGAGACGGGGTTCGCCAACCCGTGCGACGCGGTGCTCGTCGTGCCGATCCCGGTGGACGTCGACCCCGGGCGGGTCGAACTGTGCGTCGTGACGGCGTCGGGCGTCGAGTCGAACCCGTACGAGATCGAAATCGCGGACTGACCCGAGGAACACCCAGGAACACGCTGGAACGCCCTGGGCCGCGCTGGAACACCCGGCAACGCCGAGATCCGCGGGCCGGCCCCGGCGAGAGGCCGAACCGCGGATCCCGACCGCGTTCTCGGGGCCTGATCAGCCCGCTTTGGTGAGGTCCACCGCGGACGCCTCGGCGTCCGCGGTCACGGCCCGTCGCCTGCGGCGTCCGGTGAGCATCGCCCAGACCGCGCCGACGAAGCCGGACGCGCCGACCCCGATCACCGCGAGAGCGAGCATCAGGCCGGGCCGGGCGTCCACCGCGTCGCCCGCGTCCAGCATGTACATCACGGCGATGGCCATGAAGATGGCGCCGGCGACCATGGCCATCGGGTCGAATCCGTGCCGGCGGGCGATGTCGCCCCGAGGGGAACGGGCGGAAGCGCCAAAGGACTTCGGCGCGGACGCGGACTCGGACGCGGACTCGGACGCGGCGAAGAAGGGTGCGGTGCTCCCGCTCAGGCCGCTCGTGCCCCTCGTGCCGCTCACGCCGGGGTCGCGCGGCAGCAGTCCCGGCCGCCAGTCGGGGTCTTCCACGGGTACGTGCGAGGTGGCGGGAGGTTCGGTCGCTGCGGACTGCTCGATGCCGAGCACCTTGGTCTCCTCCGAGTCGCGTTCCGGTGTGTCGTCGGGCGAGTCCACCGGCGGGTCGCCGTCGGCGTTCTCGGGCGTGCTCTCGTACGTGGTCTCGTGCCTGCTGTCGTCTGCGCTCTCGTACGTGCCCTCGCTGGTGTCCGCGCCCGTGCCCTCGTGCGTGTCTGCCGGGGTGGCGCCTGTGCTCGGTTCGCCGAGCGCCGCCTCGCGGGGCTCCGGCTCACGCGGTTCCGGCCCGCGCGGTTCCGGCTCACGGGGCTCCATAGAACACCTCCACGTTTCCGACGCCGACTCCCAGGTCGAGCGCGATCGTGCCGCGCGGCGGGCCGCCGTTCTCGGGCGGGAGGACCGCGTCGCGGTCCGGCCGGTAGCCGCTGCTGCTGCCGTTCGGAAGGTCGATGTTGCCGAGGTCGACGTCCGCCTCGATGATCACGCGCACGTCGTCGGGCAGGTAGATCTGCATGTTCCCGGCGCCCACGGTCGCCACCACGCGGACCGGTTCGGCCGGGTCGCGCCCGGTCAGGTCGAGCTCGGTGAGGTCGAGCCGCATCTCGCCGAACTTCATGCGGTACGGCGAACTCGCCGAGACCGTCTCCGCCGTCGCCGGGGTGATGGTCCGTTCCCCGCTGGGCCCGACGAACGGCACCGTGACCGCCGCGACCGCGCTCAGCAGCACCGCGACCGCGAAGGACGGCAGGATCAGCCACCGGCCGCCGCCGAAGAAGGTGCCGACCAGCATGCCGCCCGCGAGGATCGCGAGGACCACCGCCAGGGCCGCCTGCACCGAGATGTCGGCCGACGTCCCGGTGTCCAGCCACCACATGACCCCGCCCGCGACCGCGGCGAGCGACACCGTCGCCACCGCGATGTACGAGCGCGGCCTGCGCGGCTTCGGCTCCTGCGAAGGCGCCGGTCTGTCCGGGGACTTGCCGGTCGGCGCCCGCCACCACTTGGCGGGCCCGGGCGCCAGCGGCGGCCCGGGGGCCTGCGGCGCGTCGGCGACGGGAGGCGCCGCCGGCGGTACGCCCGCCGGCGGCGCGGTGGCCACGGTCTCGACACCCGCGGCCTTCAGGTTGCGCCGGGTGCTCTGCTGGGCGACGTACAGGATGATCGCGGCCACGATCAGCAGCGGCACCGCCCCGTCGAAGCCGTTGTCGATGTAGCTGAAGAAGACGCCGACGCCGATGCCGGTGAGCGCGATCGCCGGGATCGCGGCACCGATGCCGCGGCCGTTGAGCACCTCGCGTGCCAGGGGCGCCGTTTGGCCGTCGGCCGGCATCAGCAGCCAGCCCAGGCCGTACAGCAGCACACCGAGGCCGCCGAACAGGGCGAGCACCACGAACACCACCCGGAAGATCACCGGGTCGACGCCGAAGTGCCGGCCGAGACCGCCGCACACACCCGAGACCACGCGGTCGTGCGGCGGGCGGTGCAGCGGCGGATTCCCGCCGTCGCCCGTTTCGGCCCGCGGCGTGGTCCCGGTCGGGTGGGGGCTCGTCCCGCTCATGCCGGCACCTCGCTTGGCTCGGCGTCCGCATTCGCGGAACGCATTCCCCTGTTGATTCGGTCGTCCCGCTCGCTCATGCCTCCATCGTGCTGGCCTTGCGCGTGCGCGCCTATCAGGAGGGGCCCGGGTCGTACCCCGAGGCGACCCTGAGGGCGAATCAGGGTCGCACCCTGATGCGTCGCCGAGCCCGTGCGTGTGACGATCGGTCGTGTGACCTCAGCACCTCCTCCCGCCTCCCACGCGCAGACCTACCTGGGTTTCGAGCCCACGGTCGGCCGGTCGGCCCCCACGCTGTACCGCGACTCCTCGCGACGCATCGTCGCGGGCGTGGCGCGCGGACTGTCCCGGCACCTCGCGGTGGACGTGGTGTGGATCCGCGTCGGGTTCGTGGTGCTGACCCTCGGCGGCGGTCTCGGCATGGTGCTGTACGGCCTGCTGTGGCTCAACGTGCCCGAGGGCGGCGCGGAGGTACGCCAGGAACCGGCCGACGCCCGCGAGCGCAAGTCGCGCCACGCCGCCCTCGCCATCGTCACGGCGCTGCTGGCCTTCGCCCTCGTCATGGCCGTCGCCGGGGACGCCGGTTACCGGGGCGCGTGGGTGTGGCCGCTGCTGGTCGCGTCGGCCGGCGTGGCCCTGGTGTGGCGGCAGGCCGACGACGCGCAGCGCACCCGCTGGCTGTCGCTCGACGGGCGCAGCCGCACCGCCGGGATCGTGCGTACGGCCATCGGGCTCGTGGTCTTCGCGATCGGCATCGGCTTCTTCGTCGCCTACCGCGGCGGCCTGGGCGACGCGTTCGCGGCGCTGCGGGGCGCGGCGCTGCTGCTGTTCGGGCTGCTGGTGATCTTCGGGCCGTTCCTGCTCCGCCAGACGCGCGACCTGGGGGCGGAGCGCAGGGCACGCATCCGCGCGCAGGAGCGGGCCGAGGTGGCGGCCCATGTGCACGACTCCGTGCTGCACACGCTGACGCTGATCCAGCGGCACGTCGACGACCCGCGCGAGGTCGCCAAGCTCGCCCGCGCGCAGGAGCGCGAACTGCGCGCGTGGCTGTACCGGCCGGAGGGCGAGGAGCCCGACCGTACGTTCGCCGCCGCGCTGCGCCAGGAGGCCGCCGAGGTCGAGGACATGCACGGAGCCACCATCGAGATCGTGTCGGTCGGCGACTGCCCGGTGGACGAGCGCCTCGCCGCGCAACTGGCCGCCGCGCGCGAGGCGATGGTGAACGCCGCCAAGTACGCCTCGGGCGCGCCGGTCCAGGTGTTCGCGGAGGTCGAGGACACGATGGTGACGGTCTTCGTACGCGACAGCGGGCCCGGCTTCGACCCCGGTGCGCTGCCCGAGGACCGGCTCGGTGTGCGAGAGTCGATCCTCGGGCGCATGCGCCGCAACGGCGGTACCGCGGTGATCCGCAGCGAGCCCGGCGAAGGCACCGAGGTCGAGCTCGAGATGGCGCGCGGCGAGGCGGCGTCGAGGAACAGGAGCACCAAGTGAGCACCCAGGGCCCGCAGGACACCCCGCACACCCCCCGGCGAAGCACGCCGCAGAACCTGCCGCAGAACGCGCCGCACGACACGCCGCAGGATCCCCGGGAGGACGCCGAGGGCGCGGCGGCGGACGCGCCGGAACCGCGCGTGCGCGTCGTGCTGGTCGACGACCACCGCATGTTCCGCACCGGCGTGCGCGCCGAGATCGGCGAGGCCGTCGAGGTCGTCGGCGAGGCCGAGGACGTCGCGTCGGCGGTCTCGGTCGTCCACGCGACGATGCCCGAGGTCGTGCTGCTCGACGTGCACCTGCCCGGCGGGGGAGGCGTCGAGGTGCTGAAGCAGTGCGCCGGCCTGCAAGGCAGGGTGCGGTTCCTGGCGCTGTCGGTGTCGGACGCGGCCGAGGACGTCATCGGGGTCATCCGGGGCGGCGCCCGCGGCTATGTCACGAAATCCATCACCGGCGACGAACTCGTACGCGCCGTGGGCCGGGTGGCCGAGGGCGACGCGGTGTTCTCGCCGCGCCTGGCCGGCTTCGTGCTGGACGCGTTCTCGGCGACCGACGTACCGCCGATCGACGAGGACCTGGACCGGCTGACGCAGCGCGAGCGCGAGGTGCTGCGGCTGATCGCGCGCGGCTACGCGTACAAGGAGATCGCGCGGCGGCTGGTGATCTCGGTCAAGACGGTCGAGACGCATGTGTCGGCGGTGCTGCGGAAGTTGCAGCTGTCCAACCGGCACGAGCTGACCCGCTGGGCGACCGACCGCCGCCTGGTCTGACCGCGCGGCTGCCCGACGGCAGGGCCCGACGGCAGGGCCGGGCGCAGGACTGGGCGCAGGAGTGGGCGGCAGGACCCGAAACGACGCAGGCCCCCGATTCCGGAGCACCGGAATCAGGGCCTGCGGTACGTGGTGCGGCGGGTCAGCCCACGCGGCGCGCGGAGTGGAACGGCATCTCGGTGATCGGGGCCACCTTGATGACGGATCCCGGGCGAGGGGCGTGCACCATCTTGCCGTCGCCGATGTACATCCCGACGTGGCTGATGTCGGAGTAGAAGAAGATCAGGTCGCCCGGCTGGAGCTGGGACTTGGACACCGGGCTGCCGACCTTGACCTGGTCCCAGGTGGTACGCGGCAGCTTGACGTTCGCCTTCGCCCACGCGGCCTGCATGAGGCCGGAGCAGTCGAACGAGCTCGGCCCCGCCTTGCCCCAGCCGTACGGCTTGCCGCGCTGGTCCATCGCGAAGTCGACGGCGACCGCGGCGCGCCCGGAGGCCGGGACGTTCGGCAGCGGCTCTTCGGCCTCGGGCTTGTCGCGCCCGGCGCGGTCGTCGGTGCGCTCTTCGTCGGCGTGGTCGTTGGACTCCAGGACGGCCTGGCGCTCGGCCTCGGTGAGGGTGTTGAGCAGCGCCTGGGCCTTGTTGAGCTTCTCCTGGATCTCGTTCTTCTTGCCGTTGAGGTCCTTGCGCAGCGCGTCGAGGTCGGCGAGCTGCTGGGAGGCCTCGGCGCGGTCCTGCTGGAGCATGCGCGCCTGCGCGGCGATCTGTTCGAGGCGGGTGGCCTGCTGGCTGTCGATCTGGTCCAGCATCTGGGCCTTTTGGAGGTACATCGCGGGGTCGCCGCTCAGCGCGAGCTGGAGCTCGGGCGGCATGCCCCCGTTGCGGTACTCCTCGGCGGCTATGACACCGATCTGCTCGCGCAGCTGGTTCATCGCGGCCTGCTCCTCGGCGACGCGGGTCTGCGTCGCGTTGGACTCCTTCTGCAGCACCTCGACCTGCTCCTGGACGCCGTTGAAGACGTCCGTCGCCTTGGCGACCTCGCGGTGCAGCTGGTTGACCTGCTCCTGCACCTGCGCGGAGGTGGGCGCCGGGTCGGCGCTCGAGGTGCCGGCGAACGCCACTACACCGGTCATGGTCACGGCGGCGGTGGCGAGCGTGGCGGCACCCCTCGGGGCGCTGCGCGGCTTTATCCGGCGGTGCTGCGCGGGACGGCGATGAGACGCCACGAAAGCGTCACTCCTTCCTCGGCCGCCTACCGGGTTAGCTGACAGGCTCGGGCGGAAGAAGACGCCCTACGACTCCGGACTGGCGGGCCCGGACCCGATTCGCCTCGATGGGAACCTGGGTCCCCGGCTCCGGCTCGTGCTCCTCGGCCGTGGGGGCGGCCTCGGTACGTCGCCGGACTCGGCGGTGGCGGCCGTGCACTCCTGGTGGAGCACGGGGGTACGGCCGCCTGGCCGAGAACATTAGTCACAGGAGTGTCACGACCCCCAGCTTTCCGGGCCGCATTGCCAAGTCTTTACCTTGAGGGCCGTTTCATTGTCCGCTTTGTGATTTTTGTAGTCTCGGAGCGCCATCCCCACCGTGAGGAGCGTTTCGTGGACGTCGTCCGACAACTTCTGCTCGTCCTGCACATCATCGGGATCGGGTCCCTGCTCGGCGGCTTCCTCACCCAGATGAAGGGGATGAAGACCGGAGACGTCCGCATCAACCCCGCCATGACGCACGGCGCCCTCACGATGCTCGTCACCGGCATCGCGCTGGTCGGCGTCCGGCAGGCCGACGACCTCGACGTCGACAACACCAAGATCAGCGTCAAGCTCGCCATCCTCATCGGGATCCTGCTCATGGTGTGGACGAACCGCGCGAAGGAGCGCGTCGACGTGCAGATCTTCGGCGCCGTCGGCCTGCTCACCGTCGCGAACATCGTCATCGCCGTCATGTGGACCTGAGTTCGCCCCGGGCCGAGGCGGGCGGGCACCGGAACACCGCCCGCGGCTCGTAGACTCGGCAGACGATGAGCAAACTCTTCGACGACATGCCGCTGCCGGGGTTCGACGCCGAGATCCCGCCGCCCGCCGCCGAGCCGCTGCCGGACGACGCCCCGCCGCCGCCCGAGTACGACCCGGCTCCCGACGACCTGTTCGACGGCGACTACGCCCCGCCGACCGAGCCGTACGAGGGCCACTACCGCAACGGCGCCCGCAAGCCGGTGATCGATCCCGCGCGCCTGCTCGACGGCATGAACCCGCAGCAGCGCGCCGCGGTCGTCCACGAGGGCTCCCCGCTGCTCATCGTCGCGGGCGCCGGCTCCGGCAAGACCCGCGTGCTGACCCACCGCATCGCGTACCTCCTGGGCGCGCGCGGCGTGCACCCCGGCGAGATCCTCGCGATCACCTTCACCAACAAGGCCGCGGGCGAGATGAAGGAGCGCGTCGAGGCACTGGTCGGCCCGCGCGCCAAGGCCATGTGGGTCTCCACGTTCCACTCCTCGTGCGTGCGCATCCTGCGGCAGCAGTACAAGAAGCTCGGCCTCAGCTCGACCTTCTCCATCTACGACGCCGCCGACTCGCAGCGCCTCATGGCGATGGTGTGCCGCGACCTGGACCTCGACCCCAAGCAGCACCCCCCGCGCAAGTTCAACGCGCAGGTGTCGAACCTCAAGAACGAGCTCATCGACCCGGAGACCTACGCGTCCGGGACGCAGAACGACGCCGAGCGCAAGCTCGCCGAGGCGTACACGCTCTATCAGGCGCGCCTGCGGCAGGCCAACGCCCTCGACTTCGACGACCTCATCATGACCACGGTCAACCTGCTGCAGGCGTTCCCGGACGTCGCCGAGCACTACCGCCGCCGCTTCCGGCACGTCCTCGTCGACGAGTACCAGGACACCAACCACGCGCAGTACGTGCTGGTCCGCGAGCTCGTCGGCGGCGCCGCCGGGCACGGTCCCAAGCGCACCGTCGACGGCGACCTGGTCAACCCCGCCGAGGAGGGCCTGGCCGAGGTCCCGCCCGCCGAACTGTGCGTCGTGGGCGACGCCGACCAGTCCATCTACGCGTTTCGCGGTGCCACCATCCGCAACATCCTCGACTTCGAGTCGGACTACCCGAACGCCACGACGATCATGCTGGAGCAGAACTACCGCTCCACCCAGACGATCCTGACCGCCGCCAACGCGGTCATCGAGCGCAACAGCAACCGGCGCGCGAAGAACCTGTGGACCGACTCGGGGCAGGGCTCGACGATCACCGGCTACACGGCCGACGACGAGCACGCCGAGGCGCAGTTCATCGCCGACGAGATCGACCGGCTGACCGACACCGGCAAGATCACCCCCAGCCAGGTCGCGGTCTTCTACCGCACCAACGCGCAGTCGCGCGTGTTCGAAGAGGTCTTCATCCGCGTCGGACTGCCGTACAAGGTCGTCGGCGGCGTGCGCTTCTACGAGCGCAAGGAGGTCCGCGACGCGCTCGCGTACCTGCGGATACTCGCCAACCCCGACGACGTCGTCTCGCTGCGCCGCATCCTCAACGTGCCCAAGCGCGGCATCGGCGACCGCGCCGAGGCGTGCGTCGAGGTGCTGGCCGCGCGCGACCGCGTGCCGTTCGCGGACGCGCTGCGCCGGGCCCACGAGGCGCCGGGCATGGCGACCCGCTCGGCGAAGGCCGTCGCGGGCTTCGTGGCGCTGATCGACCAGCTCCGCACGGTCGTGGACGGCGGCGCCGGCCCCGCCACGGTCCTGGAGGCGGTACTCGAACAGACCGGCTACCTGGCCGAGTTGCAGGCGTCCACGGACCCGCAGGACGAGACGCGCATCGAGAACCTCCAGGAACTCGCGGCGGTCGCCCTGGAGTTCGAGCAGGCGCAGCCCGAGGGCACGCTCGCGGACTTCCTGGAGCAGGTGGCCCTGGTGGCCGACTCCGACCAGATCCCGGACGACGATGGCGGCGTGGTCACGCTGATGACGCTGCACACCGCGAAGGGCCTGGAGTTCCCGGTCGTGTTTCTGACCGGCCTGGAGGACGGCGTGTTCCCGCACATGCGGGCGCTCGGCAACACCAAGGAGCTGGAGGAGGAGCGGCGGCTCGCGTACGTCGGGATCACCCGGGCCCGCGAACGGCTGTACGTGACGCTGGCGAAGATCCGCAGCGCGTGGGGGGCGCCCGCGTACAACCCGCCCTCCCGGTTCCTTCAGGAGCTGCCCGAGAAGCTGGTCGAGTGGCGCAACAGCGCGCCGTCGGCGGCCCAGGCGCTGTCCGCCACCCGGACCACCCGTTCGGCGCCCTTGGGGCGTCTCAGCGGGCCGAGCCGCATCACCGACCGCGAGGTCGTCGCGCTCAAGCCGGGCGACCGCGTCACGCACGACAAGTTCGGCCTCGGCACCGTCGTCGCGACGCAGGGCGAGGGCGACAAGGCGCAGGCCACCATCGACTTCGGCGCCACCGGCACCAAGCAACTCCTGCTGCGCTACGCCCCGGTGGAGAAGCTGTAGGGGTACGCGACCCGCACACGCGAAACGGGGCCCGGTGGCGATGTCACCGGGCCCCGCTACGTTGTCCGTTGTGTCGGCCGAACCCCTTGCTCCCTTGCCGCGACGAGTGATCGCGTCGGCATTGCATGGCGAGGAGAGGTGCCGACGGCGGTGCCGATCGGGGCGGTGCCGTGCGGCTGACCCCGACGTCCCCCGGGGTCAGCCCGTGGGGTCGAGGCCCTTGGCGCGCAGCCACGGTATGGGGTTTATCGGGGCGCCGCCGTTCGGGCGCACCTCCAAGTGGAGGTGCGGGCCGGTGCTGTTGCCGCTGTTGCCCGAGTACGCGATCACGTCACCGGCCTTGACCGGACCGGAGTTGACCTTCGCGCGCGTGAGGTGGCAGTACCACGTCTCGGTGCCGTCGGCGGCGGTCAGGATGACCATGTTCCCGTACGAGCGGTTCCACTCGGTGCGCACGACGCCGTCGGTGACCGCGCGGACCGGCGTACCGCGGTCCACCGGGAAGTCGATGCCGGTGTGCAGGTTCGACCAGCGGCCGCCCGCCTGGCCGAAGTAGGCGGACAGGCCGGGGGCGACGGGGAGGACGTACTTGGGGCGCAGCTGCTCGCGCTTCTTGCGCTCCTCCTCCTGCTGCCGGGCGATCTCCTCCTGGCGCTCCTGGAGCGCGACCCGGGCCTGCGCGCGGCTCGCCCGGTCGGCGAAGTCCGCGGCGCTGTCCCGCAGATCGGTGAACTGCTGGTCGAGCGGCGAGGCGAGCGGGACGTCGGGGCCCGCGGCGACGGTGTCGTCGGCGACGGTGCCCTGCTTGTCCGCGGCCTGGATGCCGCCGGCGGCGGCGACCGCCATGGCGGTCGCGCCGAGCACGCCCAGCGACGCGCCCGCGACCCGGGCCATCGGGCGGGTGCGCCGGGTGGTCTTGCGGCGGGCGGCACGGCTGCCCGCGGCGGTGGCGGAGAGACCCGCGACGGCGGCCACGGCGGCGACGTGGGGGTCGGGCTCGCCTTCCCCTTGGTCTTCGTCGTCCGTGTACGCGCCGTCGTAGTCGCCGTCGTAGTCGTCGGTGGGCTCGTCGCGGTATTCGTCCGTCGCGTATTCGCCCGCGTCTGCGTACTCGTCCGCGCTGTACTCGTCCGCGGGGCGTGCGTCGGCGGGGCGTGCGGCGGCGGTGAATCCGCCGGTGCTGTAGGTCTCGGCGGCGAAGCCGTCGGCGTCCGGGTCCACGATGACGGTGGCGAACTCCTGCGTGGAGTCGTACGCGTCGGCCGTGTCGAATCCGTCGGCCGTGTCGAATCCGCCGGAGAACGCCTGGGTGGGTGCGCCCGAGGCGTTGCCGTTGTGCCACGGCTCGGCGTCGTCCCAGGCGGCGGCATAGCCGTCGTACGCCGGGGCGGGCTCCTGGACCTGCGTCGACGCGTCGTACCAGCCGCTCGCGCCGCCGTCGTTGCGCTGCGGGTCGGTGAAGGCGTCGGCGCCTAGACGGTTGTCACCCGCCCACATGTCGGCGGCGGGGGCCGAGGACCACGCCGCGCCGGTGTCGCCCGACCAGGCCGTCCCGGAGTCGTAGCCCGCCTGCTGCGGGATGACCGCCGTCTGGCCGTACGACGTGTCGTAGGCCGTCTCGTAGGACGACGCGGCCGGGTAGGCGCCGCTGTCGTAGACGGGGTAGCCGCCGCTGTTGTCGACCGCGGCGTACGAGCCGGACGTGTCGTAGGACGCCACGGCTTCGTACGAGCCGGAACCGGAGCCGTCGTAGGCGGGGGTGCCGTACGCGGGGGTTCCGTAAGTCGAACTGTCGTAGGCGGTGGTGCCATAAGAAGGGGTGTCGGCCACGTAGGGGGACGCGGGCGCCGCCTCGTACGCCCCACTGTCGTAGCCCGTCTGCGCGGCCGGATAAGCCGATTGTGTGTACGCCGACGTGTCGTAGCCGCCCGTCTGCCACGCGCCCGAGTCGTACGCGGTGGCTCCGTAGGCGGAGTTCGCACCCGTGTCGTACGAGTCGTAGGCGGGGTAGGCAGCGTTTGCGCCGGTGCCGTAGCCCTCGTCCGCGACGCCCCGACCGTAGGGGTCGCCGTCCGGATAATGGCCGTCCGTCACCTGATTCGCCTTCGTCTCGGGGGCAGATACGGCCCTCCGCAAGCGTGCGGGGGCAAGCTCGACAGGTCCTTCCACAACGATTAAGGGGGGACTCTAGCCTTCCGAATGCGACCGGGACAATCCACCGCGGCTCACCTGTGCGGCGATTCGCGGCTCACTCGTATGGATGAAGGCGGGCAAGCAGGGCAACCAAATCGGGCCCGGCAACGTCTCTATCGCCTACCGAGCGGCGGGTTACGCGGCGAGCGGAGTGCCCGGGGCCGCGTCGGCGGCGGGCGGGGCGGTAGCCGACGGAACGGCGCTCCGCGCGGCGGCCGGCATGCCGAGCGGCGCTGCGACTGGCGCCGTGAGCGGCGCCGTCAGCAGGGCGCAGACCTGGGACACCACGGGGCGGCACGCCGGGAGTGTCAGGTGACCGGCGCCGCCGACCCGCACGCTGGTCGCGTCGAGGTCGGGATGCCGCAGCGCCCCCGAGACACACGGCACGACAAAGGGGTCGAGGTCACCCCAGTAGGCGACGAAGCGCGTCGTGCAGCCGGGCGCGGGTCCGGCGAGTTCCGCGACGACGGGGCTGTCCGGGCACATCTCGCGGACGAGCGAGTGCGCGCGCAGCAGTTGGGCGGCGGCTGTGCCTTCGTGCGGGGTGCCGAGCGTGACGACCGTACGCACGCGCACGCCTTTGTCGAGGAACTGCGCGTGGTAGCGGGCGATCAGTCCGCCCAGGCTGTGGCCGACCACGTGCACTCCGGGCGCGCCGGTACGGGCGACGACCCGTGCGATGTGCCGGTCCAGAAGCTCGGCCTTCGTGCGTATGTCCCCGCCGAGCGGGTTGTGGTCGAACGGGTCGAGGCGGGAAATCCCCTCGCGGCGGAGCGCGCGGCGCAGGACCGCGAAGATCGAGCGGTTGTCGGCGAGCCCGTGCACGAGGACGACCGGAAGCGGACCGGCCTGCTCGTCGCGGGGAGACGGGAGCACCGCCGGGGGCGGACCGGAGTCCCGGCCGTCGGGAGGGGCGAGTACGGCCGCGACGCCCAGCGAGACCAGGCCCGTGGGGTAGAGCGCGAGATGCCCGGCGATCCAGGCGAGTTCGCGCACCGTGCCGCGCAGCAGGCCGACCGGCGGAAGGGCGGTCCTGCGTACCGGGTCCGCCGGGCTGCCGGGCTCGGCGGACCCGCTGTGCGGTGCTTCGTCGTGTCCCGTTTCCGGGAACGCGGCCATGACCCACCTCCGTGCGGGATTCAGGCGTGGGGCGTGGGGTGAGGCGTACGGCGAACCCAAGGCGTCGTCGGGGACATGTACGCGGCCGGCCGGCCAGGGGTTCAGCCGGAAGAACAAGTCGCGGACGAGTCGATGCGGGTGGGTTCGAAAGGAAGGGACGGCGGATCGCGAACGACAAGTAGGGAGACCCTGTGGTGGCGACGCCGCAGACCGGTCACTGCGCGGGTTCCTACTGACCGGTATGCCCGGACCGACTTGCCACGAAACACCCCGTTAACATGACGGACCTGACGAACATCCGTTTTTCTCAGGGTATTTCGCCCCGGTGACAACGGCGTCGCGCCGATGTCCCGGAGGTGTCCCGGAGCTGTCCCGGAGCCGTTCTCGCCGTCGCGCCGGCGTGGCCCGCGGCCTGACGGTGCGTCGAACCTGCGCCGCCCGCGTGTTCGGCGGGGGATTCCGGATCCGGCCGTGCGGGTGTCGGCCCGACGCCGTACCGTGACCGTCATGCTGGAACGCTGGACCGCGGACCGGGTGTTGGCACTGGCACCCGACGCCGCGTCGCAGAAGGCCGGATCGAAGCTGGCGGCCCCGGGGCCGTGGTCGGGACTGGGGGCGGGGGAGATACCCGTACCGGAGCCGGGCCAAGGGCACGACGATCAGCGCGAGAACCGAGAAGACGACCGAGAAGAGGGCCGGGAGGATGGCCGGGGGGCGACAGGCGAGGTGACCGCGAAGCGCGGTGTGTGGGGACTGTGCAAGGGCAGCGGCGCGACGGCGTACCGCACGGCGGTGGACCTCGACGGTCCGGCGTGGTCGTGCACGTGCCCGAGCCGCAAACTGCCGTGCAAGCACGCACTCGGGCTGTTGTTGCTGTGGTCCGCCGGCGGCATCGCGGAGGATGCCGCAGCGGCGCCCGACTGGGTCGAGAGCTGGCTGACAAACCGCCAGGGCCGGGAGAAGCAGCGTGTCGAGCGACAGGCCGCGGGTCCGATCGACCCCGAGGCCGTACGGCGGCGTGCCGAAGAGCGCGCCGCCCGGGTCGCGGGCGGCGTCGACAAGTTGGGCCAGTGGCTCTCCGACCAGGTGCGTCAGGGGCTGGCCGGTGCCGACCGGGCCGGCTACGCCCCCTGGGAGGCCATGGCCGCGTCGATGGTCGACGCCCAGGCGCAGGGCCTCGCCGGGAGGTTGCGCCGGGCCGGCACAAGACCCGGCTCCGGCGAGGGCTGGCCGGGCCGTCTGCTGGAGGACTACGCGGTGATGTGGCTCGTGCTGCGGGCCCACGACCGGCTGGACACGTTGGAGCCGCCGTTGGCGGCTTCGCTCAAGTCGCTCATCGGATGGCAGGTCGACGCCCAGGAGTTGGTGCGCCGCTCGGCCGAGCAGGGTACGTCGGTCCGCGACCACTGGACGGTCCTCGGCAGCCGCGACAACGACGAGGAGAAGCTGACCGTCCGCCAGATCTGGCTGCGGGGCGAGCAGTCGGGGCGCACCGCCCTGGTCCTCGCCTACGGCGCGGGCGGCCAGGCCCCCGCACTCGCGCTGCCGGTGGGCGAACGCTTCGAGGCCGATCTCGTGTTCCACGACGCCGCCGCGCCGCTGCGCGCGCATGTCGCGGAGCGGCACGGGCCGCCCGAGCCGGCCGGCGAGCCGGCGGGTTGCGATGCGGAGACGGCGGCATTGGCGTACGCCGAGGCGCTGCACAGCGAACCGTGGCTGGAGACCTGGCCCGTCGTCCTGGCGGATGTGGCGGCGGTCCCGGACTCGCTCGGCTGGCGCATCGCGGGCGGCGACGGATTCTGGCTCCCGGTCGACCGCTCCCGGGCACGCGAGGAGTCCTTGTGGCGGCTCGCGGCGATGTCGGGCGGGGCCGGTATGACGGTCTTCGGAGAGTACGGCGCACGCGGATTCGCCCCGGTGACCGGCTGGCACGAAGGCCGGGCCGTGCCGCTCTGAGCAGTCGGCAGGCCGGCCGGCGGGGCACGAGGGCGAACGTGGACATGGGCGATGGACGACGAGGGTGTGACCGGCGCCGAGTGTGGGCGGCGACGACCGCGGCGGTGCGCGAACTCGGCTGAGCGCGCATGGACTTCGGTGCGCGAGAACAGGGGATCGTGATGACGGCAGGCACCGAGACGCTGTGGGAGGACCTGGTCTCGACCGCTCTTGTGGGCACGGGCAAGCGGCCGGTCCCCGGTGTCGACCCGGGCAGCGCGCTGGGCGCGGCGGTGGACGGCATCGGACGCGAGGACTCGGCCGAACGCCTCCTGGACCTCGCCGCGTTGGCGCTCGTCCACCGGCGGTCCGGACGGCGTCCGGGGACGGGAGCAACACCGCTGCCGGCCTGCGCTCCGGACCCGCGTCCCGCCGTACCCGAGCGGGCGCGCGGACGGCTGCGCCTCCTGCTCGGCAGCAGCACCGGCGACCGACGCACCGCGATCGCCGAACTCCTGCCGGAATGGCTCGCCGAGGCGCGGGCGCGCGGCTTCCGGGCGCCCGAGTCGGAGCTGCCAGAACTCCTCGACACCGCCCGCTCGCACAGCGAACTCCGGACGGACGTCGCCGCGTTGGCAGGTGCACGCGGACGCTGGCTCGCTCGCCTCAACCCGGACTGGGCCTGGGCCGCCCGCGTCGCCGCCGCCGACCTCGCGGAGGACCCGGCGTCGTCGTCAGCCGCGGACGAAGGGATTTGGCAGCACGGCCTGTTCGGCGAACGCCTGGCTCACCTGACCGCATTGCGGCAGCGCGACCCGGCCGCTGCCCGCGACCTGTTGGGGCGGACCTGGCGCGAGGAACCCGCGGAGGACCGCGCCCAGTTCCTCGCGGTCCTGCGTACCGGGCTCTCGCCCGACGACGAGCCCTTTCTCGAAGCCGCGCTCGACGACCGGGGCAAGGCCGTACGTGCCGGGGCGGCCGCGCTGCTGAGCACGCTGCCCGAATCGGCGCTGGCCCGGCGCATGGCCGAGCGCGCCCGGGCCTGCGTGCGCAGGGACGGCGCCGCCGCGGTGGTCGTCCTGCCGCCGGAGGTCTGCGACGAGGCGATGCGCCGCGACGGGATAGCCGGTACGTCGCCCACCGGACGGGAGGAACGGGCTTGGTGGCTCGGCGAGATCGTCGCCGCCACCCCGCTGTCGGTCTGGGCCGACGTCTTCGGGGAGGCTCCGGACCGGATCCTGCGGCGGCGGTTGCCGCGCCGCTGGGCGGAGGACATCCGCGACGGCTGGGCGCGGGCGGCGGTCGCCCAGGGAGACGCCGACTGGGCGCGCGCCCAGGTGGGCCGCGGCGCGCCGACGCGCCTGCTCTCCGTACTGCCTGCGGACGAACGCGCCGGGCATGTCGCGGAGCACGTCGCGGAGCACGGCCTTTCGGAGGCGTTCCAACTCCTGGCGGGCTGCCCGGCGGTGTGGCCGAAGGTGCTCGGACGGGCCGTGGTGGAGGCGCTGGCGCGGGCGGCCCGAGAGTCGGCGTACCCGTGGAGCTTCAGCGGCGTCACCGGGCTCGCCGCGCGATCGCTGGACCCCGCACTCGCCACCGAGATCGAGGGACTGGCGGGTGCCGCGGGTGAAGACGGCTATTGGGGGCGGGCCTTCGCCGATCTGGCCGCGACGCTGCGCGAACGCGCCGTGATGCGAATGGAGTTCGACGAGTAGTCCGGTGGGTGGGTCGACGAGTGCGTCGACGAGTGCTCTGACGACTCGGCCGACGAGTGCTTCGCCTGGTAGCTCGACGATTCTTCTTGGCACGACTGGCACGACTGGCACGACTGACACGGCGATCGGGTCGGCGGAAGGCGCGGTGGTTGGTGGGTGTCCTCGCTGTCCTGTGGGCCCGATGCGACTTGAAGACATAGTCCGGGCCGTCGCTCCCCGACGTACTTCAGGTCTGGTTGGCGGGCGGCGTCGGGCCCAGGCCGGCGTCGCGGGCGATGGCCACCGCTTCCGCGCGACTGCGGGCGCGGAGTTTGGCGAGGACGTCGCTCACCCGGTTGCGGACGGTCTTCTCCGACAACACCAGCCTGCGCGCGATGGCGCCGTTGTCGAGGCCGTGCGCGAGCAGGTCGAGGATCTCCCGCTCCCGGTCGGTGAGCTGCGGGAAGGGCACCGCGCCGCGGGTGTGCGCGGGCGAGGCGGAGAAGAACGCCAGGACGCGCTGGGCGATGCGCGGTCCGAAGACGGCCTCGCCCCGGGCGACCCCGAGGATCGCCCGGCGGATGTCGTCTCCGTCCGACTCCTTCAGCAGGTAGCCGCGTGCGCCCGCGCGCAGTGCCGCGAACACCGAGTCGTCGTCCTCGTCCATCGTCAGCACGATGACGGCGGTTGCCGGATGCGTGGTGCCGATGCGCGCCGTCGCCTCCAGACCGCCCATGCCGGGCATGCGCAGGTCCATCAGTACGACGTCCGGTGCCAGGCGAGCCACTTCGTCGAGGGCCGCCGCTCCGTCCCCGGCCTGACCGACCACGTCGAGGTCGTCGAGGTCTTCCAGTACTGCCACCATGCCCGCCCGGAAGACCGGGTGGTCGTCCACCACCAAGACCCGTACCGGCGTCGTGTCCTCGCTCAATTCCCTGCCTGTTCTTTGGTGTCGGGTTGGATTCGTATGGCGCCGAGGGCGGCGCCGGGTCGGCTGCGCAGGACGACGTCGATGTCGTCGAACGCGGAAGGTGCGCACGCGCCTCATACGCGGCGCCGCGGGTCACTGGGGGCCGCCTGGCAGCGTGGCCCGCACGATCGTGCCGCCGCCCGCGCGCGGCAGGATGTCCACGCGTCCGCCGACCTCGCCCGCGCGTTCCCCCATGCTGCGCAGGCCCACCCCCGCGTGCGGGTACACCGGCATTCCGCAGCCGTTGTCGCTGACTTCGATGACGAGTGTTCCGGCGCGCACGGCCGCGTCGAGCCACAACTCGCCGGCGCCGCTGTGCCGCACGGCGTTGGTGATCGCCTCGGCGGCGATCGCGTACGCGGCAACCTCGACCGCCGCGGGCATCGTGTCCAGGCCCGGCCTCAGCTCCACCGAGCAGTGCGGCGTCTCGTAGCCCGCCACCAGGTCGCGCAGCGCGCCGGTGAGGCCAAGTTGGTCGAGTATCGGCGGGCGCAGCCCGTGCACCACGGACCGCAGGTCGGTCACGGTCTGGCGCAGCCGGTCGCGGATCGACCGGGCCCGGTCCGCGAGTTCGGGCCGGTCGGAGGACTCGATGCGGCGGGCCAGCGCGTCGAGCTGGTGCGCGGTGCCCGCCAGCGCGGGGCCGACGCCGTCGTGCAGGTCGGCGCGCAGGCGCCGCCGCTCCTCCTCGCGCGCGACGACGATCCGGGCACGGCTGCGCGCGACGTCGGCGACCAGCCCCGCCGCGTAGGCGAGTGTCGCCGCGCGCGTCGCGACCTCCTCCACGGCCGCCTGCTCCTCCGGCGTCCAGCGCTCGTCGCCGGGGCGTATCCCGACGTGCAACTCGCCCATGTGCTGCCCGAGAGCGTGCGCGGGCACCGCCCGCCAGCCCTTCACCGGAGTGCCGCTCACCGCGACCACGGGTGTCTTGCCGTCGCCTTGGAACGCGACGTACGGCAGCCGCAGCGCCCGCCGGAGCGCGTCGACCAGCCGCTGCAACGCCTCGGTCGGCTCCGACGCGGGCGCGACATGGCGGCCCACCCGGGCGACCACCGCGTACGGGTCGTGCCGGTGCCCGAACAGCCAGCGGTCCACGGCCTTCTGCACCGCGCCCCGGCCGACCGCGGCGAGCAGCGCGATCACCGCGACCGCGACGAACCCGAGCGTCGAGGTCGGCGCGGCGCGTCCGACGCCGACCACCAGGCCCGCGTACACGCCGACCATGACGAGGGTCAGCACCACGTACACGATCGTGCGGTTGAGGACCACGACCACGTCGAACATCCGGTGCCGCAGCATCGCGACGGCGATCCCGACCGGCGGCCCGAGCAGGCCGAGACCGAACAGGACGTCGATGGTCAGCCGGCCCGCGATGACGAGCGACAGCGTCCACGTGATGACCAGGACCATGCCGCCGAGCACCAGCCACTGCAATTGCGTGCGCTGCACGCCGACCGCGCGCCGGGTACGTACGACCAGGGCGGCGACGCCGAGCGCGGTCCCCGGGAACAACGCCGTTCCGGCGCCCGCGAGCGTGACGTAGCCCAGCCACCGGGTGCCGGGTATCGCATAGGGGTTGTGGACCTGGTCCGTCACGTCGATCGGTCCGTCGCGGAACATCGCGGCCAGCGCGGCGAGCGTGGCCACCGCGACGATCGCGTACGCCGGGACCCGCCAGCGCCGCCCGGGCAGGTGCCCGTCCGGGAAGACCAGGAGCAGCAGCGGCACGACCACGAAGTACTGGGCGAATCCCCACGTCCCGATCCACGCGGCGAAGTCCGCGAACGGCAGCGGGTCGTCGGCGATCTCCTCGGAGATGACGGCGTACAGCGACAGGTTGAGGTACGGCGACAGCGAGGCCGGGATCAGCAGCAGCCACCCGACCGGGTTGCGCGGCCGCCCGCGCACCACGAACGCCCCGATCACCGGCCACGCCGAGCCGAGCACCACGTCGCCGGCGGACAGCGCGCGCAGGTCCGCACGGGCCGCGGTCCAGTGGTACAGCGGTACGTACGCGACGCTGGACACGACGGCGACCACCGCGAGCGCGGTGGCCAGCGCGATCAGGCGCGACTCGGGGATCCGCAGCGCGAGGGCGCGCAGTTGCCCGCGCCGCGACGGGCGCGCGGCACCGGACTCAGCACCGGACTCGGCACCGGACCCGGACTCGGCACCGGACCCGGGCGCGTCCGCGGAGGCGGCGGCTCCGCTCACGGGCGTGCCGGCTCCACCCGGGGTCGTCGGCTCGTCGGCGTCCCCCAGGCCGCCGGCGTCGGGCAGATGCGTGGTCACGCGGTCATGCTGCCTCAGCCCCGGTGGACTCGGCACCGGGGTCCGGCCGATATCCCGGACGAGGGGTGCCGGTGTCCCTGGTGCCCGGGACGCGGCGGCGCGGAAAGTGGACCATGTCGCCGGGCATCGGGTCCGGTACGTGCCGCCGGGGGGCTGTCAAGCAGGCGGCGAACATGTGTGGGGGGGAGAAAGATCCACATGACGTACACGGAACCGGGCCCGGTCGACGGGCGCACCGGGGTGGGGGAGACCCCGGTGCGCCGGACCTACTGGCCGCTCGTGGGGGCGGCGGCCGGCGCGCTGGGCGGGATCTCGACGCTGATGCTGGACGTCCGCATGGGCATGCCGGACGGTCCGACCGACACGATGACGATCGACCGGGTGAACGACGTCGAGGTCATGGTGTCGCGCGCCGGGTTCCTCGGCGGCTTCGCCGCGGTGGCGCTGCTGCTCGTCACCGCGGCCGCGTGGCGCCGCCGCGTAGAGCCGCGCGTGCCGGGCAGTACGGCGGCCGGTGTGGTGAGCCTGGCACTGGTGTCCGCGGCCGGGGGGCTGACGCTCGGCTACGGGTGGAAGGGCGCGATGGGCATCTACGGCGAAGGCGGCCCGGAGAGCGACGCGTTCGACGTGCAGGGGCGCTACGTCTACTTCATGCTCAACGACTTCGGCGCCTACATCCCGTGGTTCGGGGTCCTGGTGGCGGCGGGCGCGGTGTGCTGGATGGCGCTTCGCGAGCGGACCGTCGACCGCTGGATCGGGTGGGTAGGTGCCGTGCTGGTGGCGCTGCCCGTCATCGGCTTCGTGGTGATGTCGGTGCCGGGGCTTGCCGCGATCACGATGCCGCTGTGGATGGTGGTCACGTTCGTGGGACTGACGTTCGGCAAGAGCACCATCACCCGCTGACGCCGGCGGGCGGGGACGCTGTGTGACCGGGACGCTTTGCCGGGACGGTGGCGGGGGGCCGCCGTCTCGGCAGGCGTCCCGGTGTGCCCGAGACCGCGCTGAAGCCCCGTCAGCGCACCGCGCCCGAGGTTCCCGGTTCGCCGGGCGCCTCGGGCGCTTTCGCGCGTGCTCCGCGGGAAGGCGGGGGCGGTCCGGAACGTGTCAGACCGGCCGGGCAGTCTTGGACATGTCGGGGCAGCCGCGATCACGGCGGCCGGGGCCCTCGGCCGGATCCAGAGACCGCACACATCGACTCCGGGGGCTGTCCGTGACCTCTTCCGCACCCACGACTCCCGCGACCGGCGCGGCCGGCCCGGCCGGCGACCGGGCGGACACCGGCACCGCGCTGCGGCCGCACGCCGAGCAGGACTTCGCCGCCGAGCTCACGGCGCTGGCCGGAGCCGACGACCGGCCCCGTCCGCCGCGGTGGCGGCTGTCGCCGTGGGCGGTGTCGACGTACCTGCTCGGCGGTGTGCTGCCCGACGGCACCGTGATCAGCCCCAAGTACGTGGGGCCGCGACGCATAGTCGAGGTTGCCGTCACCACTCTCGTCACCGACCGCGCGCTGCTGCTGCTCGGCGTGCCCGGCACCGCGAAGACGTGGGTGTCCGAGCACCTGGCCGCGGCCATCTGCGGCGACTCGACGCTGCTGGTGCAGGGCACCGCGGGCACCCCCGAGGAGGCGATCCGCTACGGCTGGAACTACGCGCAACTCCTGGCCCACGGCCCGTCCCGGGACGCACTGGTCGCGGGTCCGGTCATGCGTGCCATGGCCGAGGGCCGCATCGCACGCGTCGAGGAGCTGACCCGGATCCCCGCAGACGTGCAGGACAGCCTCATCACGATCCTGTCCGAGAAGACGCTGCCGGTGCCGGAGCTGAACGACGAGGTGCAGGCGGTACGCGGGTTCAACCTCATCGCCACCGCCAACGACCGCGACCGCGGCGTCAACGACCTGTCCAGCGCGCTCCGGCGCAGGTTCAACACGGTGGTGCTGCCGCTGCCCGCGAGTGCGGACGACGAGGTCGACATCGTCGCCCGCCGTGTCGAACAACTCGGCGTCTCGCTCCAGTTGCCGAAGATCGAGGCGGCGGAGGCCGAACTGCGGCGCGTCGTCACGGTGTTCCGCGAGCTGCGCTCCGGCATGACCGAGGACGGCCGCACCAAGCTCAAGTCCCCGTCCGGGACCCTGTCGACGGCCGAGGCGATCTCGGTGGTCACCGGCGGCCTGGCGCTCGCCGCGCACTTCGGCGACGGCGTGCTGCGTCCGGCGGACACCGCGGCGGGCATCCTCGGCGCGGTGGTCAAGGACCCGGGCTCGGACGCCGTGGTCTGGCAGGAGTACCTGGAGACGGTCGTCCGGTCGCGTGACGGATGGCAGGACTTCTACCGCGCGGCCCGCGAGGCGGGGGCATCTTGATGACGGTCCCCGGCCCGCGGGCGGGGAAGTCCGGTACGCCCGCGAAGTCCGGGAAGGCGGCGAGGACTCCGCATCTTCTCGGGGTACGCCACCACGGCCCCGGCTCCGCACGGGCCGTGGCCGCCGCCCTCGAAGCCCTCGCCCCGGACATCGTGTTGGTCGAGGGGCCGCCCGAGGCCGACCTGTTGCTGTCGTACGCGGCGGACTCCGACATGAAGCCGCCGGTCGCGCTGCTCGCGCACGCGGTCGACGACCCGGCCCAGGCGGGGTTCTGGCCGTACGCCGAGTTCAGCCCCGAATGGGTCGCCGTCCGGCACGCGCTCGACAACGGCATCCCGGTCCGGTTCATCGACCTGCCGGCCGGCTGCTCCTTCGCCCTGGACCGCGCCCGCAACGCGCTGCCGGTCCCGTCCCTGCACGGGCCGCCGACCGCGGAAGACACCGACACCGACCCCGGCACGGATACCGAGATCGACACCGATGCCGACGCCCGAACCGATGCCGGAACCGACACCCGGCCCGGCGGTGCAGGCGACAGCGCACCGGACCCGGTGACCGACCCGGCCGCCACCCGCACCGACCCCATCGCGATGCTCGCCCGGGTCGCCGGGCACGACGACCCCGAGCGCTGGTGGGAGGACGCGGTCGAGCACCGGGCCGACCACAGCGACCCGATGGCGCCGTTCGTGCTCCTCGCCGAGGCGATGGCCGCTTTGCGCGCGGTCGGCACGGCAGCGGGCGACACAGGCAACGACGGCACAGGCAAGCGCAGCCCGGGCAAGGACGGCACAGACGCGGACGGCAAGAGCGCCGACAGCGCAGCCGCGGGCACCCCCGCGGCCGAACCGCCGCCGCCCGCCTCGCCGTTCCCCGACCTGGAGGCGGCGCGCGAAGCACACATGCGGCTGGCCGTCGCGGCCGCCTACAAGCAGGGGTTCCGCGAAGTGGCGGTGGTCTGCGGGGCGTGGCACGTACCCGCGCTGGCGGCCACCCGGCCCGCGGCCGAAGACCGTGCGGTGCTGGCCCCGTTCGCGGCGTTCTCGCGCGGCGGCGTGCTGCCCAAGGTCAAGGTCGAGGCCACGTGGGTGCCGTGGACATACCGCCGCCTCGCCCACGCCTCGGGCTACGGCGCGGGCGTCGCCTCGCCGGGCTGGTACCACCACTTGTTCGCCGACCACGCACCCGAACGCATGCTTCCCCACTGGTTCGTGCGCATCGCGGGGTTGTTCCGCGACGCCGGACGGCCCGTCTCGGCGGCGCACGTCATCGAGGCGGTCCGGCACGCCGAGGCGTTGGCGACGCTGCGCGGCCGCCCGCTCGCCGGGCTCGACGAAACCCTGGAGGCGGTACGCGCGGTCATGTGCGACGGCGACGACGCGCCTCTCGCCCTCGTGCACGACGACATCGTCGTCGGCGACCGCATCGGGACCGTGCCGGACAGCGTGCCCGCCGTACCGCTGCAACGCGACCTCAACCGGCAGCAGAAGAAGTTGCGGCTGGGCCCCGAGGCCGCGGTGCGTGAATTGCGGCTCGACCTGCGCAAGCCCACCGACCTCGCGCGAAGCCGCCTGCTCACCAGGCTCGACCTGCTGGACGTGGCGTGGGGCGTCCCGGCCGCCGGGCAGCGCGGCACCGGGACGTTCCGCGAGGAGTGGACACTCGCGTGGCAGCCCGAACTCGCGATCCGGGTCGCGGAGGCGGGGATATGGGGCACCACCGTCCTGGCGGCGGCGACCGCGCGGGCGGCCGATCTGGCCGTCCACGCCTCGTCGTTGGGCGAGGTGACCGCCGTCGCCGAGCGCTGCCTCCGGGCCGACCTGCCGGACGCGCTGCCGACCGTGATGCGCGTGCTGGAGGATCGTGTCGCGCTGGACGCCGACGTCGCGGCACTCGCGGAGGCGCTGCCCGCCCTGGTGCGCGCGCTGCGCTACGGGGACGTGCGCGGCACCGACACGGCCGCGCTGGCCTCGGTGGTCGACGGAATGCTGCTGCGCATCTGCGTCGGCCTCGTCCCGGCCTGCGCGGGCCTGGACGACGACGGTGCGCGCGACATGCGCCGCCACCTCGACGACGTGCACGACGCCACGACACTTCTCGCGCCGCGGCCGGGCGACGAAGACCTGCGCGAGTACTGGTACGCCGCGCTCGGCCGGCTCGCCGACCGCGACAGCCTCCCGGGCCTGCTGACCGGCCGCGCGGTCCGCCTGCTGCTGGACGCGGGGCGGCTGACCGCGGACGACGCCGGGCCGCGGATGTCGCGGGCGCTGACGCGCGGCACGGCGTACCGCGACGCCGCCGCGTGGATCGAGGGCTTCCTGTCCGGCGGCGGCCTGCTGCTGGTGCACGACGAGGCGCTGCTCGGCCTGGTCGACGCGTGGGTGTCCGGGATCCCCGCGGAGGACTTCACCGACGTGCTGCCGCTGCTGCGCCGCACTTTCTCCGGCTTCGCGGCGCCGGAGCGGCGCACGCTGGGCGAACGCCTGCGCAACCCGGCCCGCGGCGCGTCGGGCGGCCCGGGCGACGGCGACTTCCCCTTCGACCGCGATCGGGCGGACTCCGCACTGCCGTTGGTCGCGTACCTGCTCGGCGGCCCCGTCCCCTCGGGAGGCGACTCGTGACGACGTCCTACGACAGCGCGGCGTCCGGAGGCGAATCGTCCGGAGGCACATCGTCCGGCAGCGCACCGTCCGGGGCCGCGCCCGGGCCGGGGACGGGTCCCGGCATCGCGGACCCCGAGCGCCTGCGGCGCTGGCGGCTGATCCTGGGCGGTGACGCGGACGGCACCGGCTGCGGCCTCGCCGGCCAGGACCGCCGCATGGACGAGGCACTGGCCGCGCTCTACCGTCCCGCGCCCGGGCAGAGCCGGGGCGGCGGCGGTACGGGGCCGCGCTCCGCGGGGCTCGGCGCCTCGGCCCCCTCGGTCGCCCGCTGGCTCGGCGACATCCGCGAGTACTTCCCGCCCGGCGTCGTGCAGATCCTCCAGCAGGACGCGATCGAGCGCCTGGACCTGACCCGGCTCCTGCTCGAACCGGAGATGCTGGAGGCCGTCGAGCCCGACGTGCACCTGGTCGGCACCCTCCTCTCGCTCAACCGGCTGATGCCGGACGAGACCAAGGAGGTCGCGCGGGGCGTGGTCCGCCGCGTCGTCGACGACCTGGAGCGGCGGATCGCGCAGCGCACGCGCAGCCTCGTGCAGGGTGCCCTGGACCGCTCGACGCGCGTGCACCGGCCGCGGCACGCCGACATCGACTGGAACGCCACGATTCGCGCGAACCTCAAGCACTACCAGGCCGAGCACCGCACGGTGGTGCCCGAGCGCCTGGTCGGGTACGGGCGGCAGCGGCACGGTGTGCGGAAGGACGTCGTGCTGTGCGTCGACCAGTCCGGCTCGATGGCGGCCTCGGTCGTCTACGCCTCGGTCTTCGGTGCGGTCCTCGCCTCGATGCGGTCGCTGCGCACCTCGCTGGTCGTCTTCGACACGGCGGTCGTGGACCTGACCGACCAGCTCGCCGACCCGGTGGACGTGCTCTTCGGCACGCAACTGGGCGGCGGTACGGACATCAACCGCGCGCTGGCGTACTGCCAGGGCCTGGTCACCCGGCCCTCCGACACGATTGTGGTGCTGGTCAGCGACCTGTTCGAGGGCGGTGTGCGGCAGGAGATGCTGCGCCGGGTCGCGGCCATGCGGCGGGCGGGCGTGCAGGTCGTCACGCTGCTGGCGCTGTCCGACGAGGGGGCCCCGGCGTACGACCACGAGAACGCCGCGGCGCTGGCCGCGCTGGGCAGTCCGGCCTTCGCCTGCACGCCCGATCTGTTCCCGGAGCTGATGGCCGCCGCCGTCCGGGGGACGCCGCTGCCGGTCCCGGAGGGGTGAATCCGCGCTCACCGACCCGGTGAGCCGGTGTGCGCGACGTGGGCTGCACCACATCCGGAAGCGGCATTTCGGACCGGAGCGTGCGCGAGCGTGCGGTGTGCGCAACGATGGATCGGGTGAAACGGGACGTACCCGGCCTGGACGGGGGTCGGTCGGTGTCGGCGGTACGACACATGAAGCGGTGTGATCAAGCCCCCGGTTCTGACCGGGTTGCCGTCCCGGTTAATCTGCAAGCGGATCAGCTGCGCGTACGGACGCCGTCCACCAGGGTTCTGGGGGCGAGCCTTCCTGGCCTCCGCGGGACCCTCGTGGTCGACGAACGTGGCGCGATGTCTTCCGACAACAACCGCGATCACAAGGACGGACGCGCGTGGACCTGTTCGAGTACCAGGCGAGGGACCTCTTCGCCAAGCATGAGGTGCCGGTTCTTCCCGGTGAAGTCGTCGACACCCCGGAGGCGGCCCGGGCCGCCACGGAGCGCCTGGGCGGCAAGGCTGTCGTCAAGGCCCAGGTCAAGGTCGGCGGCCGCGGCAAGGCGGGCGGCGTCAAGCTGGCGTTCTCCCCGGACGAGGCGGTCGAGAAGGCCACCGACATCCTGGGCATGGACATCAAGGGCCACACCGTCCACAAGGTCATGCTGGCCGGCCTGGGCGAGATCGCGGAGGAGTACTACGTCTCCTTCCTCCTCGACCGGACCAACCGCACCTTCCTCGCCATGGCGTCCGTCGAGGGCGGCGTGGAGATCGAGGTCGTGGCCGAGGAGAACCCGGACGCGCTCGCCAAGATCCCGGTCGACGCCATCGAGGGCGTGACCGAGGCCAAGGCCCGCGAGATCGTCGAGGCCGCCAAGTTCCCGGCCGAGCTGCGCGACCAGCTGGTCGACGTGCTGCAGCGCCTGTGGACCGTCTTCGTCGCCGAGGACGCCACGCTGGTCGAGGTCAACCCGCTGATCAAGTCCGGCGAGGGCAAGATCATCGCGCTCGACGGCAAGGTGACGCTGGACGAGAACGCCGACTTCCGGCACGCGGACCACGCGGCGCTGGAGGACAAGGACTCGGCCGACCCGTTGGAGGCGGCGGCCAAGGCCAAGGGCCTCAACTACGTCAAGCTGGACGGCGAGGTCGGCATCATCGGCAACGGCGCGGGTCTCGTCATGAGCACCCTGGACGTCGTCGCGTACGCCGGTGAGAAGCACGCGAACGTCAAGCCCGCCAACTTCCTCGACATCGGCGGCGGCGCCTCGGCCGAGGTCATGGCGAACGGCCTGGAGATCATCCTCGGCGACCCGGCCGTCAAGTCGGTCTTCGTCAACGTCTTCGGCGGCATCACCGCGTGCGACGCGGTCGCGAACGGCATCGTGCAGGCGCTGGAGCTGCTGTCGAGCAAGGGCGAGGCGGTCACCAAGCCGCTCGTCGTGCGCCTCGACGGCAACAACGCGGAGCTGGGTCGTCAGATCCTGACCGACGCCAACCACCCGCTGGTCCAGCAGGTGGACACCATGGACGGCGCGGCCGACCGTGCCGCCGAGCTCGCGGCTGCGAAGTAAGGGAGCACGAACCAGCCATGGCTATCTTCCTGACCAAGGACAGCAAGGTCATCGTCCAGGGCATGACCGGCTCGGAGGGTATGAAGCACACCCGCCGCATGCTGGCCTCCGGGACGAACATCGTCGGCGGCGTGAACCCGCGCAAGGCCGGCGAGAAGGTCGACGTCGACGGCACCGAGATCTCGGTCTTCGGCACGGTGGCCGAGGCCATCGAGGCGACCGGCGCGGACGTCACGGTCATCTTCGTACCGCCGAAGTTCACCAAGGACGCGGTGGTCGAGGCCATCGAGGCGGAGATCGGCCTCGCGGTCGTCATCACCGAGGGCGTGCCGGTGCACGACACCGCGCAGTTCTGGGCGCTGGCCGGCCAGAAGGGCGGCAAGACCCGCATCGTGGGTCCGAACTGCCCCGGCCTGATCACCCCCGGCCAGTCGAACGCGGGCATCATCCCGGCCGACATCACCAAGCCGGGCCGCATCGGCCTGGTGTCGAAGTCCGGCACGCTGACGTACCAGATGATGTACGAGCTGCGCGACATCGGCTTCTCGACCGCGGTCGGCATCGGCGGCGACCCGATCATCGGCACCACGCACATCGACTGCCTCCAGGCGTTCCAGGACGACCCGGACACCGACGCGATCGTCATGATCGGTGAGATCGGCGGCGACGCCGAGGAGCGCGCGGCGGCGTACATCGCCGAGCACATCACCAAGCCGGTCGTCGGCTACGTCGCGGGCTTCACCGCCCCCGAGGGCAAGACGATGGGCCACGCCGGCGCCATCGTCTCGGGCTCCGCGGGCACCGCGCAGGCCAAGAAGGACGCGCTCGAGGCGGTCGGCGTCAAGGTCGGCAAGACCCCGTCCGAGACGGCCCGCCTGATGCGCGCCATCATGGAGGGCTGACCCACGCCCTCGGCGTAGGCCGCAAGGCACGAACGGCTGTGGCCCCCACCAGCGGTGGGGGCCACAGCCGTTCCCGCTTCCGGCGACGGGACGGCTGCGGCGGTCCAGCCCCACGACGGGCCCGGCTCGGCTCCGCGGTGGTCCGGTCCGGCGATGCCGTATCGCCATGGCGCGTATGCCTCCCGGGCAGTTGGTGAAAACGCGTGTCGGCTTGGCGAGTTCGTGACGGCAACGGGCCCGGGCGGGTTTCGGACGGGGCAGAGGACAGCGTCATGCGTCGCGCGAGTACGTGCGGACAGGCTGCGGAATGGCCTGGTACGACAGCGGCGCGGTCACCGTCGGTCCGAACGGCGCGCGCCTGACCGTGGGCCTGTCCGGGGTGGCGGACCTCCACGACGTCCGGGAGATCGGCGTCGCCTTCGCTCCGGCGGCGGGGGCCGAGGGGCGGAGCGCGGTGTACGTCGACGAACTCACCGCCCGGCAGCGGCGAGGTCGCGATTGTCGGTGACCACGAGCGACGTTTGCCCCGCGCGGCGGTGACGGCGAACCTGCCGGGCGGCCGACGCTAACGGATGTATTCGACGACGCGGTCGACCTGGTTGTTGTCGTCGTAGTGGATCTGGAAGACCGTTCTGGCCAGGTGGCCTTCGGCGAGGCGGGACAGGAACAGCGGCGGGTCCACGAAGCGTTCCTCGGTGATCCCGAACGCCTTCTCGCCGCGGAAGCGCGCCTCGGTCGCCAAGGGGACGTCGCGTACGCCCACGATCGCCTCCGGGTCGACACCCGCGTGCGCCGCCTCGATCGACAGGAAAGTGCCCCCGTCGCGCTCGGACGATCCCTTGATGTAGACGAACTCGTACTGACCCTGCGGTACTTGCTCCGCCTTGGCATTGGTGCGGCCGAACCTGAACTCCTGTTTGGGAGCCTGCTCCGCGACCTGCGCGCCCAGGCCGCCGCGCGCGGCGATGGAAGCCTGGACCTCCGCGCGCTTGTCGGGCAGCCCACCGGGGTCGGCGATGGAGGAGAGGGCGTACCCGCCCAGGCCGAGCACCGCCGCCACGACCGCCGCCACCAGCACGAGGGCGCGCGTACGGGCACTGCCGCGGATCCTCGCGGCCGAGTGCAGTTTGGGCCGGTACCGCTTCGTCAGATCCGTCATCACCGCGTTCAGGCGCTCGTGCGCCTCCGGGCCGTCCGGGTCAGGGCCCGTCAACTCGCCGACGCGGCGCGCCAGTTGCTCGTTGGCAAGGCTGATGCGCTCGATTGTGGAGTTGGTCGTGGCCTCGGTCTCGACCGCGATCTCCTCCGGCTCCATGCCCAGGTGGTGGCGTAGGACGGCCGCCCGGCGACGGTGCGCGGGCACCCGCCGCAGCGCGCGCAGCAGCGCGACGTCGGCGGACCACGCGCGGTCCACGGCGTCGCTCTTGTCGCCGGTGAGGTCGGGTACGGGGCTGCCCGGGGCGGAGTCGGTCTCCGGCGGTTCGGACGCCCCGCCGAGAGCGTCCGCGGCCGCCGCGCCCGGGTCCGTGCCCGGGTCCGTGCCGCCCGTGTCTGGGTCGGCGCTGCCCTTGTCCGGGCCCGTGCCGGAGTCCGGGCCCGTGCCGGAGTCCGGGCCCGCGTCGGCATCCACGTCCGGGGCCGCCGCGTCCACATCCGGACCCGCGTCGGCATCCGTGCCGGGTTCGTCGGCATCCGACGAGGAAGAGGAAGGGGCGTCGGGTGCGGTCGCGGGTGTGGACAAGGCCGCACCCTCGGCGGCGTCCTTGGCGGAGTCCTTGACCCTGCTCTCGGGCGCGTCCTCTGCCGCGACTTCGGGCACGTCTTCGGCTGCGGCCTCGGCCTCGTCCGCGGTGTCGGCCTGGTCCACGCCGCCGGGGGCGGGTGACCGCCGCACCCTTGCTACCTGGGCGGCGACCCGGTCCGGATGGGGTATCCAACTGCCGATCCGCTGTTGCGCGCGGTGCAGGTGGTCGAGCGCCATGTCCGACGCGAGCATGCGCACCCACGACTCGGGTGAGGGGAGTGCGGAGACGGTCTCCCATTCGGCGTACGCCCGCGCGTACGCCCGGTGCGTCACGTGCGCGGCGCGGTGCGGCCCGGCCGTCAGCAGGTAGACGTGCCGCGCGACGTCCGCCGCCGTCCTGTTGTAGAAGGCGTCGAAGCTCGCGTCGTCGTGCATGCTCGCCGTGCTCCCCGTACTCGCTCCGACAGGTGGGACCGCCGTTCGGTTGCTCGTGTGCCGGACCGTGCGGAACGGGACGGGACGGGTGGAGCATCCGCCTGGGCGCACCGATACCCCACCGCGTGCTTGGTAATGCCATATTTCTTGTGAAAACAGATCAGTGACTGTCGAATCTGTGTGAATGCCAACAGATCCGGGCCGACACGGCCGGTGCGAAGGCCATATACCGGGCAGATTGCCTTCGCGTTGGCAGCATGAGGGATCGTGAGCGACACCCCTGTACCCGCGCTGCCGAGCCACCCCGCAGCGGCCGACCCCGACGTCGGCGATCTCGACGGTCCCGAAGGCCTCAAAGTCCTCGACGATCACGACGGTCCCGAAGACGGCCTCCACGGCGACGGCCACGGTGCGGGCGTCGAGGAGGAGGAGTTCTCCGACGCTCCCGACCCCGCCGCCGACCTGCGCGCCGCACTCGACGGGGCTGCCGCCGGGTTCGTCGCCGTCGGCCTGGGCCTCGGCTTCGCCCTCGTACCGGTGCTCCTCGCCGTGCTGGCCGACGCCTTCGGCGGCGGCTTCACCGACCCGGGCGACATCCTGCGCACCGCCGGGCAGGTCTGGCTTGCGGCCCAGCGCGTCGGGCTCGACGTCGCGGGCGAGCAGCCGGGTGCGGCGGTACGCCTCGGCATCGTCCCGCTCGGCGTCACCGTTCCCCTCGTGATCGTCCTGGTACGCGCCGGCCGCCGGTGTGCCGCGGCCGGAGAGAGCGGGCAGACCGGGGGCGCCCGCGCGGTGACCTTCGCGCTCTCGGCGTTCGCGATCGTGTACGCCGGGCTCGCGTACGGCATCGCCGTCATCGCCGGCACCCCCGCGATCCAGCCGGTGCGCGAGCGCGCCCCTGTCGCCGCCGGAGCCGCCGCGCTGGTGTTCGGCATGTACGGCGCGCTCCGCACGGGTGCCTACCGCGACCTGTCCGAGCGGATGCCGCCGCACCTGCGCGACCGCGTACGGCCGTACGCGGGGCCGGCCGCGGTGGCGCTGCGGGCAGGGGCGGCCGCGGCGTGCGTGCTGGCCGCGGGCGGCGCGGTGATCGTCTCGGCGTCGCTGATCGTGCACGCGCACGCGGTCGGTGCGTACGTCGACCGGGTCGCGGTGGGGGCGCCCGACACCGTCGCGCTCGCGCTGCTGTGTGCGGCGCTCATGCCCAACGCGATCATGTGCGCCGTCGCGTACGCCTCGGGTGCCGGATTCGCGGTCGGGGTGGGGACCACGGTCGCGCCCACAGGTGTCGACCTCGGTGCGGTCCCGGCCCTGCCGTTGCTGGGCGCGCTCCCCGGGACGACCTCGATCGCCGGGTGGTGCACGCTCGCAGTGCCGGTGGCCGCCGGGGTGGCGGCCGGCCTGATCGCCGCGCGCGGCGGACAGGCGGGCAGGCTGCGGACCGCGCTCGCCGCCGCGGCCGCGGCCGGGCCGGTCACCGGCGTACTCGTCGCGGGGGCAGCCTGGCTCTCCACCGGTGCCGCCGGCGCGCAGCGGCTCACCCGCACCGGCCCCCACATCTGGCCGGCGGCCGGATCCGTCACCGCCGCGGTGGCGGTCGCCGCCGTCCTCACCGCGGCGCTTGCGGGCTGGTGGCGTTGGCGTCGCGTCCGCGCGGCCGCGCAACTGGCCACGGTCGTGGTCCCGGTACCGGAGCAATCCTCCCGCTGACTCCGGGAGTTCGCGCCGACACCGAGTGCCGGCGAACGCCCGGCCTGCGTCGGAGAGCGCGGTATACCAGACCGAACACGGCATGCGCCGTCGATGGCCGGCGGGCACTCCGACCGCACAGCTGGTCCGGACCCTGCGCGTGCTCGCCCAGATGCCGCCGGGCAGCGAACACCGCGTCTTGGAGGTGCTCCGGCACCTGGGCGACGATCCGAAGGCGCCGCTGTGGCCGGGCCCCGACGCCAAGCCGCAGCCGATGTTCGAGAGGTAGGGCCGCGACGCCGCAAGGCCGTGGAACCGGTCGAGGTCCGGAAACCGGGTCCGGAACCGGTCGAGGCCCGCACCCCCCGGAGTCCGGGGCACCCCGGAACCCGGTGTAGTGCGGACCTCGACGATGGCCCTGTGCCGCGGCGGGTGGGGGGCGGAGCCCGACCCGGTCTCGGATCAGATCGGGTTGTTGTCGATGTTGTCGACCATGTTCCGCATGAAGCTCGGCAGTTCACGCTCGCACTGCTTTTGGGCCTGCTTGGTCAGCGCGGCGTCCATGCAGTCGTAGTAGTCCTGCTGCGACCACCGGAAGCTCCACACGCCGAGCACCCACACCACGGCGAGGGCGCCGGTGACGAGGCCGACCATGGCACCCGGCGGACGCGGCACCGTGCCCTGGGTGGTGGCGCCGGGCGTGGTGGCGACCCGTGCCGGGCGGACCAACCGCCGTGCGCGCCCGGGCGTACGGGCGGTACCGCCGGGCCCCTGCTCGATGCGCGGCCCCACCTGCGGGGCCGACGTGCCGCGCAGGGCGCGGGCGCCGAGCACGACCGCCGCGATGCCCATGACGATGCCGGCCTCCTCCCAGAAGAAGAAGGCGAGGAACAGCCCCCACACGCCGATCCACAGCGCGATGCGCGCGTTGCGCCGGCGCGGGTCGGCCGGCGGACGCTCGTCGTCGCGGTCCTCGCGGTCGCGGTCCTGCCGGTCGCGTCCCTGCCGCGGGCTGCCCCACGGACCGCCGCCGGAGCCGCCCGACCCTCCGGATCCGCCCGAGCCACCGGGACCGCCGGACCCGTCGCCGCCGGAACCGGGCAGGTTCCAGGGCGCGGCCGGGGGCCGGTCGGGGGCCCCCTCGGGCGGCGGTGCGTACGGGTCGCGCTCGTCGGTCTCGTTGCCGGTGCTGTTGCCCGTACTCATGCCGCCTGCCCTCGTCGTGCCGGATCCCCAAGGGGCACCCGCTCCCAATGCCTCACGCGCGTCCGTACCACGGGCTCTCGCGACCGTGCCGCGCCCGGCGTCGTCCAGCAGAGTGCCCTACCTCCGTGCCCTGGGCCCGGCTGCGCGAGCCGGCCGATGCGAACCATTACCCCGGGATCGTACGTGTGCGCCCCCTCCGCGGTCCGGGCGGTGGTGCGATACACGCGCGTCCCCCCGCGGTCGCCCGCGCGGCCCGGCACGTCGTACGCATGACCCGGCCCGCGCCCATCCCCGGGTTCGGTACCGCGCACCACCTGACGCTATCGTTGCTGACGATCGGGCGCTGCCCGCGTGTTCCCCTTATATCCCGTCGGATATCCCCATCCGGATGTCCGGGGTGTACCTGAGGGAGCCAGGCCGCCGCGCCGCCGGTCGCACACCCCCGCTCGCGCCCTCCGTTCGGAAAGAGCCTCCGCAGTGGCCGTACACGCCCCGCGCACCTCCGGGCCCGCGCGGCTCGTCGTCCTCGTCTCCGGATCGGGCAGCAATCTCCAGGCACTCCTCGACGCGAGCGCCGACCCCGGGTACGGCGCCGAGATCGTGGCCGTCGGCGCGGACCGCGGCGGCATCCTGGGCCTCGAACGCGCCGAGAAGGCCGGCCTGCCCACCTTCGTCGTCAAGGTCCGCGACCATGCCGACCGTGCCGCGTGGGACCGGGCGCTGACCGAGGCGGTCGCCGCGTACCGGCCGGACCTGGTGGTGTCGGCCGGCTTCATGAAGATCCTCGGTCCGGCGTTCCTGGGCCGCTACGAGGGCCGCACGGTCAACACGCATCCCGCGCTGCTGCCGTCGTTCCCGGGTGCCTACGGCGTGCGCGACGCGCTCGCATACGGCGCGAAGGTGACCGGCTGCACGGTCCACTTCGTCGACTCCGGCGTCGACACCGGCCCGATCATCGCGCAGGGCGTGGTCGCGGTCGAGGACGACGACGAGGCCGACGGCGGCGACGCGCTGCACGAGCGCATCAAGACTGTCGAGCGCAACCTGCTCGTCGAAATCGTGGGCCGCCTCGCCCGCGAGGGCTACCGCATCGAAGGAAGAAAGGTCCGATTCGGATCATGAGCACCCCCGAGAGCTCCTCGAGCAAGCGTCCGATCCGCCGCGCGCTGGTCAGCGTGTACGACAAGACCGGGCTTGAGGAGCTCGCCCAGGGGCTGCACGCCGCCGGGGTCGAACTCGTCTCGACCGGGTCCACCGCCGGAAAGATCGCCGCCGCCGGGGTGCCGGTGACCAAGGTCGAGGAAGTGACCGGCTTTCCGGAGTGCCTCGACGGCCGCGTCAAGACGCTGCACCCGCGCGTGCACGCCGGCATCCTCGCCGACCTGCGCCTGGAGTCGCACCGGGCGCAGCTGGAGGACCTCGACGTCAAGCCGTTCGACCTCGTCGTGGTGAACCTCTACCCGTTCCAGGCGACCGTCGACTCGGGCGCGACGCCGGACGAGTGCGTCGAGCAGATCGACATCGGCGGGCCCTCGATGGTCCGGGCCGCGGCCAAGAACCACCCGTCGGTGGCGGTCGTCACGAGCCCGTCCCGGTACGCCGACGTGCTTGCCGCGGTCGCCGACGGCGGCTTCGACCTGGCCGCGCGCAAGCGCCTGGCCGGCGAGGCGTTCGCGCACACGGCCGCCTACGACGTCGCGGTCGCCTCGTGGTTCTCGAACGCCTACGCGCCCGCCGACGACGAGCAGTTCCCGGCGTTCCTCGGCTCGACGCGCGAGCGCCAGGCGGTGCTGCGGTACGGCGAGAACCCGCACCAGGCCGCGGCGCTCTACAGCGGCGGCACGGGCGGGCTCGCGGGAGCGGAGCAGTTGCACGGCAAGGAGATGTCGTACAACAACTACGTCGACACCGACGCGGCCCGCCGCGCGGCGTACGACCACCACCTGCCGTGCGTGGCGATCATCAAGCACGCCAACCCGTGCGGCATCGCGATCGGCGCGGACGTCGCGGAGGCGCACCGCCTCGCGCACGAGTGCGACCCGGTCTCGGCGTACGGCGGCGTCATCGCGGTCAACCGCCCGGTGTCGCTGGCGATGGCCGAGCAGGTCGCGGAGATCTTCACCGAGGTCATCGTGGCGCCCGACTACGAGGAGGGCGCGGTCGAGGCGCTGGCCCGCAAGAAGAACATCCGGGTGCTGCGCGCCCCCGAGCCGCCGTCCGCGGTGGCCGAGTTCCGGCAGATCGACGGCGGTCTGCTGCTCCAGAACACCGACCGCTTCCAGGCGCCCGGCGACAACCCCGAGCACTGGACCCTCGCGACCGGCGAGCCCGCCGACGAGGCGACCCTGCGCGACCTGGTCTTCGCGTGGCGCTCGGTGCGCGCGGTCAAGTCCAACGCGATCCTGCTGGCGTCCGGCGGCGCCACGGTCGGCGTCGGCATGGGACAGGTCAACCGGGTCGACTCGGCGCGTCTGTCGGTGCAGCGGGCGGGGGAGCGGGCGATCGGCTCGGTCGCGGCGTCCGACGCGTTCTTCCCGTTCCCCGACGGTCTCGAGGTGCTGACCGCGGCGGGCGTCAAGGCCGTGGTGCAGCCGGGCGGTTCGGTGCGCGACGAGATGGTCGTGGAGGCGGCGCGGGCGGCCGGCATCACGCTGTACACGACCGGGACGCGGCACTTCTTCCACTGATGCGATGACCACCGTCGGCTGCGCGATGCCGGGCGGGAGGTGACGTACGAGGGCCCCGGACTCGAAGTCCGGGGCCCTCGCCGTTTCTCGCCTTGTGTCGTGCGGGTGGTGCTACGTGCGGCGCGCGGTCGGCCGTACGACCGTCGCGGCCCGCGCCGTGCCGCTTACTGCGCGGCCCGGCGACGCATCACGAAGAACACCAGGCCGCCGCCGAGCAGCAGCACGGCGCCGCCGCCCAGGTACAGGCCGCTGCTGCTGTCGCTGCCACCGGTCTCGGCGAGCGAGGGACCACTCGGCGCGGGGGCCGGCGCCGGGGCGCTGGGTGCGGGCGCCGACGGGGTCGGGGTGCTGCCGCCGCCACCGGTCGTCGAGGCGGTCTTGCAGTCCAGGACGCCGCTGAACTCCTTCAGCGTCTTGTTGTCCGGGCCGAGGATCTTGATCGTGTACGCCTGGTCTTCCTCGATCTTCACGACCTGCTTGGCCGTGTCACCGGGCTTCACGGTCGACTTCTTGTTGTCGAGGGTGAACTCGAACGGCATGTCGCCGTTGTTCTTCGTGGTCACCTCGACGCCGCCCTCGGCGCAGATCTGCTTGGCGGTGAACGCCGGGAGCGCGCCCTTGGCCGCCCACTTGGCCTTCGCGTCGGCCTTGGCGGTGACGGTCTGGTGCTCGGCGAGGATCAGCTTCTGCGAAGCCTGGGAGGTGCCCTTCTTGGTGCCGTTGAAGATGCGGCCGGCGTCCAGCTTGGACTTGCCGGACACCTCGACGGTGGCCTCGCCGGTCTCGCTGCCCGCGGCGGGCTTGACGTACAGTTCGTCGCCGTTGCCGACCTTGGTGACGGCCTTGCCGTCCTTGCCGACCAGCGTCGTGCCGGCCGGGGCGCCCGCCTTGAGGTCGGCCTCGATGACCTTGCCCTCGGCGTTGGTCTTGACGGTGAACGGGCCTACGCCCGGGGTGGCGGCCGGGCTGCCGCTCTGCTCCTCGGGGGTCAGTTCGAGGGAGATCTTCGGCTCGTTGTTGTCGGTCGCGGTGGCCGACTTGACCAGGTGGTCGTAGAGCTTGGTGACGTCGCCCTTGCCGGCGTCGTTGAGGTCGATCTTGTCGCTGAAGTGCCAGATCGCGGCCTGCGTCGCGGCGGCCGCCTCCTGGGCGTCCAGGCCCTCGATGCCGACCTTGGTCTTGAGCGTGTCGACCGAGACCGTGGGGAACGAGTTGAGCAGGATCCACTTGATCTTGGCGCGGCGCTCGGCGGCGTCGGCACCCGACGGCCAGGTGGTGCCCCACTCACCCTCGGCGTACTTGTTGCCGCCTTCGGTGCCCGTTTCGATGTCGACGCAGTAGACCTTGAGCGTCTCGCCGGTCTCCAGCTTGAGGTCCATGAGGCCCGCGACGACCTTGTCGCCGTGCTTGTAGCCCTTGACGAAAAGGCCGAGCGAGTCCTCCTTGTTGTCGCCGGTCACATCGGCGAAGCCCTTGAACTCGCCCTTGACACCTTCCGCGTGCGCCGGACCCGCGAGAGCGAGGGTGCCGCCCAGCGCCAAAGCGGACGCCGCCGCGATCGCGGACACGCGTCCGACGATCTTCCGGTCATGCGTACGGAACATAAGTTGCTCCCCATCGAGTAGGGCTCGGAATGAGAGGTCGTGGTGTCAGGCGGGGTGACGGGGCCGCCAAATGACTGTCCGCAGCCTATGGGGGCCCGGCAATGCGGTTCGAGAATTGTCACAGGCTTGTTCCAAGGGCTTTACCTTTCCCAGAGAACGGGTAGAACGCCGGAAATTAGTCGTGCTGTCGACAAATAAAGTGCACCCTCCGGAGTCAATCCCAATAATTCGGGAGGCATCGGTCGCACAAAAAGGGCCCCGCCGGCGAGGCGGGGCCCTTTCTGGGTACTTCTGCGGTGCTATGCGACGGTCACCGGACGCTGCCCGCGGCTATCCGCGGGTGCGGTCGGCTCACGCCTGGTGGCGTCCTCCGCGGCGGCGGCTGAGGAACACCGCACCGCCGCCGGCCAGCAGCAGCGCGGCTGCGGCACCGGCGATCAGCGTCGTGGAGTTGTCGTCGCCGCCGGTCTCGGCCAGGTCCTGGCCGTCACCGACCGGCACCCACGGGATCGTCAGCGGCGGGTTCTCGGTGCCGGGCTCGACCTCGGGGATGAGCGGCGGCTCGCCCCCGGTCGGGCTCGTCGCGGCGGGCGGCGCCGACGACGAGGCGGCGGGCGACGAAGCCGCGGGCGAGCTGGGCGCGCCGCTGGTCGCCGGCTTGGTGGACGTCGCCGGGGCGGACGTCGCGGGCTTGCTGGTGGTCGGGGCCGACGAGGTGGGCGGCTCCGAAGTAGGCGGCTCCGAGGTGGGCGGCTCGGAAGTCGGCGGCTCGGAGGTGGGCGGCTCGGAAGTCGGCGGCTCCGAGGTCGGGGGCTGCGACGTCGGCGGTTCCGACGTGGGCGGCTCGGTCGTCGGGGTCGTCGTCGGCTCCGGGTCGACCGGCGGCTGCACGCAGTCCAGCTTGCCGGCGAAGGTCTCCGAGAAGTTGCCCGGGCCGGTCACCGTGATGCTGTAGTCGGCGTCCTCCGCCACCTTGACCAGCTCGGTCTTGCCCGAGTCGGCCGGCACCTTGATCGTCTGGCCGTTGAGCACGAAGTCGGCGGGCGCGTCGCCCGCGTTCTTCAGCTCGACCGAGACGCCGCCCTCCTGGCACTCCTCGCGGAAGGCCACCGAGGGCGCCGGAACGGCCTTGTGGCTCCACTCGGCCTTGGCGTTCGCCTTGACGTCGAACGGCTGCGAGCCGGCCGTGATGAACGTCTGCGACTTCTTGCGGCTCTCGGCGATGAACACCCGGCCGACGTTCACCGACGCCTTGGTCTGCGCCGAGATGTTCGCCGCGCCCGGGTTCTGGTTCTTGGGAACCTTGACCCACAGCTCGGTCTTGTCGGCGGCCGTCGTGATCGGCTGGCCCTGGCCGTCGACCAGTGAGACGCCGGTCGGCACGGTGCCCTCGAGCGCGACCGCGACCGGCTCGGTGGACGTGGTCCGGACGGTGACCGGGCCGACGCCCTTGGGGTCGCCGTCGGTGCCGGTCACCTTGGTCGGGTCGAGCTCCAGCGACGCGGAAGGCTCGGTGTCCAGGCCGGTGTTGGCGCTGCCGGTGAGGAACTTGTAGACGGCCGAGACGTCTTCGTTGTCGCCGTCCTTGTCGGCCCAGCCGGACTCGCTGACCCGCTCGAACTTGGCGCCGTTGCTGTAGTACCAGATCGCCGCCTGGGTGGCCGCGACAGCCTCGGCCGGGGACAGCCCGTCGTGCTTGCGGCCCTTCGGCACACCGGCCTTCTCGGCCAGTTCGGCCAGGCTCGTGACCTTCGGGTACGAGTTGTTCAGCACCCAGTTGATCTTGGCGATCTTCGCGGTGTCCTTGAGCCAGGACTCCGCCCAGGTGCCCTCGCGGTAGTCGGCGCTGCCGTTCACCGCGGTGTCCAGGTCGATGCAGTAGACGGTGACCTCGGGCCCACCACTCCCGAGCACCTTCAAATTGGTGCCGGCGCTCTCGTCGAACCACTGCTCGGGACGGTCGACGACGATGCGTCCGGCGGTGTCCTTGACGTGGCCCTTGAAGCGCAGTTTGCCGGCGTCCGCATACGCGGCCGGCGACATGCCGATGACGGCGACAGCCGCCAGACCGGTGGCCGCGCACGCCGAACCCATGCGGGATATGCCCCGCTGTGTCCGAAACATGGGAAAGACTTCTCCTCGCGAAAAGAAGACGGCCCATTGCCCCCGGAACGGTCGCCAGGTAGCCCCCCTGGGCCGCCGAGGGAAAGAATCGGCCCACGGGGATCTTTAGTCAATTCGCTCCGGTCGGGTCTCGGGTATTAAATTCTCTATCGCGAAGTTGATCACCGGAAATCGTAATATCCAGCCTTTGTCCGCTTTGATCAACTTGTGTAGTGTTCGAGGGGATGAGCAAGCAGGTCGCCGACCCGGGTCCGCTGCCCCTCTTCCCGGAGGAGCACCCGCCCGACCTCGGACACAGCGCCGCCGGAACACTGCGCCCGATCGTCACCCTCACCGACGACCGCTTCGCCTGGGCCAACGGCGCTCGCGCGGCCCTCGGCGTCGGCCTCCCCTTCGCCCTCGTCACCGCGGTCGGCGGCGTCACGCACGGCGCCACCGCCGCGATCGGCGGCTACTCCGTCCTCTACGCGTCGCGCGAGCCGTACGCCCGCCGCGCCCGCGTGCTCGCCGCCGTCGGGCTCGGCCTCGCCGCGTCCTACACGGCCGGCTCCCTAGCCGCCGGGCACCGCTGGGTCACCGCACTCGTCATCGCCGTCGTCGCGGCGGCCGCGACCTTCATGTGCGGCGCACTCCGCGTCGGCCGCCCCGGCGGCTACATGTTCACGCTGGTGTGCGCGATGGGCACGTTCGCCACCGGCGGCACCTCCGATATCCCGCGGAACGTCGCGCTGCTGCTGGTCGGTTGCGCGGGCGGCTGGCTCATCTCGATGTCCGGCCGGCTCGTCCGCCCGACCCACCCCGAACACGTGGCAATCGCCGACGCGTTCACCGCCGTCGCCGGATTCCTCGACGCCATCGGCGGGCCGCGCGTGGACGCCGCGCGCCACCAGGCGTCCCAGGCCGTCTACCAGGCGTGGGTCACGCTGCTGCGCGCCGACGGCCGCCGTACGCGCCTGTCCGGCGAGGCCCGGCGGCTCCAGGTGCTGGTCCGCCGCGCGCACGACATCTTCCACGCGGGCGAACTCCTCGCCGAGGAACGCGCCAGACCGCTGCCGCCCGAGATCGGCGACGCGGTACGCGGCCTCGCCGACGCCGTCGGCCGCCCCCGGCTCAGCCCCGCCCTGCCGACCCTGCTCGCGGACACCGAGACCAACGGCCAGCGGCGGCTGCGCACCGCGCTGCGGGACGCCGTACGCGCCGCGGGCGAACCGGCCATGCCGCAGGGCGAGGCACTCAAGGGCGACCGTCCCAAGACTCTCGAACTCCTCAAGGCCGCCGCCGGCCGCGCGTCGCGCCTGCCGCCCGCCGCGGTCCGCACCGGACTCGCGGTCGGTGCCGCCACGGGCCTCGCCGAGATCCTGCCGATCGTGCACCCCTCGTGGGTCGCCATCGGCGCCGCCGCGGCACTCCAGGGCGGCAACGCGGTCCTCGACCTCGGCAGCGCGCTGCAGCGCGCGATCGGCACCTTCATCGGCGTCGCGGTCGTCACGGTCTTCCTGCACGACCTGGCGCCCGGCGCGTGGGAGACCGTGGTCATGGTCGCGCTGCTGTACGGCGCCGCGCAGACCGTCATGCGCCGCAACCTCGTCGCCGGCGTCGCCTTCATCACGCCCGTGCCGCTGCTGCTCGTCGGGGCCGGATCACCCGACCGGCACGTCGGCGACCTCGCCTCTACCCGGTTGCTGGACATGCTGATCGGCCTCGGGATCGGCGTCTTCGCGAGCTTCCTGCTGTGGCGCCGGGCGTCCACCGAGCGCCTGCCCGTCGCGCTCGGCCGGGCGATCCGGGCCGAGGGCATGATGCTGCGCGCGGTCGTCGCGGGGCAGGCGGAGGAGAACGCGCCGGCGTGGCTGAAGCTGCGTACCGCGGTGCGCCGCGAGCTGATCGACCTGTGGACCGTCTACGAGTCGTCCCTCGGCGAGCTGGTCGGACGCCGCCGCGGCGTCGAGCGCCTGTGGCCCGCGGTCGTCATCGTGCAGCGCCTCGGCTTCCGCCTGATGGCCGCGCCGCTCAAGCCCGCGGCCGACCAACTGGCGGACTACAAGGCGGCGCTCGACCCGGAGGGCTTCGCGGTCTACGGCAAGCCCACGGAGGCGCCGTTCACCGACGAGGACGCGGAGAAGCTGGACGCCTACATCGAGGCCCTGGCCTCCGCCGCGGAGCAGCGCCGCGCGCCGGTGCCGCCCGAGTTGCCCGAACTGTGGGGGCACCCGGTGCTCCGCCAGCACCTCAAGCGCCTGACGTACGCCCTCCTCGCCGGTGCCCGCGAGCCCGGCTCCGGCGTCGCGTCGCAGGTGCTGGCCCAGCTCGGCGCCCCTCCGCGCAGGGTGCGTGAGGCGGACACGCCGCGTACGGGACAATCGAGGTGACCCGCGGCCCTTCCCCGCCCGGGAGACGGCCTGCACCCGTGGATCAGGAGAACCCCTTGAAGGCGCAGAAGCTCGACGGCAAGGCGACCGCCGCCACCATCAAGTCCGAACTCGCGGTCCGTGTCGAGGCCCTGAAGGCCCAGGGAATCAACCCCGGCCTCGGCACCGTCCTCGTCGGGGACGACCCGGGCAGCCACTCCTACGTGCGCGGCAAGCACCGCGACTGCGCCGAGGTCGGCATCGCGAGCATCCAGCGCGAGCTGCCCGACACCGCGACGCAGGAGGAGGTCGAGGCGGTCGTCCGCGAGCTCAACGAGGACCCGACCTGCACCGGCTACATCGTGCAGCTGCCGCTGCCGCGCGGCCTCGACGCCAACCGCGTCCTGGAGCTGATGGACCCGGACAAGGACGCCGACGGCCTGCACCCGACCAACCTGGGCCGCCTCGTGCTGGGCCAGGACGCGCCGCTGCCGTGCACGCCGCGCGGCATCGTCGAGCTGCTGCACCGGTACGACATCCCGCTCAACGGCGCCGACGTATGCGTGATCGGCCGCGGTGTCACCGTCGGCCGCCCGATCGGGCTGCTGCTGACCCGCCGCACCGAGAACGCCACCGTGACGCTGTGCCACACCGGCACGAAGGACCTGACCCGGCACGCCCTGGAGGCCGACATCATCGTCGCCGCGGCGGGCGTCGCGGGGCTGGTCAGCGCCGACATCGTCAAGCCCGGCGCGGTCGTGCTCGACGTCGGCATCACGCGTACCGAGCAGGGCCTGGTCGGCGACGTGCACCCGGAGGTCCTGGAGAAGGCCGCGTGGGTCGCGCCGATGCCGGGCGGCGTCGGCCCGATGACCCGCGCGATGCTGCTGACGAACGTCGTGGAGGCGGCGGAGCGGCAGTTGGCGAGCCGCTGAGCCGTCGTCCGCGGGCGGTGCCCGCCGCCCGCGGAGCGCCGCCGACCCCTGGACCGCCCGCACGGGGATCCCACTAGAGTGGAACGCTCGGACAGCAGGAGGGCAACAGGCATGGCCCACAAGCCGGCTCGCGGTCGGGACGCCACCGCGACGGCGTTCCCGGCGCACCCCGGCCGAGTGCGGTGACGGCGATGGCGTCGAACACACCGGCCGCATCCCGGGGGCCGGGTCACGGCGGTGGGCCCGGTGCGCCGAACGGGCCCGGGCGGGCCGCGTCGCGCGGTTCACGCCGCGCCCCGCGCTCCGGCCGCGGTTCGCGGGACGACGGTACGTTCCTCCCCGAAGGCGGTTCGACGCCCACCGGCCCCGGCGGCCTGCGCGAGTGGCCGGCGGTCCTGGTGCTGGCGCTGCTGGCCGGATCCCTCGTGACCGCCGCGCTGTTCGGGTTCCGGTCCGCGACGCTGATGGTCGGCGGCACCCTCACGGTGGCTGCGATACTGCGGTTGTTCGTCCGCGAGGTCGGCATCCTGGCGGTGCGCAGCCGGTTCACCGACGTCATGGTCATGCTGGTGCTCGGCGGCGCGGTCGTGATGCTCGGGCTCTCGGTGCCTCCGCCGCTGGTCGACCTGCCGTGGGTGCCCCGGCGTACCGGCTGACCCGGGCGCGGCCCGGGGCGGCGGCGGAAGGCCGGTTTCGGTGGTGTTTCCCACATGCCGTACCAGACCGGCCATCGGGGCATCGCGGGCGGAGTAGGGTGGCCGTCGGAAGTATCTCGATCACGAGATATCCCCGTTCCGGGAACCCTCACCCGCCAGGTAGCAGGAGATCGCAACGATGACCCGCACGCCCGTCAACGTCACCGTCACCGGCGCGGCCGGCCAGATCGGCTACGCGCTGCTGTTCCGTATCGCCTCGGGCCACCTGCTCGGCCCGGATGTGCCGGTCAAGCTGCGTCTCCTGGAGATCCCGCAGGCGGTCAAGGCCGCCGAGGGCACCGCGATGGAGCTGGACGACTGCGCGTTCCCGCTGCTCAAGGGCATCGACATCTTCGACAACCCGGCCGACGGCTTCGCGGGCGCCAACATCGCGCTGCTGGTGGGCGCGCGTCCGCGTACCGCCGGCATGGAGCGCGGCGACCTGCTGTCCGCCAACGGCGGCATCTTCAAGCCGCAGGGCGAGGCGATCAACGCCGGTGCCGCGGACGACATCAAGGTGCTCGTGGTCGGCAACCCGGCCAACACCAACGCGCTCATCGCGCAGCAGCACGCGCCGGACGTACCGGCCGAGCGCTTCACCGCGATGACCCGCCTCGACCACAACCGGGCCATCTCGCAGCTCGCGCAGAAGACCGGTGCCGCGGTCGGCGACATCGCCAAGCTGACGATCTGGGGCAACCACTCCGCGACGCAGTACCCGGACATCTTCCACGCGGAGATCGCCGGCAAGAACGCCGCGGAGACGGTGAACGACGAGGCGTGGCTCGCCGACACGTTCATCCCGACCGTCGCCAAGCGCGGCGCCGCGATCATCGAGGCGCGCGGTGCCTCGTCGGCGGCGTCGGCGGCCAACGCGGCCATCGACCACGTGCACACCTGGGTCAACGGCACCGCGGCCGGCGACTGGACCTCGATGGGCGTCGTCTCCGACGGCTCGTACGACGTGCCCGCCGGCCTCATCTCCTCCTTCCCGGTCACCTGCAAGGACGGCAAGTGGGAGATCGTCCAGGGCCTGGCGGTCAACGAGTTCTCGCGCGGCCGCATCGACGCCTCGGTGCGCGAGCTCGCCGAGGAGCGCGACGCGGTGCGTGAGCTCGGCCTGATCTGAGCCGCCCGGCGCGCCGACGCACAGGCGTACGAGGGGTGTTCGCCCGCCGCACCCGCGGCGGACGGGCACCCCTCAGCCGTTCCCGGGGCGCTCTAGGAGGCGGTTGAGGACGACCGTGCTGCGCGTCGTCATGACGACGGGCTCCTGGCGGATGCGCTCCAGGACCGCTTCGAGGTGGCGTACGTCCGCGGTCAGCAGGCGGACCACGGCGTCGGGCTTGCCGGTCACGGTGTCCGCCCGCACCACCTCGGGGTGGCGCTCCAGGCAGGTGAGCAGCGCCGCCGGGGAGGTGCGCGGTTCGCAGAAGATCTCCACCAGCGCCTCCGTGGTCCAGCCCAGTGCGCTCGGATCGACCTGTGCGGTGAACCCCTTGATCACGCCGCTGCCCCGGAGCCGGTCCACGCGCCGCTTCACGGCAGGTGCCGACAGGCCCACGTCGGTGCCGATCTCGGCGTAGCTGGCGCGGGCGTCTTGGATCAGGTGAGCGACAATCTTCTCGTCCAGGGCGTCCAGGGGCACGGGACCCATGGTGGCGGCTGAACCCTTCGGCGGTGGTGGTTTCGGCCATTTCCCACCCACACGTGCGACCGGTGGCTCCGGCGCATCGGCGGCCCCGGGCACGCCTCGTCGAGGACGCGAACGGCCGACTCAGGAGGGCTCGGTTGCCCTAATGCGCTCCAGAGGCTCCGTCATGTGACGAAATTCATCGTATAGGTACCATTTTTTGGTCTGAGGCAGAGCTACCGTGGAGCGTTCGATGCCGAAGCGCCGGAGCGGCTTGGGGGCGCTCCCGGCGCCGAAGACGGAAGCTCTTGATGCCCCCGCACACGAACCCGCACATGCCCTCGAACACGAACCCGCCTACGTCGCGGGCTACGGCGCCGCGAACGTGGCGCGTGCTCCGCACCCCCGTGGCGGTCGTGCTGGCCGTGGGTCTCCTTCTGGGCGGAATCGGCTTCGCCGTGGCCACGTGGAACGCCTCGCCGGCGTCCGCCGCGCCGGCCGGGCAGCCGGTCGCGCCGCCCCCGGATCCGTCGGCCGCGTCGCCGTCCGCCGCGGCGGAACCTTCGGCGTCGGACGCCTCGGGGAACTCGCTGCCGGACACCGGCGAGACGGACGGCATCGCCATGCTGGTCACCGGGCTCACCTTCCTGGGACTCGGCGCGATCGCCGTCGGCGTGACCGCGGGCAAGCGCCGCAGGTCCCCCGAGGGCTGAGCCGACCGCACACCATCGACACGACGCAGCGCCGACCCGACGCAGCACCGCCACCGACAGCTGTGGGGCCGACCCGAATTGGGGCGGCCCCACA
>NZ_JBEZFP010000060.1:0-49245 GCF_040649515.1 Streptodolium elevatio
TGCGAGGTCGTCCGGCAACCGGCCTCGGTTGCGTGCGGGGGTACCACCGGGATCACCGGATCAGTCGAGGCGGCTCTCGATCGCGGCGACCAGCGCCGGGTCGTGGGGGTCGGTGGTCGGGCGGAACCGGCCGACGACCGAGCCGTCCGCGGCGACCAGGAACTTCTCGAAGTTCCACTGCACGTCGCCGGCCGCGCCCTCGGCGTCGGCGGTCTCGGTCAGCGCGGCGTACAGCGGGTGGCGGCCGTCGCCGTTGACCTCGATCTTCTCGGTCAGCGGGAACGAGACGCCGTAGGTGGTCGAGCAGAACTCCTGGATCTCCTCCGCGGAGCCGGGCTCCTGCCCCATGAACTGGTTGCAGGGCACGCCCACGACGGTGAAGCCCCGCCCGGCGTACTCCTTCTGGAGCTCTTCCAGGCCCGTGTACTGCGGCGTCAGGCCGCACTTGGACGCGACGTTGACCACCAGCGCGGTCTTGCCGCCGGTCAGGTCGCCGAGGGTGCCGGAGGTGCCGTCGAGGCGGGCGATGGACGTGTCGAGCAGGCTCACAGCCGCTCTCCCTTCCTTGTTTCCCCGGGCGTCAGGTCCGCGAGAACCCGGTCCGGAGGCGGACGAACGGGGGGCGCTCCATTGTCACCCCGAGATCAACGGTGTCACCGGGAGCCCCCGGAGCCGACCGTGCCGACCGGGCCCCGCCGGGGTCAGCCGGCCGCGCCCCACGCCTCGACCGTACGCCGGAACCCCTCGCGCCACGGAACCGTGCACGGCCCGGTGATCGAGGTGCGCTTGGCGGTGTCCTGGATCTGTCCGCGCAGCGTGCCCGGCTGCTCGACGACCTGGACCTCGGCCGGCTTCCCGGTCAACTCGCCGAAGTACGCCGACCACTCCTGCACGCTGACCGGCTCGTCGCCACCCCAGTTGACGACGGTCGCGGGCGTGGACGCCGCGGCGAGCAGCGCCTCGGTCTGGCCGTTGATGTCGTCCTGGTGGATCGGGCTGTACATGCAGGGGTCCCAGCGGGTGACCACCGGACGGCCTTCCAGGACCGCGGCCAGGTGGTGGGTCGGCAGGCCGCCGTTGGGGCCGTACGACGCGTTCATGCGGGCGATGGTCACCGGCAGGTCGAAGGCACGGGCGCAGAAGCGGGCCACCGCCTCCTCACCGGTCTTCGAGACGGAGTACGTCGGGGAGTGCACGACGTTGGCGTCGCCCAGTGGGGCGGTCTCCGCGTACACGTGCATCGGGTCCTCGTGGGGGCGCAGCACCGAGGCCGTCGACATCACCAGCGCGGCCTTGGCCTTGCGGCAGTGCTGCAACAGCAGGCCGGTGCCCTCGGCGTTCACCCGGAGCGCCTCGTCGTAGTCCAGACCAGGGGCCTGGAACGTCGCCAGGTGCAGCACGTAGGTGAAGTCCTGCGGAAGCTCGCTGTAGTCCGCCGCGCCGAGGTCCACCGCGCGCGTCGTGACGCCGAGGGCGTCCACCTTCGCGCGGTCGTCCGGGTTGGAGAAGCGGGCGATGCCCCACACCTCGTTGTCCTTGGCCAGGTACTCGGTGAGCGGGAACGCGATCTGCCCCGCCGGGCCGGTGATCAGGATCTTTTCGCCGGACAACATCGAGTGGCCTCCTTCGGGATGTGACGCTTCGTCATATCCGAGATCGGCCACCGAAACCAGGAGGACCCCGGCGTGACGCTCGACGCACCCGCGGTGCGGAGCGCCCTCGGGCCGGCAGGCGAACCTCTACCGCCCGCGGTTCGTGCGGTTCACGCCGGACAGCGACAACTGGACGCCGGCCTGGCTGACGCCGGGGCACACGTACCCGCTCCAATTGGGCGCGGTCGCGTGGTCGGGCGCCGAGAGCGCGGGGGCGCCGGTGGTCTCGGCGACGGCGGTGGCACGTCCGGCGGAGCCCGTCGAACCCAAAGACTAAAGAGCTAAAACGTTGCTCCTTACACGAGTAAGCTGAGGGACTGCTCCCTTTCCGTGGCATCCCACGCAAAGGGAGCGGTCCTGACCACTCGCGTACCTACGTGGAGCCCCTGTGCTGTCCCCCTACAGGCGAATATTCGAAGCGCCCGGAAGCCTCGCGTTCTCCGCGGCCGGGTTCGTCTCACGCATGCCGCTGTCGATGACCGGCATCGGGATCGTCACCATGCTCTCCCAGATGCGCGACTCCTACGGCCTCGCCGGCGCCGTCACCGCGGTGATGATGATCTCCGGTGCGGTCTGCGGCCCCCAGATCTCGCGCCTCGTCGACCGCTTCGGGCAGCGCCGCGTCGCCCTCCCCGCCACCGCCGTGACGCTCTCCGGCGGTGCCGCACTGCTGATCTGCGCCCGGCTCGAAGCCCCCGACTGGACCCTGTTCGTCGCCGCGATCCCGGTCGGCTGCATGCCCACCTTCGGCTCGATGGTCCGCGCGCGGTGGTCGCACATCTACCGCGGCGACCCGGAACGCCTGCACACCGCCTACTCGTTCGAGTCCGTCGTCGACGAGATGTGCTTCATCCTCGGCCCGATCCTCGCGGTCGGACTGTCCACCGCGGTCTTCCCCGAGGCCGGCGTGCTGGTCTCCGGCACCTTCCTGGCCGTCGGCGCGGTGCTCTTCTGCGCGCAGACCAGGACCGAGCCGCCGGTACGCGCCCCCGACGGCACGAAGCACGGCTCCGCGATCCGCTCGGCCGGAGTGCGCGTGCTGGTCCTCACCTACATAGCCACCGGCGCCATCTTCGGCTCCATCGACGTCGTCACCGTCGCCTTCGCCGAGGACGAGGGGCACAAGGCCCTCGCCAGCGTCGCCCTCTCGGTCTACGCCCTCGGCTCCTGCGTCGCGGGCATCGCCTTCGGCATCATGAAGCCCCGCGGCACCGGCGCGGCGCGCTTCCTCACCGGCGTCCTCGTGATGTCCGCCAGCATGGTCCCGCTGCTCTTCGTCACCAACCTGTGGTTCGTCGGCGCCGCCCTCTTCCTCGCGGGCCTGTCCGTAGCGCCGACCATGGTCACCACGATGTCCCTCGTCGGCGACTTCGTCCCGGCCCGCCAGCTCACCGAGGGCATGTCCTGGACCATCACCGGCCTCGCCGTCGGCGTCGCGGCCGGCTCGTCCATCGGCGGCGTGGTGGTGGACGCCCACGGCTCAGCCGCCGGTTACTCCGTCCCGGTCGTCGCCGCGGCCGCCGGCGCCCTCATCGCGCTGGCCGGAAGCCCCTGGCTCCGCCGCCCGACCCCCGGGGACGCAATCGGCCCCGACACCGCGTCTCCGCAGGTCAGGGCCGATATGTCACAGAGCGGATGACGAGAATCGAACTCGCGTAATCAGTTTGGAAGACTGAGGCTCTACCATTGAGCTACATCCGCATGTGCCGCGACGCTCGGCTTTGGGCCGGGCGTCCGGGCATTAGAGTACCGGATCGGCGGGGGCGCGTGCGGGCAGGCACGCGACGAGGCGTTCACCGGGCAGTGCAGACTGTACCGTGGCGTCCTCTAGACTCTTCCGAGCGCCACGGGGCGTAGCGTAGTGGCTAGCGCGCCTGCTTTGGGAGCAGGAGATCGGGAGTTCGAGTCTCCCCGCCCCGACCATGCGTCCTGGTGGCGGAGCCCCCAAGCGCACCGCTACAGACCATTTCCATCTGGCCGGAAGTACCGCCGCCCGCAACAAGGAGACCCAACCGTGAAGAGCGCCGTGGAGACTCTGAACCCCACTCGGGTTCGGCTCACCGTCGAGGTTCCCTCCGAGGAGCTCAAGCCCAGCCTCGATGCGGCGTACAAGAAGATCAGCCAGTCGATCACGGTGCCGGGCTTCCGCAAGGGCAAGATCCCTTCGCGCATCATCGACCAGCGCTTCGGCCGCGAGGCGGTCTTCGTCGAGGCGTTCGACGACATTCTGTCGTCGTCGTACGGCAAGGCCGTCGAGGAGAACGAGCTCCGCGTGCTCGGCCAGCCCGAGGTGACCGAGGTCACCGAGGTCGGCGAGCTGTCCAACGGCGCGGACCTGAAGTTCATCGCCGAGGTGGACACGCGTCCGACCATCGAGGTGCCGGAGTACGAGGGCATCGAGGTGTCCGTCGACGACCTCGCGGTCACCGACGAGGACATCGACGAGCAGATCGACCAGCTCCGCGACCGCTTCGGCTCGCTGAAGGCCGTCGAGCGCGCCGCCGAGAAGGACGACACGGTCGTCATCGACCTCGAGGCGAAGGTCGACGGCGAGGTCCTGGAGGACGGCGTCGCGTCCGGCATGTCGTACGTGGTCGGCAGCGACACCATGATCGACGGCCTGGACGAGGCCGTGACCGGCCTGTCCGCCGGCGAGGAGAAGGCGTTCTCGACCGAACTCAAGGGCGGCAGCGGCGAGGGCCAGACCGCGGACGTCACGGTCAAGGTCACCGCCGTCAAGACCAAGGAACTTCCCGAGCTGGACGACGACTTCGCGCAGCTCGCGAGCGAGTTCGACACGCTGGACGAGCTCAAGGCCGACATCAAGGGCCGCCTGGAGCACACCAAGGCGCACGACCAGATCAACGACGGCCGCGACAAGGTCCTCGAGAAGCTGCTCGAGCTCGTCGAGGTGCCGCTGCCGGAGAAGGTCGTCGCCGAGGAGATCGACCAGCGCAAGCAGCAGATGGACCAGCAGCTCTCGATGATGGGCGTCACGCTGGACAAGTGGCTGGAGATCCAGGGCCAGACCGCCGAGGCGTACGACGCCGAGTTGCAGGACAGCGTCGCCAAGGGCATGCGGGTGCAGTTCCTCCTCGACGAGATCGTCAAGAAGGAGCAGATCTCGGTCAACCAGGACGAGCTGACCCAGCACCTCATCGCCCGCGCCCAGCAGTCCGGCATGAGCCCGGACCAGTTCGCCCAGCAGGTCATGCAGGCCGGGTACGTCCCGGTGCTGGTCGGCGAGGTCGCCCGCGGCAAGGCGCTGGACGTCATCGCGGCGGCGGCCAAGGCCACCGACGCGTCGGGCAACGAGGTCGACCTGGCCAAGGACCTGCACGCGGGCGACGAGGGTCACGAGCACCACGACCACTGAGCGTCCGAGGACTTCGGGCGGGGGTCGGAGCGGCCGCGGACGATCGCGGCGATCTGACGCACCGTCCGATCGCTTGAACGCCGGGGCCCGGCCGCTTCCCAGCGGCCGGGCCCCGACGCATTGGGTGCGTCCCCGGACACGCCCCGGGTACCGCCCGCCCCGCTGCACGGTGTAGCCCATCGGCCCGCGCCCCGCCCGGAAATCGGACCGATGCGCTGTGGGCGAACAGCCCGGCGTCGGGGATGGCCACAGCGGATCAGCGCGTTAGGGTCGCTGTACGAGGGGACACCGCCAGGCGTCCGTGCCGGAACCGGGCAGGACCGGTGCCCCCGCAAAGGTCGACTTCAGGACGGCTCGGGTTGCCGTCGGAAACGAGCAGGTGGATACGTGACGAATCCGCAGATCGTGACTCCGGGACTCGCGGTGCCCGCCATGCGCGCACCTCAGGGCGGTATGGGGCTCGACGACCAGGTCTACAACCGGCTGCTGCGCGAGCGGATCATCTTCCTCGGCGCGCCGGTCGACGACCAGATCGCGAACGCGATCTCGGCGCAGCTGCTGCTGCTCAACGCCGAAGACCCGGACAAGGACATCTCGCTGTACATCAACTCGCCGGGCGGCTCCGTCACGGCGGGTATGGCGATCTACGACACCATGCAGTTCATCAGCAACGACGTGTCGACCGTCGCGATGGGACTGGCGGCCTCGATGGGCCAGTTCCTGCTGACGGCCGGTGCGCCGGGCAAGCGCATCGCGCTGGCCAACACCGAGATCCTCATGCACCAGCCCTCCGCGGGCCTCGGCGGTGCCGCGTCGGACATCCGCATCCAGGCCGCGCAGCTGCTGCGCCTGAAGAAGCGCATGGCCGAGCTGATCGCCGAGCACTCCGGGCGCACCTACGAGGAGATCGAGCGCGACTCGGACCGCGACCGCTGGTTCACCGCCGGCGAGGCCAAGGATTACGGTCTGGTCGACCACGTGGTCACCAGCGCCCGCGAGGTCCCGACCAACGGCAGCGCCAGCTGATCCGCCGGCGACAACCCGCAGCCGAGTCAACCAGCATTGCCGTCCGGAGGATCTGAACCCATGACCGACCTGTCCTTCCCCACCCCGAGGCCGGACGCCCAGTCGCTTTTCACCGGGCGTCCCGACGGCCGCTACATCGTCCCGCAGTTCGAGGAGCGCACCTCCCAGGGCATCAAGCGGTACGACCCCTACGCCAAGCTCTTCGAAGAGCGCATCATCTTCCTCGGCGTCCAGATCGACGACACGTCCGCCAACGACGTGATGGCCCAGCTGCTCACGCTGGAGTCGATGGACCCGGACCGCGACATCTCGATCTACATCAACTCGCCCGGCGGCTCGTTCACCGCGCTGACCGCCATCTACGACACGATGCAGTTCGTGCGCCCCGACATCCAGACGGTGTGCATGGGCCAGGCGGCCTCGGCCGCCGCGGTGCTGCTCGCGGCCGGCACGGCCGGCAAGCGAATGGCGCTGCCGAACTCCCGCATTCTCATCCACCAGCCGTACAGTGAAACTGGGCGTGCGCAGGTTTCCGACCTGGAGATCCAGGCCAACGAGATCATGCGCATGCGCACGCTGCTGGAGGACATGCTTTCCAAGCACAGCAATCGTCCGATCGAACAGGTCCGCGAGGACATCGAGCGGGACAAGATCCTCACCGCCGAAGAGGCGCTGGCGTACGGCCTCATCGACGAGATCACCTCCCCGCGGAAGTCCCCCCGGTCGACCGGATGACGGCGGCATCGGCCGGTCGGGAGTGTCGCGACCGGCCGATGGACCCTCTCCCGAGGGGGGCGTTCGCGGTTCGAGGGGGCACCGGCCCCTCAAAATGACCGCGGACGGGCCAAAACCAGGGGATGGGCGTTTGCGGCGGGGTACCGTCGAAAGACCAGGCACCAGGTCCGGTTCCTACCGGGGCCCAGGCGAAGGAGATGCACCTCGTGGCACGCATCGGTGACGGTGGCGATCTGCTCAAGTGCTCGTTCTGCGGTAAGAGCCAGAAGCAGGTGAAGAAGCTCATTGCCGGTCCGGGTGTGTACATCTGCGACGAGTGCATCGACCTGTGCAACGAGATCATCGAGGAGGAACTCTCCGAGTCCTCCGAGCTGAAGTTCGAGGAACTCCCCAAGCCACGGGAGATCTGCGAATTCCTGGACGGGTACGTGGTGGGCCAGGAGGTCGCCAAGAAGGCGCTCTCCGTGGCGGTCTACAACCACTACAAGCGCGTCCAGGCCGGCGAGAGCGCCAAGGGCGGCGGCCGCGACGACGGCGTGGAGCTGGCGAAGTCCAACATCCTGCTGCTCGGCCCCACCGGCTGCGGCAAGACGCTGCTGGCCCAGACGCTGGCCCGGATGTTGAACGTCCCCTTCGCCATCGCCGACGCGACGGCGCTCACCGAGGCCGGCTATGTCGGCGAGGACGTCGAGAACATCCTGCTCAAGCTGATCCAGGCCGCCGACTACGACGTCAAGAAGGCCGAGACCGGGATCATCTACATCGACGAGGTCGACAAGATCGCCCGCAAGAGCGAGAACCCGTCGATCACGCGCGACGTCTCCGGCGAGGGCGTGCAGCAGGCACTGCTCAAGATCCTGGAGGGCACCACCGCGAGCGTCCCGCCGCAGGGCGGCCGCAAGCACCCGCACCAGGAGTTCATCCAGATCGACACGACGAACGTCCTGTTCATCGTGGGCGGCGCGTTCGCCGGTCTGGAGCGCATCATCGAGGGCCGGGTCGGCAAGAAGGGCATCGGCTTCGGCGCCCAGATCCGCTCGAAGCGCGACATCGACATCGCCGACGCGTTCGGCGAGGTCATGCCGGAGGACCTGCTCAAGTACGGCATGATCCCCGAGTTCATCGGCCGCCTCCCGGTGCTGACCTCGGTGCACAACCTGGACCGCGAGGCGCTCATCTCGATCCTCACGGAGCCGAAGAACGCGCTGGTGAAGCAGTACCGGCGGTTGTTCGAACTCGACGGTGTGGAGCTGGACTTCGAGATGGAGGCGCTGGAGGCCATCGCCGACCAGGCGATCCTGCGGGGCACCGGCGCCCGCGGCCTGCGCGCCATCATGGAAGAGGTCCTGATGTCGGTGATGTACGAGGTGCCGTCCCGCAAGGACATCGCCCGCGTCGTCATCACCCACGACGTCGTCCTCAAGCACGTCAACCCGACGCTGGTGCCGCGCGAGATCGTCAAGCGCGAGCGGCGCGACAAGAGCGCCTGAGCCCACTTCGCGACAAGGCCCCGCATCCCGGCGACCGGGATGCGGGGCTTCTGTGTGTCTGCCGCCCTGTGCTTCTTGCGCTGTGCCCTGTGCTCCGTGCGCTGTGCTCCTTGAGCTGTGCGCTATGCGCTTTCGGTCGGCAAGCCGGCCGCGACCCAGTCCTCGATGCCCTCGCGGTACTTGCGGACGTCCGCGTACCCGAGCCGGACCAGCGCGTCGGCGACCTGGCCGCTGTTCGGGCAGGCGGGGTTGCTGCAGTAGGTGACGACGGGCCGGGTGCGGTCGGGTAGCCGCTCGGCCGCCCGCTCGGCGACTTCGGTGGGGTGCAGCGGTATCGCGCCGGGGAGGTGCTGCTTGGCGTGGTACTCGCCGCCGAGTGCGTCGACGACGGTCACCGCGTCGTCGGCGATCGCCGAGCGCAGTTCGTCACGGGTGATCAATGCGGTCATGGCTGGACGCCTCCAGTGAAGTGGACTATGGTCCGGTTGTGCCCGATGAACTTAACGGACCGCAGTCCGCTTCGTCAATGCGTGGGCGCGACGCCGCCGACGCCGCCGCGCCGACCACGCTGTCCGTCGCGTCCGTCACCTCCGGCCCGCCGCGCCGCGAGCGGGCGGACGCGGCCCGCAATCGCCGCCGCATCCTGGACGCCGCGGGGGAGTTGTTCGCCGCACACGGCGTCGAGAACGTGAGCATGGACGCCGTCGCGGCGGCCTCCGGCGTGGGGAAGGGCACGCTGTTCCGGCGCTTCGGCGATCGCGCCGGGCTGGCCGCGGCGCTGCTCGACGAGCGCGAGTCGGTGCTCCAGGAGGCGATCCTGCGGGGCCCGGCCCCGCTCGGGCCGGGGGAGGGAGGCGACGAGCCGGAACCCGCCGACCGGGCGGAGGCGTTCGTCCGGGCGTACCTGGACTACGCGTTCGAAAACCTTGAGCTGGTACGCGCCTCCGAGACCGCGTCACCGGGCGCCCGCTACCGCATCGGCGCCTACCGGTTCTGGCGGCACCACCTCACGTTGCTGATGACCGCAGGAGGACACCCGCCGCAGACCGCCGAACTGCTCGCCGAGGCGCTGCTCGCGCCGCTCGGCGCGGACCAGTTGACCGCGCAACAGGCCGAGGGCCGCGAGCCGGCCGCCATCGCGGACGCGGTGGCCTGGCAGGCGCGCCGGATCACCCGCGCATAGCGGTCGGCGGTCAGCGGTTGGCCGCGCCCGCCCAGCCGTGGCGGCGTGCCTCGCCTGCCGAAAAGAACGTGCCGTCAGCCGTGTGCTGCCGGTCGTGTCCGTTCACCCCTCGCCGCGCGACCCGGTGAGGTAGATGCCTTCCATCCGCGCCACGAGGCCCGCAATCGTGTCGGTGCTGCTGCCGAAGAGCATGCGTGTGTCGTCGCCCCACAGGCACACGACGGAGCGCGGCCCGGTCCAGCAGCGCATGAGGCCGGGCTGCCGCCACAGGCCTGCGGGCAGATCGCTCTCGACGGCGGCCTCCGACGCGGGCACGAAGTCCCGTACGAAGTCGGTGGGCTCGACGTCGCGGCGCACACCGGTCGAGAAGAGCGTCCCGTCCGAACTCCGGCTCTCCTGGTAGACCATCGTGCGCACCTCGTCGAAGTCACGGGCGAACGCACCGGTGATGTCCTGGACGGAGGGCGGCGCTTCGTCGTCCGGTACGCCCGGCACCCCGCCGACCGACGACGGCAGCGCGAACGGCTCCGCCACCGCGGCCGGCCGGGAGGTGCCGGGCGGCGCCCCGCTGCCCGCCGGGGCCGGGGCGGGAGCCGTCGCCGCGGCGGAGCGGGAGGGCGCGGATTGCTCGCGCCCCGACTTGTCGTCGTCGCCGAGCACGACGAACAGGATCACCACCGCGGCGGCGACCACCACCAGGGCTCCGCCGATGCCGGCGACGAGCGCGGTCCGGGCCGCGGACGTGCGGCGCGGGGGTACTGGGAACTGGTATCCGGGCGGGCCGTACGGCTGCTGCCCGGGAATCTGGGACACACCCCCGGGCGGAAGCGCGGGACCGAACGCGGGGCCGAACGCGGCGCCGTACGACGGACCGTACGCGGATGGTGCGGCAGGGGACGGGAACCCGGGCCCGGGCTCGACAGGAACTCCCTGCCTGACAGGACTGACAGGACTGACAGGACTGACAGGACTGACAGGTCCGACAGGCCCGGCGGTCCCCGCGGGTCGCTGCGCGGACGGCTCCGCGGGCATGACCCAAGTCCGGGGCAGCGGCGGTGGCCCCGGATCCGCCGGCGGCGGCACGGCAGGCGGCTGCGCGGGGGCCCCGGATGGGCCGTCCGCTCCGGTCCCGGGGTGGAACTCGGGCGACGGCGAGCCGTCCTCACGGCGTTCGGGCCAACCCCCGTGGTCTGTGCTCATGGGCCTCGCGGCGCGCGCGGTGCCGCGGCGCGCCGCACCTCCTCTCGCGACGGCGGGCACCGCACCGGTTCCGGCGACCGCTTGCCCGATACGTTTGTCCGAGGCGTCGGTGCCAAATATCTGCCGCCACGCCTGACAGCTGCGTTCGCCAGCTGCTTCTGTCACCTACGTCTGCCAGATACGTGCCCGCTAGCGCGCGTTCGTCACCGCCGCCCGCATGTCCCGTGTGGTCCTGGCGAGTTCGTCCTGCGAATCGACGTTGTCGGCCCCCGCGAGGGCGAGGACCGAGCCCACGGTGCTGTCATCGGCCCACACGCACATTTCGAGTGTCAGGTTCTGCCTCGGATACTCGACCGGATGGCACTGCAGGAGGCCGCCGAGCGGTCCCGCGTCCTGGCGCCGTACAGCAGCGGGGGCCACGCGGGCGTCGGATGCCCGGAGTTCCTCGTAGAACCGGTCCAGCTTGTCCTGTGCGGCACCGGAGCGCCGGTCCGCCGCGACGACCACGATGACGTCCGCGCGCGCCGCGCCGGCGCGGCCGTACGCGCCGGCCTCGCCCCTGCCGTCCAACGCCCTTCGCACTGCGGCGAGATCGACCGCGTCGTCCATGCGCGCCAGGCCCGCGGCGTCGGCGGGTAGCCGCGGCGGAGGCGGCTCGCCGCCTTCGGTGAGCCCGCCGATGAGGGCGACCGCTCCGATGACCGCGGCGACGGCCGCGGCCAGTCCGGCGAGCGCGAGCAGGGCGGAGCGCCGGGAAATCCCGGCGGCGCCGCGGCCCGTCGGCGGGACCGCGCCCTCGTGCGTCACGAACACCTCTGGCAGACACGCAAATGCGGACAGGTGGTCGCCTGCACGCTACCGCGCGGAGAGCGGCGGGCGCCTGCGCGTCCCCCGAACGTGCGGGGGCGCGTAGGCGCCCGATGCCGTGGTCGGCCACGTCGACCGGTCCGCCGGCTCACGGGTCCGCCCGAACGGGCTACTTCTCCAGATCGGTGCGCATCTCCACGAGCTTCTTCGCCGCCGCGTCCGCGGACAGCTTGTCGAAGTACGCGACCGCGACGGTGTTGTTGTCCGACCACGCGCAGATGGCCGCCGGGTAGGCGTCCTGCGCCGGCATGCACTCGACCGTGCCGCCCAGCGGGCCCGGGGCGTACGTCTTCATCGTGACGCCCTCCGGAACGCTGCCGCCGTCCCCGTTCACGTAGTCGATCATGCCGCGGACCATGTGCTCCACGCGCTTGCCGTCGGTCGTGGCGAGCCCGTCGACGCCCACGAAGAGCACTTCGCGCGGGCTGGTCGGCGTCTTGCCGTACGCGACCACGACGAGGTTGTTCTCGTCGGTCATCTCTCCCGGGTCGACCGGCACGTCCGAGGGCGCGCCGTCGCCGACCAGGCGCTCGTAGCCGCCGGTACGCGCGGCCGACACCAGGACGCGCGGCCCGGACTTGCCGCCCGAGTCGGGGGACGCGGCCCCGGTCGGCGTCTTCGTCCCGCCGGGCTTCTTGGCGGTCGCGTCCGTCGCGCCCGGAGACGCGGCCGGGGAACTGCCGGGATCCGAGGCGTCCGCCGAAGGCGCCGATCCGGACGGCTCGGCCGAGATCGTGGGCGTGCCCTCGGCCTTGTCCTTGTCATCGCCGGGCATCTCACATGCGGTCAGCGCGAGCGTGCCCAGCATCGCGGCGGCGAGCACAAGCGTGGAGACACGAACGGACGTACGAGCAGACGTACGAGTGGAAATGCGAGTGCGCACAGGGTCCCCCCAAGGACGAGTCCGGTGCCGGATCCGCCCGGCGTCCTCCCCATGGCCCCCCAGGGTCGGCCGCCTGTCCGGCTCGGCTCCGAACATTAGCGCTCCGACCAGGTGTTTTCCTTACCGAGGCAGGCCGGTGACAGCACGGTGACAAACCGGTGACGCCGACGCCGTGCCCGCTGTGTCCGTGCGGTGCCGAAGAGGGGGTCCGCCTTCCGTAGACTTGGGTGCTGTGACCGAGACTTCTTCCTCCGCAGCCGCTGCCGAAGCGCAGACCCTCTCGTCCCAGTACGCCCCTGCCGAGGTAGAGGCCAAGCTGTACGAGCGCTGGGTAGCCGCGGGCTACTTCGAAGCCGATGCGAAGAGCACGAAGCCGGCCTACACGATCGTCATCCCGCCGCCCAACGTCACCGGATCGCTGCACCTCGGCCACGCCTTCGAGCACACGCTGATCGACAGCCTGACGCGCCGCAAGCGCATGCAGGGCTACGAGACGCTGTGGCAGCCCGGCATGGACCACGCCGGTATCGCGACGCAGAACGTCGTCGAGCGCGAGCTCGCCAAGGAGGGCCTGTCCCGCCACGACCTCGGCCGTGAGGCGTTCGTCGAGCGCGTGTGGCAGTGGAAGGACGAGTCGGGCGGCAAGATCCTCGGCCAGATGCGCCGCCTCGGTGACGGCGTCGACTGGCGCCGCGAGCGCTTCACGATGGACGAGGGCCTGTCGCGCGCCGTCCAGACGATCTTCAAGAACCTGTTCGACGACGGCCTGATCTACCGGGCCGAGCGCATCATCAACTGGTGTCCGCGCTGCCTGACCGCGATCTCCGACATCGAGGTCGAGTACCAGGACGACGAGGGCGAGCTCGTCTCGATCCGCTACGGCAGCGGTGCCGACGCCATCGTCGTGGCGACCACGCGCGCCGAGACGATGCTCGGCGACACCGCCGTCGCGGTCCACCCGAACGACGAGCGCTACCGCCACCTGGTCGGCACCGAGATCGAACTGCCGCTCACCGGCCGCCGCATCCCGATCGTCGCGGACGAGCACGTCGACCCCGAGTTCGGCACCGGCGCGGTCAAGGTGACGCCCGCCCACGACCCGAACGACTTCGAGATCGGCCGACGCCACGACCTGCCGTCGATCACCGTCCTCGACGAGCGGGCCGTCATCACCGCGCACGGCCCGTTCCAGGGGCTCGACCGCTTCGAGGCCCGCTCGGCGATCGTCGCCGCGCTGCGTGCCGACGGCCGCATCGTCGCCGAGAAGCGCCCGTACACGCACTCCGTCGGGCACTGCTCGCGCTGCAAGACCACCGTCGAGCCGCGCCAGTCGATGCAGTGGTGGGTCAAGGTCGGCCCGCTCGCGCAGGCGGCCGGCGACGCGGTGCGCGACGGCCGCGTCGCGATCCACCCCAAGGAGATGGAGGCCCGCTACTTCGGCTGGGTCGACAACCTGCACGACTGGTGCATCTCGCGCCAGCTGTGGTGGGGCCACCGCATCCCGGTCTGGTACGGCCCGAACGGCGAGGTCGTCTGCGTCGGCCCGGACGACGAGGCGCCGTCCGGCGAGGGCTGGCACCAGGAGCACGACGTCCTCGACACGTGGTTCTCGTCGGGCCTGTGGCCGTTCTCCACGCTCGGGTGGCCCGAGCAGACCGCCGACATGGAGAAGTTCTTCCCCACGTCGGTCCTGGTCACCGGTTACGACATCCTGTTCTTCTGGGTCGCCCGGATGATGATGTTCGGGCTGTACGCGATGGACGGCACGCCGCCGTTCCACACCATCGCGCTGCACGGCATGGTCCGCGACCAGTTCGGCAAGAAGATGTCGAAGTCGTTCGGCAACGCGGTCGACCCGCTCGAGTGGATGGACGCGTACGGCACCGACGCGCTGCGCTTCACCCTCGCCCGCGGCGCCAACCCGGGCACCGACGTCCCGATCGGCGAGGACTGGGTCCAGGGGTCGCGCAACTTCTGCAACAAGGTCTGGAACGCGACCCGGTTCGCGCTCATGAACGGCGCCACGGTCGAGGGCCCGCTGCCGCCCGCCGAGGAGCTGTCCACCGTCGACCGGTGGATCCTCTCGCGGCTGGACGCGACCGTCGCCGAGGTCGACGCGCTGTACGAGGACTACCAGTTCGCGAAGCTGACCGACGCCCTCTTCCACTTCGCGTGGGACGAGGTCTTCGACTGGTACGTCGAGCTGTCCAAGATCACCCTCCAGGCGGGCGGCGCCCCGGCCGCGGCGACCCGGCGTGTCCTCGGCCACGTCCTCGACGTGACGCTCCGCCTGCTGCACCCGATCATCCCGTTCGTCACCGAGGCGCTGTGGACGGCGCTGACCGGCGGGGAGTCGCTGGTGGTCGCCGAGTGGCCGCAGCCGGCCGACCGCCGCGACCCGGCCGCCGAGGCCGAGGTGACGACGCTTCAGCAGGTCGTCACCGAGGTCCGCCGCTTCCGCGGGGACCAGGGCCTCAAGCCGGGCCAGAAGGTCCCGGCGCGGCTCACCCTCGGCGGCACCGCGCTCGCCGCGCACGAGGCGCCGATCCGTACGCTCGCCCGACTCGAACCGGACGGCGAAGGCTTCGCCGCCACCACGTCGTTCCCGATCGCGGGCGCGCTGGTCGAGCTGGACCTGTCCGGCGCGATCGACGTGGCCGCCGAGCGACGCCGTCTGGAGAAGGACCGCGGGGCGGCCGAGAAGGTCAAGGAGCAGTGCACGAAGAAGCTCGCCAACGAGGGCTTCCTGAGCAAGGCGTCGGCCGAGGTCGTCGCCAAGGTGCGCGGCCAACTGGAGACCGCCGAGGCCGACATCGCGCGCATCGCCGGGCAGCTCGACCGGCTGCCCAAGGTCTGACGGAAACACCGTGCTCTGTGCGGACGGCCCTCCGGCGGGGGCGAACGGGCCGTCCGCACAAGGCGCACAGGGCGCACGCGTCACACGAGGACAAGGCGCGCGAGCCGTCCGAGCGGCAAGCCGCCGGAGGGCGGCACACCACCCGATGGCAGCGCACCGCCCGACCACGACGAACCACCCGATCACGACGAACCCGGTGACCACCAGTGACTGACCCCGCCGCCGACCTGCGCTCCGTGGAGGCCGAGCTGGTCGCCCGCTGGCCGGAGACCAAGATGGAGCCGTCCACCGCGCGCATCGCCGCGCTGATGGACGTGCTCGGCGAGCCGCAGCGCTCGTACCCCGTCATCCACATCACCGGCACGAACGGCAAGACGTCGACGGCCCGCATGGTCGAGGCACTGCTGCGCGCGTTCTCGCTGCGCACCGGCCGCTACACCAGCCCGCACGTCGAGTCGATGACCGAGCGCATCAGCCTGGACGGCGAGCCGATCAGCCCGGAGCGGTTCGTCGAGACGTACCGCGACATCGTGCCGTACGTCGGCCTGGTGGACTCCACCCAGCCGCTGCCCCTGTCGTTCTTCGAGGTGCTGACCGGCATGGCGTTCGCCGCGTTCGCCGACGCGCCGGTGGACGTGGCGGTGGTCGAGGTCGGCCTCGGCGGCTCGTGGGACGCGACCAACGTCGCCGACGGCACGGTGGCCGTCGTGACGCCGATCGCCGTCGACCACAGCGAGAAGCTGGGCAACACGCCCGCCGAGATCGCCGTCGAGAAGTCCGGCATCATCAAGCAGGGCGCGCTCGCGGTCCTCGCCCAGCAGCCGCTGCAGGCGGCCGAGACCCTGCTGCGCCGCAGCGTCGAGGTCGGCGCCACCGTCGCGCGCGAGGGCATGGAGTTCGGTGTCGTACGCCGGGACCTCGCGGTCGGCGGCCAGATGGTGACCCTGCGCGGGCTGGCGGGGGAGTACGACGGCATCTTCCTCCCGCTGCACGGCGCCCACCAGGCGCACAACGCCGCCGTCGCGCTCGCCGCCGTCGAGGCGTTCTTCGGCGTCGGCACCGGTCAGCGCGTCGGCCTCGACCACACCGGCAAGCTCGACGTCGAGCTGGTGCGCGAGGCCTTCGCGGGGGTGACCTCGCCCGGGCGCCTGGAGATCGTGCGGCGCGGCCCGACGGTCGTGCTGGACGCCGCGCACAACCCGGCGGGCGCGCGTACCGCCGCCGAAGCGGTGGCCGAGTCCTTCGACTTCACCCACCTGGTCGGCGTGGTGTCCGCGATGTCGGACAAGGACGTGCGCGGCATCCTGGAGGCGTTCGAGCCGATCTTCGCGGAGATCGTGGTGACGCAAAACTCCATGCGCCGCGCGATGCCCGTCGACGAACTCGCCGCGCTGGCCGTGGAGATCTTCGGCGACGACCGGGTCGAGGTGGTTCCGCGCCTCGACGACGCGATCGACGCCGCGGTGCGCCTCGCGGAGGAGGAAGGGGACCTGGGCGGCGCCGCGGTGCTGGTCACAGGTTCGGTGGTGACGGTGGGCGAGGCGCGGGTCCTGCTCACCGGCGGTCGGCAAGGGAGGGGATGACCCGTGCGTGCCCTGTGTTCCACCCATCTGATCGGCGAGGCGATCGTGATCTGCCTGGCCGCGCTCGTGGCGATGTCGCTCACCGACATCTCCACCGGGACGCTGTGGGCGGTGGCCGGTCCGTCGGCCGTCCTCTGCATTCTGCTGTGCGGCAAGTTGTCCGCGCCGTGGGCGGTGCCCGCCGGCTGGGCGCTGCAAGTCGCCCTCATCGCCGCGGGCTTCGTGGTCCCGATGATGTTCGTGGTCGGCGTGATCTTCGCGGCGATCTGGTACGCGTGCGTTCGGGTGGGCCGCACCATCGACGCCGCGAAGGCCGCGCACTCCTGACAACGCCGCCGTGACCCCCGATAGGCTCGGGGCGTTGAGTTGATCGAGCGTCAGCAATTCCCCCTTGAGGAGTCCCCCTTTGTCCGAGCGCACACTGGTCCTCGTCAAACCGGACGGTGTCCGGCGTGGCCTCGTCGGCGAGGTCATCGGCCGCATCGAGCGCAAGGGCTTCACCCTCGCCGCACTGGACCTGCGGGTGATGGACCGCGAGACCGTCGAGCGGCACTACGAGGAGCACGTGGGCAAGCCGTTCTACCCGAGCCTGGTCGAGTTCATGACGTCGGCCCCGTCGGTCGCGATGGTGGTCGAGGGCGAGCGCGCCATCGAGTCGTTCCGTACGCTCGCCGGTGCCACCGACCCGATCAAGGCCGCGCCCGGCACGATCCGGGGTGACCTCGCGACGGTCACACAGCAGAACATCGTGCACGGATCCGACTCCCCGGAGTCCGCGGCACGGGAGATCAAGAACTTTTTCCCCGGCCTCGCCTGACCGGTTGGAACCACGGCCGCGCGGGTTGACGCGCGTCACCGTACGACGGGGGTCTTCTGTCGCTTCGTGCTGCCCGGATTCCGTTTCGCCGTGGTCCGTTTGAGTGAGGGTTAGGCACGAAAAACTAAAAAAGACCCCATTGGCGTGCGTGGCACGTGTCGATCTGTCTGATGATCACGTCATCGTGGTTGGCAGGTGTTCCGCTCGGCGTGGCACGCCTACGATTGAGACCGGTCCCAGCCGTGCGCAGTAGGCCGGTTCACGTCCCCCGGCTGTAACACATGGCTGAAAAAAGCTCCGGAAGGCCCTGGTTGCTTCATGGCGAACAATTTGTCGTTCATCGGTCGTGACATGGCAGTCGACCTCGGCACGGCCAACACGCTGGTGTACGTCCGTGGGCGCGGGATCGTGCTCAACGAGCCTTCCGTCGTCGCCAAGAACACCAGTACGGGCGGCATCCTCGCGGTCGGCGCCGAGGCGAAGAAGATGATCGGCCGGACCCCCGGCAACATCGTCGCCATCCGGCCGCTCAAGGACGGCGTCATCGCCGACTTCGAGATCACCGAGCGCATGCTCCGCTACTTCATCCTGAAGGTGCACCGCCGCCGCTACCTCGCGCGTCCGCGCGTCGTGGTGTGCGTGCCGAGCGGCATCACCGGGGTAGAGCGCCGCGCCGTGGTCGAGGCCTCCAGCCAGGCGGGCGCGCGCAGCGTGCACATCATCGAGGAGCCGATGGCGGCCGCGATCGGCGCCGGGCTCCCGGTCCACGAGGCCACCGGCAACATGGTCGTGGACATCGGCGGCGGCACCACCGAGGTCGCGGTCATCTCGCTGGGCGGCATCGTGACCGCGCAGTCGATCCGCGTCGCCGGCGACGAACTCGACATGGCGATCATCAACTTCGTGAAGAAGGAGTACTCGCTGCTGCTCGGCGAACGCAGCGCCGAGGAGATCAAGATGTCGATCGGGTCGGCGTACGACCTCGGCGACGACGCGCACAGCGAGATCCGCGGCCGCGACCTGGTCAGCGGCCTGCCGAAGACGATCGTCATCTCCACCGCGGAGGTCCGCAAGGCCGTCGAGGAGCCGGTCAACACGATCATCGACGCGGTCAAGACCACCCTCGACAAGTGCCCGCCCGAGCTGTCCGGCGACGTCATGGACCGCGGCATCGTGCTGACCGGCGGCGGCGCGCTGCTGCGCGGCCTCGACGAGCGCCTGCGCGCGGAGACCGGCATGCCGATCCACATCGCCGACAACCCGCTGGACTCCGTCGCGCTCGGCGCGGGCAAGTGCGTCGAGGAGTACGAAGCCCTGCAACAGGTTCTCGACGCACAACCGCGTCGCTAGCCGCCACGCTCCGGACCGGCCCGTCCGCTCGGTTCGGATCCGACCGGCCGGCACGCCGGCCACGTAGTCACCGGGTCATGCCAGGAACACCAGGAATGCCAGGAAAGGGGCGGGGCGCATCGTGAGGGACTCCCGCCGCAGCCGCATGGTCCTCGTGCTGCTGCTCGCGATCTCCTTCGCCTTGATCACCGTGGACATCCGCGGCGGCCGGAATTCGCCGGTCTCGCACGTGCGGGACTGGGCCTCGGCGGTCTTCGGCCCGGCCGAGCGCGGCACCGCCAACGCGGTGGACCCCATCGCCGACGCCATCGACGCGGTGCGCGACGCGGGCAGCCACGAGGACGAGAAGAAGAAGCTGGAGGAGGAGAACGCCAAGCTCCGCCAGCAGTTGGAGAACATCGCACTGGACCGGGCGCGCGTCGCCGAGGTCGACAAGCTGCTCAAGGTCGCGTCCGCGGGCCAGTACCGCGTCAAGCCCGCGCGCGTCGTCGCGGTGGGTCCGGCGCAGGGCTTTTCCTGGACGGTCACCATCGACGCCGGCACCGGCGACGGCATCAAGGCCGACATGACGGTGATCAACGGCGACGGCCTCGTCGGCCGCGTCACGTCCGTCGGCCCGATGACCGCGACGGTCCTGCTGGCCACCGACCCCGGCTTCTCGGTCGGTTCGCGCATGGCCGGGTCGCAGGAAATAGGGATCACCACCGGGCAGGGCGACCGCCCCATGCGGCTGCAACTGCTCAACGGGCAGGCCCCGGTCAAGACCGGCGACCGCCTGGTGACCTTCGGGTCGCAGGGCGGGCGTCCCTTCGTGCCCGGGGTCCCGGTCGGCGAGGTGACCGAAGTACGCTCCACGCCCGGCACGTTGACCAAGACGCTCGAGGTCAGGCCGTTCGTGAAGTTCACCAGCCTGGACACCGTCGGCGTCGTGATCGAGCCGCCGCGCACCGACCCGCGCGACGCGGTGCTGCCCGCCCCGCCCGCGCCGCCGCCGGCCGCGCCGCCGGTCGCACCCGCCGCCGCGCCGCAGCCGTCCACCACGCCGCCCGCGACCGGCAAGCCGTCGGCCAACGGGCGGCCCACCAAGAAGCCCGTGACACCGAACGCGGCAGGGAGGGACTGACCGGTGGGAGCCGCACGTGTGCTGTACGCCGCCGTCCTCATCTTCGTCGGCCTGGTGCTCCAGGTCAGTGTGCTGGCCCGATTCGGCCTGCCGGGGGCGGTGCCCGACCTGCTGCTCCTGATCGTGGTCGGGATGGCGATGACGTACGGCCCGACCGCGGGCTGCGTCGTCGGCTTCGCCGCCGGCCTGTGCGCGGACCTGGCACCGCCGGCCGACCACGCCGCCGGGCGCTACGCGATCGTGCTGTGCATCGCCGGCTATATCGCGGGCCTGTTCGCCACGCGCAACCGCCAGTCGGTGATAACGCCCATCCTCATCGTCGTCTTCCTGGCCGCCTTGACCACCGCGCTGTACGCCGGAGTCGGCGCACTCGTCGGCGACAGCGCGGCCCGCGACGTCGGCCTCGGACACCTGATGTTCACCGCCGTCATCTACGACGCGTTGCTCGCCCCGTTCGTGGTGCCGCTGGTCATGGCCGGCGCACGCCGCACGGACCCGCAGCCAGTGCTGCCCATCTGACGCACCGCCCGGGCCGCTCCTCGGCCCGATCCGCACCGCCAGCCGAAGCCAGAACGTGGGAGTGATACGCCGATGATGCCCAGCCTGTCGAACGCGGGGCGTTCGCGCGGTGACGGTGCCCATGGCGTCCGGGCCCGGCTGATCATCCTCCAGGTGCTGGTGCTGTCCCTGGTGATCACGCTGTTCGGCCGCCTCTGGTACCTGCAGATCCGCCAGGGCGACGAGTTCACCAAGGCGGCCATCAGCAACAACGTGCGCCAGGTCGTCACCCCGGCGGTCCGCGGCTCGATCCTCGACGACAAGGGCCGCCCGCTGGTCGCCAACCGCACCACGCTGGTGGTGTCCGCGAGCCGCACCGAGCTGCTGAAGCAGCCCGACAAGGGCAACGCGGTCCTCGAGCGCCTCGCCGGGATCCTGGGCATCCCCGCCGACGAGGTCAAGATGAAGGTGCGGCTGTGCGAGCGCAACGTGCCGCAGCCGTGCTGGAACGGCTCGCCGTACCAGCCGATCCCGATCATGCAGGGGGCCACGACCGAGCAGGCCCTCGCGATAATGGAACACCGCGAGGACTTCCCCGGCATCACCGCCGAGCCGACCGCGGTCCGCGCCTATCCCGGCCCCGAGGGCGTCAACGCCGCCCACACGCTCGGCTACCTGTCGCCGGTCACCGACGACGAACTGGCCAAGCAGAAGGAGGCCGGCAAGAACGACCTGCAGCGCTCCGACCAGGTGGGTCGCAGCGGGCTGGAGCGCACGTACGACATCGACCTGCGCGGCAAGGCGGGCGTGACCGGGCTCGCCGTCGACAACGTCGGGCGCGTCACCGGCACGGTCTCCGAGACCCCGTCGGTGCCCGGCAACCACCTGGTCACCAGCATCGACGCGCGCGTCCAGGCGGTCGCCGAACAGCAGTTGCAGGAAGCCCTGTTGCGCGCCCGCGCCACCTTCGACGCCGGCAACACCAAGCGCAACTTCGCGGGCGACAGCGGCGCGGTGGTCGTGATGGACGTCAAGACCGGGCGCATCGTCGCCATGGCGAGTGCGCCGTCGTACGACCCGAACGTATGGGTGGGCGGCATCTCGAAGAAGGACTACGACGCGCTGACCAGCCCCAAGGCCGGCGTACCGCTGATGCCGCGGGCCATACAGGGCCAGTTCGCGCCCGGCTCGATCTTCAAGGTGATCTCCACGTCGGCCGCCGCCGAGAACGGCTACTCGGTCAAGAGCAACTACCCGTGCCCGTCCGGGATCACGGTCGGCGGCATCACGTTCAACAACCTGGAGTCGGCGAGCTACGGCGACATCTCGCTGGCCCGTGCGCTCGAAGTGTCGTGCAACACCGTCTTCTACGGCCTGTCGTACGACATGTGGCTCAAGGCGGGCGGCCTCAAGGGCAAGAACCACCCGATGGTCGACATGGCACGCGCGTACGGACTCGGCGCGCCGACCGGCATCGACATCCCCGGCGAGGTCCCCGGGCGCATCGTCGACCAGAGCGTGCGGCGCGCGGAGTGGGAGCAGAACAAGGACAACTGGTGCCGCCTGTCCAACGACCCCAAGATCACCGGACAGGAGAAGCTCGTCTACCACGAGAACTGCCTGGACGGCTGGCAGTTCCGCGCCGGTGACGCGGTCAACTTCGCGATCGGGCAGGGCGAGACGCTGGTGACCCCGCTGCAGATGGCACGCGTCTACGCGGCCATCGCCAACGGCGGCACGCTGTGGGAGCCGACGATCGGCAAGGCGATCGTGAGCCCCGACGGCAAGGTGGTCCGCGAGATCCAGCCCGAGGTCAGCAACAAGCTGCCGATAAGCCCGCAGGCGATCGGCTACCTGCAGACCGCGCTCAAGGGCGTGTCGGTGAACGGCACCGCGCGCGGCGTGTTCGCCGGGTGGCCGATGGACAAGCTGCCGATAGGGGCCAAGACCGGTACCGGCTCCGTGCAGAACAAGCAGTCGACGTCGTGGTTCGCGACCTTCGGCGGACCGGCCGACGGCCCGCAGTACGCGGTTGTCATGATGGTCAGCCAGGGCGGCACCGGCTCCGGGACGTCGGGTCCCAGCGTCCGCAAGATCTACGACGCGCTTTTCGGCGTCGACGAGAAGGGCAACATCGACCCGGCCAAGGCGCTCATGCCGGCCCCGCCGACCACACTGCCGAAGATCAACCCGGACGGGACGGTCGCGCCGGTCGCCGCGTACACCCTGGAACTCCCCGGCCAGGCACCGCCCGACGGCCCGCGCGCCGCGGTCGCCCTGGAACAGGTCGGTGCGCTGCCTCCCGAGCGGCTCCCGTACCGCGGGGGGAGGTACGTGTGAACCTCGGGCTGAAGATGCGGCAGAGCAAGCCCAAGGCCTTCGGGCTCGGCGGCCCGCCCACACTGCAGAAGCTGTCGCCCGCATTCGCCCAGCAGCGCCGCTCCTTCGCGGCGCGGGCGATCGAACGCGACGCCCCGGTACGCCGTCTGGACTGGGTGTTGTTCGCCGCGGCGCTCGCGCTGTCGGTCATCGGCTCGCTGCTGGTGTGGTCCGCCACCCGGCCGCGCACCCATCTGACCGGCGGCGACCCGCAGGCGTTCCTCAAGAAGCACGTGCTCAACCTGGCGATCGGCCTCGTGCTCTTCGTGATCATCGCGGTCGTGGGCCACCGCCGGATGCGCGTGCTGGTCCCGTTCATCGGCATCCTCGCCATACTGGGCCTCTTCGCGGCGCTCAGCCCGCTCGGCGCGACCATCAACGGCCAGAAGGCGTGGATCCTGCTGCCGGCGGGCTTCTCGCTGCAACCCGCCGAGCTCGCCAAGATCGGCGTGATCCTCGGCATGGCCATGCTGCTGTCCGAACGCGTCGACACAGGTGACGTCGAACGCCCGGGCAACCGTGCGGTGTTCTGGTCCGTCCTGCTCGCCATGACGCCGATCGGCATCATCATGCTGATGCCCGACCTGGGCTCCGCGATGGTGATCGGCGTCATCATCCTCGGCGTCCTGCTGGCGTCCGGTGCGCAGGCCCGGTGGATCGGCGGGCTGGTCTTCCTCGGCGCGGCCGGGGCGGTGGCGGTGTGGAAACTCGGGATACTGAGCCAGTACCAGATCGACCGCTTCTCGGCGTTCACCAACCCCGAACTCGACCCCGCGGGCGTCGGCTACAACGTCGCGCAGGCCCGCCTGGCGGTCGGATCGGGCGGCCTCACCGGCACCGGGCTGTTCCAAGGGAACCAGACGCAGGGGCAGTTCGTCCCGGAGCAGCAGACTGACTTCATCTTCTCGGTGGCCGGCGAGGAACTCGGCCTCATCGGCTGCGCCGTCATACTGTTCCTCTTCGGTGTCGTGCTGTGGCGCGGCATCCGCATCGCGGCGAACGCCGACGACCTGTTCGGCACGATCATCGCCGCGGGCGTGGTGGCGTGGCTGGGCTTCCAGATGTTCGAGAACATCGGCATGAACATCGGCATCATGCCGGTGGCCGGCCTGCCGCTGCCGTTCGTGAGCTACGGCGGGTCGTCCATGTTCGCGATCTGGATCGCCATCGGGCTGCTGCAATCGGTGCACATGCGCGGGGCCCGCTCGCTCACCCGCGCCTGAGGCGGGAGTTCGGCGACGCCGGGAAACCGCGCGGCGAGGGCGATCCGCGGTGAGGCGGCGTGACCGACGGCGTCGACGGGCCGGACGGGGCCGGCCAGGGGGCGTGACCGGGGGCGCAACGAGGGGGCGTAACCGCGGACGCCGTTGCGAAGTTGTCAGGGTGTGAACTCACCACGGCCCGGGCGGCCCGCTCCCACGTGGATGCCTCGCGGGCAGACCGCGGCGGGCGCCGCTCGGCCTCGGCCATCCGGCGCGCGCGTACGGCCGTTCGCTGCCCGGCGCCGGGTCTGGCTTGTTGTCGCTGCTCCGCCGGTCGCCGCGGCGGCAGGCGCGCCTGCCCGGGGGGTGGCGCGCGCCGAGTCTCGCTTTGGTCTCAGTTGTGTTGCTGTGCCTGCCACTTCCGTACGCGGACAGGGGCTGCCAGCTGCGGATCTTCAGCTCGTTCCCAGCCGTTGCGACCCCTTGTCAACCAATGGGGAGCAAGCGGGTACGAACGCCGATAATCCGTCTGCTACGTTGTCGGTAACGCCTACGTTTTCACCGGTTTGGCTGCGTCGGCCATCGCGGTGTTCGCGGCATGGCGCGTTACCCTCGGCACGCGCAACGCCCCAGTGGCGCCGGATGTATCCCGAAAGGTGAGTGTTCAGCCCGAAAGCCGTGCACATAGTCGCAGGTAGACCCTGGCATGAGCGCGGGGTAGCATCGCGCGTTAGGGGTGACGTCGAGCGGGGTAGGATCGCGCGTTAGGGCCGAGCGCCGACGCGAGCCCTCTTCACCACATGCCTGCGTATCGTTCCCACGTCGAGGATGTCCGAAGCCAACATGCGTATCGCTGTCGTCAACAATTTCTATCCGCCTCGGCTCGGGGGGAGTGCGCACTTTTCGGCCTCGCTCGCCCGGGGGTATGTGGAACAGGGCCACCAGGTAGTCGTGTTGACCGCTACGTACGGCGACGCGCCCAGCCATGAGGTGGTCGACGGCGTCGAGATCTACCGGCTGCCCGCGCGGTACCTGCCGCAACTCGGGCTCGCCATCGACTTCGACATCTCGTTCACGATGGGCCGCCGGAACCTCAAGCGGGTCTTCCGGATCCTCGACGACTTCAAGCCGGACGTCATCCACCAGCACGGGCAATTCCTCGACCTGTCCTGGCTTTCCGGGTGGTACGCGCGCAAGCGCCGCATTCCGGTGCTGCTGTCGATCCACACGATGCTGAAGAGCCCCAAGCCGCTCTTCCACGCGATCTTCCGCATGCTCGACGGGCTCGTGGTGCGCCCGACCCTGTCGATGTACAAGCCGACCCTCGCCGTGCAGGACCGCATCGAGGCCGACTACTGCATCGAGCGCTACAAGGCCGACCTCGCCGACATGGTCAAGACCGTCGTGCCGGTCAGCCCCGAGAAGTTCAGCGGGCCTCCGGCCCGCGACGTGCGCGCCGAGCTCGGGCTCGGCGACGTGCCGTTCATCGGGTCGGTCGGGCACGTCATCCCGCTGCGCGACCGGTTGCTGCTGGTCGAGGCGATGCCCGAGGTGCTCGCGAAGTTCCCGGACACCAAGGTGGTCGTGGTCGGACGCGTGTACTACGACGCGTTCCTCAAGCGCGCCGAGGAACTGGGCATCGCGGACGCGTTCATCTGCGTGGGCACCGTGCCGCAGGCGGACGTGCACTCGTACCTCGTGGCCGCGGACATCGAGGTGCACGACCTGTCCGGGCAGGGCGCCGGCACCGCGAGCCTGGAGGCGATGGCCAGCGGCACGGCGACCATCTTCGCGGGCACCGAGGACACCTACCTCGACATCCCGCTCAAGAACTGGCACAACACCCTGCTCGTCCGTCCGGACGACGCCCGCGGCCTCGCCGCCATGATCGTCGAGTTGCTCATCGACTCCGAGAAGCGCGGTCAGATCGCGAAGCGTCAGCAGGAGCTGGTGCGTGGGCGATTCAACCTCGATCGCGTCGTGGAAGACCACTTGCTGGCCTTCGAGAGGCTGGCCCGAGCCAAGCCGACCACGTCGTTGACCTCCCGGTGAAAGCCCGGCTTTGATACGTCAGGAACCACAACATGGGTAACCGCATTCATCCGACGGCCGTGATCGGGCCGGGGGTCGAAATCGGCGAGGATAATGTAATCGGTCCGTATACCGTCATTGTCGGCCCGTGCGTCATCGGCGACGGCAATTGGATCGGGCCCCATGTGTCGATAGGGTCTCCTGCGGAATTCCGGGGCGGCCCCCATCCCGCGGCCTGGGACGGGGAGCTGGACGGTTTCGGGATCGAGATCGGCAGCCGGAATTACTTTCGCGAGTTCGTCACCGTGCACCAGGGAACCAAGCGCAAAACCAGTGTCGGCGACGACAGCTACCTGCTGGTCTACAGCCATGTGGGACACGACTCGACCCTTGGGAACGGGGTCACGCTGTCGAGTGCCGCACAACTCGGCGGTCATACCCAGGTCGGTGCGTACGCTAATATCGGCATGGGTGTAATGGTCCACCAGTTCGGGCGGATCGGCCCCGGTGCGATGGTGGGAATGGGCGCTTCCGTGCGACGCGAGGTACCGCCCTTTTCGATCACGGTCGGCAACCCGGCACGCACCACCGGCATCAATGAGATCGGGCTCAGCCGAGTGGGCGTCAACGGAGCGGCAGCCGCGGCCATGGGGGAGTATGTGAAGGGCCGCACCCCGGTCCCGGACGGTCTGCCCGACGACATCGCCGAGCTCCTTGCCGCCTGGGAGCGCAGCGCGCCCGTGGCGTGACGGCCTGGGCGCGTGTGCGGCCGGCAGAGCGCAGCAGACCTAATCGAACCGCCGAAGGCAAGAGAAGGGGACGCATGTCCACCAAGGAACGGCTGAAGGGCGTCTTCGCGTCCGCGCTCGACCTCGACCCCGAGACCACCAGCATCGAGGACCTCCGCTACCGCGAGATCGACAAGTGGGACTCCCTCGGCCACATGGTGCTGGTCGCGGCGATCGAGGACGAGTTCGACGTGCAGCTCGACACCGACCAGGTGATCGACATGAACGCCTTCAAGGTCGCGTACGACATGCTCCGGGAGATGGGCCAGGGTGACTGACAGCGTGACCCGCGACCGGGCGTTCGAAGGCCGGATCTGCGTGGTCACGGGCGGCACCAGGGGCATCGGGCACGCCACCGCCTCGGCACTCGCCGAGCAGGGCGCCACCGTCGTGCTGACCGGGCGCGACGAGGCGGCCGCGAAGGAACGCGCCGCCGAACTGGCCGCACAGCACGGCACCGTGGTGGCCGGCCACGCGCTCGACGTCACCGATTCGGCCCAGGTCCGCGCGTTTTTCACCGGAACGGCCCGCGAATACGGCGCCGTCGACTGCCTCGTCGCCAATGCAGGGGCGATGGAGGACGCGCTTGTCGGCATGATGCGCGACGAGCACATCTCCCGCATGCTCGACACCAACGTCGTCGGCACCATCACGTGCCTCCAGGCGGCGGCCCGCGTCATGATGCGCAAGCGCACCGGCTCGATCGTGCTGCTGGCGTCCATCGTCGGCGAGCGCGGCAGCGCCGGGCAGAGCGTGTACGCGGCGTCCAAGGGCGCCGTCACCGCCCTCACCAAGTCGACCGCGAAGGAACTCGGGCGCCACGGCATCCGGGTGAACGCGGTCGCCCCCGGCATGATCCGCACCGACCTGATCGCGAACGTCCCCGACGAGGTGGTGGAACGGCGTACCGCCGACACCGCGCTCGGCCGCGTGGGGACCCCGGAGGACGTCGCCCGCGCGATCCGCTTCCTGTGCGGTACCGACGCCGAATTCGTCACCGGACAGATCCTGGGGGTCGACGGAGGCATGGTCCTGTGACGAACGCGTCCGGCCCGGCCTCGCCCGGCACCTCCGACTCCGCCCAAGGCCCCGCGGAGGGGGCCGCCGACCCCGCGTCCGGCGGCACGCTCGCGGACCTCCTCGTCCACCCGGGCGTGACCCTCGTCGACGGGACCGACGGCAGCCGCCTCACCGGCGCGGACCTGCGCGCCCGGATCGACGAGGCCGCCGACCGCCTCGCCGGCCTGCCGGACGGCATCGTCTTCGCGCCGACCGGCCAGGACGTGCCCGGCATCCTCGGCTACCTCGGCGCGCTCTCCGCCGGGCGTGCCGTCCTGCTGCTCGACCCCGCGCTCGACCGCACCGCGCTCGAGGCGCTCATCGCCCGGTTCCGCCCGGCCGCCGTCACCGGCGCCGACGGGCCCACCCCGACCGGCTACCGCGCGGCGGTCGGCACCGGCTTCGTCCGCAAGGACGCCGACAGCGCGGGCGTGCACCCCGACCTCGCGGTGCTGCTGACCACCAGCGGCTCGACCGGCAACCCCAAGCTGGTCCGCCTCTCGCGCGGCGCCGTGCTGGCGAACGCGCGCTCGATCGCCACCGCGCTGGACCTCGGCCCCGCCGAGGTCGCGCCCACCAGCCTGCCGCTGCACTACAGCTACGGCCTGTCCGTGCTCAACAGCCACCTCGTCGTCGGGGCAACCCTCCTCGTCGACGCGAACGGCGTTCTGTCCCGCACCTTCTGGGAAGCGGTCGACGAGCACCAGGCCACCAGCTTCGCCGGCGTGCCGTACCACTACGAGATGCTGCGCCGCATCGGCTTCGCGCCCGCCGAGCACCCCGCGCTGCGCACCCTGACCCAGGCCGGCGGACGCCTGCGCGGCACGCTCGTCAAGGACTTCGCGGCCCGCATGGACGAGGTCGGCGGCCGCCTCGTGGTGATGTACGGCCAGACCGAGGCCACCGCGCGCATGGCCGTACTGCCGCCCGAGCGCCTCGCGGACAAGCTCGGCACCGCCGGACAGGCCATCCCCGGCGGCGAGTTCACCATCCGCCCGCTCGACGACGACGGCCCCGAGGACCCCGAGGGCATCGGCGAGGTCGTCTACACCGGGCCGAACGTCATGATGGGCTACGCCGAGTCCGAGGACGACCTCGCCCGCGGCGACGACCTCGGCGGCGTCCTGGCCACCGGCGACCTCGGCCGTCTCGACGACGAGGGATTCCTGACCATCACCGGGCGCCTCAAGCGCATCGGCAAGGTCTTCGGCACGCGCGTCAGCCTCGACGACCTCGAGGACATGCTGCGCGTGCACGGAGTCGCCGCCGCGGTCCCCGGCGACGACCGCATCATCGTGTGGCTCGAAGGCGCCGACAAGGACGGCTGCCGGGCGGCCGGCCGGGCGCTCGCCGAGCGGCTGCGCGTCCACTCCTCGGGCTTCGACGTGCGCACCGTGCCCGCGCTGCCGCTGCTGGCCAGCGGCAAAATCGACTACCGCGCACTGGAGGCTGGGGTATGACCGGCGCCGCAGCGGACTTCGTCTTCGGACGCACGCAGGCCGAGCGCGAGAGCGTCCTGCTGCCCGAGCTCCTGGCCCTGACCGAGCACCACCGGGCCAACTGCGAGCCGTACGACCGCATCCTGTCCGCACTCGACGTGCCGTCCGGCCGCGCCGCCGACCGCATCGCCGACCTGCCCTGGCTGCCGGTCCGGCTGTTCAAGCACCACGACCTGGCCAGCGTGCCGCGCGAGGAGATCTTCAAGACCCTCACGTCGTCGGGCACCACCGGCGCCGAGGTCTCGCGCATCTACCTCGACAAGGAAGCGGCCGGAAACCAGGTCCGCGCGCTTAGCCGGACGCTCCAGGCGGTGCTGGGCAAGCAGCGGCTGCCGATGCTCATGGTCGACAGCTCCGGCCTCGTCAAGAACCGGCTGTCGTTCTCCGCGCGCGGCGCGGGCGTGCTGGGCATGGCCGGGTTCGGCCGCAACCACGCCTACGCGCTGGACGCCGAGGAGCGGCCCGACCCGGACGCGATCGCGAAGTTCCTGACCGCGTACGGGGACAAGCCGTTCCTGATCTTCGGCTTCACTTTCATGGTGTGGCAGTACCTGTACGAGGTCTCTGTCGAACACGGCTTCGACCTGTCGAACGGCATCCTCGTGCACTCCGGCGGCTGGAAGAAGCTCGCCGACCGCGCGGTGGACAACGCCACCTTCCGCGCCCGGTTCGCCGCCGACACCGGACTCACGCGCATCCACAACTACTACGGCATGGTCGAGCAGATCGGCACCGTGTTCGTCGAGGGCCCGGAGGGCGACGCCCTGTACTGCCCGGACTTCGCCGACATCGTGGTGCGCGACCCGGAGACCTGGGCCGAGCAGCCGATCGGCACGCCCGGTGTGATCGAGGTCGTCAGCTCGCTGCCGCGCTCGTACCCGGGACACGTGCTGCTGACCGAGGACCTGGGCGTCGTGCACGGCATCGACGACGGCCACTGGCCGGGCAAGCGGTTCTCCGTACTCGGGCGCCTCCCGCGCGCCGAGGCGCGGGGCTGCAGCGACACGTTCTCGGCACCGCAGGACGTGCCGGAACCGCAAGGGGTGCAGGCCGCATGATGATCAGACAGCGCTTCCCGCAGGGGCCGCCGCGCGCGCTCCCCGACCTCCTCGCGGAGGTCGACGCGGAGGTCCCGGACGGTCCGCTGGTCGTGGGGGACCCGCGCATCGTCGACTTCCTCACCGCCTTCGGCCGTACGCTCCTCGACCCCGCGCTGGTCCGCCGCCACCCCGAACTGGCGCCGCTGGGCTTCTTCCTGCGCCGCGGCGAACTGGCCGCGCAGCTCACCCGGCTGAACGACCCGGGAGTCGGCGTCGGCGCGCACACCAAGATCCTGCGCTTCCCGCGCGGCCTGATCTTCCACGTCCCACCGGCCAACGTCGACACGATCTTCGTGTACGCCTGGGCGCTCGCCGCCCTCACCGGCAACCGCAACATCGTGCGCATCTCGCCGCGTTCGGGTGCCGCCGCCGAAGTGATCCTGGAGCGCCTGGGCACCGCCCTCGCGGACGCCCACCCGGCAGTCGCGGCGACCCAGCGGATGATCACGTACGACCGCGACGACCGCATGACCGAGGCCCTGTCGGCGGCCTGCGACCTGCGTGTCGTGTGGGGCGGCGACCAGTCGGTGCACGCCGTGCGCCGCGCCCCGCTGGCCCCCGCGGCCCGCGACCTGACCTTCCCCGACCGCGCGTCGTTCGCGGTCGTGTCGGCCGCCGCGTGGCTGCGCGCGACCCCGCAGGACCGCGACAAGGCGGTGCTGGACCTCTACAACGACAGCTACTGGTTCGACCAGGCCGCGTGCGCCTCGCCGCGCGCGCTGTACTGGGTCGGGGCAGATGCCGCCGCCGACGAGGCGCGCCGCGACCTGTTCACCCGCCTGGAGGCACTGCTGGCCTCGCGCGGCGAACTGCCCGACCCGGCGATGGCGGTGCACAAGCGCGTGGCGGCGTACGGCGAGGCGGCCCAGGGCCGCGCGTCCTCGCTCGGCTTCGCGGCCGGCGACGCGCTCGCCGTCCTGGAGCTCGCGCGCCCGCTGGACGTGCCGCGCGGCTGGCTGGGCGCCGGCGCGTTCCCCACGGCGACCGTCGCCCGGCTCACGGACCTCGTCCCGATGCTCGGCCGGAAGGACCAGACGCTGAGCCACTACGGGTTCGACGCCGACGAGCTGGCCGAGTTCGCCGCGGCCGTCGCGGGCCGCGGGATCGACCGCATCGTGCCCTTCGGGTCGGCGCTGTCGTTCGCCCCTATATGGGACGGCTACGACCTGCCGCGCGAGTTCACCCGGATCACCACACTCGGCACCGCTCCCACTCAGGCGCGGCGGTGACCAGCACGGCGACGGAACCCGTCGCGACCCCGGATTCCACGGCCAAGGTGTGGATGCGCAGAGCCGCGCGGCTCATCGCGATCATGCGCCCCTTCCTGCTTCTGCTGGCCATCGGCGGCATCGCGTACATGGCGTACAGCCACTGGGGCGAGGTCAGCGACACGCTGAGCAAGATGCCGTGGTACGGCGTCGCGGCGAGCGGGATCTCGCTGCTGCTGGGCATGACGTTCGGCTGGCTGACCTGGCAGACCCTGGTCGACAGCATGGGCCGCCCGACCGGATACGCGGTGGGCGCGCGCATCATGCTGGTCAGCCAGCTCGGCAAGTACCTGCCCGGCTCCGTCTGGGCGTACGTCCTCCAACTCGAACTCGGCCGCAAGGCCAAGGTGTCGCGTGCCCGGCTGTTCACCGCGACGCTGATGTACGTCGCGGTCTCGTCGATCATCTCGCTGGTCCTCGGCCTGATGGCGCTGCCGCTGCTGCTCGACGAGACTCCGCAGGCGGCGTGGGTCTTCCTCCTGGTGCCGGTGGGCCTGGTGTGGCTGCACCCGCGGATGCTCGCCAAGTCGGGCGAGTTCGTCCTCAAGCTGCTGCGCCGCCCGCCCGTCACGCTGCGCCTGACCTGGCCGCTGGTCGCCAAGCTGACCGGTCTGACGGTCCTGTCGTACGCGTTCCTCGGCCTGCACCTGTGGCTGCTCGCGAAGTCCGTGTCGTCCGCCGACCTGTCGATGGTCATGCTGTGCGTGGGCGCGATCGCGGTCGGCCTGACCCTGGGCGTGGTGGCGTTCATCCTGCCGTCCGGTGCGGGCGTGCGCGAGCTGGTCATCGTCGCCGCGCTGGCGTCCACGATGCCGCGCGGCGAGGCGGTCGCCCTCGCGCTGGTGTCGCGGCTCATGTTCACCGTCGCCGACGTGGTGTCCGCCGGTGTCGCGGCGCTGTTTGGACGCCGTGCGCTCAGCCGCACGGAGCGGGACGCGGCGGCGGCCGCCGGACCGGTGGACGCCGGTTCCGCGCCCAAGGCGGCGGCCGGCGTTTCCTCGGGATCCGGCACGGCGAACGAGCCGCCCGCGCGCGACTGACACGCCGCGGGTCACCGGAGCCAGGCCCCGCGCACCGGCCCCACCACCGCAGAGACTTCAAGGAGCACGTTGATGCTGATGTCGGCCGGCAAGCGCTTCCCCGCGGAGCAGTGGGGTACGGTGCGTCGGATCTGGCTGAAGCAGCCGTACGCCGTCCGCGTCGTGGAGCTGCTGGCCCTGGCGTGGCTGCTGCCGCTGGCGACCCACGCGGTCAAGGCGGACGCCCTGCTGCTCTTGGTGATGCTCCTGGTCACCTCGTCGCTGCTGCGGGCCGGCGGGACCCTGCTGGACCGGCTGATGATCGGCGCCGCCCTGCTGGCCGGCACCCTGCTGTCCTCCGGCCTGGTGTTCTCGGTCTGGCCGTGGGGCCTGGAGCCGGTGCCGGTCGCCGGCTTCATCCTGTCGGTGCTGGTCATCGCCGGCGCCGCGGCCAAGCGCACGCCGAGCCTGCCGCTGCGCCTGCGCGGCTCCGACCTGATGGTGGTCGGCGCGGCGGTGGCGGCCTGGCTGGTCGTCGCCTGGCCGGCCCTCGGCAGGGGCTTCAAGTGGAACCTGGCGTACTTCTCGATGAACTCCACCGGGGACCGCATCCGCCACTACACGATGTTCGACGCGATCCACACCACGGGCGGGTTCACGTTCATCAACCCGGATCAGGCCAAGCCCTTCCTGGACTCGGGTTTCGCGGAGAACTACCCGAACGGCGCCGCGTACCTCTACTCGTTCCTCGACATCTTCCTGCGCTCCGACGTCGACAGCGGCACGAACACCGGCGCCTTCCAGCGCTACTTCTGGTACGCCACGACCGGCTACGCGATCCTCGTGCTGGCCGTCGTGTGGGGCGCGCGCTGGGTCGCGGGCCCGGCCGTCGCCGGATGGCGGCGCGGTCTGACGCTCGGCGTGGTCGGCGGCTTCATGTGCTCCGGCATCATGATCTGGCTGGTCTGGTCGGGCTTCGACTCGGAGCTGATCGGCCTGGTCTTCCTGGTCATGGGCACCGCGGTCCTGGTCCGGTACCCCAACCGACCGCGCGAGCAGGTACTCCTGTTCACGATGGCCATCGTCGGCGTGGCGTTCTCGTATCCGCTCTTCCTGCCGGTCATGGGTGTGGGCGCGGTCGGAGCCCTGTGGCTGTTCCGGGCCCGTCTCCTGAACAAGTGGACGTTCATCGTCGCGGCCGCGGTGTCCCCGCTGGCCCTGATCCCGGCGCTGGCGCCCTACCTGTTCGGCACCCTCAACCCGTCCGAGCACCTGCTCGTGCCCGGGTTCGCCGAGCTGACCTCGCGCCGCATGCTGGCCGCCGTCGCCGTCGTGCTGATCATCGCGTACGTCTTCGGCAAGGCGCGCCGCTCGATCTCGAACCGCGCCATGGCCTGGCAGCTGTTCACGGTGGGTTCCGCGATGGTCCTGGTGACGGTGTACCAGCACCTGAAGACCGGCGCGAACTCGTACTACAGCGAGAAGTACGTGCACGCCGGGGTGCTGTTCGCCTGCCTGGCGGTCGGTCCGGCGATGCTCCTGCTCAACGTGCCGCGCGTGAAGCTCGCACTCGGCCACCGGCAGCGGCGCGCCGTCTCCGGGGTCGCCGTCGTGGCGGCGGCCCTCGCCGGGGTGCTGGCGACCGGGGCGATCGCGTGGAACAAGCCCGTCATGGTGGCCGGGCGCCCGGCGTACGACACCACGTGGGGCGCGGTCTGGATGGCCGGTAAGCCGCAGACCCAGACGCCGATCGCGCGCGAACTGCGCACCATGTACAACGCCGGCCTCATCGGCGACGGAAAGCCGACGCTCGTCATCGTCGGGTGGCCGTGGGGCAACGTGATCGCCAACCTGGAACTGGGGGCGATCAACCACCACCTCGGCCTGACGATGAAGATCGGCGAAGAGCTGCCCAAGCGGGGCGGCGAGAAGGAAGTCTTCACGTATTGGGCGGCCGCCCAGCGCTGGGTGGACAACCTGGAGACGTACATCCGGCAGACCGACCGCGAGCTGCGCATCGTGACGTTCGAGCCGCACGTGGCCACGCGCCTCCAGGCGGCAGTGGACCAGACTCCCGGCAGCAAGGTTGAAATCGTCTGGCTGGCGGACAAGTACGGCACCCGGGGCGTGATCCCGGCGCCGGCACCCCCGCCGCCGCCCGCACCGGCTCCGGTTCCGGCACCGGTCAAGAGGTAGTCGGCGAAGGTGTTCGGCGGGCGCCGGGCGCGGGGATGATCCGCACTCGGCGTCGGCGTACGCGCCTGCTGCCGCACCGGCTCGCGCGCCGCCCTCCGGCGACGCAGTCCGGGAAGGTTCGGGCAGGCGTTAGGCTGGGAGGCTGTTCCCCCATCTCTCACCCCGCCCCCGCCGGAGGCTGCGCCATGCCCGTCGAGTCGGTGTTCCCGCGCCTGGAGCCGCTGCTGCCCCGCGTGCAGAAGCCCATCCAGTACGTCGGAGGGGAGCTGAACTCGACCGTCAAGGACTGGGACGCCGCCTCGGTGCGGTGGGCGCTCATGTACCCGGACGCGTACGAGGTCGGCCTGCCCAACCAGGGCGTCATGATTCTCTACGAGGTGCTCAACGAGGTCGCGGACGTGCTCGCCGAGCGCACCTACGCGGTGTGGCCGGACATGGAGAAGCTCATGCGCGAGCACTCCGTCCCGCAGTTCACCGTGGACGCGCACCGCCCGGTCGGCGCGTTCGACGTCTTCGGCATCAGCTTCTCCACCGAGCTCGGCTACACGAACCTCCTCAACGCCCTCGACCTGGCGGGCATCCCGCTGGAGGCGAAGGACCGGACCGAGGACCACCCGATCGTGCTGATCGGCGGGCACGCGTCGTTCAACCCCGAACCGATCGCGGACTTCATCGACGCCGCGGTGGTCGGCGACGGCGAGCAGGCGGTGCTGCAGATCACCGACGTGATCCGGGCGTGGAAGGCGGAGGGTTCGCCGGGCGGGCGCGACGAACTGCTGTTCCGCCTCGCGGTCACCGGCGGTGTGTACGTCCCGCGCTTCTACGACGTCGACTACCTGGACGACGGCCGCATCCAGCGCGTCGCGCCGAACCGCTCGGGTGTGCCGTGGCGCGTGTCCAAGCACACCGTCATGGACCTCGACGAGTGGCCGTACCCCAAGCAGCCGCTGGTCCCGCTGGCCGAAACCGTGCACGAGCGCATGTCGGTCGAGATCTTCCGGGGCTGTACGCGCGGCTGCCGCTTCTGCCAGGCCGGCATGATCACCCGTCCGGTGCGCGAGCGCAGCATCACCGGCATCGGCGAGATGGTCGAGAAGGGCCTCAAGGCGACCGGCTTCGAGGAGGTCGGCCTGCTGTCGCTCTCCTCCGCCGACCACACCGAGATCGCCGAGGTCTCCAAGGGCCTCGCGGACCGGTACGAAGAGGACAAGATCGGCCTCTCGCTGCCGTCCACCCGCGTCGACGCGTTCAACATCGACCTCGCCAACGAGCTGACCCGCAACGGCCGCCGCAGCGGTCTGACGTTCGCCCCCGAGGGCGGCAGCGAGCGCCTGCGCAAGGTCATCAACAAGATGGTCAGCGAGGAAGACCTGATCCGGACGGTCTCCACCGCGTACGGCAACGGCTGGCGCCAGGTGAAGCTGTACTTCATGTGCGGCCTGCCCACCGAGACCGACGAGGACGTCCTGCAGATCGCCGAGATGGCCAAGAAGGTCATCGCCAAGGGCCGCGAGGTCTCCGGCAACCGCGACATCCGCTGCACCGTCTCGATCGGCGGCTTCGTCCCCAAGCCGCACACGCCCTTCCAGTGGGCGCCGCAGCTCGACCACGCGACCACCGACGCGCGGCTCCAGAAGCTCCGCGACGCGATCCGCGCCGACCGCCAGTACGGCAAGTCCATCGGCTTCCGCTACCACGACGGCAAGCCGGGCATCGTCGAGGGCCTTCTCTCGCGGGGCGACCGCCGCGTCGGCAAGGTCATCCGCGCCGTCTGGGAGGACGGGGGCCGCTTCGACGGCTGGAGCGAGCACTTCAGCTACGAGCGCTGGATGCGCTCCGCCGAGAAGGCCCTCGCGGACGACCCCGTCGACGTCGACTGGTACACCACCCGCGAACGCGACTGGAACGAGGTGCTCCCCTGGGACCACCTCGACTCCGGCCTCGACAAGGACTGGCTGTGGGAGGACTGGCAGGACGCCCTCGACGAGGTCGAGGTCGACGACTGCCGCTGGACCCCCTGCTTCGATTGCGGCGTATGCCCCCAACTGGACACCGAGATCCAAATCGGCCCCACCGGCAAGAAGCTCCTGCCGCTGTCGGTCAAGTAGCGCACGGTCGGGTTGCGCGGGGGATCAGACCGAGAAGCTGTTCACCTTGGTCGGGGTCACGCGGACGACCACGCGGGCGATCTCGTCGGGCTCCGGCGGCGGGGCCTCGCCCAGGTACCTCAGCGAGAGCGCGAGCGGCAGCTCCTTCGCCGGGTCCGGGACGATCTCGGCGGTGCCCCGGAGCTCGACCGAGTGGTACGGGTTCTCCAGGTCGAAGACCGTGACGCTGACACGGGGGTCGCGGCGCAGGTTGCGTACCTTCGCCCGGCCCTCGGTCGCGGAGAACACGAGCGTGTCGCCGTCGCGCTGGTACCAGACCACCGAGGCCTGAGGGCCGCCGTCGGCGGTGAGGGTCGACACGGTCGCGAAGTTCTTGCCGTCGAGCAGCTTGCGTGTCGGCTCGTCGAGGTTCGTGGACATGGTGCTCCCGCTTCCGTTGGTGCGATTCGCGCGCCCCTTGGGGCACTTCTTGTTACGGCCCCCATCTTGGGTGACCATGGGGGCCGGCGGAAGGAGGCACTTTCATGTCACGGCGGAACATCTGTGTAACGGAGTCGGCGGAGGTCACCCAGGCATGCCGGGTGCTCGACGTGCTCAACCGGGTGAGCGGCAAGTGGAGCATCAGCATCCTCATGGAGGCCCACCACGGGCCCGTGCGCTTCACCGAGTTGGAGCGGGCGATCCCCGGCGTCAGCCGCCGCATGCTCACCCTGACGCTGCGCGGCCTGGAACGCGACGGCCTGCTGACCCGCACGGTGTATCCGACGGTGCCGCCGAAGGTGGAGTACGAGGCGACCGGGATGGCGCGGGAGCTGTACGAGTACCTGTCCGGACTCATCGCATGGGCCGAGCGGCACGAGCCGGCCGTGGCTGCTTCGCGGGACGCGTACGACCGCGCGGCCGACTGAGCCGAGGGCGCGTACGTCGTTCGGACCATGCGTTTTTGCTGTGGACTGGTGCTCGTGAGGCGGTTCGGGGCGCGGGGGTCACGCTGATCGGCAGCCGGGTTCTGCGGCGTGCTTGGACCGCGGTGTTCGAAAAGGGGGATTTGGCGGGCGGGGTCCGGCTTGGGGACATTGACGGTTCGTGTACCGTTCCGGGCTTCGGTGGAACCAGCGGCTCGGACCGACACGTCCTGACGGGGTGTCAAGGCTTTCGGGGGGAGGGCGCATGACACAGGGGGACTCTGGCTCGGGGCACCGCCCCGGGTGGGTCGGCGACACGCCTGCGGACGACGAGGCGACACGTCGGGTTGTGCTCGGAAAGGACGAACGTCCACCAGCGGTGACGGGTACGGATGTGCCCGAGGCGCGGCGGCCGTCGGAAGTCGATCTCGTCAAGCGCGACGACGCCCCACCGGATGCGCCCGCGGCCGAAGAGCCGGTCGAGGACGCTGCGCCCAAGGCACCCGGGTGGTTGTTGTGGCCGCTTCGGGTGATCGCGTTTGTCGTGGTTGTGCCCTTCCAGTTGGTGCGGGGTGCGGCGCTCGCGGTTTGGGGCGGGATCAAGGCGTTCGGACGCGTGCTCGCGGTGCCGTTGAAGGGCATTTGGCGCGTGATCGCCTGGCCGTTCGTGCACCTGGGCCAGGCGCTGCGCTGGTGCGGACGCATGATCGCCTGGCCGTTCCGGCAGTTGTGGCGCGGACTTGAGGCCGTCGGCCGCGGGTTCGCGTGGGTGTTCCGCAAACTTGGCGCGGGGCTGCGCGCCGTCGGCCGTGGACTGCGGCGGCTCGGCGGCGTCCTCGCGTGGCCGTTCGTGCAGCTGTGGCGCGGGCTGGTGTGGCTCGGTGGTTGGCTCGCGCGCGGGCTGGTGCTGCTGGGCAAGGGGCTCGTGTGGCCGTTCGCGCAGATCTGGCGCGGGCTGATGTGGCTCGGGCCGTGGCTGGCCCGCGGCATCGCGACGCTCGGCCGCGCGTTGGCCTGGCCGTTCGTCAAACTCTGGGCCGGGCTGCGGCGCCTCGGGCCGTGGGTGCGCCTGGTGCTGCGGTCCTTCGGGGCCGTCCTGGCGTGGCCGTTCGTGCAGGTGTGGCGCGGTCTGTGCGCGCTCGGGCGCGGACTGCGTGCGGTCGGGCGTACGGCATTGGACTGGCTGGGCCGCGCATTCGTGTGGCTCGGGCGCGGCTTGGTGCTGCTGGGCAAGGGGCTCATCTGGCCCCTCACGCAGATCTGGCGCGGGCTCATGTGGCTGCGGCATCCGCTCGCGGCTGTCGGTCGTGGCATCTCTGCCGCCCTGGCCGCGCTCGGAGGCGCCCTCGTATGGGCGGTCCGCATGTCGGCGCTGGTCCTCACCTGGCCCTTCCGCCAATTGTGGCGGGGCCTGTGTTGGCTGGGACGGGGAGTGCGCGCGCCTCTGGTCTGGGCCGGCGGCGCGGTGGCGAAGGCCGGCCGCTGGGTCGTCAAAGCGGTCATATGGCCGTTCCGCCAGGTCGGGCGCGGCGTGCGCAAGGGCGGCGGCACGCTCGGCCGTGCCCTGAAGACCGCTTTCGTGTGGGCCGGCAACCGTTCCATGCGTGTCCTGCGCTGGCTGTGGCGCGTGATCTCGTGGCCGTTCGCGGCCGGATGGCGGTACGTCGTCCTGCCAATCGGCCGGGCGATGCGCGAAGCGGTCCGGTGGGCCGGACGCGCGGCGGTCAAGGTGTGGCGCGTGCTGGTGTGGCCGTTCACCGCGGCGTACCGCGCGGTGCTCGCCCCGATCGGCCGTGCCGCGAAGTCGGCGTTCGGTGGCGTCGGGCGCGCGGCGCGGTCGGCCGTACGCGCGACGCGCCAGGCCGCGGCCGACACGCGCGCCGCCATCCGCGAGGCCCGGAAGAGCGTCGGCCAGACCGTCAAGGACGTGACCCGCTCGATGCGGCGCGGCGGCCGGTGACGGCGGGGTCCGCGCGGGCGCGTGCTCCCCGTACCCTGGAGCCAGAGTTCATCCCTGATATCGCACTACTTGAGGACTGAGTAGCCCTGGCACGCCGAATGCCCGAAGGACCGCCGCCCGCTCCGGCCGTCCAGAAACTGCGCCTGCGCTACGCCAAGCGCGGCCGCCTGCGGTTCACCAGCCACCGGGATTTCCAGCGCGCTTTCGAGCGGGCGCTGCGTCGTTCCGAGGTGCCGATGGCCTACTCCGCGGGCTTCACGCCGCACCCCAAGGTGTCGTACGCGGGCGCCGCGCCGACCGGCGTGGCCAGCGAGGCCGAGTACCTGGAGATCTCGGTCGTGCGGCGCTGCGAGCCGGACGAGCTGCGGGCACTCCTCGACTCCTCGCTGCCGCCCGGCCTGGACGTGCTGGAGGTCGTGGAGGCGGCGCCCGGCAACCTCGCCGAGCGGCTGCAGGCGTCGGTGTGGGACATCCGGCTGCCCGACGTCGAGCCGGAGACGGCGCGCAAGGCGGTCGAGGCGTTCATGGCCGCGGAATCGGTCGAGGTCGAACGCATGACCAAGAACGGCATGCGTGCCTTCGACGCGCGGGCCGCCGTGGCCGCGCTGGACACGGACGCTCCTTCCGCCGCGTCGGACGGGGCGGATGGGTCCCATGCGTCCGATGATGAGATTGACGCAGGTCACCAGGGTGTCGATGGGAGCGGCGACCGACCCTGTGCGATACTGCGACTGGTTGTACGGCACACCACACCCGCCGTCCGACCCGACGACGTTCTGTCCGGTCTCCGCTTGGTCGCCGACCTCGCGCCGCCCGTTCCCGCCGCGGTGACTCGCTTGGCGCAGGGGCCGCTCGACACCGCGACCGGTGCGGTGACCGATCCGCTCGCGCCCGAGCATGCGGTGACCTCGACGGGGAACGAGGAGCTGTAGACACGGGGCGGAGCCGAAGCCACGGACCGCCGTCGACGCCTCGGCCCGGAACTACCGGGTGCCAGGGGCGCATTCCGACAGACTTTCGTCGGCCCTGCCAGGTGCGGGGTCGGCGAGCGAGAGACGAGCTTCTGTGCGGCGCCCTCCTTGGAGCGCCCGGAAGCGTGACGGGAGACAGACCCGCATGCTCGAGAACGAGCCGAACGGTGCGGCGTCCGACGACGCCCAGCCGCACGACACCGCGACATCCAACGACTCCACATCCACCTCGGACACGGGTGCGGGCGCGCCCTCGGCGGACGCCGGGGCAGAAGCCCCCGCTGCCCCCGCGCGGCGCCGCCGCCGGGCCGCGAGCCGACCGGCCGGGCCGCCCAAGCCCAGCACCGGGACCGACGACACGACCGACAGCACCAACACCACTGACACGCCCGACACGGCCGGCGCCCCTGCCGACGCCGATGTCGCACCGGCCATAGCTGCGGCCGCGGACACCCCTGCCGCCGAAGCGGCACCCGAGCCGACCGGCGAGCCGGACGCGGATGCCGCGGCGGAGGAGGAGGCGGCCGAAGCGGAAGCCGACGTGGCCGCCGAAGCCGCGCCGGAGCCGGAACCCGAGCCAGCACCGCGCCGGGCCCGGCGTACCCGCAAGCGCGTGGCCGCCGAGCCCGAGGCCGAGCCCGCGACCGCCGCCACCGCCGAGCCCGAGACGGCCGCGCCTGCCGACGCGCCTGCCCCCGTCGAGGAGGCCGCGGCCGAAGAGGCCGAGCCGGCGCCGCGCCGGACGCGGCGTACCCGCAAGCGCGCGGCCGCCGAGCCCGAGCCCGAGTCCGTGCCGGCCGAGACCGCGGCGGAGACCACGCCAGAGGCGACCCCTGAGGCCGCCGAGCCGGAGCCCGAGGAGGCGCCGGCACCCACGCGTACCCGCCGTGCGGCGCCTGCCGTCTTCCAGCCCCTGTTCCAGGCCCCGGAGGCCCACACCGCCCGCGCGGTCACGCCGGCGGCCGCCGTGGCGGACGACGAGCACGACGACGCGGAGGAGCCGGCCGACGAGCCGCGCACCCGCCGCCGCCGTACCCGCCGCAACCCGGCCGCCGAGGCCGCCGCGAGCATTCCCGGCGTGACCGTCGCCGGTCCGGGCGCCGGGCGCCCGGCGGCCGAGGACGACGCCGAGGCGGAGGCCGAGGGCGCCGAGGGCGAGGCCGACACCGACCACGACGCCGAGGGCGACGAGTCCGGCGACCGCCCGACCCGGCGCCGCCGCCGCGGTGGCCGCCGCCGTCGGGGCCGCGACGCCGAACGGGCCGACGGCGAGAACGAAGGTGACGAGTCCGACGAGTCCGACGAGGACGCCGAGGACGCCGAGCCCCGTGCGAGCGACGCCCAGGGCGCCGACGAGGACGACGACGACTCGGCGACCACCACCAGCCGTCGCCGTCGCCGTCGGCGCCGCCGCGACGGTGCCGACGGCGAGTCGCCCGCCGCCGACGACCCCGAGCGCACGGTGGTCAAGGTCCGCGAGCCGCGCGCCCGCCGGGCCGACCGCGCAGCGGAGGGCGAGGACGTGGGCGACGGCGTGCAGAGCGTCAAGGGCTCGACGCGCCTGGAGGCCAAGAAGCAGCGCCGCCGCGAAGGTCGCGAGCAGGGCCGCCGCCGCGTGCCGATCATCACCGAGGCCGAGTTCCTGGCCCGCCGCGAGGCGGTCGAGCGCGTCATGGTGGTGCGCCAGACCGGTGAGCGCACCCAGATCGGCGTGCTGGAGGACGGCGTCCTCGTCGAGCACTACGTGAACAAGGAGCAGGCCACCTCGTACGTCGGCAACGTCTACCTGGGCAAGGTCCAGAACGTGCTGCCGTCCATGGAGGCCGCCTTCGTCGACATCGGCAAGGGCCGCAACGCGGTGCTCTACGCCGGCGAGGTCAACTTCGACGCGGGCTCGCCGCGCCGCATCGAGGCGGTCCTGAAGGGCGGCCAGTCGGTCCTGGTGCAGGTCACCAAGGACCCGATCGGTCACAAGGGCGCCCGCCTCACCAGCCAGGTCTCGCTGCCGGGCCGCTACCTCGTGTACGTGCCCGAGGGCACGATGACCGGCATCAGCCGCAAGCTGCCGGACACCGAGCGCGCGCGCCTGAAGACCATCCTCAAGAAGATCGTTCCCGACGACGCGGGCGTGATCGTGCGTACCGCCGCCGAGGGCGCGAGCGAAGAGGAGCTGGCGCGCGACGTCACCCGTCTGCAGGCGCAGTGGGAGGACATCAAGAAGAAGGCGGCGACGGCCAACGCGCCCGCGCTGCTGTACGGCGAGCCGGACATGACGGTCCGGGTCATCCGCGACATCTTCAACGAGGACTTCACCAAGCTCGTCGTCTCCGGCGACGAGGCGTGGGAGACCGTGCACAACTACGTCGCGCACGTGGCCCCCGACCTGGCCCCGCGCCTGTCGAAGTGGTCCAGCGAGACGGACGTCTTCGCGACCTACCGCGTCGACGAGCAGCTGATGAAGGCGCTCGACCGCAAGGTGTGGCTGCCCAGCGGCGGTTCGCTGGTCATCGACCGCACCGAGGCGATGGTCGTGGTCGACGTCAACACCGGCAAGTTCACCGGGCAGGGCGGCAACCTCGAAGAGACGGTCACCCGCAACAACCTGGAGGCGGCCGAGGAGATCGTCCGCCAGCTCCGGCTGCGGGACCTCGGCGGCATCATCGTCATCGACTTCATCGACATGGTGCTGGAGAGCAACCGCGACCTGGTGCTGCGGCGCCTGCTGGAGTGCCTGGGCCGGGACCGTACGAAGCACCAGGTCGCCGAGGTGACCTCGCTCGGCCTGGTCCAGATGACGCGTAAGCGGGTCGGCCAGGGGCTGTTGGAGGCGTTCTCCGAGACGTGTGACAAGTGCAACGGGCGCGGTGTGCTCGTACGCATGGACACGCCCGAGCAGAAGTCCGGCGGCTCGAGCCGCCGCCGCCGGGGCAAGGGCGGCGGGAACGGCAACGGCAACGGCGCCCACGAGCACACGCACGACGAGCCGGCCGAGACGGTCGCGGCCGACGAACCGATCGAGATCATCGACGTGGTCGATGTCGAGGACGCCGTCGACACCGACGAGCCGATCGAGGTCGTGGAACTCGTCGAGAGGGACGCCGACAGCGAGGCCGACACCGAGGTGCCGGTCGAGGCCGAGGCCGAGATCGTCGTCGCGGCGGAGTCGGAGCCGGTCGAACTGGTCGAGCCCGCCGAACTGGTGGAGTCGGCCGGGGCCGCGTCGACCGAGTCTGCGGACGAAGCCGCGGAGACGGTCGAGGCCGGCAGTGCCGAGGCCGATGCAGACGCCGAAGAGGCCCCGAAGAAGGCCGCCAAGCGCGCCCCGCGCAAGACGGCCGCCAAGAAGACCGCGGCGAAGAAGACGGCGGCCAAGAAGACCGCCGCCAAGAAGTCGACCCGCAAGACCGCCGCCGGAGCGGATGCGGCCGACACCGCATCGACGGACTCGTCGCCGGCCGAGTCGGCCCCGGCCGAGCAGGCACCCGCCGAACCCGCGGCCGCGCCCTCCGGGGACTCCGCGGCACCGGAGGAGCAGCCCGCAGCACCGGCGAAGCGCACCCGCAAGGCGCCGCGTCGGGCCACCCGCCCGGCCGGTGCACCGACCGCTGCCACGCCCACCGAGGGCGGGGCCGCGGACGGCGCCGAGCCCGCCGCCGAGCCCGTCTCGGCGTCCGCGCCCGGCAACTAGCCAAGCGGTACGACGTCGGCTGGGAAAGCGGCGGCATACAGCGACACCCACGTCGGGGGTCGGGCCCAGGTCCGGCCCCCGACGGGTCCCGCGCCGCGCGGCCGGGACCCGGTTTGACCGGGTGCGGAACTGATCCGTACTCTTGACCCTCGGCATGTTTATGCCAAGTTCCTGAGCACCCACCTCCCGGCGTCTGCGCCGGGGGAGGCCGCCCGGCATCGGTCGGAGACGGCTGGCGTCAGGGACTCCGATCGAACAGAGAGCGAGTTCGCGGTGTACGCGATCATTCGCGCCGGCGGTAGGCAGCACAAGGTTGCCGTCGGCGATGTCTTCCAGGCCGACCGAGTGCAGACTGCGGCCGGCGAGACCGTCGAGCTTCCCGTCCTGCTCCTGGTCGACGGCGAGTCCGTGACGAGCGACCCGTGGGTCCTCGCCGGTGTGAAGGTGACGGCCGAGGTCGTCGACCACACCAAGGGCAAGAAGATCGACATCCTGAAGTACAAGAACAAGACCGGCTACCGCAAGCGCATGGGTCACCGCCAGCAGCACACCCAGCTGAAGGTCACCGGCATCGAGACCGGGAAGAAGTAGAGGACATGGCACACAAAAAGGGCGCATCGTCCACCCGTAACGGCCGTGACTCCAACGCCCAGCGGCTCGGCGTGAAGCGTTTCGGCGGCCAGGTCGTCAACGCGGGCGAGATCATCGTCCGCCAGCGCGGCACGCACTTCCACCCGGGTGCCAACGTCGGCCGTGGCGGCGACGACACCCTGTTCGCGCTCGCCGCCGGTGCGGTGGAGTTCGGCACGCGCCGCGGACGCCGCGTCGTGAACATCGTCCCGGCGGCCTAAGGCCCAGGGACCCCCTTGCTCGACCCGAAGGCGGACCGGATCCACGGTCCGCCTTCGGTCTTTGCCGCAAAAAACTGCTGGAGGTACAAGTGACCACCTTCGTCGACCGCGTGGTTCTGCACGTAGCCGCGGGTAACGGGGGCCACGGGTGTGCCTCCGTCCATCGCGAGAAGTTCAAGCCGCTCGGCGGCCCCGACGGCGGCAACGGCGGCCGCGGCGGCGATGTGTCGCTCGTCGTCGACCCCAACGTCACGACCCTCCTCGAGTACCACCACTCGCCGCACCGCAAGGCCACCTCCGGCAAGCCCGGCGCGGGCGGCAACCGCAGCGGCGCCGACGGCAGCGACCTGGTGCTCGCCGTCCCGGACGGGACCGTCGTCAAGCGCCTCCTGCCCGGTGGCAAGGAAGAGGTCGTCGAGGACCTGGTCGGCAACGGCACCCGCTTCGTCCTGGCCCAGGGCGGCCGCGGCGGCCTCGGCAACGCCGCGCTGGCCTCGCCGCGCCGCAAGGCCCCCGGCTTCGCGCTGCTCGGCGAGCCCGGCGAGGGCGGCGACTACGTCCTCGAACTCAAGACCGTCGCCGACATCGCACTCGTCGGCTACCCGAGCGCGGGCAAGTCGAGCCTGATCGCGGCGCTGAGCGCGGCCCGCCCGAAGATCGCCGACTACCCGTTCACCACGCTCGTGCCCAACCTCGGCGTGGTGACCGCGGGCGACGTCGTCTACACCGTCGCGGACGTGCCCGGCCTCATCCCGGGCGCGAGCCAGGGCAAGGGCCTCGGTCTGGAGTTCCTGCGGCACGTCGAGCGCTGCAAGGCGCTCGTGCACGTGCTCGACTGCGCGACGCTGGAGCCGGGCCGCGACCCGATCAGCGACCTCGACACCATCGAGGCGGAGCTTGCCGCGTACGGCGGCCTCGACGACCGGCCGCGCATGGTCGCCCTCAACAAGACCGACATCCCCGACGGCCACGACCTCGCCGACCTGGTGCGCGCCGAACTCGAAGGCCGCGGCCTGAAGGTGTACGAGGTCTCCGCGGTCAGCCACAAGGGCCTGCGCGAGCTGTCCTTCGCGATGGCCGGCCTGGTCCAGCAGGCCCGCGACGCCGCCCCGCCGCCGGAGGCGACCCGCATCGTGCTGCGGCCGGCCGCCGTCGACGACAGCGGCTTCACCGTCACCCGGCGCGGCGACGCCTTCATCGTGCGCGGCGCCAAGCCCGAACGCTGGGTGCGCCAGACCGACTTCGCCAACGACGAGGCGGTCGGCTACCTCGCGGACCGGCTCGCCCGGCTCGGTGTCGAGGAGGCGCTGTTCGACGCGGGTGCGCGCCCCGGCGCCGAGGTAGTCATCGGCGACGACGAGTCCGGCGTCGTCTTCGACTGGGAGCCGACCGTCGCGACCGGCGCCGAGATGCTGGGCCGCCGCGGTGAGGACCACCGCTTCGACGAGCAGCGCCCGGCCGTGCAGCGCCGCCGCGAACGCGAGTCCATCCGCGGCGAGTACGAGGAATTCGACCCCTTCGGCAACGAGTGACCGGCCCGGCCATGGCCGGGGGAGTGGAGCACCGCGCATGTCAGTCCCTGATCGGCGTGAGGACGTCACCTCCGCACGCCGCATCGTGGTCAAGGTCGGCTCGTCGTCCCTGACCACCGCCGCCGGCGGCCTCGACGCGGACCGCGTCGACGCGCTCGTCGACGTGATCGCCGCGAAGCGCGCCGAGGGAGCCGAGATCGTCCTCGTCTCGTCCGGCGCCATCGCGGCCGGCCTCGCGCCGCTGGGACTCGACCGCCGACCGCGCGACCTCGCCACCGCCCAGGCGGCGGCGAGCGTCGGACAGGGGCTGCTGGTGGCCCGCTACACCGCGTCCTTCGCGCGGTACGGCCTGCGGGTCGGCCAAGTGCTGCTGACCGTCGACGACATGACGCGGCGTACGCACTACCGCAACGCGTACCAGACCCTGGACCGCCTGCTGAACCTCGGGGTGCTGCCCGTCGTCAACGAGAACGACACGGTGGCCACCGAGGAGATCCGGTTCGGCGACAACGACCGCCTCGCCGCGCTGGTCGCCCACCTGGTACGCGCCGACCTGCTGGTGCTGCTGTCCGACGTCGACGGCCTCTACGACGGCGATCCGGTACGCCACACCTCGTCCCGCATCCCCGAAGTCCGCGGTGCCGCCGACCTGGAGGGCGTCGAGATCGGCAAGGCCGGGCGGGCGGGCGTGGGCACCGGCGGCATGGTCACCAAGGTCGAGGCCGCCCGCATCGCGACCACCGCGGGCATCCCCGTCGTGCTCACCGCGGCCCGCCACGCGTCCGAGGCGCTGACCGGCAAGCAGACCGGAACCTTCTTCCACCGCACGGGTGTACGCGGTGCCGACCGCCTGCTCTGGCTCGCCCATGCGACCACCGCGCGCGGCCGCTTGGTCCTGGACGAGGGCGCGGTCGGCGCGGTGGTCGAGCGCCACAAGTCGCTGCTGCCGGCCGGCATCACCGCCGTCGAGGGCGGGTTCGTCGCGGGCGACCCGGTGGACCTTGTCGACGAAAACGGTCACATCATCGCCCGCGGGCTGGTCAACTTTGATGCTAAGGAACTCCCCGGGCTCCTGGGCCGCTCCACCCACGAGCTGGCCCGGGAAATGGGGCCGGCGTATGAGCGCGAGGTCGTGCACCGCGACGACTTGGTGCTGTTGCGCCGCTGACGCACGCGACGCGGGGGCGGCACTGTGCAGGCCCCGGCGGCAGGGACCACGCCGCCGGGGAGCCGCCCCACGTCATCGACGGGAGGCGGACCAGTGCAGGGACGTGGCAGGGAACTGCCCTGGGAGGCCGCGCCGTCGGTGCGCCCGAACGCGACGCCGGAGGGCGGCCTCGGCGGGGACGAGGCGATCCGGGTCGAGGAGACCCGGATGTGGCACATCACCCTGACCGTCGCGGGTGGTGCGGTTCCCTCGGACGAGATACGCAGAGCGCTCGAACGCCTCGCCCACGACCACCCGTTCCTGCTCGCCGGCCGCTACGCCGCCGACCACGCCGAGATCCGCTACTGGGAAGAGGCCCGCGACCTCCAGGACGCGGCGGCGCTCGCCCTGCGCCTGTGGGGCGAACACCGCCGCTCGGCGGGCCTCCCGCCCTGGGAGATCATCGGTCTTGAGGTCGTCGACCGCGGTACGTGGCAGCAGCGCGCCAAGTCGCCGGGCGGCGGCCCGATCGTGCCGGGCGGTGTACAGCCGTTCTAAGCGGCCTCGGGGAGACCGCTTGGGCCGCGACTTCCAAGTCCGGTTGGGCCGCCGGGCCCGCGAACCGCGGCACGCTCCGGGCCCGCGCCGGGCCCGGCGCGGGCCTCTTTCGCCCGCCCAAGTCGCCGTGTGGCGGACCTTGCCGCCAGGCCCCGGCTCGCACGCACCACGGCCCGCGGGCTCCCCGACGGGACGTTGAAGACCCCCCGGGTCTACTTGTCTGCCTCCGCCAAGTGCGCGTACGTGCCACGTAGTTCGCGTTTGAGGATTTTGCCGCTGGGGTTTTTGGGGAGGGTGTCGGTGACGATGATGTATTTGGGGACTTTGAAGCCGGCGAGGTGTTC
>NZ_JBEZFP010000061.1:0-49231 GCF_040649515.1 Streptodolium elevatio
GATGCGGATCGGTGGCGTCGCACAACTCCTGCGCGGCGGGTTCCAGGTAGGGCGTGACGGGCGGGGGAAGCGAGGTCATGGCGGCTCCAATCGCGAGCACACGCGTGCCCTGGAAGATACGTCCCGCACGACTGCCGACCGCTCGGGTACGGACGGGCCGCTCACGGGACAAGGCCCCTCGCCCAATCCTGGTACGCAGCCCGGGCGGCGCAACCCGACGCGAACGGATTTCGCGCCGCCCGCCGTCCCGCGGCGCGTTGCGGGCCTACTCCGTTCGGCTCTCCCGGCCTGCGAAGGGGAGCACCGGGCCGGACCGTGGGGTGATGACGCAGAGCGTGCTGGCCGAGGTGAAGGACGCCGTCACTCCGCGGGCCACGGTGCTGGTGATCGGCGTGATCGCCCTTCAGATGCTGTTCATCGCGTCCTACGTGGGGGCGCTGCACGACCCCAGGCTCAAGGACGTGCCGTTCGGGGTCGTGGCGCCGCAGGCCGTGGCGGAGCAGACCGTGGCGCGCCTCGACGAGCTGCCGGACTCGCCGTTGGACCCGCGCGCGGTGGCCGACGAAGCAGCCGCACGGCGGCAGATCATGAACCGGGACATCGACGGCGCACTCGTGGTGAGCCCGGCTGGTACGACCGACACCCTGCTGGTCGCCTCCGGCGGCGGCAAAGCACTCGCCATTGCCCTGGACACGCTGACCGCCGCCTTGGACCGCACGCAGGGCCGCACCGTCCACACGGTCGACGTGGCCCCGGCGTCCCCGCACGACTTCAATGCCTTGTCGGCCTTCTACCTCGTCATCGGCTGGTGCGTCGGGGCCTACCTGTGCGCGTCGATCCTGGCGATCAGCGCCGGCGCCCGCCCCGCCAACCCCGCCCGGGCAGCGACACGGCTGGGCACCATGACGCTCGTCGCGATCGCCGGCGGACTCGGCGGCGCGGTCATCGTCGGACCGATCCTGGGGGCCCTGCCGGGCAGCGTGGTGTCCCTGTGGGGGCTCGGCGCACTGGTCATCTTCGCTGTGGGGTCCGCCACCCTCGCCCTCCAAGGGCTCTTCGGCATCATCGGCATCGGCCTGGCCATCCTGCTCGTGGTCATCGCGGGCAACCCGAGCGCGGGCGGCGCGTTCCCCCAACCGATGCTGCCGCCGTTCTGGCAGGCGATCGGCCCGGCCCTGCCTCCCGGCGCAGGTACCTGGGCGGCCCGCTCGATCGCCTACTTCCACGGCAATGCCATGACCTCCGCCCTGCTGGTGCTCTCCGCCTGGGCGCTCGCCGGAATCGTCGTCACGATGCTCGCCGCGATCCTGCGGCAACGCCGCCCGGCAGCCCCGGAAGACGCGGCGGGACGGCACGGCCGCCCCGCCGCAGAGCCGGGCCGATAGCACCGCAGGCCGGTGCGCGGCGCCACGCATCGGAGACGGAGGCCACCGGCCGACGGCCCCGGACCAGCCCGCGCCGGCACGGTTCGTGTCAGTCGTTCACGAGCACGATCTTGCCGGTGTGCCCGCCGGACTCCATCACCCGGTGCGCCTCGGCAGCCTGGGACATCGGCAGCGTCCGGTCCACGACCAGCCGAACGGCCCCGCTCTCGATCATCGGCCAGACATGACGCTGTACGTCCGCGACAATGGCCGCCTTCTGGACCGCGGAACGCGTGCGCAGCGTCGTACCGTGCACCGACAACCGCTTGAACACCAGATCCGCCAGGTTCAACGAGCCCTCCAGGCCGTCCTGCAGGCCGATGACGACCAGGCGTCCGTCCGCGGCGAGGGACCGCACGTTGCGTTCGAGGTAGCCGCCGCCGACCACGTCGAGGATCACGTCGTACGGGCCCTGCTCGGCGAAGTCCTCCGTGCGGTAGTCGATCGTCACGTCGGCCCCCAACTCCCGCGCCTGGGCGGCCTTCTCGGGGCCGCCCACGGTGGTGACCACACGGGCCCCCAGCGCCTTGGCGACCTGGATCGCGAAAGTGCCGATACCCCCGCCGCCGCCGTGCACGAGGAGCGTCTCCCCCGCGGTGAGTCCCACGGTCATGACGAGGTTGGACCACACCGTGGCCGCGGCCTCGGGCAGGGCCGCCGCCTCGACCAGGCCGACCCCCCGAGGCACCGTCAGCAGCTGCCCCGCCGGCACGGCCACCTTCTGGGCGTACCCGCCCCCGGTCAGCAACGCGCACACCTCGTCACCCACCCGCCAACCGGTCACGCCCTCACCGACCGCGCTGATCCGACCCGAGACCTCCAGCCCCGGGTACGGGGACGTGCCCGGCGCCAGCGGATACAACCCCCAGCGCTGCATGACGTCCGCCCGGTTCAGGGCACTGGCGCTCACATCAACCACGACTTCGCCGGGCGCGGGCCGCGGATCCTCGACGTCGACCCACTCCAGGACCTCGGGGCCACCCGGTTCCTTGATCGCTACAGCCTTCATGGCACTCCCATCCCACGGCCGACCGAAGGGCTCGTCCATTGCCGAGGCAAACACGGCGGCAAGCCCGCGGCAAAAGATGCACGCGCCGACCGCACGGACCGCAGGGCCGTCACCGCGATCACCGGCAACCCACGCCCCGACGAGGATCACCGCAAGCCCAATGTATGCACTGCATACTCTACGACGAGAAGTATGCACCGTCAACATTGGTGGGTGCCCGCCACCGTCCTCGCCGTGCCCCTCGAGCTCCCCGGCAGCGGGCACCCTGCCGGCGACGGCATACCGCCGCGCAGTCGAGCGGTGACGTTACGCGGGCCGAGCGTCGGACCCAGCACCGCCACCGCGCCCGGAACCGGCAGCTGAGCCCGGAGTGGACCCGGCCCATGAGGACGTGCGGAGGCTCCCGCACCCCGAGCGGCCCTGCACCCTGCGTTGGCCACCCATCCAGCTTCCAGGCACGCGCCGTTCACCTGATCGGGTGGCGGCGCTATCGGACCGCCGTATGCGGCCACGGACCAGGCCCCGAGGTATTGGAAATACAGGTACTGGCCGGCCACCGTCCAGGCATCCCACTGCGACGGGCATGCGGAACACGTCTGCACGACCCGTGTCAGCTTCCGATCCTCGTCCGCACTTGCACTCATCCGACGATGATCACGCAGCTTCAGGTACCCGGCAATCGACTTCGGACCGTCGCCACAGCCACCTCAAGCAGCAGCCAGACGCACGCCAATCTGATCGGCAGGACAGCTCATGGCTGCAGCGCAGCACACGAAGGGGCGCACCCCGGCTGTTGCGCCCCCTCAGCGTTCTTGCGCTCGGTTCACCTTCTGCCGTATTTGACGTCGCGGCGCTTGGCGCGCAGGCGCGCACCGGTGGCGCCCATTCGCCACTTCGCGAAGGGGAGGCTGACGTCGTAGCGGCTGGCGACCTCCTCATCGGTGAGGCCGTCGTAGGCCATCTGGAGTGCTGCCTGGGCGGGCAGGAGGAGTTCGCCGGATAGTTCGGCCGCTTGGTTCTCCTAGGATCGCGACTGTCCGAACCCGTCCGCTACTCGAACCGCGCGGTGTCGCCCGCTCCTCGACGGACGATCTCGGCCTCGTCGCTGGAGAAGTCGATGACCGTGGTCGGCTGGGTGCCGCAGTCGCCCGAGTCCACCACCGCGTCCACCACGTGGTCGAGCCGTTCCTTGATCTCCCAGCCCTGTGTCAGCGGCTCGTCCTCGCCTGGCAGGAGCAGTGTGCTGGAGAGGAGCGGCTCACCGAGTTCGGCCAGCAGGGCCTGGGTGACGACGTGATCGGGAATCCGGACGCCGACCGTCTTCTTCGGGTGCAACAGTTGCTTCGGCACCTCGGACGTCGCGCGGAGGATGAACGTGTAGGGGCCGGGCGTCGATGCTTTGATGGCACGGAACACGTCGTTGTCCAGGTGCACGAACCGCCCCAGTTGAGCGAAGCTCTCGCACACCAGGGTGAAGTGGTGCCGGTCGTCGAGGTCGCGGAGCGTCCGGATCCGGCTGAGGCCGTCACGGTTGCCCAAATGGCATCCCAGTGCGAAACAGGAATCCGTCGGGTAGGCGACGAGCGATCCGGAGCGGATCAGGTCGGCCACGCCGCTGATGGTGCGCTGCTGGGGGTTCTCGGGGTGCACATCGAAGTACTTCGCCATCCACCGACCCTACGGGGGCCGCCGACCCGCTTCCGGCCGACGGATGTCACCCCGAGCCCGATCGACGCAGGCGACGCCGCCGGGACCGTCCGGGTCCGCGCGTTGCGGTGGGGTGCGCAGCAGCTCCGGGGCGTGCGCCCTGCATGCCGAACTGCCCGGGTGGAAGGCGATGACCAACTGGAACCGCGGCGGCTGGGAGCCGGGACCGGTCGACGAAGTTCACATCGTGCCCGGTGCACAGGTGCGGCCGATCCACGGTCAGGACTACACCGGACTGCCCCGCGACGCAGGCGGCGGCCTGGTGCCGTAGCTCCGGGCAGACGCAGGGCCGTTGCGAAGGGAACGGCGCGGCGAACCGCGCGGCGCGTTCTCGGTGCCGTCACGGGGCAACGGCGCAACGCAGTCGACGCGTGATCAGCCCTTCTCTTCCCGCGCCGCGTCGGCGAAGGTGCGCTTGAACTCGGGGCATTCGACGAGCGGGTCATGCGTGCAGAAGGCGGCATGCTGGAGGCTGTCGCGCATGCGCGTGAGCTGGTCGATCCGCACGTCCACCTCTCGTGCCTTGTCGGCCATCCGGAGGCGGAGTTCCTCGTCACGGGGGCGCGCCGCTAGGAATCGGGCGATCTCGGCGATGGTGAAGCCGCAGCTGCGGGCGCAGTCGATCAGCATGAGCCGGCTCAGGACCTCGGGGTGGTACTTGCGGCGCAGTCCATTGCGCCCGGCCGGCGTGATCAGCTCCCGCCTTTCATAGAAGCGCAGCGCGGAGGGGGTCAGCCCGGACTGCCGCGCGACCTCGGCGATATCGAGCACCGTCGGCCTCCCTTGACTTGAACCGCGGTTCAAGTCAGAGCATACGCACCATGCGTATCCATCACCTCAACTGCGGTTCTGTTCGCGCGATCGAAGCGACGTATGACGGTCCACCGTCGACCCACGCCGTCAATCACTGCCTGCTGGTGGAGACGCCGGCGTCCGGTCTCGTGCTCGTCGAGACGGGCCTGGGCCTGGACGACGTACGCGATCCGGATGCCTCCCTGGGGCGGGAGTGGGTCGAGATGGCCGAGCCCGCCTTGGCGGAGGACGAGACCGCGATCCGCCAGATCGCCCGGCTGGGTTACTCCCCGCTCGACGTCCGCCACATCCTTCTCACGCACCTCGACGTGGACCACTGTGGCGGCCTGCCGGACTTCCCCCACGCCCGGGTCCACCTTCTGGCCTCGGAACTGGACGCCGCCCTGGCCCAGGCTCCCAGTTTCCGCTATCGGCCCGCGCATTGGGCGCACGGTCCCCAATGGGCCGCCTACTCCGGGGCCGCCGGCGACGATTGGTTCGGCTTCACCGCAGTTCAACCTGACGGGCTGCCCGAAGACATCAAGCTGATCCCGTTGGGCGGCCACACCTCGGGTCACGCCGGTGTCGCAGTGCGCGACCCCGGCTCGGACATGTGGCTCCTGCACTGCGGTGACGCGTACTACTACCACCGTGAACTCCAGCCCGTGCCCGAACGGCACCCGCTGTTGGACTTCGTGCAGACGAGCTCCGAGACCCACCGTGACCTGCGGCTGGGCACCCAGGCGAGACTCCGCGAACTCGTCCGCGACCACGGCGACCGGGTAACGGCCTTCAGCGCGCACGACCCGTGGGAACTGGCCGCCCTCCAAGCGGCTGCGTGAGCAGACATGCCCGAACACCTCGACGCCCTGCGCGCCGCCGTGGCGCACATCGCCATCCCCGTGGGGACATCGCCGGGAGACTTCTCCCAGATGCTCGAAAGATTGATGTCGACGCCCAGCTCGGTCACGACCCGCCCGGTTATCACGTGCAGGTGGATGCCGCCGCGGGGCAGGAAGCGGGCTGGGCCGCGCGTCACCCATTCGGGTTTTCATTGTTCAGGAACACCGCATGGCTGCGGAACGCTGCTGCGAACCTCACCACCGCCCCGCAGCCCCGCCCGTACCGAGCCGGCCCACCCACGACGCGCGTGATCAATACAGCTAGGCGGCCTTCCCGTTCGCAAGCACGGTGGCGACATGCCGGCATCCCGGCGACCGAAGGACGCGCCGAACTCGTCACCGTACGGTGGAATCGGTGAGTGATCGACGCCGTCGGGGTTCTTGGACAGCGCCGCTCGGTCAGTGGTCGTCTTCAATGTGCCGAGTGGGTATCGCGGGCTTACGTGATCATGGGGCCATGACCATCGTCATCGTTGCTGGTAAGTCCGCCTTGGCTGTTGGCACGCGTGCCAGCGTTCGGTTCTCGGCCGCTGGCCGAGCACTTCACGCTCCAAGATCTGGGCGGCGACACGCACCGGGCAGGCTTGGTGCGCGCTGGACGCGAACGTCGTTGCGCCGTTCTGGCTCGGGGAGTAGGTCGCTGTGTGGAGCGAGATAGCCGCAGCAGTCGTGTCCGGGGTCGTGGTCGGTGTCATGACCGTGTCCCTCCAGGCCCGCAACGCCAAGGCCACCGAGAGGAGCGCTCGGACTGACCCACCACCCGTCGAGGAGGACCATGCGCTGCGCCGCGCGGCCGCCTTGGAAGCCCTCGCGGTCATTGCGACGGCCGAGGACGCGCTGCGCTTCATGCCCGAGACTGACCCGACTGGCTCCGACCAGGAGGTTTTCCTCGACCGCGTCGTCTACCCGGTTTCCCTGGCGCTGCACCGGCTCGCCGCATTCGTGCCTGAGGCACACTGGCCCGGTCCGGAACTCATCGGCCTGCTCCATCGCCTCGGCCCAGGCTTCCGCAGTCGCCACGGGGCGGTCTCCGTCAAGGCCGAGCAGGTCCTGGAGCACGCGTGGGCGGTGTGTTATGCCGTCCTCGACGCCCGTGCACTGCCTGACATGCCGCCCCATCTGTGGAACGAGCGCGGACCGTGGGGCGGCACCGCCGCTGTGGACCAGGGACCCGCCCCTGAAGGCTTCACGGACGACCCGCCGTTCTGAGAGCGGCGTCCCGGGCCGTCAGAACCACCAGAACCTCCGACGACAGGCCTCGAAGCCGCCCGAAGGCCCTCTTCAGGTACCCGTAGCGCGCTGCTCCGGGCGGTCCAGAACCTCGCGCCAAGCACGCTCGCGCTGGTCGATCAGACGCCCGGCGCGCTTGAGAGCCGTACGCGTGGCCTCCCCGCGCTGCGCCCGCTGGTTCGCGAGGACCGCCGCTTCGCTCCAGCTGATGCCGTCGTTCTTGGCATAGGTGTAGGCGACGGCACGGTCGGCGTCGGTCTTCAGCCACCGGAGCGCACGGGGCACGCGCGGGTCGTCGAACTGGTCCTCGGGGGCGAGGACCCGGGCGATCGCTTCGTCCTCGGGCCCCGGCACGGACACATCTGCGCTCGCCCGACTCCATGAACTGCAGCAGGAATGGGGCGCAGCTGAAGCCCTGTACAGGCAAGCTGAGGCGGCATGGCCCCCGCTGAACGCTGTCTGGTCCTTCTTCTCTCTCCGGGTCAGTGAGTCACCACGGCATTACGTACTGGACCCCCGACCGACGCTCTGGGACCAGGTCCGCATGCGCGAGCGCGCAGGTGCCTGCGACCACGCCTGGGAACTGGTCGTGGCCGCCGCAAACGCCGGCGACGCAACTGCCCTGTGGAGGCTGGCCGGCGACCGTATGCGCCGACGCCGCACTGTGGAGGACGGGTTGAAGGCACGCGAGGCGCGCATGGTCCTCAGATACGGCATCGACTCCGACGGCCACCCCAGCCGCCCATGGGACACGGACCGGCAGCTGCATGGAGCAGCACCCTGGTGGGTCGACGCCTGACAGGGCGCCGCCCGTCGACACCTGACCCGCATGCAGAGTCCTCCACCGGCGCGTCGGCATGTCAGCGGTGATCTCAACAACACTGACCGGCTGGTCCCTGCGTTCGCCCCACCCGCGGAACAGTCGAAGAAGATTCCGGGTTCGTGTCGTCCGTCGGCGCTAGCCTCATTCCAGCGGTCGCCCGCATCAACGATCCCTAGCCTGCCTCGCAGGTCTCTCGGGTGAGGGCGCGCCGTTTTGGCAGTCTCGGCCCCGGTGGGGCCTCTCGGTGATTGGACGCCCTTGATGCGTCGTACGGATGCGGTTCTCCCCTGGCTCGCGGACCACCAGTTGCACATGGTCGCCACCATGGCTCATGTGGACGACACCCTGGACCGTGCGCTGAGGCTCGTCCACGACTACTCCGCCCGAGGGCCGCTGACGCTGAAGAACGTGGTGCGCGGTGACCGCGAGGAGGTCGTCGTGGAGGCGATCGCGCCGCTACCGCAAGCTCTGCCCCGCTTGGTGGCCGATGCCCTGACCCAGCTGCGGGCCGCCATGGAGCACGCCCTATACGCCGAGGTCGAAGCGCAGCTCGCGCGTCCGCTGAGGGACGAAGAGGCGGTGCGGATCGAAGTGCCCGCGTGTGTGACCGCAGCCGCGTGGACGAAGTGGCTGGGCAACACCAAGCGTTCGCAACTGGCACCGCTGCGCGTGGGAACGCCCTTGACGGAGCGGCTCGAGCGTCTGCAACCGTTCCAACGCAGCGATCCTGACGATCATCCCTTGCAACTGCTGGCCAAACACACCAACACCGCCAAGCACCGAACCCCCGCCCAGATCGCCACCCGGATCGGCACCGTCTACCCCGACGATCCCGCGAGCCCGCTGGAGGCAGTCGTGCCTGCAGACCTGCGGCCGCGGCCCGGAGGCGGTGCCGCTGTCCAGGTCGGAGACACCATCGCCAGCGCGCCACGCGGGCAGCGGATCGCCTTCTCGGTGGTCCCGACGGTCTGCCTGCGTCGACCCCACACCGGGGTATGGACCATCCTCGCGCACGAGCTACGGGACCTCGAGGAGTGGGTGCGGACCATAGCGCTGCCTGTCCTGCTGGCCGGGCGCCACGACCTCCCGGTGATTCCACCGCAGTTGGACATCGCCACCGGCTACGACGACGTGCGCACCCGTCTCGCTGAGGCCGGCACGGTGCCAGCGGCCGAACGGTCCCGGGCCCGATTCGGGGCCGCAGTCGCGCGCACCGGGCTGGTCGACGTCCTCGCACCCTCCGCGGTCAGCCCCGATGCGGAGATCGTCCGGGCGTGGGTCGCCGCGCTCACCGACGCTGAGGCGGTAGAACGCGCGATCCGCCTCGCGGCAGTCCGCCACGACCTCGCTGCAATCGTCGTGGTGTTCCGCGCCCTCATTGCCGAAGCCCGCGCGCATGCGGCGCGCGCGATCAACAGTTCGGATTGAGTCTCAGTACAGCGCCCCCGTCCGACATCCACCGGTCCACCCCGCCGCCGTTGTTTCTCCAGCGCGTCAGCCCCTCATGTACTGCATGGCCTCCGCGTGCCGTTTCCTCGCGGTGTCGCGCAGGAGCTCGCGGAGCTGTTCGCCCTGTCGACCGTGCGTCTTGACGGCGTGGCAGTTCGGGCACAGGGCGACCATGTTGGCCGGGTGGTCCGCGCCGCCGCGGGAGAGGTCTTGGACGTGGTCGACCTCGAGTATCGGCTCGCCGGTCCTGGAGACCTCGCGGAAGCCATGGCTCGCGCATAGCGGACTCTCACACCGGCCTCCGGACCGGGCGATGACCAGGCTCCGAGCCTCGCGCAAGCGCCGCTGCCGGCGGACGGCCTCCTGGGGCATCAGCGCCACGTGCCCCGCATCCTCCAAGACCTGCACCCGCCGCCGGTAGTCCACCGGCGCGGGGCTGGTGCCTGGCGCCGGCGCGGTGTCGGTCTCCCCGGGAACGGACTCGGTGGGAAGCAGCGCCGCTACGGTTCCGGGCGTGCAGCCGGGACACCACAGCTTGTTCGCCTCGGTGTACGCGCCTTGCCGCGCGCCCGGGACCAGGTGCCGCCCGACGGGGTGACCGCTGTCGTGGAGGGTGCACGCGAGGCCGTACTCGTAGTCGTAGAACCGGCCGTCCTCGTGCTGCTTTCTCCGGACGATGACCTGCAGGTCCCGGTGCGGTTTGGCGTACTGCACCAGCCACCCCGGTATGCACGACGGCCCGTCCGGCACCTTCCGCCAACGGCCGTCCGTACCTTGTTCCTTCTCCAGCATGGGCACCCCGTCATCCCAGCGCGCGCCGCACGCACCCGCCGAACAAGCAGACTATGCAGGCCGGGCACCGCCGGGGGCGCCTACCAGCAAACTCCCGCGCGGGGCCGCGCACGCGGTCAGGCGAACCGAGCGGAACGGCGCTCACCGGTCTGGAAGTTGAACTCCCAGAGGTGTACTTCAGGCGGTTCGCCGCAGAAGTCGCAGACTCCGTCGCTCAGGAGCCCCTGGGAGTAGTTGTGGGCGGAACCGCCGGGGCCGTCGTAATCGCGTTGCGCGCTGCTCTGCTGCAGTTCCGACCTTGCTGACAGCGGCCGCAGCAGTCGTGCTTGAAGATGGTCGGGTTCACCTTCTTACTGCATCCACCGTGGCTGCACCGGTAGTAGCCGCCTGCATGGTTGGTGTACCGCCGGGTGGTGGGTGGGTCGGCGGCGTCGTCCTTGGCCGCAGCGTCTGCTCTGGCGCGGGCCTCTGCAGCGGCGATGAAGCCGTTGATCACCACAGCGGCCAGCACGATCACACCGGTCTTGACAGCAGGCCCAGTAGGGCTCCACCCGGCGGCGATGCGCTGGCGGAAGGTAGCGGCCCCAGCGCTGGCCAGTTGCCGCGGCACGGAAGGCTGGGGATGATCGCTCGGAGGGTGAGCAGGTGTTTCGTCCGGCGCTGGCATTCGACAGATCCTTCTCTCAGTTCCGGAAACTGGCACAGTCGGGGTTGCAGGGCTGGTGTCAGTTGCTGGAGGGGTATTCCGTCCACAGGCCCAACCCGGCCAGGAGCTCGGCGACTTCGTTGAGGAAGCGGCGGACGACCTCGAACGGCAGGTCTCCGTCCTGGTCGTCCCACAGCATCGGTCCCTCCACCGGGTCCTCGTCGCGGAAGCTGACCATCGACAAGCGCTCTCCTGGCGGCAGCATGCGAGTCAAGCCGGCTGCGGCGACCTGGTCGGCGGCCGCGGCTGTGCACAACTGGAAGTATCAGCCGTTGTCTTCCTGAACGGGCACCATCGCGTATCCGGCGCCGGCGTACTCCCACACCACCGGTCGCGGCGCCGCCCCCGTCGTTGGTGTGAGGTCGGCGCGGTCCAGGATCTTCCGGACCGCAGCCACGTCCTCGGGGCGCCGGCGGCGCAGGCGGCCTGCGGGGGTGGACGCCAGGTCGGCCGGGCGGATGACCACCAGCGTCAGGCCGCGGGCGGGGATAAGGGTGTCGCCGAGGCGGCCGTACAGGGCGCGCTGCTCGCCGCGGTGGACCCCGCTCACCGTGAGCTGGTCCGGTTTGTCGAAGAACGCGGTCGGCACGTCGTGTTGCCGCTCGCGGTACTCAACGACCAGCTGCTGCCGCTCCCAGTACCCGTCCACCGGCAACCGCGCCCGCCGCCCGGAGGTGCCCCGGTCCCCGAGGAGCCAGTGGAACCGGTGCTGCCGACTGCCGCGCTCTCCCAGGACCGCGTCACACAGGTCCAGCACGTACGCCTCGTCGCTGTCTTCCCGCCCCATGACCGTCCATCCTCCGTGACCGGTCCGCGCGAGATGACGCGAACGACGAAAGCTGACCGTCGAGTTGAGAGGCGATCTTGTTCAGCGCGCAAGAAGCCGACGTGCGCGGGGTGATCAGGCGGCGGCCCGGGAGGCGAGCCAAGCAGCCCACCATCCGGCGCCGGGCAGGTGGCCGTAACGGGAGTCGGCGCGTGCGCGCCAGAACGCTGCCACGCGGACGGAGGCGTCCTGGGTGGCCTCGACCGGAGCCGGGTACGGGCGCGAAGGCAGGTACCGCCCCGCGGCGGGAACCGCCGGGGCGCCGGCGGCGCGGAGCGCGCAGGTGCGGTGCTGGCCGTTGGTGAAGTTCTCCTGTCTGCCGTTCCAGAGGACCGGGTCGGTGAACAGGGACGCGATCCACGGGTGTTGCTCGGGAGTGGTCCTGGGTCGGCCAGCGCGGCCTGGCACATGTCGACGGGGTCCTGACCAGGTGCGGTGGCGTCGACGGCGATCTCGGCGATGACCTTCCAGTCCTGGTGGTGGTAGGGGCAGGCGGCGAAATCGGTGTCGGTCAGGGCGCCGAACAGTTCGGCGTTGACGGCCGGCCACACGTCGCTGTCGGCCGGGTAGGTGGCGCGGATCTGTTCCGCGCGTTCCTGATGCGCGCATTTGTGGAGCTTGCCGGGCCACGGCAGCTGGGACAGCGGCACCGGCCGGTAGCCGGTGACCCCGTCCACGTGGAGGGTGCGGGCTTCCTGGTCGCCGTCGAACTCGCTGTCGTAGAGGTCCTGTTCGTCCGCGGGTGGTGCTGGCCGCAGGACGGCGTCCGCGCGGCGCTGGATGTCGGGGTCTGCGGGGCGCAGCCCGTCCAGGACGACGTCAAAGCCGTCGGTCGACCAGGGGTCCTCGGTGTCGTAGGCGACGCGTTCCACGTTTGGGGCGACCAGGACGCGCACCGGCTTCGCCGGCAGCAGCAGGAGACCCGGAACCCCGAACACCCCGACACCGATGACCGGGCCGTCCGCCCACTCCGGTGCGGCGAACAACCGTCGGCCTGCGGCCGGGTCGAGGTGGCCGACCCCACTCCGCGCGGGCGTAGCCCTCATCCACGTCGAGGTTGTCCTCCCCCGAGGCGCAGGCCTGGATCTGCAGGTAGTCGCCCACCGAGAGCGCGGAGGCCGGCTTGGCGAACGCCGCCCGCCGACGCCCACCGGCGTGAGGGACGGCAGGACGGACGGGGGCGGTCGGGGCGGCGGGCTGTTCCGGCTCTACGGGGTCGTTGCGGCGTGGGTCCGGGGCGTCGGGGACCACCGCGCCGCCGAATAGGGTGCCCGGACCGGGCTCGTCCCACCACTGGTGCGTGGCGTCGTGGGCGCGGCGTCGGGCAGGGACACGCAGCAGGGTCCGGTGGTCCCTGGGGCGCAGCAGCAGCGGCCCCGGCAGTCCGTGGCAGAACACCGCGGGGACCGCCCGGCCCGGGCGCGGCCGGCCGCTGCGCGACGGCAGCCCCGCAAGGTCGCGCAGGTGCTCGACCCGGTCGATCCGGGCGAACCCCTCCACGGGTCCGCGGTGCCGGGCACCGAACCGCGCGTCACCCACCCGGAGATAGTCGCCGACCCTCAGTGCCTCGGCCAGCTGCGGCCACATCTGCACGACAGCGTCCCCCGTTCCGGCGCCGCGCGCCGCGGCCAGCCTTCGTACCGACAACCCATTCCCGTCGGCCGGTGAGGCCGATGCAGGCGAATGCGGCCCGCTGCTGTTCAGCACCAGCAGCGGGCCGCGTCTTGGGGGGCGGGTTAGCCTGGTGTCAGGCGGTCCGGGGTCCCTGGAGCAGGAAGTTGCGAAACGTCCTGCGCACTGATGTTCTCCCGGCTTTGGGTCGGTTGCCGGCCGTACCGCCACCCGGCTCCGCCGCACGAACCGCCACTGCGCGGAACGACACCGCCCCGAGCAGTACACCCGCTCCGGCTTCGACCCCGGCGGCAACACCGCACCGCAGGCCGGACACAACCGCCCCCGCGCCCCGACCCGCAGCCGTACAACCCTGCCGCCGTTCACTCCAACAGCGTAGAGACGCGGGTCAGTTCAAGAACGAGCACTTACGGGTGGTCGAGCCAGTGACGCTGACCGTTGACGTCGACGGTGACACCGTACCGGGTGATCTCGGGGCGGCCGTGGTCCTCCCACCAGCGGTACGCGGCCTCGGCTTCGTCCCACAGGCGGCGCGGGCCCTGTTGGGTCACGTCGTGGCGTTCCCGTACGGGGATGGAATCGGTGGAAGCCCAGGTGCCGCTTTCGCGGATGTGCACAGCATGTGCACTTCAAGCAAGAAGCCGGCTCCGCGGGGCTCACCGGGCTCGGCGACAGGCGCGATCGACGCGCCTGCTAGCGTCCGCCTCATGGGGGCACCACGCGTTGTAGTCGTCGGGGGCAGCGGGTTCTACGGCCGGTACGTCGTAGCCGACTTGCTGCGGCAGCCGGAGGTCACGGTGACGGTCGTCTCCCGGCGGCCACCCGCGCCCGGGTTCGGGTCGCCGAGAGTGGATTGGGTAGCGGCCGACCGAACGGACGGCCCGCGGCTGGCGGAACTCTTCGCGGACGCGGCCGCAGTCGTCCACTGCGCCGGCCCGTTCCCGGCGATCGGCGCGCAGCCCTGGGAACCGCTGCGGGCCGCGCTCGCGGCGAGAGTTCCGTACGTCGACATCTCCGAGGACCGCGCCTTCCGCCACGGCGCACTCGAACTCGCCGCAGGAGCCGAGGTCTCGGTGGTGACCGGTGCCTCCGTCGTCCCCGGCCTCCAGGCCCTGCTCGTACGCGACCTCGCCCAAGGGCTGGACCGGGTGGACGCCGTACGCTGTTCGGCCGCCCCCGACACCCGACGGCATCGCGGACCGGCGATGTTCGAGGCCATGTTGCACGGCGCAGGACTGCGCTTCGAGGCGCCGCGCGGTGGCAAGGCGGCCACCGTGTACGGCTGGTCCGAGCCCGAGTGGGTGCAGTTCCCGCCGCCGGTGGGCCGGCGGCTCGTCCACCAGGTCTACGAGATGGCCGATCTCGATGTACTGCCCGAGCTGTTCGGTGCCAGGACGGTCAGCTTCAAGGCCGGCACCGAGTTCGGCACTCTCAACCGGGCGCTCGGCGCGTTCGCGGCGTTTCGGGCACGGACCGGACGCCCCCGGCAGCCGGAACGCTGGACCCCGGTGGTCAGGGGCGTTTCCTGGCTGGTGGGCCGCTTCGGCGACGAGGCCGGGGCGTTCATGGTCGAGGTGACCGGGCCGCGCGGAGGACGCACCCTGACTCGGCGGATCGGCCTGACGGTCTTGGAGCACGGCGGCCGGATCCCCGCCCTCCTCGCGGGCATAGCCGTGGAACGCCTGCTCGGCGGAGCCCTGGACACCCCTGGCGTCCTCCCCTTGGACCGGTGGCTGCCCGCGGCCGACCTCTACGCCGCCTTCAAGGACCGCGACGTCCGGCTGTGGACGACCACGTCCGACGACACCGACGACTGGCGGATCCGGTTGTTCCCGTCGGCGAAGGTCGAGGGCCGCGACGTCGGCAGGCTCATCTAACCTCGGCGCATGCCTCTCCGATGCGCTGTCCGCGCACCTTGCCAACCCGCGGTTCTGGGCCGCGTACAACTTCCAGGACGACACCCTCGACGATCTGCTCGCGGACGCCGAGCCCAACGACGAGGACGACCTGGTCTTCCCGGATCTCGAGGACTGCGAGATACCCGTCGAGGTGACCGACGAGCACGCTGGTCCTGAGCATCGACGTCGACGCCGGCTACTTCGAACTCGGCCTCCGGACGTCGACGTCGGAGGAGGAACACACACTCGGCTGGGACGACCAAGCGCACTGGCATCCGCACGTGTTCCGCTGGGACGAGCTCGACCTCGTCTGCCGGGCCGCCGCGCTGCGTGATCCCGGACTCCCCCACCCCGGCCCGCTGGTCGCCTTGCTCGCCCGCTTCGCGATCGCCGCCGATGACGTCGACGTCGCATCCTTCACCCCGATCCTCGACGCAGCGTACTCCCACCTGCGCACCGCAGCAGGACCGGAGGCCGAGGCCTACTGGCCGAGTTCCACCGAGTGGCCGGGCGAGCGCGACCTGCGCGGTGCGTCCGTCACCTGGCAGACCGACGCCGACGGTGACACCTTCCCCGAGCAGCCTGCGGCGCACGCGGGAACTGCAGACCTCCACACCCTGCGCCGACCGCCGGGAGTCAAGGCGGAGACCGAGGCCAAGGCCGGTTCGGACGCGGAGATCGACACGGATTCGGACGCCGTCGACGAAGGCTTCCCCTTCGCCGCGTGAGCCTGCCAACGTGTCGTCAGGACCGGGTGACAGTGGCTGGGCTGCCGGTCGGTGTCGGGCCGTACAGCGCCACCGTGACCTTCCACGTGCGAACTGCTGTCGGGGCGCCAGACAACGCGCCGCGTCCGACGTCCCCCGTCGTTGCGGAACCACCTCGATGCCCTGCACTGGGAGGGACTGGCATGCCGGACGGAATCCTCTGGCTCCCCGACGAGTTCAAGATCCTCTACTGCGTCGTCTTCGTTCGGAGCGTGACCGAGGAGGAGTTGGCGCGGCGCCTCGGCGCAGACCCTGCTTCCGCGGTGCCGATGACCTGGGCGGACGTGGATGACCGGGCCGTCGGCTCGTATCACGGTATGCCCGAGGAGGTCATCCAGCTCGGCAGGGCGGGCGACTGGGCGTTCGCGTTCGAGCACCGCTCCACCGTCGGCTACACGTTGCTCGCACCAGTCTCGAACGGGGACGGAGGCGGTGCTCGTCGCCGACTTCCACCTCACGCGCGCCTTCGCGTACGCGCAGCACGGCGAAGTCGTCACGCGCTTCGAGCCGGGCATGGAGCGCTTTGCCGCGGGAACCGACCCGCGCCGGTGGTGGCCCGAGATGATCGAGGCCGGACTGCTCCTGCCGGACGGTCGGTCCCCCACCGAGGCGAACATCTCCGCCGACTACGACCGGGACTGCCTGCGTTTCGCCGAAACCACCTTCACGCTGGACCTGCCCCGCGAGGCGATCGTCCACGGCCCCCTGCCATCCGTCCTCGTCCCCAACTCCGAGTACATTCCGACACCGTCAAGACCCATGCGTCGCCGACCTATGCGCCGCGACCCGCGGTAGAGCGCGCCACCGCGTCGGGGTGCGCCTCCCGACACCACTCAGAGCCGCTGGTTCCCGTGGCCTCGCGCGCCAACCGTCTACTCGCAGGCGCTCTGTCAGCGGGGCGGGTCCCGGCGATCTCCGCTTCAGGGCATACGGCCGCTTGCGCGGCGAGCGCGTCGCGTTCCGCGACGTCGCCCGCCAGGCCCCACCGCAGCTTCATCGCAATCCAGTTCACCGCATACTCGCACCGGTACAGCTCATGCGAAGGCACCCACTGCGCCGGATCCTTGTCCGCCTTCGACCGGTTCGACGTCGGTGACACCGCGATCAACGGCCGCTCGTCGTCCAGGTCGTTCGCGTATGCATGACGCTCCGACCCTGACCATTCCGCCGCTCCGGCTGGCGGGGGGCGCTAGTCCAAGCGTGCGATATTCCCCACGTCGGCATGCGACAGTGCCTGGCGTTCATGCCTGCGTCGTGTGCCGAGTGGGCCCGTGGACGGCCGCGTCATGCCGGCACGCGGCGGGAGCGGGTCAGGGCCAGGGTGCCGAGTGCCACGGCGATCAATCCCACGATCAGGGCGACGATGCCTCCGCCCAGGCCGTTCCCCGTCCCGAGGCCGCCTTCGGCGGTGACGACGACCAGGAGCCCGAGGGCCGCGCTGATGATGCCGGCGGCCACGGCGGCGACGGCGCCGCTGCGGCCGGTGCCCGGACCGGAGCGGGTACGGACGCGGCCGGTGGCGCGGGCCAGGGCCAGGCCGCCGACCATCGCGCCGGCCAGCCCGAGGAACGCGGCCACGGTGGCGCCGATCCGCCCTGAGCCGAAGTCGCCGACGGCGAGGGGCTGTGCGGAGGCGTGCACGACGGCCGGTGAAGCGAGCACGGACAGGGCGGACATGGGCTGCTCCTTCTGCTGGGAATGGATGTCGTCCGAGGATGTCCGCCGGGTCCGTGCGCGGTCGTCCACCGACTGCAGACTCTTTGCGCTGCCGCCGATGACTCATCCGGCTACTGCGGACGCGGCAGGAGCCGTGCCGGTACCGCGCCTGCGGTAGCCGGGTGCTCGTCCGTGAGCGGGACCCGGCCGAACGGGGTGCCCGGCTAGGGTGCGCCCTATGACGTCAGGACGGTTCGCGGTCGGCACTGCTGCCCGGGATTGGGCGGTCGCCGTCGGGGTGGCCGCGGCGCAGTTGGTCACCGGGCTGTCCGCGGAGCGCTCCGCCGGCGTTGTCGACCTGCTCGGGTACGTGCTGCTGGTGGCGGGCGGCCTGGCGCTGGCCGCAGGCCGCAGGGCGCCGGTGGCTGTACTCGTCGGCACCGGGCTGTGCGCTCTGGGTTACCAGGCGGCCGGTTTCGATGTGCCGGTCGTGGCTTTCTTGTTCGCGGTGTACGCGGCGATGCGGGCGGGGCACCGCAAGGCCACGGTGGCGGCGTCCGTGGTCCTGTTGGCCGCGCTGCCGCTGGCCGCGCTGGTGTCGTTGCGCGACGGGGGCGAGGCCTACGCGCAGGCCCGCGGCGCACTCGAGATCGCGTGGCTGATCGCCGCGGGCGCGGCCGGTGAGGCGCTCCGGCAGGCCGAACGGCGCGCGGACGAGGCCGAGCGCACCCGGGAGGAAGCCGCGCGGCGCCGCGCGGACGAGGAACGGCTGCACATCGCCCGCGAATTGCACGATTCGCTCACCCATCAGATCTCGGTGATCAAGGTGCAGGCCGAGGTGGCCGTCCACCTGGCGCGGCGCCGCGGCGAGGAGGCCCCCGAGGCGTTGCTGGCGATCCGCGAGGCCGGCCGGGAGGCGAGCCGGGACCTGCGAGCGACCTTGGAGGCGCTGCGCGACGACGGGAAGGCCCCGCCGCCGGGGATCGACCACGTCCCGGAGTTGGTGGAGCGGGCCCGTACGTCCGGCCTGGCGGCGACGTTGACGATCGACGGGCCGCGGCGGGGCGTGCCGGCGCCGGTGGACCGGACCGCGTACCGGATCGTCCAAGAGTCGCTGACCAACGTCGTCCGGCACGCCGCCGCCGCATCCGCGTCCGTACGGATCCACTACCGGCCCGACGCGCTGACGATCCGCGTGGACGACGACGGCACCGCCACACCGGCCGGTACCGCGGGCGCCGGCGTCGGGTTGACCGGCATGCGCGAGAGGGTCGCCGCGCTCGGCGGCTGCCTGGTCGCCGAACCGCGCGCCGGGGGCGGGTTCACCGTCCAGGCGGAACTTCCGGTGGAGCGCGCCTCGTGATCCGCGTCCTGCTGGTCGACGACCAGCCGCTGCTGCGCAGCGGGTTCCGCGCACTCCTCGACGCCGAAGGCGACATCGAGGTGGTCGGCGAGGCTGCTGACGGCGAGCAGGGTGTGGCCCTGGCCCGCGAACTCCTGCCCGACATCGCACTCGTCGACATCCAGATGCCGGTCCTCGACGGCATCGAGGCGACCCGGCGCATCGCCGCCGACCCTGCATTGGCCGACGTCCACGTGGTCATCCTCACCAACTACGGCCTCGACGAGTACATCCTGGACGCGCTGCGCGCCGGCGCCGCCGGGTTCCTCGTCAAGGACATCGTGCCCGAAGACTTCCTGCCCGCCGTCCGCGTCGCCGCGCGCGGCGACGCACTCCTTGCCCCCTCGATCACCCGCAAGCTGATCGACCGCTACATCGCCCAACCGCTCCCCGCCGGAACGGTCACCGGGCTGGACGAGCTGACCAACCGCGAATGCGAAGCCGTCGCGCTGGCCGCGCGCGGCCTGTCCAACGACGAGATCGCGGAGCGCATGGTGATCAGCCCGACGACCGCGAAGACCCACCTCAACCGCGCCATGGCCAAACTCCACGCCCGCGACCGCGCCCAACTCGTGGTCCTCGCCTACGAATCAGGACTGGTCACCGCAGGCCAACCCTGAGACCCACCGCCCAGATGCCGCCGACCACGCGAACGGCAGGACGTGGGTCCCGGTGACCTCCACATCCGGGCACACTCCAGCCTGCCCGGCCAGGGCGACGCGTTCGGCCCCGTCAACCGATCTTCGAGCGGTCCGACGCCGCCGACACCGCTCATCAACAAACGCCCGTCGTCCAGGTCATCCAAGTCGTCCAGGTCATTCGCGTACGCCAGACGCTCCGCAGCCGCCCACGCGGACGCCCCGACTGGCGGGCAGCGACGTTCGAAGCCTGTCGTGCTGGCGTGCTGCGCCACGTCATGTCCGTCGGCGGAGCCCGCCAACGCGCCACCACGCCCCCGGGCACACGGTCAGGGCGGCCCGGCGCAGTCGGGGCGTACAGTCCCCCCGGATGCCCCGGAGCGAGCACACGTCGGGGGGCGCCGGACGATGCGCCGCGTCTGCGGCGCCGGCCCTCACCGGTGGTCGACGAGACCGAAAACAACGTGCTGATCGCGAAGTTCGCCGCCCGCACTTGGGATCCTGGCCGGCGTTTCGACACCGCCCGCATCCCCACAGCGTGGATTATCGAGAGCTACAGCCCCGACCGGTCGACGCAACTCGACGACCAGGTCGAGTCGTACGCCGCCGACGGAACCGACGTGGAACTCCCCGACAGACCGAGGAAGTCGCCACCTATTCGCCGACGGTTTCGCGCAACCGGGCCTGTCGAACGCACTCCTACCGCAGCCCGATCTGCTGCTTGTCCTCCAGAACACCCTTGGTGAAGAAGAACTGGGCCTGGGTGCCGTACTGCCCGAGGCACACCCATCCCGCGTACTCCCCGTCGATGTTGCCCGACGACACCACCGAACAGTTCTCCCGGCCCATAATCGCCAACATCTCCTCCGGGGTCATCCCTCGGGTGACCTTGTTGAAGTTCGCCAGCGTCGCCCCCTGCTTCCCGGGCAGCGGCACCGGCAGATCCGTCGGCATGTCCACCCCAGGCACCTGCGGCGCCTCCCCGTCATCCGAATCCGAGCAGCCCCCCGCGAGCACCACAACAGCAGCAATCACCAGAGAACCGGCGGCACCGCGCAGACGTCCCATCCTCAACTCCCCGTGTAGACCGATGCGCACCGTACAGGCGCACGTACAAATCCCGCGCCCCGATGAGCATCAACCCCCCAACGCCCCCGCACCAGCGGCGAACCCCTCAACCTCCGGCGTCCGCAACCACCGGGTGCCCTACTTCCGATCCCGTCGGGGTGATGTGTGGGTCGCTGCCGCCGAGTGCCCGGGACACCGAGCGCCCTGACACGTCGTCGCCTGCCGCCAAGACGCTCGAACGCGTGGTTTCCAGTGACATGAAGTGGTCAGCGCGGCGGGTGCGTTCGAGGTCTACGCCGACAAGGCGGCAAGTACCGGTTCCGGCTCAAGGCCGGGCACGGCCGAATCAGCGCGACTGGCGAGGCGTACAAGTCCGAGGCGGCGTGCATGAACGGGATCAGGTCGCTCCCGCCGGGCGCGCCCGGCGCGAAGGTCAAGGAGCCCACGAGCGGCTGCGCTGCCGGTATTCGGTTGGTGTGAGGCCGGACAAGCTGCGGAAGCGGCGGGCGAAGTACGTCGGATCGTCCCATCCGACGGCGGCGCCGACCCGGGCGGTCGGCAGCGCCGAGTGGGCCAGCAGGGTGGCGGCGTGCTCGACCCGGAGCCGGGCCAGGTAGCCCAGCGGGGTCAGCCCGACCGCGCGCCTGAACAACCGGCCCAGGTACGCCGGATCGAGGTTGACCGCCCGGGCCAGGTCGTCCAGCCGCCACGGTCGGTCGGGTGCTGCCTCCAGCCGGGCGACGGTGGCTGCGACGGCGGGGTGGAGGGCAGGCTCGGGTGTCGGCCCGTCGCGGTCGCGGGCGTCGGCCAGCACGCCGAGGACGGTGGCCAGGCGGCCCAGCACCCGGCCGCGGCGGCTCTGCTCGGCCCCGAGGTCCCGGGCGAGCAGGCCGATCTGCGCGACGGCCTCCTCGGCGGCGGCCGGATCGACGGATGTCACCGCCACGCCGTGCGTGCCGGAGGCGACCGGATCGGTCCACAACATCCGGCGCAGCATCGGGATGTCGTACAGCGCCGCAAGGTCGGGCCCCGGCGCCCGGGTGGACAGGCAGCAGTTGGCGACTACGAGTTCGGCGCAGCCGCGGAACCCGTGCCAGGCGCCGGGTCGCAGGACGATGACGTGTCCGCGCCGCAGGGGGTGCTCGCCTCGGCTGGTCATATGTCGGCCGTCGCCTGTGGCGACGACCGCGATCTCGAGGAAGTCGTGCGCGTGCGCCTCGATATCGGCGTCCACGCGGTGGACCCCCGCCAGGACCGGTCGCCCGGCGAACAGGGCGTGCTCGTGCAGCGTGGCAGGCATGTCGGAATCGTACGACTGAGTGTCGGGATCGGCCTGGCCCGTCCCGGCCGCCTTGGACGAGGCTTGCTGTGGCGCGACAGCGGAAAACCTGGAGGCGGGAATGGCCAGAACCACAAGTAGGCGTGCCGGCAGCGACATCGGTGCCGACGGGCGGATCTCGGAGGAACTCGTGGCGGCGTATCGCGTAGACGGTTTCGTCCGGGTACGCGGCGTGCTCGCGCCGGGGCAGGTCGAGCGCTTCCGTGCCGGCGCCGAGGCGTTTTTGGCGGCGCACCGCACCGAGAGCCTGGAGAAGCAGGGTGTGTTCCGGCAACTGGTCAACGTCTGGCAACGCGACGAGGTGCTGCGGGAGTTGACGTTCGACGCGCGACTGGGCCGGATCGCCGAGCAGCTCGCCGGGTTCCCGCTGCGGCTCTGGCACGACCAGATGCTGGTCAAGGAGCCGCACAACAACGCCGCCACGGAGTTCCACCAGGACCGTCCGTACTGGCCGCACGAGGGCGACCGGCTCGCGCTGTCGGTGTGGACGGCGCTGGTCGACGTCCCGCCGGAGCGCGGCTGCATGACCTTCCTGCCCGGCACCCAGAACCGCGCCGGGCTGCGCGCCCAGGACCTGCACCGCGAGGAGGACCTGTTCGAGCTGGACCCGTCGTTGCGCTGGCTCCCCCGGGTCACCGTGCCGCTGCAGGCCGGCGACTGCACCTTCCACAGCGGCCGCACCGCGCACATGGCCCTGCCCAACCGCACCGACCGGGCGCGGCTCGCGCACGTCACGATCTACATGGACGAGGCGACCCGCTTCAACGGCGGCCACCATGTAGTGACCGACCCCCTCGGCCTCGCCCCCGGCGACCGTCTGGACGGCGCCACCTTCCCCCGCCCATGGGCTCGGACATCAAGCCACCCGGACGGGAACACCCCCTCAGACACTGAACCCACTGCCAACACAAGGCCTACACCGGCGATGCCCCCGCCTGACTCGCCGTCCAACACCACGAAGGACATCGCGTGATCCAGGCCACGCCGAGCCCCCGCGTTCGACGATGGCCCGTCCGCTCTGAACTGGGGGTGAGGCCATGGCACCCCCATGGCCCAGAGAGCCTCATGAAGGGACTGCAAAACCGTCTATGAGCCAGACGAGTTGGAGGCGTAGCGTCCGCCGAACAGCTACTCGCTTCCAGGGCGGCTGCCTGCTTCTGCGGTGCCTGGATGGCGAGTTGGGGTGGCGGGGTGGTCAGTTGCCGCCATGAAGCCCGGGAGCGAGCCTCGGCCGCGAAAAGCTGACGTTGCGCCGCGGGACTCGCCCGCGGCGCAGTCGGAGGAGTCCGTGGCGGAGTACGCGAACGCGGCCCGGCGCGGACGGGCTCGATCAGCCGATCGGTGGTGCGAGGTATTCCAGTGCATAGCCCTCGCGTGAGGGGGTTACGCGGGCGATGCCGGGTGAGTCGAGGTGGGCACCGGCTACAAAGTGGTGTGGTTGGGTGAGTTGTTCGAGGAGGTCCACTCGTGCGGCGCGGGCCTGGGCCTGGTCGCCGTCGAACTCCCAGGATACCTTGGGCCGTTCGAATTGGAGGCTGGGAACGTGGACGGTGTCGCCCCAGGCAAATAGGTGGCCGGCGCTGCTGGTGATCTCGTAGACGGTGTGGCCGGGTGTGTGGCCCGGTGTCGGGATCGCGGTGGCCCAGTCGTTGATCGCGGCCTTCTCCGTCACGGGTACGACCCGGTCACGGATCGGTTCGAGACGTCCGGTGAACACCGAGGTGTCGCCCGCGCCGATCCATACGCGCTCGAGTCTGCCGAACGCCTCGGAGCCATCCAGCGCGATCAGGCCGCTCACGTGGTCTTCGTGGTTGTGGGTTATAGCCACGTCGGTGATGTGCTGGCGGTCGATTCCGGCTTCGTCGAGCGCGTCGTAGATCAGTCCCATGGTTGGGTCGTGCCAGTTGTTGGACGCGCCGGTGTCGATGAGGAGCGATCGCGTGCCGTCGGTGACGAAGAACGCGTTGACGGATAGCCGCAGGTTGTCGCCGACCAGCGGGACAGTCGCCGGCAGCTCGGCAAGCGCGCAGCCGTCCTCGTCTCGGAGTCGGGTCGGTGGCATGTCGATGTATCCGTCGCGCAACGCGGTTACCCGCAGGTTGCCGAATTCGAAGGTGGCGTGGTGTCGGCCACGTGTGATCAGGCGCATGGAACTCTCCGTCGTGTCGGGCGTACTGCATGCGTCTTCTATAGAAGACTCAATCTCTTATAGGAGAAACTCTACACTGTGCGCAGCGACGCATACATCGATCGAGGAGCACGGTGCTCGAGCAGGACGACAACCCGCACCACGGCGACGACCTGGCCGGCGCGTTCGGCCGCAACGTGCGGCGGCGCCGCGAGGAGGCAGGCCTGACGCTGGAGCAACTGTCCACCCAGTCGTCGGTCAGCCGGGCAATGCTCTCCAAGGTCGAACGCGGCGAGAAGAGCCCGACGATCGGCGTCGCGTCCAAAATCGCCCACGCGCTCGGCGCTTCGCTCTCGGACCTGATCGGCGCGCCGGCGGCCGCGGCGTCCGGTGTGGCCGTCGTCATGCGCAAGAACGATCGGCCCGTCTTCCGTGACCCGGAGTCCGGCTTCGAGCGGCACATCGTGTCAGCGGCCCCGGGCGCGGGGGGATCCGAGTTGGTCGTCCACTACCTTCCCGCGCAGGTCTCCACCGGGCTGCTGCCCGCGTATCCGCAGGGCACGGAGAAACAACTCGTCGTGCTCGAAGGCGCCCTCACCGTCGCGATCGGCGGGATCATCGAGACCCTGGACACAGGCGACTCGCTGTTCTTCCAAGCCGACGCGGACCACGGCTTCGCCAACCGAACGGACGGGCCCTGCCAATACATCATGGTCATCTCGCGCAGACCCTGATCGGCCGCCTGTTTCCGAACTTGGGGCGGTGGGACGCGTTGATGCACGTCGAAGCGCGTGGCCCAGGGCGGCGCGCTTCGACGTTTGGTGCCGGCCTGACGTCAGGAGCCGGGGAGGGCGGCGGTCTCCAGGAAGAACCGGTCGATGCTACGGACCGCGGCGGTGAAGTCGCCAAGGTAGACCGGCTTGGTGACGTACGCGTTGCCGTGACCGCGGTAGGCGGCGGCGATGTCTTCAGGCCCGGGAGGTGGTCAGCACCACAACGGGAATGGTCTTGAGGTCTTCGTCGGCTTGGCGAGCTTGAGGAACTCGCGGCGGTCCATGCGCGGCATGTTCCAGTCCAGCACGATCAAGTCCGGGCGCGGCAAAGCCGGGTCACGCAGCCACTTCAGCGCGGCGACCCCGTCCGGCCCGGTCGAACGCCGCGCGCCGCGGCCGCCGAGCAGGGCCTCCTCGAGCGGCATCGCGTCCGCGTCGTCGTCGATGCACCTGGTGTGCGCCACTACGTGGACACGAGGTATTCGCTGAGCACCACCCTGATCATGCAACTCGGTCCAGACGACGCCATCGCCACCGAGACCAGTTGAGCTGGTTGTGCTCCTGGCTCTCGTTGGCATGTGTACGGACAGGTGTGAGTGGCACGCGGGGTCCGCAGCGTCGATCGCCTGGTTGATCGGGTCGCGACCGGGCGGGTTGGATGGAACGGGCCGGAACCCCAAATTCGGGCAAGGACAAGCACGTTGACACCCGCGTCGCCGTTGGCGCGCCCCGGTGACCTCTCCCTTGTCCGCAGCCTTCTCGAATGCCAGTGACGTAAGCCTTGAAAACGCCACGCGTACACGCTCGTTCGCGTTCAACACCCGGACGTGATCACGTACTCACGCCTTGTCCCCTCCGGACGTGAGACGGAGTTGGCTGCATAAGAACACCCACGGTTCGTTCTACAGTCCCCCCGGACTTGACGTGGTCCTGCGTTGCGGAGACGTTGCGGCGCGGTCGGGCCCGGCTCGATCGGGGAGCCCGTGCAAGCGCTTCAGAGCCGGTCGCTGCCGTACGTACAAGCGGCGGGGTGATGGCTGACGTGGTTCGCTGCACCGGGCAGCCGGGGGCAGCAGTGGCACGGAGCCGGCTGTTACCAGACGCTTGTGTAGTTGTTGGGTGGCCGGGACGCCGGGACGACCGTGGAGGCGACGGCTTCTGCTGTGTCCCAAACGGTGGTTCGCCGGGAGCAGTGGTTCAGCACAGTTCCCGAATGTCATGCAGTTCCGCGAACACGTTGCCGACGCCGTCGCGGGCCCGCGCCCACGAAACCGTCGCCGCCGGGTATGCAACGCGACTCTCCGTCCGGGACGCGCGAGCGAGTATCCGCAAAACGCAGGTGCCACGCACACGTTGGCCGCTGGTCACGCGCTGCGCCAGCCTGAGGGCATCCACACCCGACCCAGGGGAATCCCGCGTGAGCACGGACGAGTTGGTCACCCACGTCGTCGCCGGTACCGCCGTCATCGTCGCTCTGAGCCATCTGCTCAGGGCCGTCGCGCGGAAGATGCGCCAACCGGCCGTGATCGGCCAGATCCTCGCCGGGCTGGCCCTGGGTCCCAGCCTGCTGGGGCGGTTGCCCGGCGGGTTCATGGACATGCTGTTCCCGCGGCAGGTGCTGCCGTACCTTTCCGTCGTCGCCCAAATCGCGCTTGTGCCCTTCCTGTTCGCGGTGGCCTGTGAACTCGACCTGCGCGTGCTCCGGCAACGGCGCAAGGTCGTACCGGCCGTGGCCGCGTGTGGGTTCGTCATACCGATGGTGCTGGGCGGCGGCGCCGCGTTCCTCGTGGCGCCTCTCTACACCCCTCCCGGCGGGGACGTAACCGGGAACACGGGCTTCGTCCTCTTCATGGCCGTGTCCATGGCTGTCACGGCCGTCCCGGTGCTGGCCAGCATCATCCGTGAACGGGGCGCGGCATCGACCGTCGCGGGCGTCGTCTCGATGACCTCCGCGGGCGTCATCGACGCTCTCGGCTGGATCGTGCTCGCCGCGGCCGTGATGGCGGCGGGCAGTTCGGAACAAGAGCACCTGTCGCTGCCCGCGACGGTGGCTCTCTTCGCCGTGTACATGGCCACGATGCTGTGCGTCGTACGTCCGGCACTGCGGCGCTGGCTGTCCCGCCCCGAGGCTGTCCCCGGCGGCGACCTCCCCGTCGTCGCGGCGCTGGCCATGGCCTCCGCGTGGGCCACGTCCGCGCTCGGACTGCACGTCATCTTCGGCGCGTTCGTCGCGGGGATGATCATGCCGCGCGGAGCCGACGGCGAACCGGACGCGAGCCTCGTACGCCCGCTCCAGGACAGCGGCACCATTCTGCTGCCGGTCTTCTTCATGGTCAGCGGACTGTCCGTGGACATCGGTGCGCTGAGCCGAACCGACCTCGCGCTCCTCGGCATCTTCACCGCCGTCGCCACCGTCGGCAAGGTCGGTGGCGGCTACCTCGGCGCGCGCCTCGGGGGAATGCCCTCTCATGAGGCGACCGTGGTCGGCGTCATGCTCAACACTCGAGGGCTGACCGAGCTGATCGCCCTCAACATCGGCCTCCAGAGCGGCATCATCGACCAGTCGCTCTACACCGTGCTGGTCATCGTGGCCCTCGTGACCACGGTCTCCACAGGCCCGATCCTGACCCTGCTCCGATTCCCCCGCACTTCCCCGGCCGCACCCGTCGCCGCCACCGTCGCGGCCGACGCCCAGGCCGACGCCCCGCTCCCGGTCCGCGGTTCGCCCGACCCCTCAGACGCAACGACCTAGCTCAAAGCCCTGCGTCGCCCAGGGTCTTGGGCATGGCCCAGACCGGGAGCGGCGGCTACTTGGCCACGTACTCGTGTCGCGATTGCTGGAAGGCATTCCGCATGAGTTCGGCTATCGCAGTCGGCCGCATACCGTCCGGCAATTGGAGAGTTGGGTCGCTTCAGTCGCTGATCCGTAGGGCCCAGTGCGCTGACCTGCACAAATACGCCAGCGACTCAGGGGTCTCACTCAGCGACTGTCGACGATTTACCGTGCCTGGTTGCCGGGTGCGGGTCGCTTCCACAGTCGCTTCGATCGCTGTCCTGCGGTCGGCGCATCCGTGTTGCGGCGTCGCCAGGTCTTGACTCTCGGACGCCCGGACTGATGGTGCGTGGGTCGACGGCTTCGGAGGGCGCGCCGGTGGCGTAGAGCCCGTTGGGGGTCTTGGTCGCGGTCGTGGGGGGGGCAGCCACATCACCCGGCGCAGGAAGGTTCCCAAAGCCCGGGAGGCGTTGGAGGCGTTGGAGGCGGGGCCGAGGACGGCCTAGCCGACGAGGCGTCCGTGGCGGTGACAGGCGGGTTTGCCGGCGCGGCGCGGGGGCCCTGTGTCGACAAGGCGGCATCCGGCCAGGAAGCGGCCGAGGTGAGGCGTACGGCTGGCGGCCTTTGGGGCTTGGCGCCTCGATCGTCCGTGCGCACTCCGCATATTGCAGGGGCTTCCCTCACCGCTTGTCACCCGCGGGTGACTACGGTCTCGGTCATGGATTCGCAAAATGACGCTCTCGCCCCGCCGCCCCAAAGGTCCGGCCGCAGTCCGTGGCTTGTCACCGGGATCACGGCTGTGGTCGCGATCGGCGTGATCGGCGGCTTGCTGTCGATATCGGGCAACAGCGGTACTCCGACCGGGCCGATGGGCGGAAAGACGCCGCCGATCCCGACGCTCCCCGGCGGCGTCGGCACGAAGTCCCCCACCGGTGTGCCGTCGACCGGGGCCGGTGGGAAAACACCCGCCACCGGTGCGTCGGGGAAGCCGACCGGCAAGAACGACTGGAACAACGCGACCGGCGACACGACGGTGTTCACCGCCGACGAGTGGTTCCCCGAGACGGGCGCCCGGACGGTCGAGGCGCGGTCGTACCAGCATCTGGCCAAGCAGACCGGCTCCTGCACGGCGGCCGAGCCCGAGATGCGCCTGCTGATGAAGGGGACTTGCATCAAGGTCATCCAGTCGGTGTGGGCCAACTCGGGGAAGACACATGTCGGGGCGCTCTCGGTGGTGTCGCTCACCGACAAGCCCGCCGCCACGGCCCTGCAGGACCAGCTCTCCGACGACCGCAGCAAGGGCCAGTACGTGAGTTTCCTGACGCCGCCGTCGAGTTCGGGCGTACGCGTCCCTGCGTCGGCGCCGACCTGGGTGAGCACGACCGTGTCGGGTCACTACATGGTGATCGCGGAGGTCGTACGGGTCGACGGCGGAGCCAAGGATGCCACGTCACGGGAAATGGTCAACGACCTGCGTGCGGTCGCCATGAAGTACGTCGACACCGTCTCCACCCCCTGACGATCCGCCCGACCGGTTGTGGTTGTGAGGGCGGGTCCGCGGCGCGTTCCGATGACGACGCGCGGAGTTGCCCGGACCGGCCGGGATCCGAGGCAATACCCTCAGCCTTCGCCGGGGCTGTTACGCCACGCTGGGGGCAAGGAGGCCACTGATCCAGGGAGTTGCGCATGCAGGACGGCGTGCCGGATCGCGCATGGGCGGCGGGGGAACCTGTGTCGGTGGCCAAGTGGGTCGTCCTGGTCAAGGAGCACCTGGCTTCGGGCGGGCGCATGGAGATCACGCAGGTGTATCCGGCCGACAACCAGGAATCGGCGCGGCGCATGGCCGATCACCTCGTGTGGACGTACCAGCCCCGGCACCCGTGGACACCGGGCGGCCGCCGGGTGTTCCGGCGCGGCGTGGACGCGTGGATCGTCGACGTCCAAGGGCAGGTGCAGCGCATGCACTTCGAGGTTTTGGTCGCCGAACAGCTGGCCGGTCCCGGGCAGTTCGGGCAGTAGCGGAGTTCGAGGGAGCGGCGTTGTTCCGAATCCGGGTCGTACGGGATCCCGACGAGATCTCCCGGCTGATACCGGAACTCGCCGCCGTCTGGGCCGCGTCCGAGTCGCAGGACGTCCGGGCCGCCACGGAAGCCAAGTACCGCAGGGCCTCGACCGACCCCCAGGCGCCCGCGTTCAGCGCCGCGGTGGCGCAGACGTCGGACGGCCGTGTCGCGGGCTTCCGAGCCGGTTCGCTGTACACAGGGGACCGGTCCCTGTGGCGGGACTCCTTCGGCGGCCCGCTGCTGGTCCCGCGTGCGGGCGGCATGCACGCGATCAGCGCGGCCACCAGGGAGCGCTGGGCCGACCGGCCCGTCCCGCACGGGCTCGCGGTGGCCGTACACCCGGAGTTCAAACGGCAGGGCCTGGGCAGGGAGGTGACCCGGGCCTGGGGGGACGGGCGCCCCGCCGACGAGCAGTACGCGACCGGCCACATCGCCCCCGACAACACGGCCTCCCTGGCCACCTTCCGCTCGCTCGGCGCCCAGATCATCGGCACCCGCGAGGACGGCAGGTACTTCTACCTTCTCCCGCTCCGCGGTCAGGGCCCCGCCGAAGTCGACCGTCAAGTGGCCGCCATTCAGCGGGACGCACCCGGCTTCGACGCAGCCCTGGGCGGACTCACCGCCGTGCCGGGACGGATCCCTGGCACACATGCCACCCGCGCGCCCGAGGTGGCCCTCCCCATCGGCCGAGCCGTCGAACGCGCGGCCGGCCTCGGCCGGAGCCTGGAGAAGTGAGGGGGTACGGAGGGCGTGGTTCGGGGGTCGCCAGGGCGGCGTCCCACGGGTCAAGGAGGGCGTCGGCCGACTCTGGTCTGCGAGCTGGGGCCTGAACGCGCCGGAGAGCGGGAGTTCGGCCTAGGTGCAGATGACCTTGCCGCGTGGGGTGTAGCGGATGCCCCGACGGCGACCGGACAGACGGCGGCGGGCGCAAGCGGCCCGCAGGCGAGGATCAAGCCGCGGGACCGACAACTCGTCCGCGGCTCTGCATCCGCCGCTGTGAAAGGCCATACGTCTTAGGTGCTTTGGGCGCCCCTCCCACCTTCCACAGTCCGCCGATGATGCACAAGCAACGGCCCGTGAGCCACTGGGGCCGGAGCGCCCATCGCCGCGAGCAGTTGTCGGTGGAACTGTTCCTCGGCCCACCCCGGCTCGTCGTGAATCAGCGCGTGGTGCACCGCGTCCACGTCCGGCGACCAGCCGGCCTCCACCGCCCACGCCGCGACCCGCCGCGCGTGCCCTGGCATCTCGCGTACCAGCCGGTCGTGCTCCGCGTGCCACGCGGCCGTGTACGCCGTCGCGGGCATCCCCGTCTCGTCCTCGTAGCAGAGGTCGACGGGCAGTTCGTACTCGGCGGCGTACTGCGGCCGGAACCACGTCTGCCACGGGCCTCCGTGTGCCGACCAGCCGTGCACCAGCCCTGCGTCGCTGTCCAGCACGTAGCAGATCAACGCGGGCGCGCCCGTCTGTTCGCCGAGCCGCCGGACCGTTTCCGCGGTCTCCCCCGGTACGCCGTGCTCGACCGGGACGATCTGCCACGCGTCGCCGTACGCGCGCTCGGAGCCGAGGCAGTCCTCGTGTCCTCTGCGGCACAATCCCCCGTTCAGCGGGTCGAGTTCCCGCGCCGAGCGTTCACTGCGTACCACCACGAACTCGCCCCAGTAGCCCATCTCGCGCGCTTCCCTCGCTCACAGATCGTCCCGGGGCATGCCACCCCCGGAGGGCAGGACCGTAGTGCGTCGCACCGACACCGGCGGCCACCAACCGCCAGGCAGGGCAACGCGGCACGCGCGGGGCGAGACAGCGCAGCGATAGGCGGCGACACACGAAGCGACATGATCAGGCGAGGAGCGAGCGCGTTCAGGCAGGACCTGCACATCCCCGAGCAGCCCCGGATACAAACCCGCGGCCCCCTCGCCGCGGCGCGTCACGGCGTCACACGACGTCCATCGTGACGATCCGTCACGAGCCGTCCCCCGCCCGCGCGCCCTCCGGCGCTCGTCCGCAACTTTCCTGCCCCGCGGCCGCTTTGTTGCCTCTCTGTGCCCGTCCATGTCCTCCCCGCAACTTTCCTTGCTGCGGCGCGGCACCCGCATCCGGGCTATCCCGGACAACCCGGGACCGGTCCACACGGCTGGCACTTTCGGGCGGATTTCCCGCCTTCGCCTACCCCGGGGACCCTGCCCGTTCTATCGTCGGCCCGATCGGTGTCACCCGAGGGAAGGGGCCGGCCGTGACCCCACGAGGAATGGGTGCCGCGCGGGTCGGACAGGCGTTGGGGCTGGTCCCCCGCCAGGTCCGACTGGCGGCGCGGGCGGGGCTGCTGGACCAACACGAGGACGGTACGTTCGACGCGGACTGCGTCGCCCGGGCCGCCGCCGACCAACGTCGTTTCCTGGACGCGCTGCACCGCGAGGAGCCGCTGAGCGCCCGTCAGGCGTCCGCGCGTCTGCACATCAGCCGGGAACGGTTCACCCGCGTGGCCCGCACCGCCGAACTGCCGGTGGTGGAACGCCAGTGGCTGCGCCGCAACGGCCGCGACCTGGAGGTCTGCTACTACCGGACCGCCGACGTCGACGCCCTGCTCCCCCATGTCGTCGCGGACATCGAACTGCGTGCCGCAGCCGCGGCCGTGGCGCGTTCGCAGGCCGCCGCCAAAGCTGCCCGCACGCGCGCGTACAACCGCGAACGGGCTCAGCACGCGCGCCAGTTGCTCGCCACCCGCCGTCCGGGGGCGATGGGCGACCCGGTCGAGACTGTGCTGTGGGCCGTCGCCCTCGGGGCCGCGCACGGCCGGATCCCGCCGCGCCTGCGGCGGTTCCGCGACGACACGCGGGCCCGCGCGCTGGCCGAACTCGTCGGGCAGGCACGGCTGCGCCCCGCCGAACTCGCCCAGTTGGCCGAGGAGGCGACCGGCCCAGCGCTGCGCGTACTCCCCTGCCTGGCGAAGCCGCAGGAGGTCGCCGCGCGCCTGGGGGTGCCGGCGATGCGGGTGGCGGAGCACACTCCCGCGCTGCACGGCTACATCGCCCGTTCGACGCTGGAGGAGCTGGCGCAAGTGCCGCCCGGGTGGCTGCTGCTCCTGCGCGGCGACCAGGAGCTCGAGCGCGTCTCGGCGATGTGGGGGCGCGAGCAGGAACTCGTGTGGCAGCAGGCGCGCGAGCGTGCGGACGCGGTGCTCAAGGACGCCGCCCGCGCGGTTGCCCGCTTGTCCGACGAGGCGGTGGCCGAGTTGTTCGGCCTGGATCCGGAGTTGGTGGCGGCGTTGCGGCCGCGCAGTGGACGGTGGTCGGCGGCGTACGTCGAGGAGTTGCTGCGTACCCGCCCGATCTGGCTGGACGACGCGGACGCGGCGCGTGCCGAAGTGGTCCGGCGTGCGCAGTCGGCGGAGCGGCGGGCGTCCGCGCGTACGGCCCGCCGGCTGGGCTGGCGCCGGGTGTGGGCGCATGTGTTCGGGATGCCGGTGGAGGACGTTCCGGAGACTGTGGGCCGCCCGACCCAGGCGGCGATCCGCGCCGCGCTGGCCTCTCCCCCGCGCTGGGCGCGCCAGGCGGACGGCGGCGGCGCGACCGTGTAGTCCCGGGCCCGTGCCGCGTCGGCGCGTTCCGCGGGGCGGTCAGGCCGATGGCCGAGTGGCGGGGTCGGTGGCGAAGCCGGCGAAGTAGCTTGCGGCCATGTCGTCGTCGCCGTGGCCGCGTGCTTCGGCGCGGCGGAAGCGGGCGCCGGCGGCCTGGGTGAGGTCGACGGAGATGCCCGCGCGGGCGGCGGCGTCGGCGATGAGGCGGGTGTCCTTCTCGGCGTTGCGGACCGTGAAGCTGGGCGTGTAGTCGTTGCCGCGGATGGCGGCCATCTTGGCCTGGAGGTACGGGCTGTCCATCGGGCCGCCGGTCATGACCGCGGCGAAGTCCGCGGGGTCGACGCCGAGGCCTTCGGCGAGGGCGAGGAATTCGCCGATCACGGAGGTCATGGCGATGCCGTAGCCGACGGTGGTGAGCTTGAGGCGGGTGGCGTCGCCGACCGCGTCGAAGCGCAGGGTCTTGCTGCCCACGGCGTCGAACACGCTGTCGAGGGCGGGTGGCCGGGGGCCGCCGGCGAGGATGACGAGGGTGCCTGCCTCGGCGGGCTGCCGGGTGCCCTGGACAGGTGCGTCGACGAGGACGAGTCCGTGGGTGTCGGCGAGTTCGGCGAGCCGTTCGAGGGCGGCGACGCCGACGGTGCTCATCTGTGCCCAGACCTGGCCGGTACGCAGGCCCGGTGCGGCGGCGGTCATCGCGGCATGGACCGCGTCGCCGTCGTTGAGCACCGTGAGGATGACATCGGCGCCGCGTACCGCGTCGGCCGGGTCGTCGGCGACGGTGGCTCCGGCGGCGCCGAGAGGTTCGGCGCGCTCGCGGGTGCGGTTCCAGACGCGGAGGTCGTGGCCGGTCGCGAGGAGGTTGCGAGCCATGGCGGAGCCCATGATGCCGGTGCCGAGGAGGGCGACGGTGGTGGTCACGTCGTGGTGCCTTTCGAGGTGGGGCGGTCGCTGGTACGGGGGCTCGTACGGGCGCTGGGTCGGTGCGTTGCGGATGTCGGTGGCCCGTCGGGTGACCCGTCGGGGACGACGGAGAGCAGGAGGTCGACGACGGCGTTGAGGCGTGCGGGGTCGGTGCCGGCCTTGGCGCGTACGCGGAGGCCCTGCACGGTGGTGACGACGAGGTCGGCGAGCGCGGCGGTGTCGGTGTCGGGCGGGAGTTCGCCGCGTTCGCGGCCGCGGCGCAGGACATCGGCGACGCATGCGGTCAGGCCGTCGAGGGCGTCGGTGACGACGCGGGCGGCCATGGGGTCGTGCGGAGTGCGTTCGACGGCGGTGTTGGTGATGAGGCAGCCGCGTCGGCGCGGGTCGCGGGCGGTGCTCTCGATGGTGTCGAGGAGCAGGTCGCGCAGGATCTCGCGGACGGGTGCCGGGCGGTCGAGGCGGCGGGTGTTGTCGGTGGCGGTGCGTCGGGCGTACTGGGTGAGTGCGGCTTCGTAGAGGCCGTCTTTGCTGCCGAACGCGGCGTACAGCGAGCCGCGTCCCAGGCCGGTCGCGTCGACCAGGTCCTGGATGGATGTCGCGGCGTATCCCTGGTGCCAGAAGACGGCCGTGGCGGCATCTATGGCGGCTTCGGTGTCGAACTCCCTGGTCCGGGCCATGCGCCCACCCTAACCTGAATATGGAACGATCAGTCAAGATTCTTGTCGTGCCGCGTGCCGCGTGCCGCGTGCCGCGTGCGGCGAGCGGCGAGCGGCGAGCGGCGAGCGGTATGGGACGGGACGTGGCCGTTGACTTGGGCGACGGCCCCAGGCAGGCGCGCGAGGCGGGTCAGTGCGGTCCGGCGCGCCCGGTCAGGCCGACGGCCCGGTACAGGTCGTCGAGCCCGCCGCGGGCGAGGGCGCGGTCGACGGCGTCCGGTACGGCGGCCAGGTCGGCTTCCGCGGCCCACGCGGTGACGGCCGCGACGGCATCTGCCCGCCGGTAGTCGTCGGGCAGGGCGGCGGCGTACTCCTCGGCGACGCGTTCCTCGCCGAACACCAGGTCGAACGCGGTTCCGCCCGGTGTCGCTCCCTCGCCGACCGCGCACAGGCCGTCGACGACATACACGGCGAGCGCGGGGGCGCCGGTCGCGCGGGCCAAGGCGAGGACGTCGGCGTCGCCGGCTCCGGTGTCGGCTATGCGCAGCTCGCGCCAGGTGCCGAACACGCGTTCGCCGCCCACCGCCCCCGCGAATGCCGCCACCGCGGGGGCGCGGCGCAGCTCGGAGTCCCCGCGGGCGAGCACGACCCAGCCGACGTAGTCCATGCGTGGGGACGGTACGCCACCGGCTGACGCGCCGTCAGCAGGCTGTGGGGGCCTACCGGTCACGGGTCACCACCGCCGTGAGCGGCACGACGGGTACACGCGGTGTCCGTCGTGTCAGCGGTGTTCGCAGTGTCGGTGCGGTCAGCGGATCGGGCATGCGTACGAACGCCGAGGAGGGCCTCGCCGTGGCGAAGCCCTCCTCGCAGTCGGTGGGCGGGTCGCCTCGCGGCGAAAGGCACGCCGAGGCTCCAGCCGAACGGTATTCCTCGGTGGCAATAGGTGAGACCCGGGGACACCGGTCCCACCGACCACCCGTTACAACCACGGCATGTGCACGGGCATTCCCGGCGGCTGGGTCACTGGTGACTACGCATCCGCGACCTACGCACTCGGAAACTACGCCACCGGCGCCGCACGTCCGGGCCGCCCCGCCCGCGTACGGCATCAGGCGTCACCGCCGTCGGGGTCTTCCTCGGCCTCGGCCTCGCGGCGGGCGCGGCGCAGCCGGGTCTCGGCCTCGTGTACGGCGCGGTCGGCGGCCTTGAGGTCGGTGCGAGCCTCGCGTACGGCGGTCTCGGCGTCGCGCAGTTCGTCCTGTGCGGCGGCCAGCCGCGTGGCGAGGTCGGCGGCGCGGCGGGCCGCGCGCTCCTGGTGGGCGGTGGTGCGGTCGAGGCGCTCCTGCTGCCCGGAGCGGGATTCTTCGGCGGCTTCGTGCGCCTCCTCCGCCTCACGCAGCGCCTTTCCGACGCGGTCGGCGCGGGCGCGGCGTTCGCGGCGGGCCCGTGCCCGGTCGAGGTCGGTCGGCGCCGAGGCAGCTTTGGTCGTGCTGGTCGTGGTGTTGGTGGCGCGTTTGCGGCCCGGTTCGGCAACGGGCGCCGGGGCCGCCTCGGGCGCGTGTCCGGCGGTGGCGTGCGGTCTTGTCACCGCGGACGGGCTGACGGCCGGGAACCCGGCGGCGCCGAGCGGGCGGGACAACCGCCCGGACGCCCACTCCCGTGCCGCGTCCGGGTCGGCGAGCGCGGCGTGCAGGGTGTCCTGGACTTCTTGCAGGGCCTGGTTCCCAAGGGGCTGCCCCGCGGACGCGGCAAGCTGCCGGGCCTCGCGGGCAAGTGCGGCGGTCACCTGGCGCTGGCGTGCGGAGAGGGTGCGCAGTTGGGCGGCATCGACGTTGAGGTACGCGTTGCGCAGTGCCTCGCCGAGTTCGAGCAGCGGACCGGTCTCGTCCGGGCGGGTGCGTACGAGGAGGTTGCTCGCCCAGGCGGCGAGGGTGGGTTTCGGCAGGGCTCGGATGCGTTCGCCGAGCGGGCGGTCGCCGGCGCGGACGGCCTCGGCGGCGCGCGCGTTGCGGGCGGCGGTGAACTCGCCGGGGGTGAGCGCGTACAACTCGTCGGCGACAGTGTCCAGATCCACGTGGGGACCTCCATGGCCGGGCGAGTGGGCTCGGGACGGTTGCGGGCGGGCTGTTGGGGGCGGGCGGGGTGCGGTTTCCTGCCGGAAACCGCCGCCGGTTGCGGACGCGGGGGTACGGGGCGCGCGGCGAACCGCTACCGGGCCCCTGCCCGCCCGGGCGCGCGCTCACGCCCCGCCGCGAGAGGTGGGGGCGGCGTGCACCCGGGTCCGGGCCCGGTCGCGCCCCACCGCACAGCCCTGGGTCCACAGCCCTGGGTCGGCGCGGCCAAGGCCGGAAGCCAGGGCCACCGGTTGCGTCAGGCCCGGTCGGCCTGGTCTGCCCGGTCTCTGCTCAGGCCAACCGGGCGTCAGTGTCTGGGCTCCCGCGGCCCCGATGGCGTCGTTGTCCGATGTGCGCCGGGTGTCGTCCGAATACCGTCCTGGTGTGGCCGCTGCGTCCGGCGCGGCCGTACGCTCCGCCACGGTCCCGTCCGGTCCGGCCGGGCGTCGTCCGCCGCGCCTGCCGGGTCTGTCCTCCCCCGGCCGCGGGCAGGTCGGGGTGCCGGGGGCGAGTGCCGGTCGGGGCGGGCGCATCGCGGCTGCGTACGATCGCGTGCCGACCGCAGCACCACTGCCGTACCGACCAACCCGTCCTGGCGGCCGCCCCGGTCGCGCGACCGTCTGGCCACCGAGTCCGAAAGGCCGTACCCCTGAACGCCGCGTCCGCGGAAGCGCTCTCCGTCGTCCTTCTCCTGGCGGTCCTCGGTTTTGCGGTGGTCCGGCCGCGGGGGCTGCCGGAGGCCGTGGTGGCGGTTCCCGCGGCGGGGGTCGTGGTGGCGACGGGGGCGATATCCCTGGGTGCCGCGCGGGAGGAGGCGGAGCGGCTCGGGCCGGTGATCGGCTTTCTCGCCGCGGTGCTGGTTCTCGCGCGGTTGTGCGACGAGGAGGGCCTGTTCGAGGCGTGCGGTGTGTGGATGGCCCGAGCGGCGGCGGGGCGTCCGCGTGGTCTGTTGGTGCAGGTGTTCGCGCTGGCCTCGCTGATCACTGCGGTGCTGAGCCTCGACGCGACGATCGTGCTGCTGACGCCGGTGGTGTTCGTGACGGCCGCGCGGGCCGGGGTGCGGGCGCGGCCGCATGTGTACGCGTGTGCGCATCTGTCGAACACGGCGTCGCTGCTCCTGCCGGTGTCGAACCTGACGAACCTGCTGGCGTTCGCGGTCAGCGGGCTGAGCTTCGTCCGTTTCGCGGCGTTGATGCTGCTGCCGTGGGTGGTCGCGATCGCCGTGGAGTACGTGGTGTTCCGGCGGTTCTTCCGGGCCGATCTCGCGGCCGTGCCGGAGGTGCCGCCGCGCGTGGACGCCCCGGCCTTCCCGGTGTTCGCGCTGGTGACGGTGCTGGGCACACTGGCGGGGTTCCTGGTGGCGTCGGCGGCGGACGTGGATCCGGCGTGGGCGGCGGCGGCCGGTGCGGCGGTGCTGGCGGTCCGGGCGCTGCTGCGGCGGCGCACCACGCCGGGCGCGTTGGTACGGGCGGCGGCGCTGCCGTTCCTGGCGTTCGTGCTGGGGCTGGGCCTGGTGGTCCGGGCGGTCGTGGACAACGGGTTGGCCGACGCGCTGGGGCACGTGGTGCCGCACGGCACCGGGTTGCCCGCGCTGCTGGCCGTCGCGGCGTTGGCGGCGGTGCTGGCGAACGTCGTCAACAACCTGCCCGCGGTGTTGGTGATGCTGCCGCTGGCCGGTCCGATGGGCGCGGGTGCGGTGCTTGCGGTGCTGCTCGGGGTGAACATCGGTCCGAATCTCACGTACGCCGGTTCGCTGGCCACGTTGCTGTGGCGCCGCATCATGCGTGAGCAGGGGGCGGAGGTGGGGTTGGGCGAGTTCACCAGGCTGGGGCTGCTCACGGTGCCGGCCGCCCTGGTCCTGTCGGTCACGGCGTTGTGGGCGTCGTTGGCGCTGATCGGCACCTGAATCGGACCACCGACTCGAGAACCGACTCGACGACCGATTCGACGCCTGGCTCGACACCTGGCTCGACAGCCGACGTCGCGTGACTTGGCCTCAGTTCGCGTGACGCCGCCGGCCGCGCGTCCGGGACGAGGCCGGGGAGCGCGTGCGCGGGTAGCGGTATGGTCGGCGACCGTGACCGGGGCGAGTACGGCGTTGACGGGCATCGGGACGGTACGGGCCGAGCGCGGTCCTCGACGTGCGGGGAGCGCGCGGTGAGGGCCCCGGGCGGTCGGGGCCGCCGCGCCGCGTTCATGGTGACGGCCGCGGTGGTTGCGGCCGCCGTTCTTGCCGCCGTCCTGGTGGTGGTGCTGCGGGACGACCGCGGCGGCGGAGCGGATGCCCGGGTGCGGGCCGAAGCGGTGCTCGACGCACGCCAGTTGGCGCTGATCCGTGCGGCGAAGCCCGGTCCGCGGTGCGAGGACGCGACGCGTACCGGGCCTGTGCCCGCGGCGGACGCCGGGCTGGTGCCGCTGGACGTGATGCGCGTGGACGGCTCCTGCCTGTCGGTGGCGACCGAGTACGTTGCACCGGGGGACGTGGAGGCGCGCCGGGCGGTGCTGGCGCGGGATCCGGCCGTGGTCGTCGCGGCGGTGGCGCCGCCGATGACGCCGCACGCGCTCTCCCCCGCTGCCGCTCCGGCTCCTTCCGCGCTCTCGTCTCCATCGACTCAGGTAGCCCCGGCGGCGCCGACGCAGGAGGACGACCGGCGCGGCGACCAGTGGCCGCTGGACTTGCTCGGTGCCCCCGAGAACTCCGCGGACCTGCCGTGGCCGGACGGGACCGGGGTGGTGGTGGCCGTCATCGACACCGGTGTCGACGCGGGACATCCGGATCTCGCGGGGGCGGTGGTCGGGCGTCGGCACTACGAGGGCGAGGGCGCGCTCGACGAGGAGGGCCACGGTACGCACGTCGCCGGGATCGTGGCCGCGCGGCGCGGCAACGGCGGCATCGTCGGTGTCGCCCCCGGGGTGTCGGTGCTGGATGTGCCGGTGCACCTGAAGAAGGCCAATCCGCGGGGGCCGTCGTGGTGGACCGGGCTGACCTGGGCGGTGAACCACGGGGCGGACGTCGCGAACATGTCGTTCGGCGGGGCGTACTCGCTGTACCAGCTGCCGGAGTACCGCGACGCGCTGGCGTTCGGGGCGGCGGCGGTGGAGTTCGCGCGGGCGGGCGGGGTAGTGCTGGTGGGCTCGGCCGGGAACTGCGGCGAGCGGTTCGCGGGAAACCCGTTCGACAACGACTGCGAGGACCGCCATCAGCGGCAGGTCCCGAGTGTGTACGACGGTGTCGTGAACGTAGGCGCGGTGAACGACGACCGCGAGGTGATGGCGTACTCGTCGAAGAACGACGACGTGGACCTGGTCGCGCCGGGCGGGCAGCAGACGGCTCTGCTGCCACCGGGGCACGGGGGCGGCCTGGTGCTGTCCCTGGCGCCGGGCGGCAAGTACGCGGGGCTCCAGGGCACGTCGCAGGCGGCCCCGCACGTCGCCGCGGCGGCGGCCGTCGCGCGGTTCGTACGGCCGGACGCGACGGCCGAGGAGGTCTCGCGGGCCCTGGTGGACACCGCGGATCCCGGCGGCGTGGACGAGGACGACCGCGGGAAGCGCGGCACCGGGCGCGGCATGCTGAACATCGCCGGCCTGGTCGACCGGATCCGCAACGGCCCGCCACCGGGGCCGACTTCCGCGCCGACGGCCGGGCAGTCTCCCGGGCCGTCGGGTTCGCCCGGGGCGCCGGTGGCGCTCGCGGAGCGTACGCAGGCGGCGTACGTGCAGGACGGCACGCTGTACGCCTACGACGGCGCGACCTCCCACCCGGTGCGTGCCGCGGACCGTCCTCCGGGTTGGCTGGCCTGGTCCGCGGACCACACGCTGCTGGTGGGTGCGGACGAGCGGACGCTGTTCTCGTGGGCCGGGCCGGGCACGAAGCCGGTCGAGAAGCCGTGCGACGACTGCGCGGGCGGTTCGGGAGGGTCCGGCCCTCCGGCGCTCGTGCAGGACGCCGCGGTCACCGACCCCGGCGGCGGCCCGCCGACGGGCGACCTGGTGCTGCGTATGGACGTGGACGGCACGCTGACCCGCTACAACGCGCACACGCTCGACGAGATCGGGTCGTCCGTTCCGGCGTTCCCCGCCGACGCGGTCGGTTCGAAGTCGCTGCGCGGCCCGGTCGGGGGCAGGCTGCTGGTCCACGAGTCGGGCGGGGCGCAGGCGTCGGAGCGGCTGTGGCTGGTGGACCCGGTGTCGGGGCAGGTCGGTCCGTCGCACGATGTCGCGGGGTCGGTGGTCGGGACGGTGGCCACGAGCGCGGCCGGTGACAAGGTGGCCGTCGCGACGGGCTACGGGTCGTGCGGCAGCCCTCAGGGGGTGTACGTGCTGCGCGGTTCCGATCTGGGCGAGGTGGCTCGGCCCGCGCCGCCCGCGGGCGTGATGTTCGACGAGATGTTCTTCAACGGGGACATCCTGTACGCGGCCATGGCCCGGTACGCGATGCCGCCGGGTGAGCCGTGCGCGCGGACCGGGTCCGCGGGCCTGTGGCGTTTCGCGGGCGGTGCGTGGGAGCGGGTCGATGCGGCGGTGGCTGCCGGGCGTCCCCTGGAAGGCCGTTCGCCGGGGGCGGCTCCCGCGGCTCCCGCGGCGGCCACCGGCTGGCTGCTGGCGCGTGACGGGCGGGCCGTGCTGGAGCCGGCCGCGCCGGGCGACCCCGCAAAGGGCGACCTGGGGCCGTTGGGCGATCGGGTGTGGGCGACGCCGACGCGTACGGAGGTTCCGCTGAAGCCGCGGTGACCCGGCCGCAACGACCGGGCAGCAATGACCCCGGTCGGGGAGGTGCCGGCTAGTCCATCAGCTCCGCGGCGACCACGGCGCCGAGTTCGGTGCAGGCTTCGCGGGCGTCCTTGGTGACGGGGCCGGTGATCTCGACGGGCGGGCGTACGCGGCGCAGGTCCATGGCGGCGGCGGCCGTCTCGACGGAGCGGACGGCGCCGGTGGTGTCGCTGTTGCCGTGCACGTAGAGGCCGTACGGCTTGCGCTGGGCGCCGTGCGCGTCGAGGTAGAGCAGCTGGTCGAACCAGTGCTTGAGGGCGCCGGACATGTAGCCGATGTTGGCGGGGGTGCCGAGGAGGTAGCCGTCGGCTTCGAGGGCTTCCTGCGGTGAGCACACCAGGGCGGGGCGCACCCGGATCTCGACGCCGGTGATGTCGGGGTCGCGGGCTCCGGTCAGGGCGCACTCCAGGAGTTCGGCCAGGGTCGGGGACGGGCTGTGGTGCACCACGAGGAGAACTGTCATCGGACCGCCACCCGCGCTCACGTCCTTTCGCCGCTGTACGTGGTCCTGTGCCTGATCCGGTTCGGATTCCGTGCCGGGGTCGATGCCCGGGGGTCGTGGACCCGTACCCGGGGTCTGTGCCGGGGCCAACCCTACGGAAACGGGGGTCGCGGCCCCGTTGTCGGGGCGTGGCGCGGGCGGGGGTTGGGCCGTACGGGTGGACTCGCCGCGGCGGTGGGACTGGCGGTGAGTGGCCGGGAACGCCGCTGATCAGCGGCGAGCCGGGTGGTTTTGGTGACGATTTAACCCGTTTGTCGGGTTGCGTCGTTCTCACCATTTGTAAGGATAAGACCACTTTCTGTGATGTTTGTGACATTCGAAGTCCATGGCGTCGTGGTCCGCCGCCGTCCCACCCGCACCACGTGCACACCCCAGTGCACCGCCCCCAGGAGTCATCGTGGTCCTGTCCATCTCCGGAGTCCTGCTGCTCGGCGTCATCGCCTTCCTGTTCTTCCGCAAGGACGGGATGAAGATCTCGCACGCCCTCGTCTGCGCGCTCTTCGGCTTCTATCTGGCCAGCACCGCCATCGCCCCGCACATCACGGCCAGTGGCAACAGCCTCGCCAGCCTGCTCGGCGGGCTGAACTTCTAACCGCACCGGACATCCGTTCGGCTGCACGGCACGTTCGGAGCCGCCCGCCCACGGCGGCACCCGCGTACCCGGCCCTGGCTCGGCGACGAGTCGGGGCCTTGCGCGTACCCCCGTCCGGACGGGCCGCCGGCCGCGACACGCCCCCTCTCTGCCGTCCCGCAGCACCCCGCAAGAAACCCCTGCCGCCCCAGGAGCCCCCGTGCCGTCCCCCCTGCCGCCCACCGCGCCCGCCCTGTCCCGCCGCGTCGCCGCCGCCACCCGCAACGGCCTGCACGCGACCCGGGCCGGACTGAGCAACGGCCGCGCCCACCTCGGCCGCGTACGCCACCACGCCCGCGACATGTTCTCCCCGCTCCTGCACCTCGGCCGCGGCCTGCGCCGCGAGGCGGCCTGGGCGCGCACGTGGTGGAAGGAGGCCCCGCCGGACAAGCGCAAGGCGGCCGCCGTCGGCGTCGCCGTCTCCGCGGTCCTGCTCTACTTCCTGCCGTTCGGGCCGCTCCTGGCCCTCGCCGCCGTCATGGCCGGGGCCGCCTGGATGGGCCGCGACCGCACGCCGCCGCCTCCGCCGGGCCCGCCGCCCGGCGACGGCCGGCTCCAGGCCGTCTACAACGGGCTCGTCCCGCACCTGGCCGACGACCACGACCCGGCGGGGCTGTTCGTGCCCGGCGGCGAGTACGCCAAGGCGTTCGAGCACCACGAGTTCGACGGCGACCGCCTGACCCGCCTCGAACTTCGCTACTCCCCCTACTTCACCGACGACGACCCCGACGCCCGGGCACGCATCGAACGCGTCATCGAGGCCAAGGCCGGCCGCGCCCGCGAGTACCTGTACGACTGGGACACCGAGAACAACCGCCTCACCGTCGCCGCGCTCCCGCCGCTCCCCGGCCCGGTGCCCGCCCAGCCGTACGTGACCGCGCCCTGCGAGATCGTCCTCGGGTTCACCGACGCCAGCTCCACCAACCGCCTCATCCCCGTGTCGATGACCCCGGGCGGCCCCGCCGAACCCGCGGGCGCGCCGGTCGACAAGGCCGCGGGCGCCCCGCCCGCGGCGGCCACCGCCCCCGCGAACGGCGCCCCCGCGGCGAACGTGCACCAACTGCCGCCCGTCATCTGGCGTACCGGCACCCGCACCAACGCGCCGCACCTACTCGCCGTCGCCGGACCCGCCGCCGGGAAGACCACCCTGCTGCGCACCATCGCGCTACAGGCGCTGCGCGACGGCGACCTGATCGCGATCGACGCGACGGGGTCGGGCGACTTCGCGTACCTCGCCGGCCGGGTGGGTGTGCTGCGCGTGGACTCCACGGCCGACCAGGTCCGCGAGACGCTCACGTGGCTGCACGCCGAGACCACGCGCCGCGCCGCGGCGATCGGGGACGCGAAGGCGGCCGGCGTACCGGTGCCGGAGGACGCCCGGCGCCCGTTGCTGGTACTGCTCGACGAGCCCGCCGAACTCGCCGACGCCACCGGGGCATCGGCGTCCGACGTGTACGAACTCCTCGACCTGCCGCTGCGCCTGGGCCGCACCACGCACATCAGCGTGGTGACCACCGCGCGGCCCACCCAGCTGGCCCGGCTGCACCCGGGGCTGCTCGGCGAGACGCACACCCGGATCGCGCTCGGGCCGCTGGACACGGACACGCTGGTCGCGGCGCTCGGTGCGGAGCCGGGCATCACGGGCGGCGACGCGATGCCGCCGGGGCGCGGGTACGCGCGGCTCGGCGCGGGCCCGGTGATCCGGCTGCAGACCCCGTACACGCCGGACCCGCTGGAGGACGACACCCCCGAGCCGGACCGGCGGCGGATTCTGGACCTGCTTCCGGACGTCGTCCTGGCCGCCGGCTCGCGCGCGCCGGACGCGGCCCCGGCCGGCGCGGCCGGGGCGGCGGCGGGTGCCGTGTCCGACGGGCGGCCCGAGGGGACGGTCCCGGTGACAACCGGGCTGTCCGGCGCGGGCGGCGGCGCTCCGTCGCTCGTGAAGTCGCACTGAGCCGGCCCCGGCTCGGGGTGAACAGACCAGCTGGTGGGCGCCGGGCGATCGGAACCGGGCGAAAGCCGATCCGACACCGGCGCCCTCCGCGTCCGAAATGACCATCGCGGGTAGTCCGTTCGAGTGAATAACCGCGAGATGTGCTGGTGGCGGCCGTGGCCCCGGGAGGATGTTCCTCGCGGGGCCACGGCACGTTCCGGGCCCTGCGCGGCACGGGTGTGATCAAGAGTGCGACTGAGGTGTGGCATGGGTGGCGGGCGCGCGGCGCAGGTACGGAGGTCGGCGTCGTAATGCGCCCGTATCCGACCGTTCGCGCCCAAGCGGGTCTCAATATGCCAAACCACGCTCACCGGACCGGGCCCCGCGCCATGATGGACCACCGACACACCGCCCGGGACCGCAGCCGAGGACGTGGACGCCCGTGTTCGACCTCGCGAACCTCACCGCCAGCGACCTCGTCGTCTGCGGCTCCGACCTGCGGCAGGCCACGGCCGCCGCGACGACCCCGGAGGAGGCCGCCCGGGCCCTGGCCCGGCACTTGCGCGGCGCGTTCGCGGACGCGGCCGCCGGAGCACCGCAGCTCGGCCTCGTGCGGGTGTACGCGACGTCCCGCCGCCGCGGCGGCGACGCCGGTGACCGCGTCCTCGAACTCCTGGCCGGCGACGGCGCGTTCGAGCCTGGGCCCGGGCACCCCGGCGCACCCGACCTGATTCCCCTCGCCGGCCCCGGCGTGCCCGCGCCGCTGCACCCGGCTCTGGACGCGGTGCTGCGCGACCTCGGGATCTGCGGCGACGCGACACCGCGGGGCGGTGTGCCGGCGCTACGCGTGCCGGAGTCCGCCGGGACGCCGGAAGCGGTGTCCGTGCCGCGGCCGCCCGGTCCGCCGGGGCTGCCCGCGGGCTTGGCGCTGTCCGAGCCGGCCTCGGCCCCGCCCGACGCCGCGGATGCGGTGGCGGACACCGCGCAGTACCCGGACCCGGACACGGACAGAGACCCGCGCGCCGCGACGAACTCCCGCACGGACACAGGCACGTTCGCCGCATATCCCGCGCACGCCGCCGCCATCCCCGCGCCGCCGGGCGCCGCGCTGTCCTTCCCCGCGGCCGCCGCGGGGGCGGTCGCCGAGACGGTCCGCGCCACCGTGCGCGAGACCCTCGCCGAGACGATCCCCGAGTCACTGCCCGAAGCACTCCCCGGATCGGTGCCCGGATCGCTGCCCGAGGCGTTCGACGAACCGCCGCGCGAACCGCCGGCCGCGTACGTGCCGGAGACCGTCCCGCGGTTCCCGGGCCGCGGCCCCGCCGGTCCGCGCCCGCCCAACGACCCCGCGTCCGCCCCGGCCGCCGCGGCAGACCCCGAGGCTGCCCAGCGGCCGGCCCCGCTCATGGGCACCGACCCGGACGCCGACGCCGAGCGCCACGCCATCGCGCACATCCCCGACCAGATGGCCGCCCTGCACGGCACCCGCACCGTGCTCGGGTACGCGGGAACCCTCCCCGACGGCGAGCTGTTCGCCGTCCTCCTCTACAGCGGCCACCACATCCCGGCCGCCGCCGCCGAGGCGCTGCGCAGCCTGACCGCCGCGACCCGCCTGGCGCTGCTGCCCGCCCCGCCGACCCCGGTGCCGACGCCGCGCAACGGGCAGATGACCGCCGCGCGCCTGGACGCGCTCGAGCAGTTGCTCGCGGCCACCGAGGACACGACGGTGGAGCAGGCGCGCACGGTCGAGACGTACCGGGGGCGCGTGCGGACCCAGGCCGAGCAGCTGCGCATCAAGCAGCGCCGCCTGGAGCAGGAGACGCACATCGTGGAGACGCTGTACAGCGTCGGGCAGCAGCTGACCCGGGAACTGGACCTGGACCAGCTGGTGCAGACCGCGACCGACGCGGCCACGAAGGTGATCGCGGCGGAGCACGGGATCCTGCTGTACCGGGACTGCGACCGGGACGACGGGCTCGACGACATCCGGCACGCCGCGGCGGTGCGCGGCGGCACGCCGCATCCGCTGCTGCCCGACCCCGGGGTCCGGCTGACGCTCGCGCACCTGGGCGCGGACGTCGTACGGTCCGGGGATGTCGCGGAGCACCCTGGGCGGTGGCACCCGGCGCCGGTGGCCGCGGACCCGGAGGCACTGCCGGTGCGCAGCTACCTGGGCGTGCCGGTGGTGAGCCGGGAGGGCAAGGGGCTGGGGGCGTTCGCGTTCTCGCACTCGAAGCCGGACATCTTCACCGAGCGGGACGAGCAGTTGGCGCTGGGCATCGCGTCGCAGGCCGCGGCGGCGATCGAGAACGCCCGGCTGTACCGGAGTGTGCGGGACACGGCGGTGCGGTTGCAGCGTTCGCTGCTGCCGCCGGAGCTGCCGGACATCGAGGCGCTGGAGATCGCGTGCCGGTACCTGCCGGGGGCGCGGGGCTCGCAGGTGGGCGGGGACTGGTTCGACGTGATCCCGTTGTCGGCGGGGCGGGTCGCGCTGGTGATCGGCGACGTGATGGGGCGGGGGCTGGCCGCGGCGGCGGTGATGGGGCAGCTGCGTACGGCGGTGCGGGCGTACGCGGTGATGGACCTGCCGCCGGCGCAGGTGATGCGGCATCTGAACCGGATGATGGCGGGGATGGGTGCGGAGGACCAGATCACGACGTGCGTGTACGCGGTGTACGACCCGTGGCACGACTCGGTGCGGTGGTCGAACGCGGGGCACCTGCCGCCGGCGCTGATCACGGCGGACGGCTCGGTGCGGCTGCTGGACGACGACCTCGGGGTGCCGCTTGGTGTGGAGGGCGCGACGTTCGAGGACGCGGACGTGGTGTTCCGGGCGTGCGACCGGCTTCTGCTGTACACGGACGGGTTGGTGGAGCGGCACGATGTGTCGCTGACGGACCGGCTGCAGTTGTTCACGGCGGAGGTGGGCGGGGCGGCCCGGAATCCCGACGGTGTGCAGGACACGTGCGACCGGTTGATGGGCGGGATGCTCACCGGGCGCGAGCACGACGACGTGGCGCTGCTGCTGGTACGGGCGCGGGAGGGCCGCGAGCGGGCGGCCGCGCTGGAGTTGCCGCCGACGGCGAAGGCCGGGCGGGAGGCGCGGTCGTTCGCCCGGTCGGTGCTGGCGCAGTGGCGGCTGCCGGGGCTGGGGGACGCGGCGTGCTCCGTGGTCACGGAGCTGGTGGTGAACGCGGTGGAGCACGCGCGTACGCCGATGGAGCTGCGGCTCGGGCACCGTCCCGGGCGGCTGGTGGTGCAGGTGGCGGACCACGACGGTCGGCTGCCGCGGCGGATGGCCGCGGCCGAGGGGGACGAGCGGCACCGGGGGCTGATGATCGTGGCCGCGTTGGCGGCGGACTGGGGGGTGCGGCCGACGGACACGGGGAAAGTCGTGTGGGCGGAGCTGGTCGAGCCGCGGTGACGGGTCGGGCTCACGGGTCCGCCGGGGTGGCGGGCCGACAGTGCGGCGGGACGGTGCGGCGCGATGGTGCGGTGCGACGCGGTGTGACGCGTCTCGCACTCGGCACCTGATGTCGGTTTTTGATCGCTGTTGGGCAGCTTCTGTACGTTATGTGCGCCAGTCGGCCGCGAACAGTACCTCGAATGCCGCCACCCCGCATCCGAGATGTGATGAAACGTCCGAATGCGGGTAGTTACCCGGGCGACACGGACCCAGGGACCGCGATGCCCGGCACCACCGGGAATCTTCGGCGCCCTCCGCACGTTGATCGATCGAACAGGCAGCCACGGCTGTCGCAGTGGACTTCAAGCCCAGGAGGCACGATTTCATGAGTGAGCGAGCTCTCCGCGGCACGCGCCTCGGCGCCACCAGCTACGAGACCGACCGTGGAATCGACCTGGCCCCGCGTCGCACCGTCGAGTACGCGTGTCCCCGCGGTCACCGGTTCGAGATGCCGTTCTCCGTCGAGGCGGAGATCCCCCCGGTCTGGGAGTGCCGCAGCTGCGGCGCGGTCGCCCAGCTGGTGGACGGCGCCCCGCCGGAGGAGAAGAAGAACAAGCCCGCGCGTACGCACTGGGACATGCTGATGGAGCGGCGCACGCGCGAGGAGCTGGAGGAAGTCCTCGCCGAGCGCCTGGCCGTGCTGCGGTCCGGAGGCATCGACCTGCACCACGACCCGCGGGACAACCGCAAGACGGCCTGACCGCCGAACTGTCCCCGGAACATCCCCGCAACGACGACACCACACGTCCACGACGGCCGCCGCCCCCGGGCAGGCGGCCGTCCGCACGTCCAAGGGACGAGCGCACCTCGTCCATGCGCGCACACGCCGGTGGCCCGGCCCGATCGACACGTGATCGGGCCGGG
>NZ_JBEZFP010000062.1:0-49060 GCF_040649515.1 Streptodolium elevatio
CCGGCGGTGGGCCGTGCCCACATGGGCTGAGCCGGCGGTGGGCCGTGTCCGAGGGATCCCTCCGACACGGCCCACCCGAAACGATCCCTCACAGGGGTCCTAGTACTTGCCGCTCAGGTATTTGTCGATCCGCGGGTCGCGTTGCCCGTCGCGGTGCTGGCCGCCGTCCCCGTCGCCGCCCGGGCGCTCCTTGGGCCAGATGGTGTACGTCAGGGCCACGATGGCGTTGATCCCGGCGGCCACGCCCATCCGCCACTGCCATGCCGACAACTCCTCCGTCCGGGAAGAGTCGTCGATCGTCCAGATCGCCAGTTGGAGCAGCCCGGCGGTCACACCGGCGGCCACCGCGGTCATGCCGGCGAACTTCCACTCGTGCGCGGCCCGGGCCATGCCGTACTTCGGCGGCTTGACCGGCGGGGGACCGCCCGCGAAGCGGTGTGCGAACCGGGCGTCGGCCCACTTGATGATGTAGTGCCCGTACGCGACCGAGAAGCCGATGTACGCGGCCGACAGCCCGTGCTTGAAGTCGGCGGTCGCCCCGTTGCTCAGGTCGACGACCGTGGCGACCAGCAGGACCACGTCGACGAGCGGTACGGCGATCAGCAGCGCCGTGCTCGTGCGCCGCAGGCGGAAGATGTACCTCGTGGTCAGCGCGAGGGCCAGGATCACCCAGAAGGCGATCTCGCACCCGACGATCAGGGCGATCATCATCACGGTCTCCTTTGTCGCCGCTCGGGCTTCCGTCCTGCTTCCAGACTCCCGGCGAAAGGCCCCCGAATCGTCGTCGGGTGCGACGATCGTGGGCTGCATAGTTCGATGTACGCGGAGTCACCATGGACACGCCCCGGGGAGGGCGGCGCGGCGTAGTCGCACGTGGTGCGATGGACTCGTACAGCACGACCCGACCGACCCCACAGCAGGACCCCACAGCAGGACCCCACAGCAGGACCCCACGGCAGGACCACGCAGCCAGACCCCCGCATCACCGCCGCAGCCCCGACTCGGCACCCGCACTCGAAAGGCCGGCATGGCACGGAAGCGCCCCCATCCCCACGACCTGCTGCTCGCCGCCGCCGGCTGGGTGGGCGGCGTCGCGGTGTGGGCCGTCGGCCTGAACGACTCGTACCACGACCTGCCCCGCGCGCTGACCCTGATCCCGCTCACGGTCATGGCCTGCACGACGGTGCTGCGCCGGAGCGCACCGCGCACCGCCCTGGCGATCGGCACCGTCACGGTCGTCGTGGACCAGACGACGGTGCCGAACGTAGCCACCGTCATCCTCTTCGCCGACCTGATCTACGCGGCCGCCCTGTACGCACCGCTCCGCACCGCCCGCCGGGTCGCGCCGGCCTGCGTCGTGTTCACGATCCTCAGCACCGTGGTCGCGCTCAGCGTCCTGCGCGACGTCAAGGCGCTCATCGTCGGCGTGTTCGCCGGCCTGGTGACGCTGACGTCCGCGTGGACCGGCTGGATCATCAGGACCCACCGCGACGAGGCGGCGGCCGAACGCCTGCGTGCCGAACAGACGGCGCTGCTGGCGGAATTGGACAGGCGTTCCGCGGTCGAACAGGAACGCGCGCGGATGGCACGCGAGTTGCACGACGTGGTGGCCAACCACCTCTCCGCGATCGCGATCCACTCGACGGCCGCGATGACGGTCGCGAAGAACGATCCGGAGGCGACCTCCCGGGCGCTGGCGGTGATCCGGGAGAGCAGTGTGCAGGGGCTCGCGGAGATGCGGCGGCTGATCGGGCTGCTGCGCGGCAGCGGCGGTGGCGAGACGGCGTTCGCGGGGGACCACGAAGGGGCGCAGGCGGCCGTACCGAGGTTGGACTCGCTGGACGCGATGCTCGCCCGCGCGTCCCGCAGCGGCGCCGACAACGGGCTGGAGTTCTCGCTCGACGACCGCAGGCTCAACGGCAGCGGCCGGCAGCTGCCTGCCCCGGTGGAGCTGGCGGCGTTCCGGATCGTCCAGGAGTCGCTGACGAACGCGCTCAAGCACGCGGCCCCGGGGATGGTGAAGGTGCGTCTCGTGCAGTCGACGCGGCGCCTCGTGGTCGCGGTGGAAAGCCCGTACGTCCCCGGCGACGGGCCGCGCGCACCCGGCGCGGGCGCGGGCCTGGTCGGCATGCGCGAGCGGGCGTCCCTGCTCGGCGGGTCGTTCGAGGCGGGGCCGAGGCCGGAGGAATCGGCCGGGCCCGGGGAGGGGGCGGACGGCAAGACGGCCTGCTGGCAGGTCAGGGCCGAGTTGCCGCTCGGGGACCCGGACGGCGCCCAAGGCTCGGGCCGGCCGATCCACCGCACGACCTGACGGCACGACGACCTGACAACCGGACGCTCTGACCGCATGACAGCACGACCACGAGACCACCGCACCGGGGAGACAGGCAGAGCATGGACACAGGCACCGCCGGCACCATTCGCATCGTCGTCGCGGAGGACCAGGGCGCGGTCCGCGCCGGGCTGGTCCTGATCCTGGGGTCGGCGCCGGGGATCGAGGTCGTCGGCGAGGCTTCGGACGGCGAGGAGGCCGTCCGGCTGGCGCGCGAGCTTCGCCCCGACGTCGTGCTCATGGACGTGCAGATGCCGCGCATGGACGGTGTGGCCGCGACCCGCGAGGTGGTGCGCGACGGTCTTGCCGACGTGCTGGTGCTGACGACGTTCGACCTCGACGAGTACGTCTTCGGCGCGCTGCGGGCGGGGGCGTCCGGCTTCCTGCTGAAGGATTCCGACGCCGAGGTGCTCACCGAGGCGGTACGCCTGGTCGCGCGCGGCGAGGGCATGATCGCCCCCTCGGTGACCCGCCGTCTGATCGCCGCTTTCGCGACCGACGCGGGCTCGAAGGCGGGAGCGCGTCCCGACTCGGCGGCCCAGGCGGCGCTCGACTCGCTGACGCCGCGCGAGCGCGAGGTCTTCGTGTGCCTCGGGCGCGGTATGTCGAACCAGGAGATCGCGGAGCACCTGGCCATGGCGGAGGCGACGACCAAGACGCACGTGAGCCGCATCCTCCCCAAGCTCGGGGTGCGCAGTCGGGCGCAGGCCGCGGTCCTCGCCCACGAGCTGGGGCTGCTGGACGAGGACGTCTGAGCCCAGCTATCTGACGGTGTGTCAGACTGGCGGGGACCTTGATCGACGGGGGAGTGGACCACCCGAGGAGCGGCAGCATGACCGGGACCGAGACCGACCGCCTCGCGCGGCTGGAGGCGTACGAGGAGATCCGACAGCTCGCCGCCCGGTACGCGCTCGCGCTCGACAGCCGCGACGTGCCGGCGCTCGCCTCGCTCTTCGTCGACGACGTGCAGACCGGCGAGGGCGGCGTGGGCCGCGAGGCGCTGGCCCGCTGGTTCGACCCGGTACTGCGGCCGTACGGCATCACGTTCCACCTGATCGGCAACCACATCATCGACCTGGTGGACGAGGACCACGCCACCGGAGTCGTCTACTGCCGTCCCGAGCACGAAGTGGGCGACCTCTGGGTGGTCATGCCCATGCAGTACTGGGACCGCTACGAACGCCGGGACGGCCGCTGGTACTTCCGCAGCCGCAAACCCAAGGTGTTCTACGCGGCGGATGTGCAGGAGCACCCGCTCCGGGTCGCGGACCGGTACAACTTCCCCGGCAACCCCCTCATCACGCGGGCCGAACTGCCGGAGAAGTGGGCGTCGTGGCAGGAGTTCTGGTCGCGTACGGGAAGCGAGTAGACCCGGGCCGAGCAGCAGGCGGTGCTCAGCGGCGTGGGCGGCAGAGACTGAGCGGCAGTCCCATGACCGGCCGACCCGGCGCCGCCAAGTCCCGTCATGCCACGCCGTCGTCGGGCTCCGGCGGGTACGGGCGTCCGGTGAAGTCCCGCACCGGGCCGTAGCGGTGCCGGGCCGCCGCGGCCGCGCCGTCGGCGGCGGCCCGGATGCCGGAGGCGAGCAGGGCCGGATCGCGGCCCGCCGCCCGCACCATGTGCAGGCCCACCAGCGGTGCGGAGCCCGGTGGTTGAGGGCTCGTCAGCTCGGTGGCGGCCGGCACCGGGCGCAGCAGGCCGTGTGTCAGCGCCAGCCACGACCCCGCTATCGCCCGCACCATCAGCGCTTCGGGATCCACGCGGTCGGACGCGCGCCGGGGCCACAGCCGCGTCTCCAGGATGGGCACGTACGGCACCGTCAGATGCCCCGCGGGCAGCCACGGTCCCACGTGGGCGAGGCCGAGGCGCGCCTCCGTCTCGGACAGCCGCCCCTCGCGTACCTCGCGCGCCGCGGCGGCCTCCGCGTCGAACCACCAGGTCAGCCATACGCCCGCGAAGTGCCGGGGCAGGCTCGGCCCCCACGTCGCGGCGGTGAGCGGCGTGCAGTTGTCCGACGGGTCGACGCCGACCGGGAACTGGAACATCAGCAACCCCCGGGTGGCGGGCAGCACTTCGGCCGCCATCGGGAGGCGGAGGCCGACCGAGGCGGTGAGCAGCGCGCGAACCGCCACGTCGTCGAAGGCGTACGCCGGTCCCTCGACCACGCGCGACAACTGCACCCGGGCCATGCGCGCCGCCTGTTCGGCGGGCGGCTCGCCGCGCCACTCGACCGGGGCCATGGTCCGCGCGCCGTGCGCGATCATCGCCGCCCAGTGCCGGGGCGCGCGCTCCACGAGGCACTCCAGGAGGAGCGCACGCCGGTCCGCACATCCTCGTGCGCTCCAACTACCCGGCATATATACGAAGTTAGACCGTGTTGTTGGTCAGAGTATGCTTTTCGGCTGTTTTCCTGAATCGTTACGTATCGCGGGAAGCCGCCCGAACTTGCGGGACTGTGGTGCCCTAGGCGATGCTGACCCCGCACCGGCCCTCGCCGGTGCGGGGAGGACGCGGACAGGAAGCCGGTGCAAGTCCGGCACGGTCCCGCCACTGTGACCGCCCGCGCGGCTGCCGGAGGCAGCGGTGCGGTGCGGGAGTCAGGAACTGCGCGTTCCACCCCTGTTGTCCGATGGGGCGAGGACCCCGGAGAGGCGCGCACAGTGACGACTCCGTCGTGCCCGCAGGCCGCACCACGCGTACGCATACCCGCGGGCAACCCCGCCTTCGCCCCGGACGCGACAGCGCGCCGCGCGGAGGTGGCCCGGTGATCCTCCTCCTCTCCACCTCCGACACCGACCTGCTCAGCGCCAAGGCCAGTGCGGGCGCGTGGCGGCTCGCGAACCCCTCCCGCACCTCGCCCGAGGACCTGCCCGCCCTCGTCGACGGCTGCGATCTCGTCGTCGTCCGCCTCCTCGGCGGCCGCCGCGCCTGGGAGGAAGGTCTCGACGCGCTGCTCGCGGGCCCGCGCCCGGTGGTGGTCGTATCCGGCGAACAGGCCCCCGACGCCGCGCTCATGGAGCTGGCCACCGTCCCGGCGGGGGTGAGCGCCCAGGCCCACGCGTACCTCGCCCAGGGCGGCGCCGAGAACCTCACGAACCTCCACGGGTTCCTCTCCGACACCCTCCTGCTGACCGGGCACGGCTTCGAGCCGCCCGTCGAGGTCGCCGCCTGGGGCCGCCTGGACCGCCCGACCCGCAACCCCGGCGCCCCCGGCGTCGGCGTGCTCTACTACCGCGCCCACCACCTCGCCGGGAACACCGCCTTCGTGTCCGCGCTCTGCGACGCGATCGAGGACGCCGGGGGCCGGGCGGTCCCGGTGTGGTGCGCCTCGCTGCGCGGCGCCGAACCCGCGCTGTTCGACGCGCTGGGCGAACTGGACGCACTGCTCGTCACGGTCCTCGCCGCGGGCGGCGCCCGGCCCGCCGAGGTCTCCGCGGGCGGCGACGACGAGGCGTGGGACGTCGGCGCCCTGGCCGGCCTCGACATCACCGTCCTCCAGGCGCTCAGCCTCACCACCAGCCGCGCGGAGTGGGAGGCCGGCGACGCGGGCCTGTCGCCCATGGACGCCGCGACCCAGGTCGCCGTGCCCGAGTTCGACGGCCGCCTGATCACCGTGCCGTTCTCCTTCAAGGAGACCGGCGCCGACGGCCTCACGTACTACGCCGCCGACCCCGAGCGGGCCGCGCGCGTCGCGGGCATCGCGGTACGCCATGCCCAGCTGCGCCACGTCCCGGCCGCCGAACGCCGGGTGGGTGTCGTGCTTTCCGCGTACCCGACCAAGCACGCGCGCATCGGCAACGCGGTCGGACTCGACACACCCGCAAGTGCCGTCGCGCTGCTGCGCGCGCTGCGCGACGCCGGATACGACGTCGGCCCGGTCGACGGCCCCGACGCCCTGCCCGGCATCGAACCCCCGAACGGCGACGCGCTCATCCACGCCCTCATCGCGGCGGGCGGCCAGGACCCCGAGTGGTTGTCCGAGGCCCAGCTCGAAGGCAACCCGGTGCGCATCGGTGCCGCCGAGTACCGCAAGCGGTACGCCCGGCTCCCGGTCGGCCTGCGCGCCAACATCGAGGAGCACTGGGGCCCGCCGCCCGGCGAGCTGTACGTCGACCACTCGCGCGACCCCGACGGCGAGATCGTCCTCGCCGCCCTCCGCGCCGGCAACATCGTGCTGATCATCCAGCCGCCGCGCGGCTTCGGCGAGAACCCCGTCGCCATCTACCACGACCCCGACCTGCCGCCCAGTCACCACTACCTGGCCGCCTACTGGTGGCTCGACGCCGCCCGCGATGCCGGCGGGTTCGGCGCGAACGCGCTCGTGCACCTGGGCAAGCACGGCACGCTGGAATGGCTGCCGGGCAAGAACCTGGGCCTGTCCGCCGAGTGCGGGCCGGACGCGGTGCTCGGCGACCTGCCGCTCATCTACCCGTTCCTGGTCAACGACCCGGGCGAGGGCGCGCAGGCCAAGCGCCGCGCGCACGCGGTCATCGTGGACCACCTGGTACCGCCGATGGCGCGGGCCGAGACGTACGGCGACCTGACGCGCCTGGAGCAGTTGCTCGACGAGTACGCCAACGTCTCGGCACTGGACCCGGCCAAGGCGCCGGCCGTGCAGGCACAGATCTGGACACTCGTGCAGGCCGCCCGGCTCGACCACGACCTGGGCATCGACGACCGCCCGCACGAGGCGGAGTTCGACGACTTCCTGCTGCACCTGGACGGCTGGCTGTGCGAGGTCAAGGACGCGCAGATCCGTGAGGGGCTGCACGTGCTGGGGACGGCCCCGACGGGGGAGGGCCGGGTCAACCTGGTCACCGCGATGCTGAGGGCGCGTCAGGTGTGGGGCGGGCGTACCGCCGCGCTGCCCGGACTCCGCGAGGCCCTGGGCCTGGTGGAGGGCGGCACCGCCGGGCGCCGCGACACGGACGACGCCGAGGCGCGGGCCTTCGCGCTGGTCGCGGGCATGGAGGCGCGCGGCTGGGACCCGGCCGCCGCGACCATCGTGTCGGCCGAGGTGCTGGACGGCGTCCCCGGTGCGGACCTGTCGGCCGTCACCGACGTACTAGTCTTCGCGGCCACCGAGGTCGTGCCCCGGCTCGACCGAACGGGCGACGAGATCGGCGCGGTGCTGCACGCCCTCGACGGCGGCTACGTCGCGGCCGGGCCCTCCGGTTCGCCGCTGCGCGGCCTGGTCAACGTGCTGCCGACCGGCCGCAACTTCTACACCGTCGACCCCAAGGCGGTGCCCAGCCGTCTCGCGTGGGACACCGGCCAGGCGCTCGCCGACTCGTTGCTCGCCAAGTACCGTGCGGACACCGGGGACTGGCCGCGCTCGGTGGGGCTGTCGGTGTGGGGCACGAGCGCCATGCGCACCAGCGGCGACGACGTCGGCGAGGTGCTGGCGCTGCTCGGCATACGCCCGGTCTGGGACGACGCGTCGCGGCGCGTCACCGGCCTGGAGCCCGTCCCGCTCGCCGAACTCGGCCGCCCGCGCGTCGATGTGACGGTGCGCATCTCCGGGTTCTTCCGGGACGCCTTCCCGCACGTGGTGCTGCTGCTCGACGACGCGGTGCGGCTGGCCGCCGGGCTGGAGGAGTCCGACGAGGACAACTTCGTGCGCGCGCACGTGCGTTCCGACATCGCCGAGCACGGCGACGAACGCCGGGCCACCACACGCGTGTTCGGCTCGCGCCCGGGCGCGTACGGGGCCGGGCTGCTGCCGCTCATCGACTCCCGGACCTGGCGCGACGATGCGGACCTGGCCGAGGTCTACGCGACGTGGGGCGGCTACGCGTACGGCCGGGGCCTGGACGGGGTGTTCGCGCGGCAGGACATGGAGGGCGCGTACCGCCGCATCGCCGTCGCCGCCAAGAACACCGACACGCGCGAACACGACATCGCCGACTCGGACGACTACTTCCAGTACCACGGCGGCATGGTCGCGGCGGTGCGCGCGCTGACCGGGACCGCACCCGCGGCGTACATCGGCGACTCGACGATGCCCGACGCGGTCCGGACCCGGACACTGGAGCAGGAGACCGCCCGGGTGTTCCGGGCCCGCGTGGTGAACCCCCGCTGGATCGAGGCGATGCGGCGGCACGGGTACAAGGGGGCGTTCGAACTCGCCGCGACGGTCGACTACTTGTTCGGCTACGACGCGACGACGGGCGTGGTGCAGGACTGGATGTACGAGCGCCTCGCCGCCGAGTACGTGCTCGATCCGGAGAACCGCGAGTTCATGCGGACCTCCAACCCTTGGGCGCTGCGCGGCATCGCCGAGCGGCTGATCGAGGCGGCGGACCGGGGGCTGTGGGAAAAGCCCGAGGCGGCGACGCTGGCGGGGCTGCGGGATGCGTACCTGGAGGTCGAGGGAGATCTCGAAGGCGGCGAGGATGCCTGAGCGGCCGCCCGCGGCGGCCCCCGCCCCCACCCCGGCTCCGGCAACCGCTGCCCCGGCTCCGGCTCCGACAACCGCGGCTCCGGCCCCGCCCCCGGTCCCGGCCGGCACGGTTCCCGGTCTGCCCGACGACGCGTACCGCAGCGACGGCCAGTTGACGAAGCGTGAGGTCCGCGCGATCACGCTCGCGGCCCTCGCCCCGCGCCCGGGCGAACTGCTGTGGGACGTCGGGGCGGGCAGCGGCAGCATCGGCATCGAGTGGCTGCGCTCGCACGACGCCTGCCGCGCGGTCGCGATCGAGTCCCACGAGGAACGCGCCGACCGCGTACGCGCGAACGCCGCCGGCCTCGGGGTGCCCTGGCTGTACGTCCTCGTCGGCGCGGCGCCCGGAGCCCTGGACCTCCTCGCCGACACCGACACCCCCGACGCGGTGTTCATCGGCGGCGGCCTGACCGTGCCCGGTGTGGTGGAGCGCTGCTGGGCGGCCCTGCGCCCCGGCGGACGCCTCGTCGCCAACGCCGTCACAGCCGAGACCGAAGCGGAACTGGTGCGCCACCGGGCCGAGTTGGGCGGGGACCTGACCCGCATTCAGATCAGCCGCTCGACCCCCGTCGGCCGGTTCACCGGCTGGCGCACCCTCATGCCGGTCACGCAATGGGTCGCGGTGAAACCCGGCCGCGCCGAGGCCGACCGCGAACCGTCCGCCCAGTTCCGGGAGGAGTCCACCGCATGACCGTGCACTTTGTCGGCGCGGGCCCCGGCGCCGCCGACCTGATCACCGTACGCGGCCTGCGGCTCGTCGAGAACGCCGCGGTGTGCCTGTACGCGGGTGCCCTCGTCCCGCGCGAACTCCTCGACTCCGCACCGCCCGAAGCCCGGCTCGTCGACACCGCGAACCTCACCCTCGACGAGATCGTGGCGGAGATGCGGACCGCCCACGCCGACGGCCTGGACGTGGTGCGCCTGCACTCCGGCGACACCTCGTTCTTCAGCGCGGTGGGCGAGCAGATGCGCCGCCTGGACGCGCTGGGGATCCCGTACGACCTGACCCCGGGCGTACCGGCGTTCGCCGCCGCCGCGGCCACCCTCGGCCGCGAACTCACCCTGCCCGGGGTCGGCCAGACCGTCGTCCTGACGCGTGTCTCCAACAACTCCACGGCGATGCCGCCCGGTGAGGACCTGGCCACCCTCGGACAGTCCCGGGCGCTCCTCGTCCTGCACCTCGCGGTCCGCGAAACCGCCCGCATCGTCGACGAGTTGGTGCCGCTCTACGGCGCGGACTGTCCGGTGGCCGTGGTCGCCCGCGCGTCCCGCCCGGACGAACTCGTCGTCCGCGGCCGCCTCGCCGACCTGTCGTCCCTCGTCCACGACAACGGCATCAAGTCCGTGGCCGTCATCATGGTCGGCGGGGTGCTCGGCGACGAAACCGGCTTCTGCGAAAGCCACTTGTACTCGCCGGCCCGAGAGCGAGCCGTGCCGGACTGAGCCGCGGTGGGCTGCGGCGCAGCGCAGGCCGCGCCGACGTCGGTTAGGTGCGGTGGACGGTCCGCTCCGTTCGGGCGCCGCCCCGGACGGTCTCGGCCGCCTCGATCCACTCGGCGTGTTCGAGGGCGCGGACGGCCTCGTACCGGGACCCGGTGGGTAGCGTGGTCGGGATGCAGAGCTACGTTGCGGTGCTGGTGAGCGAGTCCCACGTGTCGGGAGACGCGCCGCTGTTCCAGGAAAGCTTCGTGCTGGTGCGCGCGGTGGGGGAGGACGAGGCGCGGGCGAAGGCGGAGGCTCTGGGCCGGGCGGCGCAGACGTCGTACCTGAACGAGGACGGGCGTACGGTCACCTGGACGCTGCGCCACGTCGTGGACGTCGCCCCGGTGCTCCGGGACGACCTGGGCGACGGCGCCGACCTGTACGCGCGCCACTTCCGGAACATCGAGGCGTACGAGGCCTTCGAGCCGCTGCTGTCGGGTGAGGAGCTGTAGCCCGGCGGCAGGCGGGATTCCGAGGGGCGTGACCAGCCCGGATATTCTGTCGCCATGGCATCGGTCGTCGAACTCAACGTCTATCCGGTCAAGGGGTGCGCGGCGCTGCCGGCGTCCGAGGCCGTGCTGACCGACGCCGGGATCGCGCACGACCGGACCTTCATGGTCGTCGACGACCGCGGTGTCTTCCGCAGCCAGCGCACCGACCCCCGGCTGTCCGTCGTGCACGCGGGGATCGACGCCGACGGGCGGCGACTGGCGCTGCGCGCGGCGGAAGCCGGCGAACTGTTCCTGGACGTGGTCACCGAGTCGCCGCGCGTCGACATCGAGATGTTCGGGACGCCGTACCGCGGCATCGACCAGGGCGACGCGGTCGCCGCGTGGCTGACCGGCGTCCTCGCGGTGCCGAGCCGCCTGGTCCGGGTGCCGCCCGAGCACGAGCGGGTCACGCCCGGGCTGGTCCCCGGCACGGCGGCGTTCGCGGACAGCGGGGCCCTGCTCGTGGTGTCGCGCGCGTCGCTCGACGGGCTCAACGCGCGCCTCGGCGACGCCGGTCCGCTGCCCATGACGCGCTTCCGGCCGAACATCGTGGTCGACGGCTGGACCGAGCCGCATCGCGAGGACGACGTGCGCCGGATGCTCGTCGGCAACACCGAACTCGCCTTCGCCAAGCAGGCCGGGCGCTGCGTCGTCACCACCGTCGACCAGGTCCGCGGCGTGAAGGCCGGGCCGGAGCCGCTGCGTACGCTGGCCACGTACCGCCGTGGCGCGAGCGGCGGGGTGCTGTTCGGCGCGCAGTACTCGGTCGTACGCCCGGGCAAGCTCGCGATCGGTGACACCCTCGACGTCACCGAGTGGGCGGACGGCCGCTGAGGAGCGGCCGTGGCGGGTCGGCCCGAGAAGGTCGCGCTACGGCCGGAAGACCGCGTACGACGGGTCGTCGGTGTCGCGGCGGCCCGCGTCCTCCGGCGGCACGAAGTCGGCGAGTTCGCGCGGGATCGTCTGCACGGTCTGGGCGTCCAGGATGTGGCGCCGCGCGTCCACGGCCCAGCGGCCGTCGCGCAGTGACCAGCGGTCGACGTACCGGCCGCGCGTGGTGATCTCGGAGATCGCCGAGTCGTCGGCGCCGGGGCCGCGGAGCAGGACGGTGACGTACGACTCGCTCACCGCGCTCGTGCCGTCCGCGCCGATCCGGATCAGGATGTTCGTGATCTGGTGGGAGTGCGAGGTCAGCGCCTCGTGCGCCTTCCACACCCAGTCGACGAAGCCCTCGCCGGTGCCGCTGAACATCGGCGGGTAGTCGGCGGTGCCGCCCGGATGCCACACCGACAGCGCGAGGTCGCGGTCCATGCGGTCCAGGGCACGGCAGTAGGTGTAGACGACTTCGGTGATCGCCTGCTTCGCGAGCAGGTCGCGGACTGCAAGATCGAGTTCGGCCATGCGTCGGAGCCTGCCCGCAACAGGCAGCGGATACAAGGCCGATCGTGTCCCGGGGGCAGGTGGCGGTGACGGGCCGGTCCGTCCCCGTCGTCCGTCCCACCGAGTATGCCTCCCGCACCGCCCCCGACCGGGTGGTGGCCGCCCAGGCCGCCTCGCAAAGCTAAGGATTTTTGCCGTTTGCCTAAAAGAGTTAGGCAGATGCATACTCGGTTCTGCCGACAGAGAGGCAGGACGGGCATGGCACGCGCTGGACTGACCGCCGAACGCCTGGCCCGGGCGGGCGCCGAACTGGCCGACGAGGCCGGCTTCGACCAGGTGACCCTTTCGGCGGTCGCGCGGCGGTTCGACGTGAAAGTCGCGAGCCTCTACTCGCACTTGGCGAGTTCCCAGGAGCTCAAGACCCGGATCGCCCTGCTCGCCCTCGAGGAGATGGCCGACCGGGTCGCCGCCGCGCTGGCCGGACGCGCGGGCAAGGACGCGCTGACCGCGTTCGCGGACGTCTACCGCGACTACGCCCGTGAGCACCCGGGCCGCTACGCCGCCGCGCAACTGCGTCTCGACGCCGAGACCGCGGCGGCCAGTGCCGGGGCCCGGCACGCGCAGATGACGCGCGCGATCCTGCGCGGCTACGACCTCGCCGAACCGGACCAGACCCACGCCGTACGCATGCTCGGCAGTGTCTTCCACGGGTACATCTCGCTGGAGATGGGAGGCGGCTTCAGCCATAGCGCCCCCGACACGCAGGAGACCTGGTCGCGCATGCTCGACGCCCTCGACGCCCTGCTGCGGAACTGGCCCGCGGCCGACCCGCCGGCGTCCTGACCCGCGCTGCCGTCCTGACCGGCTGCCGTTTTGACCGGCGCCGGCGTCCTGACCGGCGCTGCGCGGCCAACCCACCGACCGCTCCACCGACCACGAGGGCACCACTCATGTCCCACCCCGCCGAGAACCTCGTCAGCACCCCCATTTCCGCCGAACTGCTGCGCGGCGCCCTCGATTTGGAGCGCACCGACCGCGGCCTGCTGCCGCATCGGCTGCCCGCGTGGGCGCGTGCCCAGTGGCTCGACGGGCAGTTGGCGATGGCCGAGTCGCAGCCGTCAGGCGTACGTCTGGCCTTCCGGACCCGCGCGACGGCCGTCGAACTCGACACCGTGCCGACCAAGCGCGTCTACCCCGGCGCTCCGCCGCGTCCCGACGGCGTGTACGACCTGCTCCTCGACGGCCGCCTCACCGCCCAGGGCACCGTGGCCGGCGGCGACACGCTGATCGTCGACATGGCCGCCGGAACCGCCGAGACCCGACGGGGCGCCCCGGGCACCCTCCGGTTCGCGGGGCTGCCGTCCGACCTGAAGGACGTCGAGATCTGGCTTCCGCACAACGAGACCACCGAGCTGGTCGCGCTGCGTACCGACGCCCCTGTCGAGCCGGTGCCCGACCGAGGCCGCAAGGTCTGGCTGCACCACGGTAGTTCGATCAGCCACGGCTCCGACGCCGCGAGCCCGACCACCACCTGGCCCGCCCTCGCCGCCGCACTCGGCGGTGTCGACCTGGTCAATCTCGGTTTCGGCGGCAGCGCGCTGCTCGACCCGTTCACCGCCCGCAGCATGCGCGAGACGTCCGCGGACCTGATCAGCGTCAAGCTCGGCATCAACCTGGTCAACCACGACCTGATGCGCCTGCGCGCCTTCGCCCCTGCGGTGCACGGGTTCCTCGACACCATCCGCGAGGGGCATCCGACCACGCCGCTGCTGGTCGTGTCGTCCATCCACTGCGCGATCCACGAGGACACGCCAGGCCCCGCGTTCCTGGACCCCGACGAACTGGCCGCCGGGCGCATGGGCTTCCGCGCCACCGGCGACCCGGCCGACCGTACGCGCCTCACGTTGACCACGATCCGCGCCGAACTCGCCCGCATCGTGGCGCACCGGGCCGCCGCCGACCCGAACCTGCACTACCTCGACGGCCTCGAACTGTACGGCGAAGCCGACGCCGCCGAACTCCCGCTCCCCGACCGCATCCACCCGGACGCGGCCACCCACCGCCTCATTGCCGAACGCTTCGCGGCGCTCGCCTTCACCGGCACCGGACCTTTCGCCGACAAGACGAGGGGTGCGGCGACGATCCACGGGTGAACCGCGCAGGCCGAACCGCGTCCCAGGACCGAACCGCGGCCTAGGGAGTGTCTTCAAATTCGCGGCGAGCGTGCGTGCCACGGTTCGCGGGCCCGGCGAGAATTTGAAGACACGACCTAGGGCTGAACCGCGTCGTACGCCGCGTCCTCGCCGTCCCGGCTGTCCGAGCCGTCGCGACCCTCCCGCTCATCCGGGCTCTCCCCGGCCTCGTCGCCCTCGCCGCGCGGCGGATGCCGGAGGAGCAGCGGCGTCGCGAGCAGCAGCAGACCGGCGATGCCGATCGCGGTCCGGGGGCTGTTCAACGCGGCGGCAAGGAGCCCCCACAGGGCGGTCATGGCCGCGATAGAGGCCTTGTTGGTGACCGACCACGCGGTGAGCACCCGGGCGACCCGGTCCGTGTCCGTGTGCAGGAGCCGCCGCGTGGCGAGCACCGGGTTGAACACTCCGCAGCAGGCGATGAGTCCGAACTCGACGGCCATCACGAGGATGAGCCCGGACACTCCCGGGCCGATGAACGCCAGCCCCAGGGGCCAGCACGCCCGCAACGTCCCGGCCGCCAGCAGGACCCGGTGCTGCCCGTAGGCCGCCACCAGGCCGGGCGCGAGCCGGGAGCCGACGAGCCCGCCGACGCACGGCACCGCGAAGGCGAGGCTGTACTGCCACGGGGCGAAGCCGTAGTCGTCGAGCATCAGGACGGCCAGCAGCGGCGCGGACGCCATGATCAGACCGTTGACCAGCACCCCGTTGAAGAACAGCGGCCGCAGCACGGGGTCGGACAGGATGTGCCGCCACCCGTCGAGCAGGTCCCCGGCCCGCATCCGCGACCCCGGCGCCGCCCGGTCCTTCACCCGCGAAGGGCGCGGCTCCCGGCGGCCTATCGCGCGGATCCCCGTCGCGGAGAGCAGGTAGCTGGCCGCGTCGGCCGCCACCGTGACCAGCGGTCCGAACAGTCCGATCATGGCGCCGCCCGCGGGCGGCCCGAGCACGGAGGCGGTCCAGGTCGTGCCTTCGAGCCGGGCGTTGGCGACGAGCAACTGATCAGGCGGCAACAGGGTCTTCAGATACGCGCCCCCGGCCGCCAGGAACGTGATGTCCGCCGCCGCGACGACCACCGACACGAGCACGAGCTGCACCAGGGAGAGCGCATCGAGCGCGTACGCCACCGGCACGCTCGCCATGGCCGCGCACCGGACGAGGTCCGCCCCGATCATCACCGGGCGCTTGCGGCGGAACTCGACCCACGGCCCCGTCGGCACCGCCAGAACCGCACCCACCGCAGGCCCGGAGGCCGCGAGCACCGCCACTTCGGCGGGCCCGGCGTCCAGGATCATGATCGCGATCAGCGGGAACGCGCCGAAGGCGAGCCAGGTGCCGAAGGTGCCCGTCGCGTACGACGCCCACAGCCACCCGAACTCCCGCCCCAGCGACTGCTTGACGCCACTGCCCACCTGTTGCCGCCGCCCCTCGCCCGCTTTGCCGCACCGTCACCCGCACACCGCCGGGCCGCACCGCCGGCCGCCCCGCAGGGAGCACGGTAGAGCACCGGGGTGGTGGCTCCGCTCGACCCGGGGCGGTTGCCGCCCCCGGCCCGGCGCCGGATTCCTCACCGGCCGTCGCCCTGTAAACCGCCCGAGGTGCCGACTGGTCACCCTTGAAGGTGACAGGTCTTGCGACCACCGCCTGTGGATCAATCGCCTTTCGGCCCGGCGGAGAGCGCCACCGTCGCGGCCGTGGCCAGGCAGACGACGCCCGAGAGCACCATGACGGCGGACGCCGACGTGGCGTCGACGACGACACCGCCGAGCAAGGCGCCGCCGGCAAGGGTCGCCTGGAACGACGAGGTGAAGACCACCATGGCCGCCTCGGGCGCGTTCGGCGCCGAGCGCGCGAACCAGGTCTGCGACGCTGCCGGGACGGCGCCGTACGCGAACCCCCAGACGACCAGCAGCCCCACCGCTCCCGGCCACGACCGTCCGAGGACGGGGAACAGCAGCACGGCGGCGGCGATCCCGATCGCGGACACCGCGAACGTCGCGCGCGGTCCCCGGGCCAGCGTGGCGCCCGCGACGAAGTTGCCGGCGACCCCGGCGGCGCCGTAGAGGAGAAGGAACACGGTGATACGCGTGCCGTCCACGTGGGTGGTGTCGCGGAGGAACGCGGTGACGTACGTGTACGCGGCGAAGTGCCCGACCACGACCAGACCCGTCACCGCGAGGCCCGCCCGCACGCCGCGGGTCCGGAGCAGAGCCGCGAGCGTACGCGGCCTTGTCACCGTGCCGACCGGCAGCGCGGGCAGGGCCGTCGCGAGCAGGACGGCCACCGCCAGCGCGAGCGCCGCCAGGACCACGAACGCGGCGCGCCGACCCACGTGTTGGCCCAGCAGCGTGCCCGCGGGTACGCCGAGGACGGAGCCCGCCGGGACCGCCGCGAAGACCACCGCGGTGGCGGTCGCCACGGAGGCGGCGGGCACCAGCCGTGGCGCCAGTCCGGCGCCGATCGACCAGAAGCCGCCGATGACCAGGCCGACCAGCGCCCGGGCGACGAGCGCGACCCAGAACGCGGGGGCGCACGCCGTCAGCAGGTTCGCCAGGACGAGCAGGGCCATCAGCACGGTGAGCACGATCCGCCGGTCGACGCGGCCGACGGCGACCGCGACGAGGGGAGCGCACAGCGCGGCGAGCACTCCCGGCAGCGTCATGAGGAGACCCGCCCGGCCGTCGGAGACGCCGAAGTCGTCGGCGAGGCCGGTCAGCATGCCGATCGGCAGGATCTCGCTGGTGACGATGGTGAAGATGCCCAGCGCCACGCCGACGACGGCGGACCAGTGCGCGGGTGCGTCGGGGGCAGGGGTACGGCCGCCGCTGCCGGGCACCGAGCGGCCTTCGGTGTCGGGACCCGGGACGGGCGCAGGTTCGGGTAGGGGAGCAGGTACGGGGGATTTGGCGGTGGGCACGGTGCTTCTCCCGCTGGCTCGGCATCGGCTCGGCGCCGGATCGGACGCCGCCGGGTGGCGGCGGCAAGATCCAGTACAGCGGGCCGCGCACCCGATGACCGGCGGGAATCGGCCGTCACCGATGCAGCCCCGGCAAGCTTCGAAAGCGGCCGCCCGTGCGCTCCGAAGGCGGGGGGCCGGTCGATGTCACAGGGGTTGCGGCTGTCTCGTCTCGGGGGGTGTAGGCCACAACGACGACACAGGAGTTGCATCATGGACGCTCGACTCAACCTCTTCGGCAGCCCGGTCGTCGCGAAGATCATGAAGAATTTCATCGCCGCGGGCCACCTGCTCAGGGAGACGGATCTGCCGTACTCCACGCTGGAGCTGGTGAACATCCGGGCCAGCCAGATCAACGGCTGCGGCGTCTGCATCGACATCCACACCAAAGAGCTCGCACATGCGGGCGAGTCCGCGACGCGCATCAACCTGGTCGCGACCTGGCGCGAGTCCACCGTCTTCACCGAGGCCGAACGCGCGGCGCTGGAGCTTGCGGAGCAGGGCACGCGCATGGCCGACGCGGCCGGCGGAGTCACCGACGAAGTGTGGGAGAACGCCGCCAAGCACTACAGCGAGGCGCAACTCGCCGCGCTGGTCTGCGCGATCTCCGTCATCAACGCCTTCAACCGCGGGAACGTCATGGTCAAGCAGCCCGCAAACGGCGACTACAAGGTCGGCCAGCTGGGATGACCGCCCGCCGGCCGTATGTCGACGGCTGGGCGTCCGGACGATGCCCGCGCGCACCGCCGCCGGTGCCCGCGGACATCGCTCGGTGCCGGGTTCGGGGGCGGCGCCGGTGTGGGAGTCGGTGTGGCGTCGATCCGCTTGTCGCGCCTTCGGACTCCGCCGACCGGGCCGCCCCGGTCAGAAGAGTGCGGCCAGCCGCCGGGCCACCGTCCACGCCTCGGCGGCCGTGCACACGGCGAGGTCCGGGTCGGCTCCGGCGGCCGCCTCCGCGGCCTCCCGGCTGCCGTAGAAGTTGACGCGGTTGCAGAAGACTTCGCGGATCTCGCCGCCGGCGGCCGGGGCCAGCGTGACGTGGATGCCGGCCGGGTCGAGGTCCTTCAGCCCGTCCGGTGTGACGGTGAGGTGGACACGGTCGCCCGTCGCCGCGCAACGGGACGCGGCGGGCGACGAGTTGCCGAACACGATCGGGAACATCAGGACGTCCATCGCGCACCAGCCGTGGTAGCGCGTGCCGTTGATCTCGACCGTGTGCGCGGCACTCGGCAGCAGGGAGAGCCCCGCGCCCGCGATGTCGCCCTTGCCGTTGAGCTCCAGCCGGAAGCCCATGGCGTCGAAGCGGCGCAGGACGTCCTCGTCCGGCCAGCCGAGCACTGCCGCGGCGTCGCGTACCGGCAGCGGTCCCTCGCCCATGATCTGGCCGAGGACGGTGGCGCCGGCGGTCATGAGTTCGACTCCGGCCGGGGCGGACCACTTCGCGACGAGCGCATCGGCCAGTTGCTGGGCACGGGCGTCCACGGCGGCCTCCGGGACTCGGCGACTAGAGATAGTGGTTCCTCACTATATGTCAGCTTTATCGGCCTTCCCGGCGGGCGCGCGGGTGCGCGCGGAGTGCTTGGCGTGGTGCGCCGGTACGGCGCCCGCCCCGGGGGGCTTGGCGCGGCCCCCGGAGCGGGATGGTGGGATGGACGCGACACCGGCGCCGTCGCGGCACCGGGATCGGGATCGGGGATCGGCACAACGCGGGGATCAGGCGCCACGGCGGCGGTTGGCGCGGCCCCCGGCGCGGACAGGCAGGAGAACGGGCGGTGGCGGAGCGGCGGGTCGTCCTGATCCTCGGCGGTACGTCCGACGCGCGGCAGTTGGCGGCGCGCCTGGTGGCGCAGCCGCCGCCGGGCGGCGTACGCGTCGTCTCGTCCCTGGCCGGCCGCACGAAGGCGCCCGTTCTGCCGCCGGGTGAGACGAGGGTCGGCGGCTTCGGCGGTGCCCCGGGACTCGCCGCGTGGCTCCGCGAGCATCGTGCCGCCGCCGTCGTGGACGCGACGCATCCTTTCGCCGCGCGGATCTCCGCCAACGCCGTCGCGGCGTGCGCGGCGGCGGGCGTACCGCTGCTCAGACTCCAGCGGCCCGGCTGGACCGAGCGCGACGGCGACGACTGGCGGCGTGTCGGGTCGGCCGAGGAGGCCGCCGCGCTGCTGCCCGGCGTCGGGAGCCGGGTGTTCCTGACCACCGGGCGCATGGAGACCACGCCCTACGCCGGCCTCGACGACCTGTGGTTTCTGCTGCGCAGCGTGGAGCCGCCCGAGGACGCCGTCCCGCGCAACCTCGAACTCCTGCTCGCCCGCGGCCCCTTCACCGTCGAGGACGAGATCGCGCTGATGCGCCGGCACGCGATCGACGTCGTGGTCACCAAGGACAGCGGCGGCGGGCAGACCGCCGCCAAGCTCGACGCGGCGCGCGAACTGCGGCTGCCGGTCGTCGTGATCAGCCGTCCGGCGGTGGCCGCCGAGACGTGCGTGGCCTCGGTCGCCGAGGCGGAGCGGTGGGTCGCGCACGTCCTGGAGTGAGGCACCCCGCGGCCGCGTTGTTGCCTCGCGGTCCTGACTGTCCTGTGCCGTCAGACCTGTGCCGTCGGACCTGTGCGGTACGTGGGCAGGCGCCGTCCCGCGCGCTCAGGCCGGGTAGCGGCGCGGCGTGTAGACCCCGAGGCTTCCGTCCGGCCGCGGGTACGTCCGCGTCGTCGACGCGCCCACGATGAGCAGGGTCCGCATGTCGACCGTCTCCGGGTCGAGTTCGCCCAGCGGTACGATCCGCACCGCTTCGGTGGGGCCGCCCACGTCCCGCCCCACGACCACGGGCGTCGCGGGATCGCGGTACGCCAGGAACAGGTCCCGCGCGTCGGCCACTTGGTGCCGCCGTTCCTTCGACGCCGGGTTGTAGAGCGCGACCGCGAGGTCCGCACTCGCCGCGGCGGTCAGGCGGCGCGCGATCACGTCCCAGGGCTTGAGCCGGTCGGACAGGCTGATGACGCAGAAGTCGTGCCCCAGCGGCGCCCCGGCCCGGGAGGCGACCGCCTGCATGGCGGAGAGCCCGGGGACGACCCGCACGGGCACGGGGCTCTTGGTCTCGTCGGCGGCCTCCAGGACCGCGGACGCCATCGCGAAGACGCCCGCGTCACCGGACGACACGACCGCCACCCGCGCACCTGCCTCGGCGAGCGCCAGGGCGTGGCGCGCGCGTTCGGCCTCCACCCGGTTGTCGGTCATGTGCCGCCGCTGGCCGGGACGCGGCTGCACGCGGGCGACGTACGGGCCGTACCCCACCAGATCGTCGGCCGCCGCGAGAGCGGCGTGCGCCTCCGGGGTCAGCCACGCGGGCCCGGCCGGGCCGAGTCCCACCACGTCGACCGACCCGAGGACGCCGGTGGGGGCGGGCACCGCGTACTCCTCCGTGACGACCGTGTCCGGCGTGCGGTTGGTCGCGAACGGCGTGCCGGGGGAGGGCGACGGGGCGATGACGAGGGAGAAGTACGGGACCGATCCGGCGTCGACCTCCGACAACGGCGCGACGCGCTGCCGATCGGTGGTCGCCCGCTCGACGTACCACGCGCGCCCGGCGGCGTCGGCGTCCTCGAACGCCTCGCGCACGTGCCCGAAGTGCCGGCGCCCCAGCTTGATCACCGCCGCGGCGTCGGCGGTGCGCAGCCGTGCCGCGAGCACATCGGGCGGCAGCGTGCCCGGCAGGATGGTCAGCACCTCGTCGTGCTGCACGAGCGGTCGGCCCAGCACGGCCGATGCCCCGCTGACCGACGTGACACCCGGGACGACCTCGGCGCGATAGCGGTCGGCGAGGCGTTCGTGCCAGTACATGTACGAGCCGTAGAAGAAGGGGTCGCCCTCGCACAGCACGGCGACGTCGCGCCCGGCGTCCAGGTGCGCGGCGATCTCGGCCGCCGTGGAGTCGTAGAACTCGGCCAGCGCGCCGTCGTAGCCGCCCGGGTGGTCGGTCTCGCCGGTCGTGACCGGGTACTCCATCGGCAGCCGGATCTGCTCCGGGCGCAGGTACGGCGCCGCGATCGTGATCGCGACACCCGGGGCGCCCTTCTTTACGGGGTACGCGATCACCGGCGCGGAGGTGATCAGCCGGTGCGCCTTGAGCGTCATCAACTCGGGGTCGCCGGGGCCGAGTCCGACGCCATAGAGGCGGCCGGTGGGGGCGCCTGCGGCGGACGCGGCCGAGTCGGCGGCTTTTGCGTCGGCGTCGATGTCGACTGCGGGTGCGGCGGGGGAGGTGGATGCGAGCACGGCGTCAAGCGCGGCTTCGGTCACGGGGGGCTCCGGCGGGTGGCTCACAGGGACGGTCTCGGTGGTGGCTGACGACTAGTCGGGGGCGACGGCTGCGCTCACTCCCGCACGCTCGCCATCGCGTTGAGCGCCGCGGCGGCCATCGCACTGCCGCCGCGGCGTCCGTGCACCACCAAGTAGGGGATGTCTCCGGCGCGTTCGGCCAACGCACGCTTCGACTCGGCGGCGCCGATGAAGCCGACCGGCACCCCGACGATCGCGGCCGGCCGCGGGGCCCCCGCGTCCAGGAGTTCGAGCAGCCGGAAGAGCGTCGTGGGCGCGTTCCCGACCGCGACGACGGCTCCCTTGAGGTCGTCGCCCCACAGGTCCACCGCTGCGGCGCTGCGCGTCGTCCCCTGGTCTGACGCGAGTTGCGGTACGCGCGGGTCCGACAGCAGGCACTTGACCTCGTTGTCCGCGGGCAGGCGGGCGCGCGTCACACCGGACGCGACCATCTGCGCATCGCACAGGATCACCGCGCCGCCGCGCAGCGCCTCGCCGGCGGCGCGAACGACGTCGGGGTGGAACTCCACGTCGTCAGGGAGGTCGGTCATGCCGCAGGCGTGGATCATGCGTACGACGACGCGCGACACGTCGTCGGGGAACCGGGCGAGATCGGCCTCGGCGCGGATCGTCGCAAACGAACGCCGGTAGATCTCGGCGCCGTCCTTCAGCCAGTCGTCCACGAGGACCTCTCGAGGTGTGCGGGGTACGGGGGTTCGGAGCGGGTGGGCGATACGCCGGGCATCGTGGCCGCGTCGGCATCGGCGTCGGTCTCGGCATCGGTCTCGGCAAAGGCACCGTCGGCGAGCACGAGCGACGCGCCCGAGGGTCTGCCGCAGCCGCGCTCGCAGGCGGCGAAGTGCACGGCGGTCCCGTCGTCGTGGCTCCTCCGGGCGACGAAGTCGCGTGCCAGCGACCGCACATCGGCTCCTGCCCGGCGGCACTCGCCGAGCCCGCTGCACGCACTGACGCCGAGCCAAGGCGAACCGGGATCCGACGGCAGGCCGACCGCGTCGAGCGCCGCGACGACCTCGCGTACCCCGACCTCGCGTACTCCGACCTCGCGTCCCCCGACCTCGCGTCCCTCCACCTCGGGTACGTCGCCGACCACCACGCCACGCCACGGCGCGATGCGCAGCCGGAAGCCGTGCGCGCCGAATCCGGCCAGGACAGCCAGGTGAGCCTGGGTCAGGCGGCCCAGTGGTACGAGCGCGGAAATGCCGAGCCGCCCGTCCGCCTGCGGGAGGACACCGACCGCGACGCGCTTTTGTCGGGTCCGAGGAGCCGGGCCGCCGTGCGAGGCACCGTCCGACTCATGCGAGCGCACCGGGCCGCCGCCCAGGGCCGCGACCAACTCCTCTGCTCCGCCAGGGAGTTCCCGGACGTGCCAAGCCCCACTGGCCTCACTCGCCCGCACGAAGGCCCGGGCCGCCGCCGTCGCCAGAGTGACTGCCTCGTGGGGCGACGTGCCGTACAGCCCGGTGTCGACCCCCGCCACCCGCAACGCGACGACGCCTGGGGCCACCGCAACGAGGGCCACATCGTGCCGGGCGGTCGCGACCGGCAGCGTTCCGTCGTCCACGGCGAACTGGAAACGCCCTGACAGAGAGGCGAGTTCCGGATCCGCGCACAGTGCGGCGTCGAGCGAGGTGACCAACTCGTCGCCGTCGACCAGCGCACCGGGCGCCCGCCCCGCGAAGGGGCTCGCGACGATGTTCCGGACCCGGTCGTGCGTCGGCGAGGGCAGCAGGCCCGCCCGCGCGAGCCTTCGGCCCAGTTCGCCGACGCCGTCTGCCGAGAGGCCGCGTACCTGGACGTTCGCCCGCGCGGTCAGATCCACCGATCCGGTGCCCAACGTAGCCGCCACTGCGGCGAGTTCGGTGAGCTGCGCGGGAGAGATCCGGCCGCCGGGGAGGCGCACCCGGGCAACCAGGCCGTCATCCGCAGGCGCCGCGTCGACCGTGCCCGGGCACGCGTCGGCGCGCTGCCGTACCCGGCCCGGGACAACCCCGGATGCTCCAGTCGTCGTCGGAGAGCCGTCGGCCGGGGGCTCGATCGGCCGCGCGGCAGCGGCGCCCGGCGATCCCGCCATCGAGTCCATGCCGCCCTCCCCGCTTTCCGTCCGGTCCCCGGTCCCGGCGTCGTCCGTTCCGCACCCAGATGCGACACTGTTGCATATGGACCCCGCGGCGCCCCACCCCACCCCCTCCCACCCCGACCCGGTGGACGAGGCGGTACGCCGCATCCGCGCGCACGGGGAACGCGTCACCATCGCCCGGACCGCCGTGCTGCGCGTCCTCGCCGACACCGAGAGCTACTTGACGGCCGATCAGATCTTCGTACGCGTGAACCGCGCCGCCCCGGGCGTCCACCGCACCACCATCTACCGCGCGCTCGACGCACTGGAACGGCTGGGGCTGGTCGTCCAGACCAGGATGGGCCAGGACGCCGCCGCCTACCAACTGTCCGCGTCCCTACTCGGCGACGCCGAGCCGCGCCTGCACGTCGTCTGCCGCACCTGCGGCCGCGTCGACGAGGTCGCCGCCGACCTGCTCGCCGACGTGGCAAAGCGCCTGACCACCGAACACGGCTTCACACTCGACCCCACCGCAGTAGCCCTAACCGGCCACTGCGGCGCCTGCGCAGCCGTCCGCTCCCCGTTGACCCGTTGACCCGTTGACCCGTTGACGGCGGGCACGCACCGTTCCGCGGCGCGGCGATGGCCCTTGAGCCGGGCTCGGCACGGTTCCGTCGGGACAGTTGGTTCGGCCGCGCTTCAGTCGCGGAGGTTGAAGGGGTCGGTGTGGGTTTTGGCGCTGGGGGTGACCGAGGGGCGCCAGATGTCCTTCGCTTGGGCGACCTCGACCGTCACGCCGGCGACCGGGAGGTCCGGCCGGACGGGGAGGTCGGCGAAGCCGTCGGCGTCCAGGGTCCCGAGGCGGGGCGGCGATCCCGGCTGGTTCAGGCGTACTTCGGTGTCCGGAGCGGACGGTGCGGCCACGGTGACGCGGTCTTCCTTGATCCACGTCCACACCCGGTCCCGGACCATCGTGTCGGTGGAGCCGCCGGCTTCGTCGCCTGCCGCGACCGCGCCTGGGGCGACCGCGACCATGAGGCTGCGCAGCGGCGGCCCGTCGGGGACGGGGCGGTCCGCGACGAGGGCGACCAGGACGGCACCGCTCGGCAGGCGGACGGTCAGCAGGGTGTTGGCGTGGCCGTTCGTGCCGCGGCCGTAGGCGACTTCGTTGACGGCCAGGTCGCGGGCCGACACCCCGAGGGGCAACGCCAGCCGGGCCGCGAGCCATTCGATGACCGGGGCCGAGTCCGGGGTCGGCCCCGGGGGGAGGAAACTGGGGTCGTCGAGGTCGTGGCTGTCCTCGATCACCGGCTGTTCGGCGACCGTTCCGCCGCGCAGGAGGGCGATGCGGGCGGCGACGGCGCGTCCGGGGGCGGGGGTGAGCACCACGCCGTCGTCGGCACCGACGTCCACCCATGTCCGGGGTGCCGGTCCCCGGTTGTCGAACTGCGGGTGCCACGAGACCTTCGCGGCGTCCGCGCCGGGCGCCGACATGGCGAACAGCCACCAGCCGCCCGGGGTTTCGATCAGTCGCGACAGCGTCATGTCGGCATCCAGCGACTCGACCACGTTGCCGACGATCCGGAGATCCGCGATCGGTGTGCCGGTCGGGCCCGCCCATACGACGATGTCCGCACCCGCCGAAGCGCCGGGCCGGTTCACCGTGGCGCCGACCACGACGATGCGGCCGGCCGGGGTGTCGGCCGCGTACCAGACGGTCACGTCGAGCCAGGCGGCGTCGTCGGGCGAGCGCAGAACTCCTTTGCCCGTCGCGGAATCCGCGATCAGGCGGGCCCGCGCCGCGTCGAGCACGGCGGGGTCGCCGCGCAGTGATCCGCGGGTCGGCCAACGCATCGCGGACCGTACGGCGTCCGCGTCGAGCGCCCCGATCGCCGGATCGGGGGCGGGCGGAAACGCCGCCGTCGGTGCGGCAGTCGGCACGTCCGGGGGTGCCGTCGCACCCGGCGAAGGCGTGAGGGGCCCGGGGGCGGGCCGGGGAGCCAGGTCCGAAGGGTAGGGCAGCGGCTTCGCGGGTGCCTGCCCGTCCGTGTCCGACAACGCGGCGACCGCGCCTGCGGCGACCACCGTCGCGGCCACGCACGCCGCGCCGGCCGTCACCAGACGCCGCCGTCTGCGGTCCAGTCGCGCGCTCTCCCGCCTGATCGCCGCCAACGGGGCGTCCCCGAAAGGCATTTCGTCGGCCCGCTCGGAAAGCGCCGCGGCCAGCCTCCCTTCGGTCTCCGGGTTCATGGCAGCTCCGCATCCGGTCGGTGGGCCGCCGACGGTGCTGTGCCGTGGGGCCGACCCGCGTCGTACGTCTCGCCCAGCAGGCCGCGCAACCGCGCAAGGCCCTGCGACGTCTGGCTCTTGACGGTGCCGACCGCGCATTCCAGCGCGTCGGCGGTCTCGCGTTCGCTCAGGTGCTCGTAGAAGCGCAGGACGAGCACGGCCCGCATTCTGGGCGGCAGGCTGCGCAGCGCGCGCCACAGTTCGTCGCGCTGGTCGACGCGCGCGTATCCGTCCTCCGCGACGCCGTCCGGCGGCTGCGCGTCGGCGACCTCGCGGCGGTGCTTGCGGGCGTGGCGGACGGCCAGGTTGACGACGATGCGGTGGACGTACGCGTCGGGCGCGCCGCTCGCGCTGACCCGCTTCCAGTGCCGGTGCAGTCGGACGAACGCGCCCTGGGCGAGGTCCTCGGCAGTCGAGCGGTCGCCGCACACCAGGTAGGCGGTGCGTACGACGACCGGCCAGCGCCGCATCACGTACCCCGCGAAGTCGCCGTCCAGGGGCGGTGTGCCCCCGGCCCGCGCCGTGTCCGCCACGCTCGCCCCCTCAACCCTCACGGAGAAGACAGACCGAGCGTGGCGGAAAGGTTCAGTCGATCGGGAGGATGTGACCGGCGTCACACCGCTCTTCGGCGGACCCGCACGACGGCCGTACCTTGTGCCGTTGGCCGTTGGCCGTTGGCCGTTGTGCGGGTCGCGGTCCGCTGATGAGCAGGCACGGGCGGCCCCTACTTGCCGAGGCGCTTCGCCGCACGTACGACTGCCGCCGCCAGCTGGTCGTTCTCCGGCGCGCCGCCCGACGGCGGGAAGTGGAAGCGCCGCCGGGTGTATCCGTACGCGACCCCGCTCGCCGGGTCCGCGAACGCCTGCGACCCCGCCGCCCCGCTGTGCCCGAACGCCGTGCCGCCCAGGAACGGGTAGCGCAGGTGCGACGTCTCGAACCCCAGTCCGAAGTGGTCCTCCTCGCCGGTGACCAGATCCGTGCCCGGCGTGCGCAGACGCGAGAACTCGGCGATCGTCTCCGGTCGCAGCAGCGCCGCCCGGCCGTCCACGTCGCCGATCGCGGCCGCGTAGAACCGCGCCAGCCCGCGCGCGTTGCCGACGCCGCCCGCCGAGGTCGGGCCGAGCGCGCGCACCGAGCGCGTGTTCGCGAACGTCGCGAGATCCGTGGGCGGGGTGGCGTGCAAGTTGAACGCCACCGCGAGGTGGCTGTCCCGGGCCGGCGGGTTCGCCGCGAGTTGGGCGGCCACCTCCGGCGGCGGCGCCATCGGGCGGACGTCCTGGACGCGGGCCTCCTGGTCCTCCGGCAGCCCGATGTAGAAGTCGAGGCCGTAGGGCGCCCGTACGCGCTCCTCCCAGATCTCCTGGACGGATTGCCCCGTGGCGCGCCGCACGACCTCGCCGGTGAGCCCGCCGATGACGTAGGCGTGGTAGCCGTACCCCTTGCCCGGCTCCCAGAAGGGCTTCTGCCCCGCCAGCCGCGCCGCCACAATGCGGTCGTCGGCCAGTTCGTCGGTGCTGAAGCCGCCGTCGACGCCGATGACGCCGGACCGGTGGGCCAGCAGCTCACGCACCGTCAGTTCGCCCTTGCCCTCGGCGGCGAACTCGGGCCAGTACGAGGCCACCGTGCGGTTCAGGTCCAGCACACCGTCCTGCACGAGCATCGCGACCACCGTGAACGCCGCGCCCTTGGTGATGGAGAACACCGGGTGCAGCGAGTCGCCGCGCATGCCCTCGCCCGCCCACAGGTCGACCACCAGGCGGTCGCCGACGTACGCGGCCAACTGCGAGCCGGGCTCGTTGTACTCGGCGGCCACGAACGCCTCGAACTCGGTACGCACCTCCTCGAAGCCGTCCGCGACGTGGCCGTGCACCTGGCGGTCGTCGGCCGCGGTCTGCGTCTGCTGCTGCATGGTCCCCTCCGGGGGATCGGGCCCGACGGTGCCGGGCCTGTGGGATGGGCGGTTCTGGCTACGTGTGCGGCCAACCCGACTCCGCCCGGTCCGGATTCCGGATGACGGTGGTATCGCCGATCCCACCCACGCTGACCTGCGCGGACGCCGGATCGCGTGTTCGGCGACTAGCATCGTCCCGGCGGCCGGGCGACAGTACCGGCAGGCAACCGGAGCGAACGGCCTCGGGCAGGCAGCACGCATAGGGCAGGCAAGCGGCAGGCAGCGGCAGGCCGGCGGCGGAAGGCATGGTGGCAGCGGTGGGTCCGGTGGTCCTCGGGATCGAGACGTCCTGCGACGAAACCGGCGTGGGCCTGGTCCGGGACGGCGTCGTCCTCGGTCAGGCGGTCGCGTCGAGCATGGACGAGCACGCGCGCTTCGGCGGTGTCGTGCCCGAGATCGCGGCACGAGCACACCTGCACTCGGTCACCCCGGTGGTCCGGGCGGCACTGGACGACGCGGGGCTCACGCTGGCCGACGTCGGCGCGGTCGCCGTCACCGCGGGCCCCGGGCTGGCGACGGCGCTCCAGGTCGGTGTCGCGGCGGCCAAGGCGTACGCGGTCGCGCTCGACGTGCCGCTGTACGGCGTGCACCACCTTGCCGGCCACGTCGCCGCCGCGACCCTTGACGGCGAACCGCTGCCGAACCCGTCGGTCGTGCTCATCGTCTCCGGCGGCCACACCTCCCTCCTCTACGTCCGCGACCTGGCCGTCGACCCCATCGAGCACCTCGGCGACAGCGTGGACGACGCCGCGGGGGAGTGCTTCGACAAGGCCGCGCGCGTGCTCGGCCTGCCCTACCCGGGCGGTCCCAACGTCGACCGCGCCGCACGCGACGGCGACGCGCGGGCCGTGCGGTTCCCGCGTCCGATGACCGGGCCGCGCGACGACCCGTTCGGGTTCTCCTTCTCCGGCCTCAAGACCGCCGCGGCCCGCTGGGTGGAGGGGGAGCGCCGGGCCGGACGCGACCCCAACGTCGCCGACGCCGCGGCCTCGCTCCAGGAGGCGATCGCCGACGTGCTGACGCGCAAGGCGGTCGCGGCGTGCCGGGCCCGCGGCGTGGCGACCCTTGTCGTGGTCGGCGGCGTCGCGGCGAACTCGCGGGTGCGGGCCATGGCCGAGGAGCGCTGCGCGGAAGCGGGCATCACCCTGCGCGTACCGCCGCTGCGGCTGTGCACCGACAACGGCGCGATGACGGCGGCCGTGGGCGATCTGCTGATCCGGGCGGGCCGTCCGCCCGCGTCGCTCGACCTGACCATCGACCCGTCCGCACCGCTGATGGACGCCCTGCTGCAACCGCGTCCGGCCGAACTGCCCGCGGCGGTCTGAGCGGGCGTACGGGGACCACGAACGGGGGCCGACCGGGATGCGGGCGGACTGGAAGCCGGACCGCGCGTTCAGGCGCTTCGTCAGCGGCGCGCACGGCGCCGCGGGACGTGCCTGGCTCGCCGAACTGCCGGAGTTGGTCGAGGCGTACGCCGCACGCCGCGCACTCACGGTCGGTGATCCCTACCCCCTGTCCTACAACTTCGTCGTCCCGGTGGACGGGCCGGAGGGCGCGGCCGTCCTGAAGATCGCTCCGCCCGGCACCGGCCACCTCGCGGCAGAGGCGGCCGTCCTGCGCGCCTGGGACGGCCAAGGTGCGGTGCGCGTATACGACTTCGACCCGGATCTCAACGCCTACCTCATGGAGCGCGCCGAGCCCGGTACGCCGCTCGCGGCCGACGTGACAGCGTCCGGTACGGCGGCGGCCGACGACGAGGCGACCGGCGTCCTGGCCGCGACCATGCGCGCGTTGTGGCGGCCCGTGCCACCCGGGCTCGAGGTCCCCGACATCGCCGCACACGCCCAGCACTTCGCCTGGTATCGCGCCGAGTTCGGCAGCGGTGGCCCGCTCGGCGACGGCCTGGTGGACCGCGCGGCGGAGGTGTTCGACGTCCTGGTCGCGACGTCCGGAACCCGGGTGCTCCTGCACGGCGACCTGCACCACGACAACGTCCTGCGCGCCCGACGCGCCGACGGCCCGGCGTGGCTGGCCGTCGATCCGCACGGCGCGGTGGGCGACCCGGGCTTCGACACCGCGCAACTGCTGTGGAACCCGGGAGACTTCCTCGCCGGATCCCTGGGCTGTACGGCAGGCCGGGCGCTCGACGCGCGCCTGGACCGCCTCGCCGCGGACCTCGACGGCACGGTCCCCGGCGCCGACCTCGGCCGCGAGCGGCTCACCGCCTGGGCGTTCGCGAAGGCGGTCCTTTCCGAGGTGTGGATGGTCCAGGACTTCGGCCGCCCCGGCGACTCGGCCTTCACTGTCGCCCGACTCCTCGACCCCAAGGACGCGCTCACATGACCACCCGGACCACCCGGTACATCGCACTGCTGCGCGGCATCAATGTCGGCGGCCACAACAAGGTCCCGATGGCCGAACTCCGGGCCCTCCTCGCCGACATCGGCTATGCGGACGCCAAGACGCTGCTGCAGAGCGGCAATGCGGTCTTCACCGCGCCCGCCACGGCGACGGCCAAGGTCGCCAAGGCCGTGGAAACCACACTGGCCGCGAAGTACGGCACCGACATCGCCGTCATGGTCCGCACCGCGGACGAGATCCGCGCCGCCGTCGACGCGAACCCCCTCGACGTGGGCCACCCTTCGAAGTTCCTCGTGGTGTTCTACGCCGACCCCGTCGACCGCACCAAGCTCGAAGGCTTCGACGCGAGCGCCCACGCCCCCGAGGAAATGGCCCTTTCCGAACGGGAGATCTACTACAACTTCCCCGAAGGCATGCGCGACGCCAAGCTTCCGATCGTCGTCGAACGCAAGCTCAAGGTCCGCGGCACCGGCCGCAATTGGGCCACCGTCACCAAACTCCTCGCCCTCGCGGAAGAGGAGTGAGAGTTCGGGCACTGGGTGAACGGTGCGGGCGCGGCCGTCCTCAGCGGGTGGGGGCGTTGAAGCCCCCGTCGGGGTAGAGGATCGAGCCGGTGAAGTACGACGACTCGTCACAGGCGAGGAAGAGCACGGTGTCGGCGACCTCGCGGGGCTGCCCGAAGCGGCCCATGAGGGTGCGGCCGGTGACGCCCGCGGCGGCGGCCTCGTCGGCGCGGGTCGCGGCGGTCATCGGGGTTTCGATGAAGCCGGGGCCGACGGCGTTGACGCGGATGCCGTGCGGGGCGAGTTCGACCGCGAGGGACTTGGTGAGCATCCACGCGCCGGCCTTGGACACGGCGTACGGGGTGCTGTTGCCGCTGGTCCACACCGAGCAGATCGACGCGATGTTCACGATCGACCCGCCCTGACCTGCGGCGATCATCTGCCGGGCCACGGCGCGGTCCGTGTACATCAGGCCGTTGAGGTTGACGTCGACCACCCTGTGCCAGGTGTCGGTCGACCACAGCAGTCCCGCGTCGGTGCCGTCGTGCTCCTGCTCGCCGGCGCCGACGGCGGCGCTGCTGACCCCGGCCGCCGCGACCAGGACGTCGATACGTCCCCACCGCTCGACCGCGTCGCGCGCGAGTTCCTCGCACCGCTCGGCGTCGGTCACATCCACCGCGAACGCGCTCGCCGCCCCGCCGGCCGCGGTGACCTCCCCCGCGACCGCGGCGGCGCGTTCCCCGTCCAGATCGGCCACGACGACCGCGGCGGCGCCTTCCTCCGACAGCCGCAGCGCCGACGCCCGCCCCAACCCACTGGCGCCCCCGGTCACCACCACGACCTTGCCGTCCATCCGCCGTGCCGCCACCACACCTCCAGGCCGTCCTGCCGCACCGACGATCCGCCGGGGCCGCCCCCACCGTAGAACTGACGCAACGTCAGGTCAACGTATGATGACAAAACTCGCAGGTCACACGCCCTTGGCGTCGCCTCCGCACGGCCCGGTCGAGAATCCGCCAGAAGACCGAGGCGACCCCGGCGCCGCCGCCATCGCGCCCGGGAACAACTCGTGCCGTACCGCGGCCGCCCGGATCTTCGGTGCGGGATGGGTGCGACTGGTCAGGCGGGGTGGGCACGGGGGGCGAGTATGGCGCCCCGGGGTGCGGTGCGGAAGGCCAACGGCTCGATGGCTCCGTCCGCATCGGCGACGCGTTCGGTCCGGGCCCTCGCCGGAGCCGGTCCCAGGCCCGGCCCCGGCTCCCGGCCACGGCCCCGCCGATCACGGTGCTCTCCCGTCCTCTTGTTTCCGAACTTCGGGGGCCGCCGTCACCCGCTCGTCGGGTCACGGGTGTTCGTCGGGCGGATCGCCGTGGAGGTAGCGGCCGGGGGAGGTGCCGACGGTTCGGCGGAACGCGGCGAGGAAGGCGCTGGGGGTGGCGTACCCGACGGCGTGCGCGACGCGGGACACCGGCAGGCCCTCGGCGAGCAGGGGGAGGGCGGCGCGCAGGCGTACGCGGGTGCGCCAGCGGTCGAAGCTCATGCCGGTGTCCTGCACGAACAGCCGGGTGAGCGTACGCCTGCTCACTCCGACGGCACGCGCGTGCGCCTCGAGGCCGCGGGCGTCGGCGGGGTCGGCGAGCAGTGCGTCCGCCACCTCGCGTACGCGGTCGTCGGCGGGGAGCGGCACGTCGATCGGCGTCGACGGCAGCGGCCGCAGCAGGTCCGGCACCACCGCCTCGGCCCGCAGCCGGACGTCGTCGGCGAGGTCGTCCCGGTTGAGGTACGCGATGAGGTGCGCGAGCAGCCCGTCCACCGCGACGGGGGTGGGTTCCGTCCAGTCCAGGACACAGCGGGCAGGGTCGATGTAGAGGCTCGACAGCACCGCGTCGCGCGTCGCGCCCGTCCGGTGCACGACTCCGGCGGGCACCCACAGCGCCAGCGTGGGCGGCAGCACCCAGTATGCGTCGTCGACCGCGACACCCAGGACTCCGCTGCGCGTCCACGCCAACTGGTGGTGCGTGTGGCTGTGCGCGGCGATCCAGTCCCCGGACGTCAGCGGGAAGTTCCCGACGACGATGGCGCCCACGCCCGGTGGCACCGTGTCCGCGTTCAGCGCCTCCAACTCCCGCACGACCTTCATGGCCGCAAGGCTATGTCCTCAACGCGCTATCACGTGGCCCGGTAGCGGATCGCGGACACGGTGGGTGCCGCCTAGCGTCGTCGTATGCCCATTGATCCTCCGGGCGCGGCAGCTTCGTCCGCCGCGACCGTACCGTCCGTTGCCCCCTCCACCCCTCGGCAAGGCCTCGCCGACCGCCGCATGGTGGCTCTCACCGTCCTGTGCTTCGTCCAGTTCATGCTGGTTCTGGACGACACCGTGGTGAGCGTCGCGCTGCCGAGCATTCGCGGCGATCTCGGGTTCGGTACGGCGGGCCTGGCATGGGTCGTCAACGCGTACTTCCTCGCCTTCGGCGGACTGCTGCTGCTCGGCGGCCGGATGGCGGACCTGCTCGGGCGCCGCCGCGTGTTCCAGTGGGGCGTGGCCCTGTTCGGCGCGGCGAGCCTGCTCTGCGCGCTGGCGCAGGAGCCGTGGCAGCTCGTGGCCGGGCGCTTCGTGCAGGGCGCGGGTGCCGCGGTCGCGAGTCCGGCGGCGCTGTCGCTGATCAGCTGCCTGTTCCCCGGTCCCGAGGAGCGCGGCCGGGCGCTGGGCATTTGGGGTGGCATCGCCGGGCTGGGCGGCACCATGGGCCTGGTGGTCTCGGGGGCGCTGACGGACCTCGCGTCGTGGCGGTGGATTTTCCTGATCAACCTGCCGGTAGCTGCTGCCGCACTGGTGCTGATGCCGCGCCTGGTCGCGGAGAGCCGGGCGCCCGACTCCGCGCGGGGGCTCGACGTGCCCGGCGCCGTCCTCGGCACCGGCGCGGTCGTGGCGCTCGTCTACGGCCTGCTTCAGACCGCGGAATCGGGTTGGGGCGACGCGGCGTCCGTCGTGCCGCTGGTGCTCGCCGCGGTCCTGGCCGCGGTGTTCGCGGCGGTGGAGGCGCGTACCGCCGAACCGCTCGTGCCGGCTGCCTTTCTGGCTGTCCGCGCGCGCCTCGTCGCCAACGGGGCGACGCTGCTGGTCTCCGCGTCCCTGTACGCGATGGCCTTCCTGCTGATGCTGCACCTGCAATCGGTGCTGCACTACGAGCCGTTCACCGCCGGGATGGCCTATCTGCCCTACGGCGCCGGGATCCTGACCGGTGTGTGGCTGTCCTCGCGCGCGGTCGCGGCGCTCGGGATGAGGTGGGCGCTGGTGGCGGCACTGCTGATCACCGCGGCCGGCAACGTGCTGCTGGCCGGCATCGAACCGGGCGACGGGTACGCCTCCGGCGTCCTTCCGGGGCTTCTCGTCACGAGCCTGGGCTGCGGACTCGCCCTGCCCGCCCTGGCGACGGCCGCACTCACCGGCACTGGCGAACACGACGCGGGGCTCGGATCCGCCGTCTTCACCTCGATGCAACAGATCGGCGGAGCCGTCGGGTTGGCGACCCTGGTCGCCCTCGCCACGCACCGTACGGACGCCGCCCTGGCCGACTCGGCCGACCCGAACCGCGCCGCCACGGACGGCTTCTCCCTCGCCCTCCTGGGAGCCGCAGCCCTCCTGGCCCTGGCCGCCATCCTGGCCGCCACCCTGTTGAACGCGTCCCGCAGCACGGCGCGCGACGCCACGACATGACCACGAAGCCCTTGTCCCCCGAGCGAGGCGTCAGGGTACGAAGGCCATCAGCGCCATTGCGGTCATCATCGCGGCTGAACAGGCGGATGTGACCGAGGGGTTCGCCTGGAGTCCGGGACCGGCGCTCACACTCGGGCTCACGCCCACGTCCCCGCCGGCGCCGCGGGCGGGTCCGGGGCCGGGTCCGATTACGGCTCCGGTCTCGGGTTCGGCAGCGCAAGCGAAGGCGGGACGGCGGCGGTCGGTGGCGGCGAGGGCGAAGCGGGCGACGGCCCAGAGGGCGAGGACGCCGACGTACGGTCCCAGCCACCAGTCGGATGTTCCGGCGTGCGCGCCGCCGCCGGTCGAGCCGTGCGCCGCGCCGCCGTGCAGGGCCGGCATCAGGAGTGTGAGTACGCCCATCACGTACAGATCCAGCGCGACCGCCACGCGCCGACGCGGCAGGCCGGGGCCCGGGCGGCCGAGCGCCCAGGCCGCCGCGCCGCCGAGGACGAGCATCCAGCCCGCCGGACCGAGTGGGTCGTGCTGCGGCAGGACCATCGCCCCCATGGCCGCCCCCATGGCCAAGTGCGGTGCCCATGACCGCACTTGGCCCCGCCGGTGGAGGTACGCCCCGACCAGTCCCGCAACGACTCCGAGCGCGCCGGCGATCACCTGTGCGTCCATTCCGGTGTTCTTCCCCGGAAGTCCGCGAATTGCCCGTACCAGTGGGAGCGCGGGGATGTCCGGCAAACGCGCCCCCCGCGCTCCGCGGCGTCACCGACGGGTGAGGGCGCGGTCCAGGAGTACGACCGGCACAGTCGCGGCGGCCAGTCCCGCGCCGATCCACGCGACCGACGTGACCCCGGCACCCGCGTCCAGCGCCACCCCGGCCAGCGCGGGGACGATGCTGATGCCCAACTGGAACGCGGAGACCGTGGTCGCCCCCGCGAGCGTCGGTGCGTCCGCGGCGATGGCGAACACCCGTCCGTAGATCGCGGGGTTCAGCACGAACCCGGCAACTCCCAGGAACAGCACGAGCGGTACGACGGCCCACACGTGTTCCGCAAGCAGCGCAAGCAGCACCGAACCGACGAGAATCCCGGCCGCTCCGATCAAGAGCGCGTGGAAGGGTCGTCCGTCGGAGATTCGGCCGCCGACCGCGAGGCCGATGAACGCGCCGGCACCGAACAGCGCCAGGACGGCCGGGACCCACACCTCGGGAATGCCGGTCACGTCGGTCAGGAACGCCGCCAGGTAGTTGAAGGAAATCATGTACGCGGCTGTGCTGAGGATCGTGACGCCGTATACCGCCCACAGTTGCGGCCGCCGCAGCGTGCGCAGTTCGCGCCGTACGCTCGGCTCCCCGTCCGCACGGGTCTCCGGCAGCGTGAACAGGACGGCGAGCGCCCCCGCGACGGTGAGCGCGACCACTCCCCAGAACCCGCCCCGCCATCCGGTGAAGTAGCTGAGCAGAGCGCCCGCCGGGCCGCCCGCGATCATCGCAATGCCCAAGCCGCTGACCACGACTCCGGACGCGCGGGCCGTGCGGTCCGGCGTGACGAGGCTGATCGCGGTGACCGCCGCGACCGCCCAGAACCCCGCGTACGCCAGCCCGCTGACGAAGCGGCTGACCAGCAGGACGGCGTAGCTGTCGGTGACCAGTCCGGCCGCGACGGAAGCGGCGAAGAGCAGTTGTGTGACGACCAGGGTCGTACGCCGCGGCCAGTTCAGCGTCATGACGGCCAGCGGCGGCCCGCCGATGACGACGCCGGCCGCGAAGGCCGAGATCAGCGTGCCCGCGGACGACAGCGAGACGTCCAGGTCGTCGGCGACCGCGGGCAGGACGCCGGCCAGCAGGAACTCGGCGCTGCCCATCGCGAACAGGCTGAAAGCCAGCAAATAGACGCCCAGCGGCATCCGCCCGCCCGGTGCCTCAACGCCTCTTCCGTCAACTGCTGTTCCGTCCGGCGGCCGGACCTCGTCGGCGCGGTCGACCGTCATGTCGCGGTGTGTCTCCATCACCCTCACCTCCGCGAGGACCATGGCAGCGCCGATGCTCGATCGGGAACTTTCGTTGCCAAAACCGGGACGCATCGATGGCTTCGGCGGCTCGCCAACGCCGCGCGCCGGAAGCCCTGTTCGCCGATGCCGACACCGACGCAGGTTGCCCGGGGCCCGGGGAGCGGCCGCCATGGCGCGGCGTCAACTGTGGTTGACAAGGCGCCGATGTCAACTTAGATTGACAGGTATGAGCAACGCAACCGACCTGGCCACGAAGGCCGGGGATCGTGATCCACGGGTCGGGTTGCGGGCGGTCGCCGCGTTGCGGCGGCTGCTCGAGCAACTGGAGTCCGTACAGGTCCGCAGCGCCCGCAACCAGGGATGGTCGTGGCAGGAGATCGCCCAGGAACTCGGCGTCTCCCGTCAGGCCGTGCACAAGAAGCATGGGAGGCAGTGATGTTCGAGCGGTTCAGCCCGTCCCTGCGCAGCGTCGTGGGGAGTTCGCCCGAGTGGGTCGCGGAGACCGGCGGCGACCGTATCGGGGAGGAGGAGATGGCGCTCGCCCTGTTGGCGCATCAGGAGGGGCGTGCGGCACGCGTACTGCGCGAACTGGGCGTGGGAGCCGCCGAACAGGAGGAGATCGCGCGCCGAATGGCCGGTCGCCGCCGTCGCGGCGGCTTCACGGACGCGGACGCCGACGCCCTGGCGACCCTCGGCATCGACATTCACGAGGTCGTCGCGCGGGTGGAAGCGGCCCACGGGGAAGGCAGCCTGACGGGGCGGCGGCCCGCCGGACAGGCGGCCCGTACCGCAGTGCGCGCACGCCACCGCATGTCACCCGGGGCCAAGCAGGTCCTGGAACGTGCCCTGCGGGACGCCGTCGACCGGCGCGAACGCGTCGTGGGGACCGAGCACTTGCTCCTGTCGATGGTGTCGCTGCCCGGTACGGTCGCCGACGTGCTCGCCGGCTTCGGCGTCACCCGGGAGGCCGTCTGGCGGCAACTGGCGGCGCAGGGCTCCTGATCCGAGCCGACGGGACAAGGCGGCAGGCCCGGCGACAGGCCGGGCGACAGGCCGGGCGGCGGGGCCGCGCCGAGCCCGCCGGCGTGGGACTCAGCGGCGACCCGGGCGCACCAGACCGGTTTCGTACGCGAACACGACCAACTGCGCGCGGTCCCGCACCGCGAGCTTGACCATCGCCCGGCTGACGTGCGTCTTCGCGGTCAGCGGGCTCACCACCAGGTGCTCCGCGATCTCCTCGTTGGACAGGCCCTGGCCCACCAACCCCACAACCTCGCGCTCGCGCGTCGTGAGGAGTTCGAGGTCCGGGACCTCGGCCGGGGCGCTGGCCTGCGCGGTGTACTCCTCGATGAGGCGGCGGGTCACGCCGGGCGAGAGCAGGGCGTCGCCCTCCGCCACCGACCGTACGCCGCGCAGCAGTTCGGCCGGCTCGGTGTCCTTGACCAGGAACCCGCTCGCCCCGTTGCGCAGTGCCTCGAAGACGTACTCGTCGAGGTCGAAGGTCGTCAGGATGACGATCCGGGTGTCCGCCAGCGCCGGGTCGGCGGTGATGTGCCGGGTCGCCTCCAGGCCGTCGCCACCGGGCATGCGGATGTCCATGAGCACGACATCGGGACGGTGTTCGCGTACCGCGGCCAGTGCCGTGGCACCGTCGGCGGCCTCGGCGACCACGGTCATGTCCGGCTGGGCGTCGAGCAGGGCCCGGAACCCGGCACGGACCAGCGCCTGGTCGTCGGCGAGCACCAACCTGATCACGCGTCGTCCCCTTCGGTGCGGCGGCTGCCGCCGGTCCCGGAGTCCGGGTCGGCGGCGGAGTCGCCACCATCTTGTCCGGCCAGGGGCAGGAGGGCCACCACCCGGTATCCACCGCCGGGCCGTGCGCCACTGGTCAGGGTGCCGCCGAGGGCGGTCGCGCGCTCGCGCATGTTGCGCAGGCCGTGGCCCCCGCCCGCGGCGGGCGTCGCCGCCTGCGCCGACGTCGACGCGGACTTGGCGTCCCCGCGCCCGTCGTCCTCGACGGTCACCCGCAGCGCCTCGCCGTCGGGCGTCCGCTCCAGAGCCAGGCGTACGGTGACCAGCGACGCGTCCGAGTGCCGCACCGCGTTGGTGACCGACTCCTGCACGATGCGGTACGCCGCAAGCCCCACCGGCCCCGGCAGCGCCCGCACCGCGTCGTCCCGCTCCAGACGCACCGCCAGATGCGCCGTCGACGCACGGGCCACCAGGTCGTCGAGGTCCGCGATCCCGGCGGTCGGGGTACGCGGGGCCGCCTCGCCCTCGCCCTTGAGGATCGCGAGGACGCCGCGCAGTTCGCCCAGTGCCTCGCGGCTGGCCTGCTTGACGGCGGTGAGTGCGGTCCGGGCCTGCTCGGGATTGGCGTCCATCAACTCCAGCCCCACGGAGGCCTGCACGTTCATCAGCGAGATGTGGTGCGCGAGCACGTCGTGCAACTCCCGGGCGATGCGCAGGCGTTCCTCGCCCGCGCGAGCGCGCTCCGCCTCCTCGCGGGCCGCTTCCTCCTCGGCCTCGCGGCGGCGTTCGGCGGCCACGTACGCCCGGCGCACCCGCACCACCTCGCTGAACGCCGCCAGGGCCAGCAGCCACGCCGCCACCCCGCCCGCCCATGCGAGGTTGGGAAGCTCGTTGTCGCGGATCAGCGGACCCAGCCAGCCCATCGCGAGGTACCCCGCGAGGAGTACCGAGTACGACACGGCGCGGTGGCCCGCGATCATCGCGGTGAACAGCGCCACGATGAGGGACAGGAACACCGGTCCGGGCGGGTACTCGCGGAGCGTGTAGACCAGCGGCGGCAGCAGCGACGCGACGAGCACCTGGACGGGGTAGCGGCGGCGTACCAGGAGCAGCAGCGGGCCGATCACGACCAGCACGATTGCCAGCGGGTCGAGGTCGCGCAGGCCGGGTTCGTCGCGCTGGTTGTGCGCGGCGGCGAAGGTGCCGCCGATCTGGAAGGCGCCCAGGGCGAGGGTGACGAGGAGGTCGCGGGGGATACGGCCGAAGGGCGGGGGCAGCGGCGGGCCGAACAGCGGCGGGGGGCTGTCGTCGCCGGGAGCCGCGCCGGACGCGGTACCGGGCACGGCACCGGAGGCCGTGTCGGACGCCGCGTCGGACGTCGCGCCGGACGTCGGTCCGGTCGCCCGGCCGGTGGCGGACCGGCCGGTTCGCGGGTGCGCCCCGGGGGGACCGCTGGGTGGGGTGGAGGGGATCACCGCTTCAGGGTAGGCCGCCCGGACCGTCCGAAACGTCCCCTGACCGGCGACGTCGCGGCGTCTCCCGGCGGCGCAGCGCGGCACGCGGCACTGCTCCCGGGGGAGTAGGCGCAGGTACCGGCGCCGCCCCCCGGCGACTCCCGGGGGATGCGTGCGGGTCACTCCTGGCGAGGGACGTCACGGCGGTGCCCGGCGACGAGGCTTGAGGCAGTTCCGCAGCACCCTTCCCGGCGCCTCCTCCGCGACACCTCTCCACCGATCTCCCAACTGCGGATCTCCCAACTGCGGATCTCCCAACTGCGGATCTCCCAACTGCGGATCTCCCAGCTGCGGACCTCCCGACCGCGGACCTCCCCGCTGGGGACCTCCCAGCCTCCTTCAGCCGAACCCGGAGCCCACCATGTCCAGTTCGTCCCCCGTATTCCCCGCGTCCGCCGCGGAGCCCGGTCGGTACGCGGCCTGCACGGTGCACGCGGTCCGCGCATACGGCACCGGCGACACCGAGGTACGCGCCCTCGACGACGTCACCGTCGGATTCCCGAGCGGCCGGTACACCGCCGTGATGGGCCCGTCCGGCTCCGGCAAGTCGACGCTGCTGCACTGCCTCGCCGGCCTGGACACGCTGACCGGCGGCCAGGTCCTGCTGGGCGACACCGACCTCGGCACGCTCTCCGACAAGCAGCTCACCCGGCTGCGGCGCGACCGCATCGGATTCGTCTTCCAGGCGTTCAACCTGCTGCCCACGCTGACGGCCGGGGAGAACGTCACGCTCCCGGCCGCCCTGGCCGGCACCACCCTCGACCCCGAGTGGGTGGAGCGCGTCGTCGGTGCGGTCGGCCTCGGCGACCGCCTGGGCCACCGGCCCGGCGAGCTGTCCGGCGGCCAGCAGCAGCGCGTCGCCGTGGCCCGCGCGCTGGCCACCCGGCCCGAGCTGATCCTCGCGGACGAGCCGACCGGCAACCTCGACTCGCGCAGCGGGGCCGAGGTGCTGGGGTTGCTGCGCGAGGCCGTCGACTCGCTCGGCCAGACGGTCCTGATGGTCACGCACGACCCGGTGGCCGCGGGCTACGCCGACACCGTCGTGTTCCTCGCGGACGGCCGGATCGCCGACCGCATGGAGTCCCCCACCCCGCAGGCGGTCCTGGACCGCATGAAGGCATTCGACCTGCCGAAGGCCGGTGTGTCCCTGTGAACACGAACAGCCCCTCGAACAGCGGCCCTGCGAACAGCAGCTCTGCGAACACCCGTCACAAGTCCACGAGTTCCCCGCCCGGAACCCGGCTCGGCAGCGTGGGAATCGGCCGCCTGGCGGTACGCAACCTCGTCGCGTACAAGCGCCGCGTCGCCGGCCTCGTCCTCGCCGTCGTGCTCGGCACGGCGTTCCTGTCCGGCGCGCTGATCCTGTCCGACACCGTCAAGTCCTCGATCACCGGCCTGATCCGCGACAACGGCGCGGGTACGGACGTCGTGGTCCGCAACGCGACCGACGTCACCGACGAGCCCGGCACGACCCGGGCGGCCATCCCCGGCGACACGGCCGACCTGGTACGCGGCGTCCCCGGCGTCGCGGCCGCCGAGCCCGTGGTCGTCGGCTACGGGCAACTCGTCGGCAAGGACGGCGACATGCTGACCGGCAACGGTCCGCGCATCGCCGGGAACTGGGTCGGCGACCCCGCCCTCAACCCCTACACGCTCGCCGAGGGCCGCGCCCCGCAGACGCCGGACGAGGTCGTGGTCGACCGTGCCTCCACCGAACAGGGCGACCTCGAACCGGGGGACCGCATCACCGTTCTGACGCCGTCTCCGGTCCCGGTGACCGTTGTCGGGGTGGCGAGGTTCGGCGACGCCGACGCGTTCGGCGGCTCCTCGTACACCGGGTTCACCCTGGAAGGCGCGCTGGCCCACGTCGCGCGCGATCCGGGGCAGATCAGCTCGGTGTCCGTACGCCTCGACGAAGGCGCCGACCAGGAGGCCGCGGCCGCCGCCATCCAGCGGGTCCTGCCGCCCGGCGTGCAGGCCCTGCCCGGCTCGGACGCGACACAGGAACAGGTCGACGCCGTATCCGACGGATTCCTGAACATCTTCCGGACGTTCCTGTCGGCCTTCGCCGCCATCGCCCTCGTGGTCGCGGCGTTCTCCATCAACCACACCTTCTCCGTGGTGACCGCGCAGCGCATGCGCGAGGCGGCGCTGCTGCGCGCGCTGGGCGCGTCCCGGCGGCAGATCCGGTCGCAGGCCATCGGCGAGGCGGCACTGATCGGCGTGGTCGCGTCGGTCGTGGGCCTGCTGGCCGGCCTCGGGCTCGCGGCCGGGCTGAAGGCGATGTTCGCGGCGTTCGGGTTCGCGTTCCCGGTGGACGGTCTGGTCTTCCGTGCGGAGACGGCGATGATCGTGCTGCCGGTCGGCATCGTCGTGACGATCCTGTCGGCGCTCGTACCGGCCGTACGCGGGTCCCGGGTACCGCCGATCGCGGCGCTCCGCACTTCCGCGGCCGAGTCCGCGGGGATCCCGCCGATGCGTACCGCGGCCGGTGCCGTCCTCACGGCGGCGGGCATCACGCTGACGATCCTCGCCGACGACGTGTGGCTGCTGGCCGCCGCCGCACTCGCGTCCCTCGCGGGTGTACTCCTGGTGGCCCCGGTCGTGGTACGCGCGGTCGGCGGCGTCATCACCGCACCGTTCCGGCGGCTCGGCGCGGGGCCGATGCTGGCGCGCGGCAACGTGCTGCGCAGCCCGAGGCGTACGGCCGGCGCGGCCACGGCGATGTTCGTCGGCATCGCGGTCGTCACCGTCTTCGCGGTCTTCGCGGCGTCGCTCAAGGACGGCGCGGCGGCCGAGACCCGCGACACCATCGTCGGGGACGTCGTGATCGGCGGGTCGTCGCCCGCGGGATGGGCCGGCGGCGGACACAGCCCCGAACTCACCCGCCAGGCCGGCGAACTGCCCGGCGTCGAGACCGCCGTCGGCATGCAGCAGGGCAACGCGCTGCTGGACGGTTCGAGCAAGACGATCGTGGCGGCCGACACCTCCCGGCTCGACGCCGCGCTCGACCTCGGCCTCGACTCCGGCACGGCCACCGGCCTGGGCACCGGCGGGATCGCGGTGTCGCAGCCCAAGGCCGAGGACGCCGGATGGAAGACGGGCTCGCCGGTCGAGATCACCTACCCCGACGGCGCCCGCGCGACGCTGACGGTGTCCGGCATCTACGACCGCACCACGATCGTCGGCGACTACCTGATCGACCGTCAGGCGTGGTCCCCGCATGCGGTGACCGACGTCGACGCACTGACCGTGGTGGCGCTGTCGCCCGGCGCCTCGGCCGCGGAGGTGCGGGAGGCCGCCGAGAAGGTGGCGGTGCAGTACGGCAATCCGCCGGTCGAGGACCGGGACGGCTACGTCGACTCGTCCATGGCCATGGTCGACCAGTTCGTCACCGTCGTGTACGTCCTGCTCGCGCTGGCCCTGCTGATCGCCCTCGGCGGCATCGCCAACACGCTGTCCCTCGCGGCCCACGAACGCCGCCGCGAACTGGGCCTGCTGCGCGCGGTCGGCGCCGAACGCGGCCAGGTGCGGGCCTCGCTCCGCTGGGAGTCCGCGTACGTCGCCGCTCTCGGTGCGCTCACCGGGCTGGTCCTGGGTGCGTTCCTGTCCTGGGCGGCGGTCTCGGTCCTGTCCGGGGACCAGGAACTCCCGTACGTCCTCCCGCCCCTGCAACTGGCCGTCCTCTTCGCGGCCGGAACCGCGGGAGGCCTGATCGCCGGGACCCGCCCCGCCGCCCGCGCGGCAAAGATGAACATCCTCAACGCCATCTCCGCCGAGTAGCCGCGCTCCCTGGCTCCTGGCTCCCGGACGCCAGGAGCCCAGGAGCCCAGGACCCACACCCCGTGCAACCCGTGAGGGCACCGCACGGGGTGTCGGCGTGTTGCGCGGCGTACACGCAAACAGGGGGATGATCGGGGGACAGTACGCACCCCGGCGAAGGGCGGCAACTTGATGGTGTCTCAGGTCGAGGGCGGCGAGGTCGCCGAAGGCGTCAAGGATTTCGTGGGGGGACAGGCGGGGGCGGCGGTTGCTGCCGGGGCGGTGATCCTGGACGGGCGCGGGCGGGTTGTGGTGGTGAACCCCTCGTACAAGGACGGGTGGGAACTGCCCGGCGGGATGGCCGAGGAGGGCGAGGACCCGTACACCGCGGCCCGGCGCGAGGTGCTGGAGGAGATCGGCCTCGACCTGGACCTCGGGCGCCTGCTCGTGTGCGACGTCACCCCGCCACGGGTCTACGGCCGCGTCCTGATGCACTTCCTGTTCGACGCACCGGTGCTGACCGACGATCAGGTCCGCGACCTGCGCGCGGTCGACCCGGAGCTGATCGGTGCCGCGGCGCTGCCCGCCCAGGAAGCGCTGGCCGCGCTGCACGTACGGGTGTCGCATCGGGTGGAGGTCGCCCTGCGGATGCGCGAGAGCGGCGAGTGCGCGTTCCTGGTGGACGGCGTCGCGACGGGCGGTCCCGGCTGACCGCGTTCTCGGCGTACGTACATAGGGGCCGCCGGACGAGCCGCCCGGAACGCGACGACGCCGCCGGGGCAGGCCCGGCGGCGTCGCGCTGGTCGTCGTGCCGGTCGGGGGATCGCTCAGGTGGTGAGCGCGGCCTCGATCTCCAGCTCGATGCGGGCCTTGTCGGCCAGCGCGAGGGAGCCGTTGGGCAGGGTGATGACCGTGCCGACGCCGAAGTCGCTGCGCAGGATTTCGGTGACCGCGCTGAAGCCCGCCTTCTCGGCCCCGCTCTGCGGGTCGGTGACGGTGCCGTTGTACGTGAGCTTGAGCTCGACCTGCTTGGTCACGCCCTTGAGGGTCAGCTCGCCCTTGACGACGTAGTCGGCGTCGGTGTCCTGGACGACGCCGGTGGAGGTGAAGACCGCGGTGGGGTGGTTCGCCGCGTCGAAGAAGTCCGGGCTGAGCAGGTGGCCGTCGCGGGCCTCGTTGAGGGTGTTGAGGGACGCTATGGAGATCTCGGCGCGTACCTCGGAGGTCAGCGGGTCGTCGCCGACGGTGATGTGGCCCGAGAACTCACCGAAGGCGCCGCGCGCCCCGGCGAGGGCGAGGTGGCGTACCGAGAACGTCACGGCCGAGTGCACCGGGTCGATGACCCAGGTGCCGGACGCGAGCTCGGGACGCAGAGGTGCGGTGGTCATGGGAACTCCCAGGAAATCGCGGAACGGTGGCGTGGGGCATTGCCGGGGAATCGCCCGCTGCGCCTAGGTCGTTGCTCATTCAACCAGTGTGTCGTTGCATGTTCAACCATTGATCGGCAAAGTGGCGCCTCCGCCGGCGTGGCGCGCGACCAGGGCGGCGCTGATCACCGGCAGGTCCGTGGTGCGGGCCGCGTTCAGTCCGGTGAGCTGGGCGATGCGGCGCAGGCGGTAGTCGATCGTGTTGGGGTGCACGTGCAGACGGGCGGCCGCTCGGCGGCGGCTGAGGCCGAGGCGCAGGAAGACCTCCAGAGTCTCCAGCAGTTCGGGCCGTGCCGCCAGGGGCTCCAGGAGGGCGGCGAGGCGTTCGCGCGCCTCGCCCGGGCGGCTGAGCTGGTAGTCGAGCAGCACGTCGGCGAGGCGGAAAAGCCCGGTGCCGCGGCCGGTGCGGCGGACCAGGTCGACGACCTCGGCGGTCTGGCGTACGGCGTCGGGCACCCCCGCCGGTGCGGTGACCGCCCCGGCCGCGGTGATCTCCGCGCCTGCGGCCTTGGCCGTACGGTCGATCAGCGCGCACAGGTCCGACCACGCCGGCGGCCGGTCCGAGACCGGGAGGAGGACCGTGCCGCCGGCCGCGTCGATCACGGCGAGCACGGGTTCGTCGGCGAAGCGCTCCAACTCGGCCTGTGCGCGCCGGAGTTTGCGCCGCGCCGAGATCTTCGGGCTGCCGGTCGTGTCGCGCTCGTCGGGGTGCGGTCCGATCACGAGCGTGAGCACGACGTAGTTCGGGGCCGGGCGCAGGCCGACGCGTTCGGCCAGGTCGTCCACCGGCTCGCCGGCGATGAGCGCCGCCATCAGCGAGCGCCGCCCGTGGTGCTCCTGGTTCTCCAGCGTGCGGCGCTCCTCCAGGTACGCCGCACTCACCGCGACCGTCACCTGCCGCAGCATGCGCAGCAGGAGGGCCAACGCCTCCTTGACGTCCGCCAGTTCCTCCGGACGGGCGTCGGCGGAGATCTGCTCCCACGCTGCGAGCATCCCCACGTGGTACGCCCCGAGCACCGCGTCCAGTGGGATGCCCTCCTCGGCGCGGCGTGCGGCGGACAGCCGCTGCGCGCCGAGTTCGCCCTCGGTGGCGGGCCGCCGCTCGGCCAGTACGTGCGCCAGGATGCGCAGGTTGTGGTCGATGATCTCGGCGATTTCGCCGTGCACTTCCTCGCGCGGCAGCAGCCGGTAGACGGGGAGTTCGTCGACGATGCGCCGCACCACGTGCCCGGTCAGGCGCGCCGCACGCCCCTCCAGCCACGGCCCCACCGCACGGCCGCCGAGGGTAAGCGGCAGCGGGGGGCGGGCCGTCGCGTTGGGACCGGCCGCCGTCGGGGCGGCCGGCGTCGGGTTGGGCGGCGTCGGGCCGGGCGGCGTCGGACCGGGTGGCGCTGGACCGGGTGGTGCGGCGCGGTCCGCGGGGTCCGCGGGTACTTCGGGGGAGTGGTGCGGGGCGGTTTCGGGGGTGACGGACCGGCCGCGCGGCGTGGCGGGCTTGTGACGGGTCACAGGGCACCCCCGTTAAGTCTGCGTAACTTCCCAGGTGGCAACGCGTCGTGAGACCAGCAAGATGTCAGTGAACCATTGCCGCGCACTGCTGCGACAGCCCGCACAGCGTGCCGCGGCGGGGGTGGGGGGATCCGGCGTCCGGTCGCGCCGTGACTCGGCCCCGGATCGTCCGCCGCGATCCGGGGCCTCTGTCGTGGCGCCGAGGGCCGTCGGGGAGGTGCGTTCAGCGCGCGGCGCCGTCCATGCCCTGTACGCGGAAGTCCCAGGAGGTGGTCCGTTGAGGCCCCGAACCCGTGCCGTCGTCGCGCTTGCGGGCGCGTTGCTGCTGTCCGTGCCGGCCGGTCCCGCACTTGCCCACGACGAAGGCGGCGACGGCCGCACGGAGGCGCTGACCGCCGAGGAGCGCGCGGGCGCGCCCGAATGCGATCCGATCGACCCGGCCGCGTGCATGCTGCCGTACCCGAATGACTGGTACACCGTCAGGGACCGGCGCAGTGAGACCGGGAGGCGCCTCGCGCTCACCCCGTCGATGATGCCGGTGAACGCGGCCGGCCAGACCGCGGACCCCGGGGCGTACAACCGCGGCGACGGGTTCTCGCCGGGGTCGACCCTCGTGGTGCGGGTGCCGGGGATAAGCCTGCCGAGGTCCGGCGCCGCCCCGGTCACCGACATCGCGCGCTCGCTCTCGCGGGACGCGCCGATCGTCATCGTGGACAACGAGACCGGCCAACGTTGGCCCTACTGGGCGGAGTTGGACTCGCACGCCACGAGCCCGGACCGGCAGGCCCTGCTGGTGCACCCGGCGCGGAACTTCATCCCGGGGCACACGTACTCGGTAGGCCTGCGCAACCTGCGGGACGGGTCGGGGGCGTCGATCGCCCCCAACTCGGTCTTCGCGAGCCTCGTCGGCCGCACGCTCCCGCGCCACGACCCGCTGTGGGCGCGGCAGAAGCAGTTGCGGCCCGTGCTGCGCGAACTCGCCGACCACGGCCGCGTGGACCCGCGGAGCCTGTACCTGGCCTGGGACTTCACGGTGGCGAGTACCGAGAACACCACCGGCAGCCTGCTGGAGATCCGCGACGACGCGTTCGAGGACCTGGGGCGGCAGGCGCCCGCGTACACGATCACGTCGGTGCAGGACTTCACGCCCGAGCAGGACGACCGCATCGCCCGCGAGATCAAGGGCTTCGTGGCGGTGCCGAGCTATCTGAACGCGCCGGGAGGGCCGCCGGGTTCGTCGTTCAACTACGGCCGTGACGGCAAGCCGCGGCAGCTGCCGGGCAACGTGCAGCAGGCGCCGTTCCAGTGCGAGATCCCGCGCAGTGCCTTTGCGGCGCCGTCGCAGGCCTCGCTGTACGGGCACGGTCTGCTGGGCAGCGAGCGGGAGGTGCGCGGCTCGAACGTGCGGTCGATGGCCAACGAGCACAACTTCACGTTCTGCGCGACCAAGTGGATCGGGATGAGCGAGGACGACATCCCGGTCGTCATCGCGTCGCTCACCAACATCGGCCACTTCGACGCGGTGGCGGACCGGTTGCAGCAGGGGGTGCTCGACACGTTGTTCCTCGGGCGGCTGCTGGGCAACCCCCGCGGCTTCGCGGCGGACCCGGCGTTCCGCACGGCCGAAGGGCGTCCGGTCATCGACACCCGAAAGGGCGTGGTCTACGACGGGAACAGCCAGGGCGGGATCATGGGCGGCATCACGGTCGCCGTGTCGCAGGACGTCAGGCGGGGTGTGCTGGGCGTGACCGGTATGAATTACGGCGGCCTGCTGCTGAACCGGAGCAGCGACTTCGTGCAGTTCCAGCCGCTGATCGACCAGGCGTACCCGGACAAGATCGACCAGCAGCTCGGTCTGCTGCTGATGCAACTGCTGTGGGACCGTGCGGAGACGAACGGGTACGCCGCGAACCTGACGGACCGTCCGCTGCCACACACGCCGCGGCACCAGGTGCTCATGCAGATCGCGTTCGGCGACCACCAGGTGGCGAACGTGTCGGCGGAGGCGCAGGCGCGCACGATGGGCGCGCGGATCGCGACGCCGGCGCTCGCGCCGGGGCGCAGTCCGGACGTGACGCCGTACTGGGGTATCGCGCCCATCACGCGCTACCCGTTCTCGGGGTCGTCGGCGCTGGTCGTGTGGGACAGCGGTACGCCGGCGCCGCCGACCACCAATACTCCGCCGTTCGAGCCGGACTACGGCGAGGACCCGCACTCCGACCCGCGCAACTCGGCGGCGGCGCGTGTACAGAAGGCGGCGTTCCTGACGACGGGGCAGGTTGTGGACGTGTGCGGCGGGGCGCCGTGCCGGGCGGGGTGAGCTGTCGGCGGTTCACGAACACCGGTTTGTGAACGGCGGTTCATGAACGCCGTTCGCGAACGGTTGTTCATGAATCCGGTTCGCGAGTGGCTGTTCATGAACGCGGTTCGCGAACGGCCATTGACGAATGCGTTCGCGAACGACGGTTTGTGAACCCGGTTTGCGAACAGGCATTCATGAACCCCGTTTGCGAATGCGCGTTCGCGAACTGGGGGGAGGGCAGGCGTTTGCGAACGGCCGTTTACGAATGGCCGTTCGCAAACGGCCGCCCGTAAGCCCCGCGCGACAAAC
>NZ_JBEZFP010000063.1:0-48936 GCF_040649515.1 Streptodolium elevatio
TCTCCCCCCCCCCCCGCTCTCCCGTTCGGCCGCGGGGGGGGGGGGGGGAGGGCACACCGGCCCTCCCGGCCCCCGACCCCTTCGTCGTGTCACGCGCCGTGTCACGCGCCGTGTCACGCGCCGTGTCACGTGCCCGTGCGGAAACCGCCCGGGCCCGAGGTTCCGGGGCGGGCGGTTCGCGGGGCGTGTGCGGTTCAGCCGGTGATCGGGGCCGCTTCTATCTCGCGGATTTCCGTCGAGGTCCCGAAGAGGCCGCGGAGAATGTCGCTGATGCTGTCCCGCAGCGCCGCGCAGGCAACGGGGTCGACCAGCGACGCCAGCGACGCGATGCCGAGATCGAAGCGGCTGGAAAAGGTGACCAGAGCACCGCCGGGAGCCGGCTCCACGGTCCATGTGCCGATGAACTTGGCGAAATCACCTTTCGTCTGCGTGAACTCCAGGCGGCGGGCGGCGGGGTCGACTTCGTCGCGTTCCGTCCACTCCAGGATGCCGCGGCGGAAGTTGACCGCCCACGTGGACTCCATGTCGCCTTCCGCGCGGTGGAAGATCTGCACGCTCCGCACGTTCTCCGTCAGCCTCGGATACTGCTCGAAATCGGCGACCAAGGCGAAGGCCGCATCCGGGTCCTGCCCGGGCAGCCGGGCATCCAGTACAACCGAGCATTCCATCGGTGATTCCCTTTCCGGAGTCTTGGTGGGGACGGACTCATTCGTCCCACGAGAACGCCGGCTTGGCCCGGCTCGGCGCGTTCATGTCCTGGATCAGCCGCCGCACCGAGATGCGCCAGGCCTCTTCGAAATCGTCCGCGTCGAGCGGTACGTCGCCGCCCAGCAGCGCGCCGAGAGAGCTGGGGAGCTTCTCCGGGATCACGACACAGCTGCACACCGCCAGCAGGCCGTCGAGCTTGCTGAGGTCCTCCGGGCTCAGCACGTCGGCGAATGCCGGACGTACCAAGCGCTCGACCATCTCCGGGTCGACGACCCTGGTCGCGGGCACGTCGATCCCGGCCTCCCGGCCGATCTCCGCCACCAGCCCGACGAAGCGGTCCATGGACAAGGCGTGTTCGCCCGCGCTGAGCCAGAACTCGCCCTCGCGGTAGCCCGCGTCGAGCACGCTCTTCACGCCGAGGGCGACATAGTCGCACGGCACGACGTCCACGCAGTCGCCGTCGGCGGCCGGAATGAACGGGATGGTCCCCTTGAGCGTGGCCTCCGCGAGGCTGTGCACGCCCTGCGCCTCGCGGATCTCGCCGGACTTGGAGTCGCCGATGACCACGGAGGGGCGCACGATCACCACGTCGAGCCCGCTCGACCGCACGATGTTCTCGCCGATGTACTTGGAGTCGACGTACTCGTCCGGACGTGCCGAGGACTTGGCCGCCGCGACCCCGCCCAGCGTTCCGCCCGCGTCCACGTGCCGGATCACGAAGGCGGTGCTGACGTGCACGAGCAGGGCGTCGGCGTCCGCGGTGAACTCGACCACGCGGCCGAGCCCCTCGATGTTGACGCGGTCCACTTCGGCCTGGTCGGCGGTGAAGTTGACGATGGCGGCGGAGTGCACCACCACGTCGATCTCCGCACAAAGGCGGCGGTACGCGGCCGCGTCGAGGCCGAGCCGCGGCCTGGTCAGGTCGACCTGCACGACGCGCCCCGAACCGGCCGGGAGGCGGCGGTGCACCGCGGACACCACGTCGTAGCCGTCGAGGGCCTGGAGGATCGCGGTGCCGACCACGCCGCTCGCGCCGGTCAGCAGGATCGTCTTGCCGGCCACCGCGCTCTCTCCCCCGCCCGCCGGCGAGCTGCGCACGGTCACGCGCGCGCTCCCTCGGGACGCGGGAAGCGGCGTGCGCACGCGACGCACGCGGCCTCGACGGCGGCCTCCAACTGCTTCTCGTCCTCCTCCGTCAGCACCGCGGGCGGCGTGAAGCGGATGACGGGCAGGGCGTTCATGGAGTGGTTGGCGATCACGCCGTTGTCCATCAGGTCCATCAGGAACTCGGCGGCCAGGTGGCCGTCGACGAACTCGACGCCGATGAGCACGCCGCGGCCGCGGACTTCGGCGACCAGGTGCGGGATGTGCGTGTCGGTGAGCCGGCGCAACGTGGCCACCAGGCGCTCGCCCAGCAGGCGTGCCCGGTCGACGAGCCCTTCGGCCTCGATGGTCTCCACCGTCGCGCGGACCGCCGCCATCGCCACCGGCGCGGCCGAGTACGTCGACGTGTGCAGGTACGGGTCGGCGTCGAACGGCGCGAAGTACTCGCGCGACACCAGGGTCGCGGCGACCGGCACCATGCCCCCGCTGAGGCACTTCCCGACCAGCACGGCGTCCGGCACCACGCCCTCCAGGTCGGCCCCCCACCAGGCGCCGAGCCGGCCGAGCCCGGTCATGACCTCGTCCAGGACGAGCATCGCCCCGCGCTGCCGGCAGACCTCCTCGACGGCCTTGAGGTAGCCCTCCGGCGGCACCAGTACGCCGCCTTCGCTCTGCACCGGCTCCACGATCACGCACGCGTCGGAGGCGTCGTCGCCGAGCGAGTCGGCGAGCGCCCCCACGTCCGCGAAGGGCACGTGCGCGACGTTGGGCAGCAGCGGCCGGAACGGGTCCTGGTACACCGAGCGGGCGGTCACGGTCAGCGCGCCCATGGTCTTGCCGTGGTAACCGCCGGTCATCGAGATCAGCCGCCCCCGGCCGTTGACCCGGGCGATCTTGATCGCGGTCTCCACCGCCTCGGCCCCCGAGCAGGAGAAGTGCACCTTGTCGAGCCCGGGCGGCGCGACGCGGGTCAGCGCCTGGGCGGCGCGGGCGGCGGCCTCGTTGATGAGCACGCGTGTGGAGAGCGCCTGGCGCTCCAGTTGCTCGCGTACGGCCGCCAGCACCGCGGGATGGCCGGCGCCCACGAAGAACGCGCCGTAGCCGCCGCAGTTCAGCATCTCGCGGCCGTCGATGCAGCGGACGCGCGCACCGCTCGCGGATTCCTCGACCGGCAGGTCGAGAAGGGTCGCGACGCGGCCTTGGCCCTCGCCGAGATGCTTGCGGTACAGGTCGATGATGTCGGAGCGATCCATCATGTTTGGCCCGTCGCTTCGCCCGAATCGGTTGTCAGCAGACACGTCGGTCAAGCTACCGACCGCAAGGCCGCAGTCGTCCATTCCGTGGTAACCGCCCGGTTTCGCACCGGCCGCGAGCGCGCGGTTAACGGACGGTGGGCCAAATGGCCCGGTGCGCGGCTAACTTGGCGGCCATGGCCAGTGACGAACCCAGGGATACCGCGGCTTACCAGCAGATCACGTATTCGGTGGCCGACCGGATCGCGACGATTTCGCTGAACCGCCCGGAAGCCCGGAACGGCTACACGCTGCGCATGTCCGAAGAACTCGTCCGCGCCTTCGACCAGGCGGACGCCGACGAGGACGTGCGCGTGGTGGTGTTCACGGGCGCCGGCGACCACTTCTGCACGGGGCTCGACCTCGCTCCCGAGGAAATAGCGCTGATCGCCGAAAAGGTGCCGGACTCGTCCGCCGGGGAGACCTGGCAGGAACCGGCCGGGCATTGCACCATGCGCATTTTCGCCATGAACAAGCCGGTGATCGCGGCGATCCGCGGTGCCGCGGTCGGTGCCGGCGCGACGATCGTGCTGTCCGCGGACTACCGGCTGGTGGCCGCCGACGCGCGCTTCGGATTCGTCTTCAGCCGCCGCGGGATATTCGCCGAGGGCGCGTCCACGTGGTTCCTGCCGCGCCTGGTCGGAATGGGCTGCGCCCTGGACTGGCTGATCAGCGGGCGCGCGTTCGACGCCCAGGAGGCCGTCGCGTCGGGCCTCGCGCACAGCATCCACGAGTCGGAGCAACTCCTTCCCAAGGCCTACCAGTTGGCCAAGGCGATCGTGGACAAGACCGCGCCGGTGTCTGTCGCGGCGATCCGGCGGATGGTATATCGGACGGGGATGATGGCGTCCCCGGTGCCGACGCACGTGCTGGACTCCCGCCTCATGGCGGACAGTCTCGGCAGCCCGGACGCCGGCGAGGGTTTCGACGCGTTCCTGTCGCGCCGCGACCCGGTGTTCCCGGGCCAGGTCGGCAAGGACCTGCCCGACTACCTGCCGCCCATCTGACCTGGCGCGAAGGCGCGCCGCCCGTCTCTGGGGAGGGACCATCGCATCCGGAGCAGTCTCCGAGTCCGTGACCGTCGCCGTGTCGCCGGAGGAGGCGTACGCCGCGGTGAGCGACGTGCGCACGGTCGGTACGCGCAGCCCCGAGACGGTCGCGGTGACGCTCCGCGGCGCCTCGGTGCCGCTCGCCGTGGGCGCGCGGTTCAAGGGCCACAACCGCAACGGGCGCTTCCGCTGGTCGACGCTGTGCACGGTCACCGAGGCCGAGCCGGGCCGGGTGTTCGCGTACGACGTGAAGTCCGGCGGCCTGGCGATCTCCAACTGGCGCTACGAGTTCGCGCCGGCGCCGGACGGCTCCGCCACCCGGGTCACCGAGACGTGGACCGACCGGCGCAACCCGCTGATGTACGTGCTCAGCACGATCGTGACCGGTGTACGCGACCGTCCCGCGCACAACCGGCGCACGATGCGCACCACACTCGACCGGCTGAAGACCGCGTTGGAGGAGTGAGCCGGGCCCGCGGTCCCCGGCCCTGGTCAGACGGTCCCCCAGTCGCCGTGCCAGGTCGTTCCGGGCGCGCCGCCTGCCGGCCGGATCCGCAGGCGCTCGGTCAGTGCGGCCAGTCGCACCAGTTCCCGCGAGGCGGGCCCGGACGCGGTGAGCTTGCGCAGCGCGTCCGGATCCTCCTGGGATTCCAGCCACTGCGCGACCCGGGTCTGGGTGGCGATCCGGACCGCGCGCGGGACGCGCGTGTAGGCCACGTGCCGGACCGGGCCGTACCGGAAGACGTACTGCGCCTCGTCGCGTAGCTCGCCGGCCGTCACGCGGGTCAACAGGCCGTAGTGGGCCAGCATGTCGAGTGCCGCCTCGGTCTCGGCGGGATCGCGATCGGACGCCGCCGCCACCGCCCCCGGCCACACGGTGTCCCCGACGACGGCGGCGTCGCGCAGCACACTGCGCGCGTAGTCGGGCAGGTGGTCGAGGCGCGCCGCGACGACCCGGCGCACCGCGTTGGGCAGCAGGCGCGCCGCGAGGTCGTGCGGCTCACGGTCGACCGCACACGGCTCCCCCTCACGCACATGGCCCACGAACGCCTTCACGAACTCGTGTGCGAGCAAAGGATTCCCGGCGGCCAGGGAGACGAGCAGTACGCGGGCCTCGGCGGCCACCTCGTTGGAGTGCTCCGCGTCGCCCGCATATTCGGGCAGACCGTGCTCGTCCAGCAGCGTGCGGATCAGACGGTCGATGACGGCGTCCGGGAGACGGGACATCGACACCATGGTGACGTTGCGCTCGTCGGCCGTGTAGAGCGAGCGGCGTTCGGCGAGTTCGGGACGGGCCGTGGCCAGGACGAACAGTTCGCTCGCGGCCGACGGGGTGACGTGCCTTCCGACGAGTTCGAGGATCGTGTCGTCCGCAGTGTGCAGGTCGTCGATGAGGACGGCCACCGGTCTTTCCAGTGCGGTGTGTTCGAGCAGGCGCCACCATGCCGTGACGATCGTGTCGAGGTCTGTCGGGGCGCCGTGCTCGGGGACGCTGCCGAACGCCGCGTGCAGGCGGGCGAGCATCCACTCCGTGTCGCGCTCCGTGCGGACCGCGCGCCGGATCGCCTGCCGCAGGCGTTCCCTGGCCTCCTCCGGGGTGTGGTCCGGGGTGATGTCGCAGCAGTCGCACAGGCCGTCGGCGATCAGCGGCAGCAGGCTGGTGTCGACGAGGCGCGGCGGGAGGCGTACGACCAGCGGGCGCGGCTCGGTGCCGGCCGTCGAGCGCAGCACGTGCTCGAACTCGTCGATCATGCGGCTCTTGCCCATGCCGGCGTCGGCGACGACGAGGGCCGGGCTCGGCCGTTTGCCGGTTCGGAACAGGCCGACAATCGTATCCAGTTCGCGGGACCGCCCGAGCAGCGAGCCGGCGACCGGCGGTTCGCCGGGCAGCCGGATTCCGGTGGCCGCCCAGGCGTTCGACGCCGCGCCGGCGCGCCGGTACGCGATCGCGCGGGCGGTCTGGCGCCGGGTCTCGTCGCCGACCCACACCTCGTGGGCGCTGATCAGCGGCAGCACCGAGTGGCACATGTCGAGGATCGCGCCGGTGACCCGGGGCGCCGCTCCGGCCCCCGTACGGCCTCGGACCAGGGCGGGTCCGGTGGCGACCGCCGCGCGGACGACGGCACCGGGGACCATGCCGGACGACGCCTCCACGTGGTGCCGGACGGCCATCGCGGCGGACACCGCGCGGACCGGGTCGTCGTCACGGGTGCGGCGCGCACCGAACACCGCCACCCACAGGGAGCCCAGGCGGGTGGTGAGCACTCCCCCGAAGCGCGCGATCTCGAACCGGATTGCGCTGTCCACGCGTTCGGTGGCCGCCTCGACGTCCTCGGGGTCGGCGTATTCGGCACGGGGCGCAAAGGCCACGCGGACGAAGACCGCGGTGACCTCCTTGTGCTCGGTGACCGCGGCCTCCTCGCGGCGTTCGGGCACCGCCGGACGGGCCGCCGCGGGATTGCCCGGCGGACCGGTGGGCCTGGGGTCCTGCGCGGCGTCCGGCGGACCGGTCCGGCCCGCGGCCACGGGGGTGGCGCCGGGTGCGGCGGGCCGGGGCGGGGGCAGGGCGGTGATCCGGGTGCGCGGGGCGTACAGGAGGGCGGGGTCGTGGGTGAGGATGGACTGCCGTAAGTCGCGCAGTTCGTGGCCGGGTTCGAGGCCGAGCTCTTCGATGAGCGCGAGGCGGGCCCGGTCGAAGGTCTCCAGGGCCTCGGTGTGCCGGCCGCAGCGGTAGAGAGTGAGCATGAGCAGCCCGAGCAGGCGTTCGCGGCGCGGCTCGGCCCGTGCGGTGACCTGGAGTTCCGCGGCGATGGCCTCGTGCCTGCCGAGGGCGAGTTCGTTGTCGAAGTGGTCCTCCAGCAGGTCGAGGCGGGCGTTGGCGATGGCCTTGAGCTCGGGCCAGGTGATGCCGTCCTCCACGAGGTCGGCGAGCACGGGCCCGCGCCACAGGTGGAGGGCGTCGCGCCAGAGCTGCGAGGCGCTTTCCGGCGAGCCCGCGTCCAGTTCCTGGCGTCCCTCGGCGGCGAGGCCGCGGAAACGGTGCAGGTCGATCTGCTCGGGTGCGACGCGCAGCAGGTATCCCGGTGCGCGCGTGAGGAGTTCGACGCGCGTGCGGGACGTCCGGTCGCGGCGGTCGTCGGCGTCGAACAGCCGGCGCAGCCGCCAGACGGTGTTCTGCAGCACCTTCCGTGCCGACACCGGTGCGGACTCGCCCCACAGTGCGGTGATCAGGCGACTGGTGGCGACGACCTGGTTGGGATACAGGAGCAGGTAGCCGAGGGCGGCGCGCTGCCGGGCGCCGCCGAGCGGGAGATCGGTGCCGTGGCGCTCCGCCGCGAGCGGCCCCAGGAGCGTGAATCTCGTGCCGTGGTGCATCAGTGCCTCCAGGTTCCGGGCGGGACGGAGCGTGGCGGCGGCGCGTCGGGCCGGTCACGAAGTCGCGGGGTGACTCAGTCCGTTGATGACCGCGCGGCCGATCTCGTTCCCCCCGTCCGACGAACGGTGCGGCCAGTCCACGAACCTGAGCACCGCCTCGGTCGCGTGCAGGACCGGGTCGTGCAGCAGGATTTCGTTCTCCAGCCGGCTGAGCTCCGCACCGGGCGCCGGACCCGGGTCCGCCGCCGGCGCGCGGCACGTGCGCCGGTACGCGTCGAGCGCGTCGGTGTGCCGTCCGCTTCGGTACAGCGCGAGCATGAACTGCCCGCACATGCGCTCGCGCGCGGGGTCGGCGTCGAGCGCGACGGCCAGCTCGGCGACGACCTCGGTGTGCCGTCCCAGCATCAGGTCGGCCGTGACGCGGTCTTCGAAGGCGGCCACGCCGGCCTCGTTGAGTTCGGTCAACTCCGGCCAGCGCAAACCGACTTCGAGCAGGTCGGCGAGTGCCTCCCCGCGCCACAGGCCGAGCGCCCGGCGCAGTGTCGCGGCCGCCTGCCGCCACTGGCCGCGAACCAGTTCGCGCCGTCCGCGTTCGGCGAGGTCGCGGAAGCAGGACGCGTCGATGTGCTCCGGGGCCACGCGCAGCAGGTACCCGTCCCGGCAGGTGACGATGGAGCAGAGCAGGTCGTCGGAGCGGCGCAGGCTGGACACGGCGTTCTGGAGTATCTTGCGGGCGCTTTGCGGCTGCTCCTCGTGCCACAACGCGTCGACCAGACGGTCGACGGGGACGGTGCTGTTGGCGTGGAGCAGCAGGTAGGCAAGCGTTGCCCTGCGCCGCAGGCCCCCTAGCGGCACAGATGTGCTGTCTCGTACGACTTCCAAGGGGCCGAGCACGTTGAACGGCGTCACGTAGTCCCCTTCGGGTGCCCGTGGAGCGCACGGCATCCGCACTCCGTCCCCCGCGACGGATGCTAGCGATCCCGGGTAGACGATTCGTCGACACTCTGTAGACGCGCGGCGCACCAGGTCCGCGGTCCTCCATCTGCCGCCTCCAACTCTCTTGTGTCCGTCCCATACCCGTGCCGGCCGGTGCGGTCGCCCCGGTGGGGGAAGTGCCGTTCGCGCGCGGAAATCCTGTGGCGCGCCACTGTCCTGGCCCGTGCGAGGGCCGCGGGACCCCGGCCGAGCGGGCAGGTCGCAGCGGCCGGACGGCCGCGCGCCGCCTCCCCATCGAGCCACCAACTGCCGTTTCCAATAAGCCTGTCGGCCCTGTCAGGGGGTTCGGGCGACGGCCCATACTGGCGCCCATGACGACTACAGACGTGCCCGCACTTGCTCGCCGGCTGTGGCAGGCGATCGAGCCGATCCACGGCGTGGCCTACTACGCGCCCGAGCCGGCCGAGGCGTCCCGGTCACTCGGGCTGGTCGGATACTGGATGGGTTACTTCGTGGGCCGGTTGGCCCCGGTGGGCGCCCTGGACGCGCCCGCGGCCCAGGCGCTGAGCTTCTCCTTCGCGCCCCGCCGGGTGTCGCGCGCCCTGCCGGACGCCTGGGCGGTGACGACTCCCGAGAAGGCGGTGCGGGCCCGGCTGGACGCCGTGTCCGCGGCCCTGACCCGGGTGATGACGGAGGTGCCCGGGTCCTCGGGCCGCCCGCCCCTGGTGCTCGGGAGCGCCGCGGCGGCGGACGCCGCGACGGCCGCGACCCCCGGTACGGGTGCCGGCTCCCCGGCCGTGTCCCGCGCGGACCTCGCCCGCCTGGTCGAGTTGCTGGAGGCCGCCGTCGAGGGCTGCTCGTACGAGGGCCGCACGCTTGCCGCCGCGTGGTCCGGCGTACCGCGCCCGGACGACCTCGAAGGACGCCTGTGGCTCGCGACCGCGGTGTTGCGCGAGCACCGCGGCGACGGGCATGTCGTCTCCGTGGTGCACCACGGGCTTTCCGGACTCGAGGCCGGGGTGAGCCATGTCGCGACCGGTCAGGTGGCCCGGGAGATCATCCAGGGGACCCGGGGCTGGACCGACGAGGAGTGGCGCGGGGCGGAACAGCGGCTTTCGGAACGCGGGTTGCTCGACCGCGACGGGCTGATCACACCCGCCGGACTGGCATTGCGGGAGTCGGTGGAGGCCGCCACCGACCGACTGGCCACGGGACCGGTCGACCGGCTCGGCGCCGAGGGTGTCCGGGAGGCGGTCGGACTCGCGCTGCGGCTCGGGCGGCGCATCAGCGACGACGGCCTGTTCCCGGTGCCGAACCCCATCGGGGTCCCCAGGCCCTGAGCCGGTCCGCGACCGACCCACATGGGGTGCTTCTCAACCCTACGCGGCGGCGCGGGACGTGCCCCGCGCCGCCGCCGGCCCGCCGGCCCGCCGGCCCGCCGGTCAGGAAGCGTACAGGCCGTCGATCTCGGCCGCGAAGTCCGCCATCACCACGTGCCGCTTGAGTTTCAGCGAGGGGGTGAGGTGGCCGGACGCCACGGTGAACTGGATGTCCAGGACACGGAACTTGCGGACCGCCTCGCCGCGGGAGACCGCCGTGTTCCCGTCGTCGACAGCCTGCTGGATCTCGGCCAACAGGTCGGGGTCGGCGCGGAGTTCGGCCACGGAGATGTCCTCCGGCTTGCCGCTCTGCCGGGCCCAGCGCGGCAGGAACTCCTCGTCCAGGGTGACCAGCGCCGCCACGAACGGTTTCGCGTCACCGACCACCATGCACTCGGCGACGAGCGCGTGCGCCCGGATGCGGTCCTCGATGACCGCCGGGGCGACGTTCTTGCCGCCCGCGGTCACCAGAATCTCCTTCTTGCGCCCGGTGATGGTGAGGTAGCCCTCGTCGTCGAGTGCGCCGAGGTCCCCGGTGTGGAACCAGTCCCCTGTGAACACCGCCTCCGTGGCCTTCTCGTTGTTCCAGTACCCGGTGAAGATGTGGTCGCCGCTCAGCAGCACCTCGCCGTCGTCGGCGATGCGCACCCCGCTGCACGGCATGGGCAGGCCGACGGTGCCGATCTTCTGGCGGTCGTGCGGGTTGAAGGTGCTCGCCGCGCAGGACTCCGCGAGACCGTAGCCCTCCAGGACGGTGAAGCCGAGGCCGCGGTAGAAGTGGCCCAGGCGCGCCCCGAGCGGGGCGCCGCCGGAAATGGCGTGGGTGGCGCGACCACCCAGCACAGCGCGCAGCTTCGCGTACACGAGCCGGTCGAACACCTTGTGCCGCAGGCGCAGCGGCAGGCCCGGTCCGGACGGGGTCTCCAGTGCCTTGCTGTACGCGATGGCGGTCTCCACCGCCTGGTCGAAGATCTTGCCCTTGCCGCCCGCGCGTGCCTGCGACCGGGCCGAGTTGTAGACCTTCTCGAACACGCGCGGCACGGCGAGGAGGAACGTCGGCCTGAAATCGGCGAGTTCCTCGGTGACGTTCTTGACGTCACCGAGGTGGCCGAGTTTGACGGGTGCCATGATCGCGACGAGTGCCGCGACGCGGGCCATGACGTGTGCGAGCGGCAGGAAGAGCAGCACGGACGCGTCGTCGGAGAAGAGCGGCTTGTTGAGCGCGATCGTATTCCCGCACTCCGCAAGGAAGTTGCGGTGGGTGAGCTTGCAGCCCTTGGGGCGGCCGGTGGTGCCCGAGGTGTAGACGATGGTCGCCAGCGAGTCGGCGTCGGCCGAGGCGCTGCGCTCGTCGACCTCCGAGTCGGCCACGTCGCGGCCTGCCTCGGTCAGCTCCGCCACCGCACCCGCGTCGATCTGCCAGAGGTTCTTGAGCAGCGGCAGGCGATCGCGCACCTCCTCGACCACGGCCTGGTGCTCCGCGGACTCGACGATGCACGCCACCGCGCCCGAGTCACCGATGATCCACTCGATCTGCTCGGCCGAGGAGGTCTCGTAGATGGGCACCGAGACCGCGCCGGCGAACCACAGCGCGAAGTCCAGGAGCGTCCATTCGTAGCGGGTGCGCGACATGAGCGCGACCCGGTCGCCCGGCTGGACGCCGGACGCTATGACACCCTTGGCGGCAGCACGCACTTCGGCCAGGAACCCGGCCGCGGTGACGTCCTGCCAGCGTCCGGAGACCTTGCGGGCGAGCACCGCCCGGTCCGGGTACTCGGAGGCGTTGCGCAGGACCAGTTCTGTCAGATTTCCGTCTGGGGGAACGTCGTACAGGGATGGCACGCTGAACTCGCGCAAGTCTCTAACTCCTTGTCGGCGCCGACTGCAGCTGGTTGCGCTCCGTCAGGAACCCTTCCGGCCGGGCAGGCTGGCGGCCGGCAGGAGGGCGGGACATATGTCCAATCACCGTGATTGTCAATAGAGTTCGTTATACGGAGTTCACATTATCGTCATGTGAGGGGCCGACGGAACATGCCGGAGCCCGCTCCGCCCGGCGTGGCCCGCATCGGCCCGTGCATGGTGAACCCGCCCTTCCCCGCGGGCCGTACTGGTTTCGAGGCCGTAGAGCAAGGTGAAGGCCTCGTCACACACAAGAGGTTCCTCGACGGCCGACTTCAGTGAGGGGCACGAGGTTGAGCGACGTCACAGGTATTGCGTCCACTGCCCGGTACCGCCATCCCTTGGCGGCGTTACGGGCCAAAGCAGGCTACACACACGGCGAATACGCGCACTTGATCGCCAAGACACACGCCGAACTCGGTTTCGGCCAGATGGCCGCACGGCGGGAGAAGGTCTCCCGGTGGGAGGCCGGTCGTGCAGTGCCGGAACTCACCGCCCAACTGGCGATGGCACACATCCATGCGGTCCCCCAGGAAGAGGTGATGAGTCGCAAGTGGCCCGACTGGCTGCACCTGGCCATCGGGGACGCGCGTCAACTGGAACTGCCCTGGACCAGCGCGGCAGTCCCGGAAGCGATACTCGACGCGGTCGTGGGCCGGAAGCTCATCCAGCAGGAGTACCTCCTCGCGACCGGCAAGGCGGCCAGGTCTCTCGCGGAGGCCTGGACGGACGCCATGTCCGAGGCGCTGGGCAGATCTTCCGACGACGTCGCCCGGGACGGCTCGGGGCTGCTGCGCCGACCGGGCACGGACGGCGAGAGCGGGTCGGTCCTGGAGGCCTGCACCCGGCTGCGCGAGCTCCAGACGTTCACGAAGCGGTTCACCGCCGACTGGCTGGTGCACGCGAGCGAAATGGAACTGCGGACGCTGGCCAACCACTTCCTGGCCGCGCCCGAGGCCCTGCGGAGCGGCCCGGATCTGCTGATCATCGCGGCCGAGGGCCTGGCCGTGTGCGGGTTCATCGCCCGCCTCCAGGGCGAGCACATCAATTCGCAGCGGTACTACCTCGCCGCGCTGCGGTGCGCCACGGCCGCCGCGGACGCCGAGACGGCGGCGGCGATCGTCACGCTGCACGTGGGTCAGTACCTCGACCTGCAACTGCACGAGGAGGCCGCCGAACTCGTCATGGCGGTCGGCAAGTTGCTCAACGACCAGCAGATCAGCGTGAAGGACCCAGCGCTGGTCGCGCTCATGCACGCGCAGACCGCCCGCATCCACGCCATGCGCGGGGACGATCTGGGCCGCAGGAGGGCGCTGTCGTCGGGAAGGCAGGTCCTGGACACCGGAGTCGCCTCCGGCAGCCTTCCGATCCTGCCCATCCGCTGCCACGCCTGGCTCCGCCTGATGGACGGGGTCTCGCTGCTGGATCTGGGCCAACCGGACCGCGCGATCAAGCACTTCGCACCGGTCCTGTCCACGGCGGAGGCGACCCGCCTGCCGCTGCCGCCGGCCGCACGCGCCATGTACATGCTGCGTGCCGCCGAGACCCAGGTCGCCCTCGGGGACGGAGTGGCCGCCGCCGACACGGCGGCCAGAGCCGCGACCCTGCTGGGCGGCGTACGCGCGGCGGCAGCCGAGCGCGTGCGGTTCGCGCTGCATGCGTACACCCATCTGCCGTCGGTGAACAAATTCCTCGAATCCATCTAGGAAGGCCCTTGGGAGCTCCGGAAGTTCCCGCGGGACCCAGTGGAGGAACAGCGCGGCTCGCTCCGTGACCGCCCGCCCGGGCCACCGGCTCGGGCGGGCCCCGGACCGACACGAGACGACCGACACGAAACAACGAGCTCGACACGACCAGCTCGACACGACCAACTCGACACGACGAACGCGAGCGACCGACACGACACGCCCGTATCGCGGCGGTCGTGGCAGGGCGGGGCCGGGTGTCTTCCGGCCCCGCTCGGCACGTTTCCGGACCACCGGGCACCGGCGGACCGGTACCAGGCGGCCTGCGGACGGATTCCGGGGGCGTACCAGGCGCACCCGGCCGCACCGAACGCCGACGCAGGCTCGACGCCGCACACACTGCGGTCACAGGTATACCCGGAGCGTGGTCGCCGGCTCGGGGCCAGTTTGCAGCACGGCCGACGGGCGAAGCACCCATATCCCCCTGTGCCTTGGGTGTGCCTTGCCCTACTGGCCCGTAATGAGGCAGCAGGAAGGCACAGCGCGAGACGTGGTGTTTCGGGTGCACTGGCGATGAGATTTGCCCATCCCCCGAAGGCGTACGAAACACCCGTGGGGGTGGGTTCTGCCCCACGGCGCGGACCGGGCCGCGCATCCCCGAGCGTCAGGCTGGAGACCTTCTGATGAGCCGTTCTGTCCTGGTTACCGGTGGAAACCGCGGAATCGGGCTGGCCGTGGCCCGGCGGCTCGGGGCCGGCGGCGACCGGGTGGCGGTGACCTACCGCTCGGGGCCGCCCCCCGAAGGCCTGTTCGGCGTGCGGTGCGACGTCCAGGACGCCGCCGCCGTGGACGACGCCTTCGACAAGGTCGAGGCCGCGCAGGGACCGGTCGAGGTACTGGTGACGAGCGCCGGCATCACGAACGACACGCTGCTGATCCGGATGTCCGAGGACGACTTCACCTCGGTGGTCGACACCAACCTCACCGGGACGTACCGGGTGGTCCGGCGCGCTGCGCGGCACCTGATGCGGGCCAAGGCCGGGCGCGTCGTCGTCATCTCCTCGACCGCGGCCATGAGCGGGGTCGTGGGGCAGGTCAACTACGCGGCTTCCAAGGCGGGTCTGATCGGCATGGCCCGCTCGCTCGCCCGCGAGCTCGCGCCGCGCGGGGTGACGGTCAACGTGGTCGCGCCGGGTCTCACCGACACGGACATGGCCGCCGCACTGACCCAGGGGCAGCGCGACAAGATCGTCGGCCAGATCCCGCTGGGGCGCATGGCCACCGCGGACGAGGTGGCCGTCACGGTCGCGTTCCTGGCCTCCGCCGAGGCCGCGTACATCACCGGCGTGGTCATCCCGGTGGACGGCGGCATGGCGATGGGGCACTGATGCGCTCCCCGCACCGAGATGACTCACTGGCGACGTCGGGAGGGTGCACGTGAACAGGCAATCCGGGCCACGTCGGGCCGGCAGGACGGTCGCCGTCACCGGGATGGCGGTGACCACCGGCTACGGGCACGGGGTCGACGCGCTGCGCGAGGGGATCTACTCCGGTGAGCCGGCCTTCGTCCCGGTGACCAGGTTCGACACCAGCAGGTACCGGGTCGGCGTCGCCGCCCAGGCCGACGCCGGACTCGACCTCGACACCGAACTGGTCCTGCTGACCGAAGAGGCCTGCAAGCAGGCCGGCCTGTCCGCGGACGAGCGGGCGGGCGCCCCCGTCGTGCTCGCCCGGCACGCCGACCCCGAGGTCTCCCGGCTGCCCCGGACCGAGCAGGAGTCGCGGCCCATCAGCGACACCGCGCAGCGACTGTCGGCCGCATGCGGGCTCGGCGGGGCCGGGCGTACGTACATCAACGCCTGCGTCGCGGCCAGCGCGGCCATGGCAGACGCGGCCGCGCTGATCTCCACCGGCCGACACGACCGGGTGGTCGTCGCCGGGGGCCACCTGGTCGACGCCGAATCCTTCACGACCTTCAACGCCGGCAAGGCGCTGGCGCCGGACGGGCGGCTCCGGCCGTTCAGCGCCGGACGCAAGGGGCTGCTACTCGGCGACGGGGCCGGGGCCGTGGTCCTGGAGGCGGCGGACAGCCGGGCCGGGCAGCGGCCGCTGGCGCACCTGACCGGCTGGGGCATGGCCGGCGACGCGCACCACGTCTGCCAGCCGCACCCGGAGGGGCTGGGCATGGCCCGGGCGATAGGCGCCGCATTGGACCGGGCCGGGCTGGGACCCGAGGACCTGGACTACGTCAACGCGCACGGCACCGGGACGCCGTACAACGACGCCGCGGAAACCGCCGCGCTGCACCGGGCGTTCGGCGAGCACGCGGAGCAAATACCGGTGAGCTCGACCAAGTCGATGCACGGGCACGCGCTGCAGGCCGCCGGGCTCGTCGAGTTCGTGATCTGCATGCTGGCCCTGCGGTCCGGAAGCCTGCCGGTCAATTCCGGCTACCTGGGTCCGGACCCCGACTGCCGCCTCGACCTCGTCCTCGACACCCCGAGGCAGCGGGACGCGCGACACGTGCTCAGCCTCAATGCCGCCTTCGGCGGTGCCAACACCGCGCTGGTGGTGAGTGCCGTATGACCGCGCCCGCGTCCTCGCTGACCACCCTCGCGCACACCGTCTGGCCCGCACCGGACGACGCCGAGGCGCCGAAGCTCCCGGGGTTCACCGCCTCGCCGTTCGGCCCGATCATCGCCCACGTGGCGGACCGCTGCCTGGGCGCCCACCACGGCGAGCACCCCGCGCCGCCGGAGCGCGGCGACCGTACCGCGATCGTCCTGGTCACCCGGCTCGGCGACATGGCCACCGAGGCCGCCGTCACCGGCTCGGTCGACTCCGGCAAGCCGGCCTCCCCGCTGCTCTTCTACCAGTCGGTGCCCAGCGCCGTGCTCGGCGTGGTGGCCGCGCGCTGGGGCCTCGGCGGCCCGGTGATCTGCATCAGCCCGGCCGGCGACGCGCTCGCCGACGGCATGGACCTGGCGCAGCTGCTGATCGAGGACGGCAGCGCCGACGACGTCCTGCTGGTCCTGGTCGAACTCGCCACCCGGGACGAGCAGCCGGACCGGGCCCGAGGCCTCCTGGTGACCGGCGGCGCGGCGGACGGCGGGGACGCGCGGTGAGCGAACCCTCCTCGGAACTCCCGGAGTCGACGGAGATCGAACTGCTGCGGCAGTTCTGGTGGCTGCACGACGCCCGGTGGTACCAGGCGGTGAAGGCCCGGTTCGGGCAGGACGCCGCCAACGAACTCAACGCCGAGGTCATGCAGTTCGTGGCCCGCCGCGTCGCCACGCTCTACGCGCGCTGCACCCGCCTGGACCTGTCCGGCCGGGACGGTTCGGCCAAGGACGTGGCCGGGGTCCTGGAGGCACTGGCCCGCCTGATGTTCGCCGACACGGTACGCCTCGAGTCGACCGACTTCGCCGACGACGGCACCTGGGACACGGTCGTCAGCGAGCACTACGCGCTGAAGATGCTCAAGGCCAGCCGCTCGCTGGAGAACTACGTATGCCCGTGCCTGGAGTTGCGCGGCGGCTGGTTCGAGGGCCTCGGCGTGGCGGCCGCCGACTCGGTCGTGGAGTGCAAGCGCGAGGGGTCGGCGGTCTGCCGGTTCCACGCCCGCCTCGGCCGGGACGACGGCCAGGGCCGGGAACACCCGACCACCACGGCGACGGCCGACAGCTGACCGCCCGGAGCAGAGGAGCGAGGTGCGAACGATGCGACTGGTCGTGGCCATCACCGGTGCCACCGGGGCGGTCCTGGGCGTACGCCTGCTCCAGGAACTGCGGCTGCACGAGGACGTCGAGACCCATCTGGTGATCAGCAGATGGGCCCGCTCGACGCTGACGGTCGAGAGCGGTCTGAGCACCGCGGAGGTGGCCGCGCTCGCCGACGCCGCGTACTCCCCCGACGACCAGGGGGCGGCGATCTCGTCCGGGTCGTTCCCGGTGGACGGCATGGTCGTCATGCCGTGCAGCATGAAGACCCTCGCCGCCGTCCGGATCGGCTACGCGGACGGCCTCGTCGCGCGGGCCGCGGACGTCACGCTCAAGGAACGACGCAAGCTCGTGCTCGTGCCGCGGGAGACCCCGCTCAACGACATCCATCTCGACAACATGCTCACGCTGTCGCGCATGGGCGCGGTGATCCTGCCGCCGGTGCTGACGTTCTACAACCGCCCTTCCGGCGTGGACGACATGGTCGACCACATCGTCTCCCGGGTCCTCGACCAGTTCGGGATCGCCGCGCGCCGCGCACGTCGCTGGCAGGGACTGCCGGACGCGAACCTCACCCCGACGGCCGACGGCCTCGAACGCCGCCCCGTCACCGCGAACACCACCCGGGGGACGACCTCATGAGCCACCTCGCCGACCTGCGCAGCTACCTCGACGCCCTGGCCGCCATCGGCGACCTGAAGACCGTCGACCGCCCGGTGAGTGCCGATCTGGAGGCCGCCGCGCACACCCGGCGCTCCTACGAACTACGGGCCCCCGCACCGTTTTTCACCAATATCGCGGACGACCGCATCGGGATGCGGATGTTCGGTGCCCCGGTCGGCGTCAGCTCCCGGGCGGACATGCCGCTGGCCCGGCTCGCGCTGTCGGTCGGGCTCCCGCCGACCACGGGGGCCGCCGAACTGGTCGACCATCTGGTGCGCACCCGCGACGCCGAACCCGTGCCGCCGCGCCCGGTGCCGGCCGCGGGTGCGCCGTGCAAGGAGAACGTCCTGCTCGGCGACGACGCCACGCTGGACCGCTTCGTGATGCCGCGCATCCACGAGAAGGACGGCGGCCACTACCTCAACACGTGGGGCGTCATCGTCGCGAAGACGCCCGACGGCTCGTGGAACAACTGGTCGATTACCCGGATCATGGTGCTCGACGGCAAGCGCATGACCGGTCTGGTGATCCCGCCGCAGCACCTCGGCCTGGTCTGGCAGGCCTGGGCGGAGCGCGGCGAGCCGATGCCGTACGCCCTGGTGCAGGGCGGCGCCCCCGCGATCCCCTTCGTGGCCGGCATCCCGCTGCCGCGAGGCGTCGACGAGGGCGGCTACATCGGCGCGTTGCAGGGCGCGCCCGTCGACGTGGTGCGCTGCGAGACCGTCGACCTCGAGGTGCCCGCGCACGCGGAGGTGGTGATCGAGGGGCACCTGTCGGTGGGCCGGGACAGCATGGAGGGCCCGTTCGGCGAATACGCCGGCTACGCGTCGAACCACACGTCCCTGCAACCGGTGTTCTCCGTCGAGGCGATCACCCACCGCGACGCGCCGATCTGGCCCATCGTCGCCGAGGGACGGCCCGCCGACGAGTACCACACCGTGACCGGCACCGGCCGGGCCGCGAACGCCCTGTACGGACTGCGCCGCGCCGGCCTGCCGGTCACCACGGTGTGGATGCCGTTCCCCGCCGCCATGCACTGGACGGTGGTGACCGTGCCGGACAACTGGCGCGCCGTCCTCCCCGGCGTGGACTCCGCGGAGTTCGTGCACCGGATCGGCGAGGTGATCCACAACAGCGGCGGCCCCAGCGCGATGATGCCCACCACGTTCGTGCTGGACGACGACGTGGACCCCTCCGACGAGGCCGACCTGCTGTGGGCGCTGGCCACCCGCCTCCACCCCCGGGACCGGCGCGAGGCGTGGGACACCGTCGTCCTGCCGTTCATGGCCTGTTACACGGACGAGGAACGCAAGGCGATGCGCGGTCCGGGCGTGCTGCACGACGGCCTGCTCCCCGCATGGGGCGAAGGGCGGCTGGACCACGCCTCGTTCGCCCAGGCCTACCCGGCCGAAATCCGGCGCAGGGTCGTCGACCACTGGGACGACTGACCGTGCCGGGCGACCGCTCTGCCCCGACCGACTTCCGAAGACGTTGATGGAGTGACATGGCGTTGAACCCTAGGTGCGTCGGCACGAAGTACCCGCCGGCGCACCCGTATCCGGTGGAATCCGAGACGATCCGGCGCTTCGCGGAAGCGGTGGGCGACCCCGCCCCCGTGTACACCGACCCGCAGGCCGCACGGGCCCTGGGCCATTCCGCCGTTCTGGCACCGCCGACGTTCTCCTTCGTCGTGGTGGCCCGCGCGATGCACGACGTGTTCGACTACCGGGATATCGGGTTCGATCCGACGTACGTCGTGCACGGCAACCAGCGGTTCGACTACACCCGGCCGATCCAGGCGGGCGACCGTCTGGTGACCACTCTGGAGATCACCGGCGCCCGCACCCTGCGCGGCCGCGACGTGCTGAGTTTACGGGCCGACCTCGCGGACGCGGACGGCGGGCACGTCGTCACCACGCACATGACCTTCGTCTCCATGAACGCCATGGAGGGCGGTGGCCCCGATGGCGATCAGCGCTGAGGACGCGGAGGTCGGCACCGAACTCCCGCCCAGGACGGTCACCCTCACCCGGACCGACCTGGTGCGGTACGCGGGGGCCTCCGAGGACTTCAACCCCGTGCACTGGAACCCCCGGGTGGCGCGCGAGGCGGGCATGTCCGACGTCATCGCGCACGGAATGCTCACCATGGCGCTGGCCGCCCGCACCGTCACCGACTGGGTGCGCGACCCGGGCGCGATCGTCGAGTACCGCACCCGCTTCGCCAAGCCGGTCGTGGTGCCCGACGACGAGCGCGGCACGGACGTCGAAATCCGGGGCCGGGTGGGCGCGTTGCTCGACGGCGGACGGGTCCGCGTGGACCTCGTGGTGACCAGCGGCGGCGCCAAGGTCCTCAGCGAGGCCCGCGCCGTCGTGCGGCTCGCGCCATGACGCACCGGACGCGTACCCCATGCGACCGACGGCCGGCGCGCCCCCCGTCCAACGGCGACCGGAACGGAAGAAACGACGGATGAGTCCTCCGGCCTATCTGCTCTCGCCCGGCTACGTCCTGGGCGAGACCGAGCAACCGCACACCGCCATCGAGCAGTTGGAGGCCCGGGTGGCGGGCTACGGCATCCCCATGGCGCCCCGGGCCTGGGGCTGGGGCAGCTACTTCCGTACCGACCGCACCCCGGTCGAGCTGGCGGTCGCCAGTGCCGAGACCACGCTCAAGGCGTCCGGTGTGCCCCGGAGATCGGTCGACGGGTTCATCGTGTGCACCACCGCGTTCCCGAGTTCGGTCGACGACCACGCCGGCCTCCTCGGCACCGTGCTGGGGGAACTCCGGCTACCCGCGGTGTCCTTCGCGTGCGGGATGACCCTCAACAGGTGCAACAACCTGCTCGCCGCCCTGCACGTCGCCCGGTCCCTGGTGGAGAACGGCAGCCTGCGCACCGTCCTCGTCGTCACCGCCGACCGCATCGCCGACGAGTCCGAACGCCTGGAGAAGTTCGCCCTGTTCAGCGACGGCGCGGCCAGCTGCCTGGTCAGCTCCGTCGAACAGGGGCCGGACGCCTACCAGTTCCTCGCCTCGGCCTCCGCACAGGACGCCGAGGTCATGGGGCAGCGCGACCAGATCGACCCCCGGCTCGCCGTCGCGGTCAACGACCAGCTCCAGCGCGCCACCGGCATCCCGCTGGAGAAGGTCGGCGCGCTGCTGCCCGCCAACCTCGTCCGGCCGCTGGTGACCCTCAAGGAGCGCCAGGCCGGCTTCACCGCACGGCAAGTACGCACGCAGAACATCGAACGTATTGGCCACTGCTTCGCCGCGGACCCGCTCATCAACCTCGTCGATATTGCCGCGTCGGGAGAGGAGGAGATCGATGAGCTGTTTCTGCTGGCCTCCAGCGTCCCCGGAGCCAGGCACGGGGTCCTGCTCCGAAAGATCGCGTGACGTCGAAGAGAGGTGTCGCATGGTGCCAGGGGTCGAGACGGACAACCCCGCCCGACCGCTCGACGCGCCGTACGCCCCCCGCCCCGGCGGCCAGGGCGACGTGCCGGGTGCCCTCGCCCCGGCACCGTTCCTGAAGCTGGCCGGCGACCCCTTCGAGCTCGGGCGGCAGCACGGCGCGGCCCGCGCCGCGGCGCTGCACGCCTTCCTCGACGACGGGCTCGCCCGGATGAACCATCTTCTGGACAACCGGATTTCGACGGCCGCGCTGCTGCCGATGATCTCGGCGTTCCGGACCGAGATCGAGGCGGCCACCCCCGACCTCGCCGAGGAGATCCGCGGTCTGGCGGAGGGCGCCGGCATCAGCCATCCGGAGGCGTTGCTGCTGCAGATGCGCCGGGAGATCGTCGGCTACCGCAGCACCAGCCGCCCGCAGGGCGACTGCACCACGTACGCGCGGGTGGCGAAGAACCCGCCGAACACCGTGCTGGCGCAGACCGTCGACCTCAACGGCAACCTCGACGACCAGGCCGGCGTCCTCTCGGTCCGCAAGGCCGGGGCGCGGCGCGAGGTCCTGGTGCTGAGCTTCGGCGGCCTGCTCGGCTACCTCGGGATGAACAGCGACGGCCTCGCCGTCGGCATCAACCTCGTCCTGGGCGGCAAATGGCGTGCCGGGATACCGCCTTACCTCGCGGTCCGGCACGTGCTGGACAGCGCCGGGTCGGTGGCGGAGGGCCTGGAGGTCCTGCGCGGGCTGAAGCTGGCGAGTTCCCGGTCGCTGATGCTGTGCGACCGGCGCGGTGCCGCGTACGCCGAGTTCCTGGACGGGCGCATGCAGGTGGTCGAGGGTGGCCGCCTGCTGCACACCAACCACTTCCTGCACCGGGAGTTCATGCCGTTCGACGAGCTGAACGTCTTCGCCAAGAACGGCTCGCTGCGCCGCCTGGAGGCGTGCGGGGTGCGGCTGAACGCCCTGCCGGAGACGGCTTCGCCGCAGGACCACCTGGACCTGCTGTCGACCCCGCCGATCTTCGTGCCGGACAACGGCGACATCCGCCGCGAACGCACCGTGGCGGTGGCGGTGATGCGCCCGGCGCACGGCGACATGCACCTGCTGGGCTCCCGGACCGCGGTTGCGCCGCAGGTCTTCCGGGTGGACGCGGCCGGAGGCGAGGGGGCATGACCGGTGGCGCGGAGAGCTGGCTGATCGACCTGCACGGGGCCGACGACGTATGGGACGACGCGGCGTGCCGCGGCGACCTGTCGCCGGAGGAGTCCCGCCGGGCCGCTCGCCTGCGCCCCGCGTCGGCGGTCACGTACGTCCGCTCCCGCTCGGCCGTCCGCCGCGTGCTCGCCCACGTGCTCGGCGGGTCCCCCGCGGACCTGCCGGTCGCCGCTGCCCCGAACGGACGCCCGGTTCTGCCGAACCACCCCGGAATGCACGTGAGTTGGTCGCGGTCGGCAGGCGTGCTGCTGGTCGCGATGAGCCGCGGGGGCCCGGTCGGCGCGGATGTCGAGGCCGTACGTCCCGTCAAGTCCCCCGGCCGGGTCCTGCGCACGTTCTACCCGGACACCGCCGCGCTGGGGGACATCGACGACCCCGAGGTGTTCCTGTCGGCGTGGACCCTGCTGGAGGCCGCGGTCAAGGCGACCGGGCGCGGGCTCGCCAAGGGCGCCGGCGACGTGCGGCTGCACCGGCCGCCGGGCGCGCGCCACTGCGCACTCCTCGGCATCGGCGCCGGCACCGGTGGTGCGCGGGAGTGGTCCGCCCGCACCGACCGGTTCACCCCACCCCGGTCCTCCGTACCGGTGATCACGGCGGTGGTGGTGCGGGGCGCCGCCACGCCCGACCGTCCCCATACCTGGCGCTTCCCGGGGACGGCGACCGCCGCAACGCCCCAGCCGCGCCGCCCGCGACCGCTCGCGAGCCGGCGCGGGCACGTCGGAGCCGGGTCCGACGCGGAACCGAACCGCCCAACGCTCGGACGATTGGAGATTGCGCAATGCTGATCAGTGACGAACTCCGCCGGAAGATCCTCGCCGACCGCTCCCTCGGTGCGGGCAACGTGGTGCACCGGCTTCCCGAATACGGGCGGTCCCTCGACGAGCAGGTCCTCTGGCTGGACGGCACCTGGCAGTCGCCCGCCGGCGACTACCCCGAGGTCCTGACCCTCGGCGACCTGCACGAGGTCGTCGAGACGTACGCCGGCTTCTACCGCCAGGCCGGGGTGCGGGCCAAGGACGCGGTCGCCATCGTGTCCACCTCGATCACCGACTTCGCGATCAACCTGATGGCACTGACCAGCCTCGGCGCGGTCGCGTCGCTGGTGAGCGCGCACATGCCGGCCGAGGTGCGCCGCGAGTACATCCGCCGCCAGCAGGTGACCGGCATCATGACGCGCGAGCCCTGGCACAAGGGGCTGCTGACGCACGTCGACGACGACCCGGCACCGAAGTTCGTCGCCATGCAGTCCGACATCACGCCCGCGCACCGCGCGCACCTGCCGGCCAAGTTCCCGTTCCGGCACACCCGCGTCGACCCGATCCTGATCTCGCACTCCTCGGGCACCACGGGCATCCCGAAGTCGGCGTACCACACCCACGAGACGCTGTTCCACGGCGCGCTCAGCCGGCTTTCGGACGGCCAGGACTGCAGCATCCGCAAGCGTCTTCTGGCACTTCCGGGCCACCACGTATCGGCGATGTCCAACACCCTGCTCGGGCTGCTGCTGGGCGCGCCGGTGGTGCACTACACCGACCCCAGCGGCAAGGCCGTCCTCGACGGGATCGAGAAGCACCGCCCGGTCATCGTCTTCGGCTTCACCCACACCTTCGCCGAGATGGCGGCCGAGGACCTGACGGACCGCGACCTGTCGTGCGTCGCGGCGTACTACGCGTCCGGCGACGCGGCACACAAGGTGCACATCCAGAAGCTGTTGGCGAAGGGCCGGAGCCCCTACACCGGCCGGGACCTCAAGCAGCACATCATGCCCGGCGCGATCTTCATCGACATGTTCGGCTCGACCGAGATGGGCTACGTGCTCTTCGACTACGTGCACCGCATCGGCGGGGAGAACGTCGGCCGCTGCATCGGCCGTCCGATGCGGTTCGCGGAGGCGGTCGCGCTGTCCGAGGACGGCGAGGTGCTCCCGCCCGGAGAGGTGGGCCGCCTCGGCGTGCGGTCGAAGTCGCTCACCCCCGGCTTCTGGAACGACAACGTCCGCTGGCACCAGCAGTGGCTGGGCGGCTACTTCCTGACCGGGGACCTGGTCTACCGCGACCCCGGGAACACCTTCTACCACCTGGACCGCACGTCGGACGCCATCCGCTCCAAGGACGGCTGGGTGTTCAGCGCGTACACCGAGGAGCTGCTGCTCTCCGAGTACGCCGAGATCCACGACGTCACGGTGGTCGGACTGGCGGACGAGGGCGTGCGGTTCGGCTGGGAGGACGAGGGCGTCGCGGAGACGTACGCGCTGGTGACCCTCGCCGCGGACGCCGCCTCGCCCGAGGACCCGACGGCCTGGATCAACGCCGCGCTGGCCAAGCACGGGCTGCCCGAGGTGGCCGGCGCGGTCATCGTCTCCGACGACAAGATCCCGGTCGGCATCACCGGCAAGGTCCTCAAGCGCATCGTGCGCGAGCAGGCCGGCGCGCTGGTCGAGGGCTGCCGCTGACCCGGACCGCACCACGACCGGCGGCCTCCGGCGCCGCCGCGGTCCCCCGAGGAAGGAAGGCAATGACCGACTACGACGTGATCGTCATCGGCGCCGGCAACGCCGGGCTGAGTGCGGCGGCCACCATGCAGCGCGGCGGCAGGCGGACGCTCCTGCTGGAGCGCCACAACGTCCCGGGCGGGGCGGCGCATTCGTTCGTCCGCGGCCGGTTCGAGTTCGAGGTGTCGCTGCACCAGCTGGCCGGCATGGGCGACGAGGGCGGCAACGGCCCGCTGCGTGCCGTCTTCGACATGCTGGACGTCACGAAGCGGCTGGAGTTCGTCGTCGACGACGACCTCTACCGCACGGTCGTCCCCGGTGTCCTGGACGTGACGCTGCCGGCCGACTGGCAGGGCGTCGTCGACACGCTCGACAGCCACTACCCCGGCAACCGCGCCCAGCTGACGCGCTTCATGGAACTGGTCCGGGACACCGGCGTCTGGCAGCTGGTCGCCCGCGCGAACCTGCACAAGATGCAGGAGCAGATCGAGTGGCTGTCGGGCATGTCCGACGTACGCCGCTACGGGTTGAAGTCGTTCCAGGCGGTGCTGGACGAGTTCTTCACCGACGAGCGGTTGAAGCACGTGCTGGCCTCGTACTGGAGCTACAACGGCCAGACGGCGTCGGTGTGCGCGTTCATGGACCTGGCCCGGCTGCTGACCCTGTACATCGAGTACAAGCCCTACCAGGTGGTCGGCGGCAGCATGTCCATGTCCTCGGCCATGCTGGCGTCCTTCCTGGAGGCCGGCGGCGAGGTCAAGTTCAACACCGACGTGTCGAAGATCGTCACCCGCGGGGGCGCGGCGGCCGGCGTGCGGCTGGCCGACGGCACGGAGATCTCGTCGAGGATGGTGATCTCCAACGCACCCACCGTGACGACGTACACGCGGATGCTCGACGACGGCGTGGTGCCCGACCGGGTGCTCAAGGACCTGCGGGGCCGGGCCCTCGGCCCGTCCGCGACGGTGCTCTACCTCGGGCTGGACGCGCCGGCCGCCGAACTCGGCTTCCTGACCTCGACGAGCTTCATCACCGCCGACCTCGACGAGGGCAACCTCGACCGGGCCAACCGCACCCTGGAGCCCGCCCGGTACCTGGTCGCGACCTGCTACGACGTCCGGCCGACCGGCTACGCGCCACCCGGCGCCTCGCAGGTCGCACTCGCCTCGCTGCACTACGGCGCACCGTGGGAGGCCCTGGCGCCGGAGGAGTACGCCAGGACGAAGTTCGCGTACGCGCAGTCCCAGCTCGAACTGCTCAAGGCCATCGCCCCCGGCGTGCGGGACGTGATCGAGGAGGCCGAGGTCTCCACACCGCTCACCTTCAAGCGCTATCTCAGCCAGCCCGCCGGCACCATCTACGGCTTCGACCAGGACATCTCGGACAGCTGGCTGTTCCGCAACGAGGATCTGGCGCCGAACGTGCCGGGCCTGGTCTGCATCAGCAACTGGACCGGCGCGGGCGGCTACAACTCGATGATCGTCATGGCGGCCCGGGTGTGCCAGCGGATCTTGTCCATGTAACCCCAGAACGGAGTCGGATATGACAGCCAATCCGCTGGCCCTGTTGTTCGACGGGGCCGACGACGTGCTCGCCGCGATGCGGCGGCGGGAGGAAGCCGGGGAGGTGGACCACCCGGCGGACGCCTGGGGCGACCTGGAACCGCTCCATCCGCGCCGGCTGGACCTCACCGTCGCCGAGGTCGTCGACGAGACCGTCACCACCAAGACCTTCAGGCTGCGCAAGACCGGCGGCGGGCCGCTGCCGCCGTTCCTCGCGGGGCAGTACATCAACCTGCACGTCCAGGTCGGCGACGTCCGGACGAGCCGCGCGTTCTCCATCTCGTCGTCGCCCAACGCCCGCGAGCACTACGACCTGACGGTGCGCCGGCTGCCCGGCGGACGGGTCAGCAACCACCTGCTCGACACCACCGAGGCCGGGGACCGCTTCACCAGCGGCGGGCCGATCGGCACGTTCTTCCACGACCCGCTGTACCACGGCGACGACCTCGTCTTCCTGGCCGGCGGATCCGGTGTCGCCCCGGCGATGAGCATGATCAAGGACATCGCCGACAACAACCTGGCCCGCCGGATGACCCTGGTGTACGGCTCCCGCCGCGCCGACGACGTCATCTTCCGCGAGGAACTGGACGAACTGGCCGACCGGCTCCCCGGCCTGACCGTGCACCACGTCATCGCCCAGCCCGGCCCGGACTGGACCGGGGCGGTCACGCCGCTCGACGGGAAACTGATCACCTCCCTGGTGGGCCCGCTGGCCGGCCGGATGACCTACCTGTGCGGCCCACCGGGCAAATACGAGTTCCTGATCGACGAGTTGACCGCGCTCGGGCACCCGCGCCGGCGCATCCGGTACGAGGACAACAGCGTCGCGGTGCAGCCGGGCGACGACCCGCGCTGGCCCGCGGACCTCGACCCGGCCGGCACGGTGTCCGTCACGGTCCGCGGCCGCAAGACGTTCGCCATGCCGCGCGGCCAGAACATGCTCGAGGCACTGGAGGACAACGGCATCCCCCAGGAGCCGTCGTGCCGCTCCGGCGAGTGCTCGCTGTGCCGGGTCCGGGTCTGCTCCGGCGAGGTCTTCCACGCCCAGGAGGCCAAACTCCGCATGGCCGACACGAAGTTCGGATTCGCACACAGCTGTGTCGCCTACCCGCTCACGGACGTCGAGATCGACGTCTGACGCGACCCGTCGGGGCGTCGCCCGTCAGCGGGCCGATCGCCGGGCCGATCACCGGGCCCGTCTCCGCCCCCCGGTGCGCCGCCGAACCGCCGCCTGGTCGCCACCGAGCCACACGTACCGCCCCGCACCCCTCACAGGAGGTTCACCAAATGCCCACCGATCTTCGGGAAGTCATGGTCGACGCACTACGCAGCATGCATTTCGAAGTGGACGCACTGACCGACGAAACGCCACTGGGCGACGGCGGACTCGAATTGGAGTCGCTCTCGCTCGCCGAATTGGTGATGCAGCTCGACGAATTCGGCATCGAATTCTCGGACGACGAGATGGAGACGCTGTCGACGATGACCTTCGGCCAGTTCGCCGAGGAAGCCGCGCGGCGCAAGTCGGAGAAGTAGCACTCGGCTCGACATTGTCCCGGCGCTCGTCTCGCGGCGAGCGGACCGATTGAAGGAGGAGTGACCGTGTCTCGACCGGCCAAGGCAATCTGCGTCGTGGGCGCCGGTCCACGCGGCCTCGCGGTCCTCGAGCGGTTGTGTGCGAACCACAGCGGCGAGCGCCGGCTGTCGATCCACGTGGTGGACCCGTATCCGCCGGGGGCCGGGCGCACCTGGCGTACCCGGCAGTCCCACCACCTGCTCATGAACACCGTGACATCGCAGATCAGCCAGTTCACCGACACCAGCGTCAACTGCGCCGGGCCGATCCGGCCGGGGCCGAGCCTGTACGACTGGCTCCAACCGGTGGAGTTCGGCGCCGGGAACATCTGGGCGGGCGCGGAGCGGCTCGGTCCCGACGACTACCCCTCGCGCGCCCAGTTCGGCCGGTACCTCGAATGGGTCCTCGGCCGCATCAAGTCCACCGCCCCCGACTCCGTCCGCATCCTGGTCCACCGGGGCACCGCCATAGCGCTGAACCAGGACGCGAGCGGGCAGTGCGTCACGCTCGACGACGGCACGTTGCTGGCGGGCCTGGACGCGGTGGTCCTCACGCTCGGCCACGGCGCCAACGAACCCACCTCCGAGGAAATGCGGTTGGCGGCGTACGCCGGGCGGCACGGGCTGCGCTACATCCGCCCGGGCAACCCCGCCGACCTCGACCTCGACGGCATCGGGGTCGGCGAGACCGTCGGCATCCGCGGGCTCGGGCTGGCGTTCTTCGACGTGCTCGCCCTGCTGACCGAGGGCCGGGGCGGCAAGTACGTTTCCGGCCCCGACGGCCTGCACTACCTCCCCTCCGGACAGGAGCCCGTCCTGTACGCGGGGTCCCGCCGCGGCGTGCCCTACCAGGCCCGCGGCGAGAACCAGAAGGGCGCGGCGGGCCGCCACGAGCCGCTGTTCCTGACCCTCGACGCCATCGCCCGGATCCGCGCCACGCCGAACGCGACGTTCAAGCGGCACGTGTGGCCGCTCCTGGACGCCGAAGTCCGGTCCGTCTACCACCACGCGCTTGTCGCCGGGCGGACCGACCGGCCCACGGCCGACCGGTTCCTGGCCGAGTACGTGGCCGCCGAACCGGCCGAACGCACCGGCGTGCTGCGCCGGCACGGCCTCCGGACGGCCGACGAATGGGACTGGTCGCGGGTGGAACGCCCCTGGGGGAACCGGGTGTTCACCCATCAGGAGGAATTCGGCCGATGGCTGGTGGGTCACCTGCGCGAGGACGTCCGGAACGCCCGCGGCGGCAATGTGGACAACCCGCTCAAAGCCGCTCTGGACGTGCTGCGCGACATGCGCAACGAGGTCCGGCTCGCGATCGACCACGCCGGGATCACCGGCAGTTCCTACCGCGACGAGGTGGCGGGCTGGTTCACGCCGCTCAACGCGTACCTCTCCATCGGTCCGCCGCTGTCCCGCATCGAGGAGATGACCGCGCTGATGGAGTGTGGCCTGCTCCGCGTGGTGGGGCCGGGCACCCGGGTGCGGTCCGGTCCCGCGGGCGAGGGCTTCCTCATCGGCTCGGCGGCGATCCCCGGCTCGGAGGTGCCCGCCACCACGCTCATCGAGGCGCGCATCCCCGACACGGACCTGCGCCGCACCACCAACGCCCTGTTGCGGCACATGCAGGCGACCGGCCAGTGCCGGCCGTACCGCATCCCCGATCCGGACGGTGACGCGTACGAGACCGGCGGCGTGGAGGTGACGCCGCGCCCGTACCGCGTGGTGGACGCCTCCGGGACACCTCACCCGCGCTGCTTCGCCTACGGGGTGCCCACCGAGTTCGTGCACTGGGCGACGGCCGCCGGCATCCGCCCCGGGGTCGGCTCGGTGATCCTCGAGGACGCGGACGCGATCGCCAGGGCGGTGCTGGGGCCATGACGCGATGCCACGGCCCGGCAGGGCCGCGCCGCGATCCGGCCCGTCGTCCGCAGGGACAGCCGCAGGGAGCGCCGCAGTGGACCTGAACACCAGTCACGACCCGGAGGTTCTCGGGCTTCCTTTCTACGACGACGGACACCGTCGTCTCGCGCAGCAGATCGGCGTCTGGTGCGACATCTACGGCGAACTGTGGGAGACCGTGCGCCGGATGCCGCCGGACGAGGCGGGCCGCCGCCTGGTCCGGCTCCTGGGCGAGGAAGGCTGGTTGTCCGGCCTGGACCCGTCCGCGGCGTCGCCCGACCTGCCCTGGGACTTCCGCGCGGTCTGCCTGACGCGCGAGGCCCTGGCCTACGCCGAGGACCTGGCGGACTTCGCCTACTCCATCCAGTCCCTGTCCGCCACGCCGGTCATCCGGTACGGCGACAAGGAGCAGCAGGCCCGCTACCTGCCCGGCATGGCGAACGGCACCCTGATCGGCGCGTTCGCCGTCTCGGAGAAGGAGGCCGGCTCGGAGGTCGCCGCGGTCGGACTGACCGCCCGGCGCGCCGCGGACGGCGGCTACGTGCTGGCCGGCCGCAAGGCGTGGATCGCCCACGCCACCATCGCCGACCTGTTCGTCGTGATCGCCCGCACCGGCGAAGGACCGGGACCGCTGGGCCTGTCCGCCTTCCTGGTGCCCGCGGACACCCCCGGCCTGCGCGTGGAGCGGCTCGACGCCATCGCGCCGCGCTCCTTCGGGCACGTGCACTTCGACGACTGCCCGGTCCCGGACGAAGCCCTGCTCGGCAGGAAGGGCCGCGGCTTCGTCGTCGCCATGGACCTGCTCGACCGCTTCCGGATGACGGTCGGCGCGGCGGCCGTCGGGTTCGCCCGGCGGGCCGCGGACGCCGCACTCGCGCACACCCGCGGCCGGGAGGCGTACGGCCGCACGCTCTTCGACCTCCAACTCGTGAAGGCGAAGCTCGCGGACACCGACATCCGCCTGAACGCCGCCTCCCTCCTGGTGGCACGGGCCGCCTGGGAGTGCGACCAGGGCAGCCGCGGGTTCGCCCGGCACTCCAGCATCGCCAAGGTGTACGCCACCGAGGCGGCCCAGGAGATCGTCGACGCGTCCGTGCAGCTGTTCGGCGCGGCCGGCGTGGTCCGCGGCGGCGTCACCGAACGCCTCTACCGGCAGATCCGGTCGCTGCGCATCTACGAAGGCGCGACCGACGTCCTGCGCCTGGCGATCGCCGACGGCCTCGACATGCGCCGGGCCGACCGAGGTGGCTGACGGCCTGCCGGAGACCGCACCGCCGCCCAATCCCCCCCACCCGAAGGCAGGCAAGGTTGACGCACCCGATTGCGACGGCAGCTCCGGTGCCCGTGGCGACGCACTTATGGATGCGGTGCGAGTCGCGCGCCACCGAACGCCGCGCGCCGCTCGTACCCGAGGACGCCGCACGCCTGGTCGACCGGGGTGTCCGGATCACCGTCGAGGAGTCGCCCCAGCGGGTTTTCCCGCTTGCCGACTACGCGGACGCGGGGTGCGACACAGCGCCGGCGGGCGGCTGGCCGACGGCGCCGGACGGCACGTACATCCTCGGACTCAAGGAACTACCCGGCGAGCCGGCGGAGTTGCGGCACCGTCACATCTACTTCGGGCACGCCTACAAGGGCCAGTCCGGCGCCCGCGAACTGCTGGCCCGGTTCACGGCGGGCGGGGGTGCGCTCCTCGATCTGGAGTACCTGACCGACGGCGGCGGTCGGCGTCTGGCCGCGTTCGGCTATTGGGCGGGGTACGTGGGCGCGGCACTTGCCGTGCTGCACCGGCGCGGCACGCTCGAAGTGCCGCTGCGCTCACTGGACCGGGAGGAACTGGACGCCCGGCTCCGGGCCGGTGCCGGGGACGGGACCGGAGGCGTGGCCGACGGCGACGCCCTCGTGATCGGGGCCCTGGGCCGGAGCGGGCGCGGTGCCTGCGACGCCCTGGAAACCGCCGGAGTCAGCCCGCTGCGCTGGGACTTGGCGGAGACCCGCGACCTTGACCGGGACGCCCTCCTCGACGCCGACATCCTCGTCAACACCGTCCTGACGACCCACCCGGTGCCGCCGTTCCTGCGCCCCGCCGACCTCGACGCCCCCGGACGCCGCCTCTCCGTGATCGCGGACGTCACCTGCGACGTCGGGTCGGAGTGCAACGTCCTGCCCGTGTACGACGCGGTCACCGACTGGGAGCACCCGGTCCGGCGGCTGCGGGACGGCGGGCGCCCGGTCGACCTCGTGGCGATCGACAACCTTCCCTCGCTGCTTCCCGTGGAGGCCGCCAGGGCGTTCTCCGCGGACCTGTGGCCGGTGCTCGCGAGCATCGGTTCCGACGATCCCGCGTGGGCCCGCTGCCTGGGCGAGTTCGTACGGGCGGCAGCCGGTTCCGGAACCGAGTCCCGCAACGAATCCCGGAGCGAGTCCGGGAGCGAATCCCGGACCCATACCCAGGCCGCATCCTCGGCCGAATCCCAGGAGGACGCGCATGTCCGGTGACCGAACCGCCCCCGCGAGCGGCACCGTCCACTGGATCGGGACCGGGCTGTCCACCGGCCGGACCGGCCTCGGACTGGTCTGCGACCACGCCGAGCGCGTGGTGCTGTGGGACCGTACCGCCGAACGCGCCGCGGCACGCCTCGCGGCGCTCGGACTCACCGACCGCGCCGACGTGCGCGGCCTCGAACCGGGCGCCCTCGAAGCCGAGGTCAAGGCGGGCGACGTGGTGGTCTCCATGCTGCCGGCCGCCGAGCACACCGGCCTGCTGCGCCTCGCCGTCGCGCGCGGCGCCCACTTCGCCTGCACGAGCTACACCACCGAGGCGCTGAGCGAGCAGGCCGCGGTCGCGGCCGAGGCCGGCCTCGTGGTGCTGACCGAGGCCGGCCTCGACCCCGGCATCGACCACCTGATGGCCCATGTGCTCGTGGACCGGGCCCGCCGCGAGGCCGGCGACGGCGCGGCGTCCGTGGCCTTCACCTCGTACTGCGGCGGCATCCCCGCCGAACCCGACGACTTCCGCTACCGGTTCAGCTGGGCGCCCTACGGGGTGCTTGCCGCGCTCGGCTCGCCCGCGCAGTACATCGACGAGGGCGGCCCCCGCACCGCGCGGCATCCCTGGCAGGCCACGCGGTCGCTGGTGCTCGCCGGGGAGGAGTTCGAGGTCTACCCCAACCGCGACAGCCTGCCGTTCCTCGCCCAGTACGCGCTGCCGCAGGCGTGGCGGGCCACCACGTTCATCCGCGGCACGCTCCGCAACGCGGGCTGGCGTGCCGCGTGGCGCGACGTCTTCGAGACCGTCACGACCGGCGACGAGACCCGTATCCGCGCACTGGCCAAGGAACTTGCCGACCGCTACCCGACCACCGAGGCGGACCGGGACCGGGTGGTGCTCTCCGTCGAACTGGAAGTCCGGGGCACCGACGGCCGTACCCGCTGGCGCGGAGCCCATTTGCTCGACCTGACCGGCGACGCGGAGGAGAGCGCCATGGCCCGATGCGTGTCGGTGCCGCTCGCCCTCGGCGTGACCCGCGTCCTCGACTCGGCCCTCCCGGCCGGTCTGAACCGCGCGGCCGAATCGGCCGACGAGGCCGCCCGGTGGCTGGACTTCCTGGGCGGCCACGGCATCCGCGGCACCTTCGACGACTCGCTTCCCGACGCACCGGGAGGCACGCCGTGATCCTGGGAGCGCAGCCGCCCACGGCCGGCCGCCCGCGGACCTCCGTACCGATCCGTCCCACCCCATCGAGCGCGGCGATCCGCCCGAAGGAGAGGCCCAAATGGCGCACGAGCCCGAACGATCCGGTCCCACGCACTACACATGCCTGGGCGTGGGCGTGGGTCCGGCCAACCTGAGCCTGGCGTCACTGCTGTACGGCCGGCCCGACGTGAGCAACCTGTTCCTGGACCGGAAGCAGTCCTTCACCTGGCACGACGGCCAGCAGATGCCCGGAAACGCGCTCCAGGTCTCGCTGTTCAAGGACCTGGTGACGCTCGCCGACCCCAAGAACCCGTTCACGTTCCTGGCGTACCTGCACCAGAACGGGCGGCTCTACCACTTCCTGAACGCCCAGTTCGACGCCGTCCCGCGCGCGGAGTTCCGCAACTACCTTGCCTGGGCCAGCCGTAGCAACGAGAACGTGGTGTTCGGCGAGGCCGTGCGCGAGGTCACGTTCGACCGCGTGTTCCGGGTGCGCACCGACCGCCGGACCGTCACCGCGGACAACGTGGTGGTGGGCATCGGCAGTGAGCCGCACGTCCCAGCGCAGCTCTGCGACAAGCTGGGGCCCAAGCAGTTCCACGTCAGCGACTATGTGCACACGTCCGGAACACTGGGCGGGAAGCGCGTGGTGGTCATCGGCGGCGGGCAGTCCGGGGCCGAGGCGTTCCTCGACATGATCTCCCAGCACGGCAGCGCGCTGCCCCGCCGGGTCTCGTGGATCTCCCGGCGCGGCAACTACTTCCCCATCGACGATTCACCGTTCACCAACGACTACTACATGCCCTCGCACTCGGACTACTTCTTCGGCCTGGAGCGCGAGTCCCGCGAGGCCTTCAACCGCCAACACGTCCTGACCAGCGACGGCATATCGCTCAGCACACTGCGCGAGATCTACCAGCGCACGTATCTGCACCGCTTCGTCGACGGCAACGTCGACCTGGTCGGCCTGTACCCCAACCGCGAGGTGTTCGACGTCAGCCCCGGCCTGTACGGCGACTGGCAGGTGTCCGCGCGGCACAACGACAACAACGAGGCGACCGAGGTCTTCGAGGCCGAGGTGGTCATCTGGGCGACCGGGTTCCGGCCCACCCGGATGGACTTCCTGGAGCCGATCGCGCACCGGCTGGAGCGCGACGGCGACGAACTGCGCATCGACGAGGACTACGCCGTGTACTGGGACGGGCCGGACGACCGCCGGGTGTTCGTGCAGAACGCGGCACGCAACCAACGCGGGCTCGCCGACCCCAACCTCAGCCTCAACGCCTGGCGCAGCCGCCGCATCGCCGACCGGCTGAGCCGCGAGTCGAGCACCGAGCAGCTGCCGTCGTTCATCGAGTGGTCGACCAAGCCCGGCCCGCAGCCGGGGAGCGCGCCGTGAACGCGACGCACGGCACCGGGATCGCGGTGGTCGGCGCGGGGGTGCTCGGGTGCCTGATCGCGCGGGAGATCCTGGCCACGGACCCGGGGGCCGCGGTGACGGTCCTCGACCGCGACCTCGTCGCCGGCGGGGCCACCCGCCGGTCGGCCGGTCTGCACTTCCCGCGCGGCGCCACACCCGAGACGCGCGCCATGGCCGCCGAGAGCCAGCGCTACTACGCCGAACTCACGGCCGCACGACCCGACTTGCCGATCCACCGGCTCGGCATGACGGTGGTGGCCCCCGAGACGTCGGAGCCGGCGGTGCGGGAGGTCTACCTGCCCGAGGCGAACCTGCGGCGCGTCGGCGGCGCCGCGGTCCTGCCGGACGGGACCGCCCTGCCGGCAGGCGCGGCCGCGTGGGCCGGGGACGGCTGCCAGTACGCGGACGTGGCGGCGCTCACCCAGGCACTCGCCGCCGAACTGCGGCCGTCGGCGCAATTCCTCGAGGGCGTCACCGTGACCGCTGTGGCGTCGGACGGGGACGGCGTACGCCTCACCCTGGGCACCGGCGACACCGTGGCCGCGGACCGGGCGGTGCTGGCTCCCGGTCCCTGGCTCGCGGCCCCCGCCTGGCGGCACCTCGTCGAGCCGCTGGGCGCCCGGGTGAAGAAGATCGTCGCGCTGCACGTGGAGCACCCCGTGTCCGAGCGGGACGGAGCGGTGGTCTTCCACGACGAGGACGCCTTCCTGCTGCCCTACCGGCACCGCGGGCACTGGCTGTTCAGCTACACGTGCCCCGAATGGGGTGTGCACCCCGACACCGTCGACCCCGCCCTGACCGCGGCCAACCGCGACCAGGCCCTCGATGTGCTCGGCCGTTACGCGCCCGGGCTGGTCGACCGCGCCGTGTCGGGCCGGGTCTTCTGCGACGCGTACGCCCCCGGCGGGATCCCGATCGTGCGCCCGGTCACCGACGACGGGCGCGTGGTGTTCGCGGGCGCGGCGAGCGGGTCCGGCTATCGCTTCGCGCCGGCGATCGCCGCGGCGACCGTACGGCTGCTCGCCAAGGACTCCCCCGAGACCGCCGAAGTCTCCCGACCCGAAAGGCAGATCGCGACATGATCTACGACCGGTACGACGCCGAGACCCTTCATGCGGCCTTCGGCATCCGCATGAGCGACATCGACGGACTGGGCGTGGGGGCCGGTTGGGGCCGCGTCGCCCCGGGCCAGGCGTCGACGAGCCACCAGCACGACGAGACCGAGTTCTTCGTCATCGTCGAGGGCCGCGGCCAGTTCGTCGTGGACGGCCGCCGGTACGACGCCCGGCCGGGCACGCTCGCCCTGTTCGAACCCTTCGAGTCGCATGTGCTGGAGAACACCGGCGACACCGACCTGGTCTTCCTCACCCAGTACTGGCGGGACTCCGGGCGGGCCCTCACCTCCGCCGGCAACCAGGAGCGCATGGCGTTCGGCGACCGCCCGGTGTTCGTCTTCTCCACGCCGCCCACGCCCAACGGCGATCTCCACCTCGGACACCTGTCCGGGCCCTACCTGGGCGCCGACGCGTTCGTCCGGTTCCAGCGGATGAACGGCACCGAGGCATGGCACCTGACGGGCAGCGACGACTACCAGAGCTACGTGATCGCCTGCGCCCGCAAGGAGGGTCGCGAGCCGGCCGAAACCGCGGCCCACTACAGCGCCGAGATCGCCGAGACGCTCGCGCTGATGGACATACCCCTCGACCAGTACACCGTGACGAACGTCGACCCGGGGTACCGCGAGGGCCTACGCGACTTCTTCTCCCGGATGGTCGCCTCGGGATGGGCCTCGATTGCCGCGAAGGACGCGCTGTTCGACGCCGAGAGCGGCCAGTACCTCTACGAGGTGGACGTCAGCGGGGACTGCCCGGGCTGCGGCGCGCCGACCGGCGGCAATATCTGCGAGGACTGCGGCGAGCCCAACACCGTGGCGGACCTCGAGGCGCCGCAGTCCAGGATCTCCCCGGCCGAGCCGCGCCGCGCGCCGCTCGCCCGCTGGTCCCTGCCGCTGCACGTGTTCCGGGACGACGTCGCCGCGCACCACCGCCTCGGCCGGGTCCCGGCCCGGCTGCGGGAGTTGGCCGACCGCCTGTTCGCCCGGCCCGAGCTGGACATCCCCCTCACGCACCCGTCGTCGTGGGGGGTGCCGCCGGCCGAGACCGACGTCGACGGCCAGGTGATCTGGGTGTGGCCGGAGATGTCGTACGGCTTCCTGTACGGCATCCAGGCGCTGGGCGGCCGGCTCGGCCGCGCGTGGCAGGCCGACGAGCCGGGCGCGGACTGGAAGATCGTGCACTTCTTCGGCTACGACAACAGCTTCTACCACTCGGTGCTCTACCCGGTGCTGTACCAGCTCGCCCACCCCGACTGGTCGCCGGACATCGACTACCACGTCAACGAGTTCTACCTGCTGGACGGCGCCAAGTTCTCCACGAGTCGGCGGCACGCGATCTGGGGCAAGGAGATCCTGACCCCGGACTCGGTGGACGCCGTCCGGTACTTCCTCTCCCGCAACCGCCCCGAGGCCGAGCGCACCGACTTCCGGCGCCCGGCGTACGACGCGGCGCTGCGGGACACGCTGATCGGCACCTGGCAGCACTGGCTCAACGACCTCGGCTGCCGGGTCGCCAAGCACTACGACGGCAAGGCGCCGGACGCCGGGAACTGGACCCCCGAGCACTCCGCGTTCCTGGCGAGGCTCGGCACCCGCCTGGCGGCCGTCACCGCCGCGCTGGGCAGCGAGGGGTTCTCGCTGAACCAGGCCGCGGCCGAACTCGACGGGCTGGTCGACGACACACTGCGCTTCTCGCGGCGGGAGGCCCTGACGGCGCAAAGCGCGTACTGGCAGAACGAGACGCGTACCGCCGTCGCGCTGGAGCTGGCCGCGGCCCGGCTGCTCGCGCATGCCGCGACCCCGGTGATGCCCCGCTTCGCCGGCCGACTGGCCGCCGCGCTCGGGCTGCCGGAGCCCACGGCCTGGCCGGACACCGTCGAGCTGGTGCCGCAAGGCAGCGAGATCCGGCTCGCCGACGCGGTGTTCTTCAAGCCCGCGACGCTGTCCGACGAGCCGGCCGCGCGAGCCGCCGCGGATGCCCGGGGGGCGGACGGATGACGGACGAGACGCTCGGCAAACTCGTCGCGGCCGGCCCCTCCGGCGGCCGGATCTCGGTGGCCAGTCTGCTCGGCACGCAGAGCATCACGCTGCACGAGTTGTACGAGCGGTCCGGCCGTGTGGCGCACTGGCTGCTGGAGCAGGGCGTCCGGCCCGGCGACCGGATCGGCATCCTGGCGGCGAACAGTCTGGAGTGGGTGCTGCTGGACCTGGCCGCGCTGCGGCTCAAGGTGCAGACCGCGGGGCTGGAACCGGGCAAGTTCGTGCCCGGCGCCGGGCTGATGCGGCGCTACGGCATCCGGCTGCTGTTCACCGACCGGTCCACCGAGACGGCGGAGTCCACCGACCACCTGGACCCGGGCGAGAGCGGCGGCATCGTGCCGATGAGCGAGGTCGCGGCCTGCTCGTCGCGCCGGGACGCCGGCGAACTGTCGCCGCTGCCGCCGGTCACCTGGGCGCCAAAGGACGTGACCACGGTCAAGTTCACGTCCGGCAGCACCGGCGAGCCGAAGGGGCTGGGCGCCACCGCGGGCAGCATCGACAGCTCGCTGCTGGCCGTCCAGGAGATCTTCGAACACGGGCCGGGCGACGACCTGTTCGTGTTCCTGCCGCTGTCCCTGCTCCAGCAGCGGTACTGGATCTACTCGGCGCTGCTGTACGGCCACGACGTCACGGTCAGCACGTACGAGGCGGCCTTCGCGGCCCTGCGCCGGGTGCGGCCGACCGTGGTGATGGGCGTACCGGCGTTCTACGAGACGGCCAAACGGCAGATCGAGGCCCGCGTCCGCCGGACCGGCGACTCCGGCGACTCCGGCGACTCCGGCGAGTCCGGCGGCACCGGCGGCACCGGCGCTGACGTCCTGCGGCAGGAGGCGCGGGCCGTCTTCGGCGACCGCATCCGCTACCTGTGGACCGGCTCCGCCCCCGCGGCGCCGGCCGTGCTGCGTTTCTTCACCGAGGCCGGCCTGCCCATCTACGAGGGATACGGCCTCAACGAGACGTGCATCGTGACCAAGAATCACCCGGCGGCGCACCGCGAGGGCAGCGTCGGCCAAGTGCTGCGCGGCAAGGAGGTGTTGATCGACGAGCACGGCGTCGTCAGCGTGCGCAGCGACCACCCGGTGAACGACCACTACATGTACGCCAAGCCCGGTGACTCGGAACGGGTGTTCGGCCCGGACGGCACCGTCCGCACCGGCGACCTCGGACACCTGGACGAGGACGGCTTCCTGTTCATCCGCGGGCGCGCCGACGACGTGATCGTGCTCGACAACGGCAAGAAGGTCGTCGTGCGGCCGATCGAGGAGCGCATGAAGGCCGATCCGGCGATCGCCGAGTGCGTGCTGTTCTGCCCCGGGCAGACCGACCTGGTGGCGGTGGTGTCGCCGGCCTCGCCGGACATCGACCCGAAGGCGGTCGCCGCGTGCCTGGACGCCATCAACGCGGCCGTGACCGCCGACGAGCGGATCAGCCGGGCCGTCGTCGCCGACCCGCCGTTCAGCATCGAGAACGGCCTGCTCACCTCGCAGTACAAGCCGAAACGGCAGCAGATCCTGGACGCCTACCGCCAGGCCGTCCACAACCCCGAGGAGGGAATCCATGCCCGCTGACGTGGAAACCGCGGCCCGCGAACAGTTCTCCGCCGTCCTGACCCACGACGTCGAGCCGGGGACCCTCGACCTCGACGCCGACATGGTCGGCTCCTATGCGCTGACCTCGCTCAACAAGGTCCTGTTCCTGACCGAGTTGTGCGAGGCTACCGGGGTCGACCTCGCCCACTTCACCGAGGACGACCTCGCGGACATGCGCACCCTCCGCGACGTCACCAAGGCCCTGTCCCGGCACGTGAGCAACGGAGCCTGACACATGACCTGGGCAACGAAGGCACCCGCGGTCCTGGAGAACGACCACGTGCGGCTCCAGCCGGTCACCGAGGCCGATCGCGAGGGCCTACGGGCCGTCGCCATGGACCCGGACATCTGGCGGTACTTCGTCTCGGCCGTGGAGAACGAAGAGGACTTCAAGCTGTTCTTCGACACCTGCCTGGCGGACCAGGCGGCCGGCCGGCGCGTGGTCTTCATCGTGACCGACAAGGCCTCCGGCCGCATCGCCGGCAGCATGAGCTACGGCAACATGGCGGAGGCGGACGCCCGGCTGGAGATCGGCTGGTCCTGGCTCGGGCGGGACTTCCGCGGCCAGGGCGTCAACCGCTGGGCCAAGTACCTTCTCCTGCAACACGCGTTCGAGGATCTGGGCGCGGAACGCGTCGAGTTCAAGACCGACATCCTCAACGAGCAGGCGCGCCGCGGCCTCCGCAACATCGGCGCGGTGGAGGAAGGCACCCTGCGGAGCTTCAACTACATGCCCGGCGGGCGCCGCCGCGACGCCATCTTCTACAGCGTCCTGCGGGCCGAGTGGCCGAAGGTCGAGGAACACCTCACGACCCTCGGGACCTGAGGCAGGCGGCGGCCGGCGGGCGCTGCCCGCCGCCCGCGTACCGGGTGTAGCGTCGCGCGCATGTTGCGGTCCTCCGCTGTGCCGCTCGCGGTCCTGGTCATCGCGGGTCCGCTGGTCCTGGGGGCGGGTTTCGCCGTGTGGGCGTCGCGCGGCCGGCGGCATCTGGGCACCGCGACGGAGCGGGCCACGTTCGAGACCCTGCACCACGCCTCCCAGGCCGCGCCGCTGCTGCGGGCCGGGCTGACCGCCGATTCCGCGAGACGCTCGGCCCGGCACCTGCGCGCCCTCCTCGGCGTTCCGGCGCTGGCGCTGTGCCGCAGCGACGGCGAGGTCCTGGCGTGGGAGGGGCCCACGACGGGCGGCGACCACGGCCACGCGGCGGCGGTACGCGCCGGGTCGGAGCGTACGTCCCGGCCGGGCCGGGTCACCGTGCTGGGCCCCGACCAGGTCGAATGCGGGGTCTCGGAGTGCCCCTTGCAGCACGCGGTGGTGGTGCCGCTCGTGGTGTCTGACCGGGTCGAAGGGGTGTTCGCGGTGTTCGCGCCGCATGCCTCGACCGGGCTGGTGCGCGCGGCGGGCGAGGTGGGGCGGTGGATCTCGACGCAGTTGGAACTCGCCGAACTGGACCGCTCCCGGGCGGCCCTCGCGGACGCCGAGGTCCGCGCGCTGCGGGCGCAGATATCGCCGCACTTCATCTACAACTCGCTGACCGCGATCGCCTCCTTCGTACGCACCGACCCCGAGCGCGCCCGTGAACTGATCGTCGAGTTCGCCGAATTCACCCGCTACTCGTTCCGCCAGCACGGAAGCTTCACCTCACTGGCCGAGGAACTGCGCTGCGTCGACCGCTACTTGCTGCTGGAACGCGCCCGGTTCGGCGACCGGCTGTCGGTGTCGCTGCGCATCGCCCCCGAAGTGCTGCCGGTGGTCGTGCCGTTCCTCTGCCTGCAACCCCTCGTGGAGAACGCCGTGCGGCACGGACTCGAACGCAGCCCCGGTCCGGGGCACCTGGTCATCACCGCCGAGGACAAGGGAACCGAGGCCTGGATATGTGTCGAGGACGACGGTGTCGGCATGGAGCCCGCGGCGTTGGCGGCCGTCCTGGCCGGCGGCCCCCCGCCGACCCGGCCCGGCTCGGCGGGGGCGGAGCTGTCCGCCGGCCCGAGCAGGGGCGAACCACCGGTCCGGGGCGGGGGGTCGGGCGCCGGGATCGGGCTGCGCAACGTCGACGAGCGGCTCCGGCAGGTGTACGGCGACGTCTACGGGATCGTCGTCGAGACCGCGCCCGGAGCCGGGACCAAGGTGCGCGTCCGCATTCCCAAATTCCATCCGTCGGCCAACGACCCGCGCTGAACCGGGCGGCCCGCCGACGGGTTCCGCGGCGGCCCCGGCACGGCTAGCCTGCCCCGTATGCTGCGGATTCTGGCCGTGGACGACGAGCTTCCGGCGCTGGAGGAGCTGACGTACCTGCTGCGCCGCGACGCTCGCGTGACGGACGTCGAGCCGGTGCGGGACGGCGCCGCGGCGCTGCTCGCGCTCGACCGGTCGCTCGCCGAAGGCCGGCCGTTCGGGGCGCTGTTCCTGGACGTGCGCATGCCGGGCCTGGACGGGGCCGCGGTCGCCCGGGTGGCCTCGCGCTTCGCGGACCCGCCGAGCGTGGTCTTCGTGACGGCGCACGACGACTTCGCGGTCGACGCGTTCGCGCTGCGCGCCGTCGACTACCTGCTCAAGCCGATCCACCCGGACCGCCTGGCGGAGGCGGTGCGCCGGGTCGCGGCCCATGCCGGGCAGGCCGCCGGGACCGCCGCGAGCCCGCGTGACACGCTCGAACCGGCGGGACCTCACGGACCGGTCGGACCCGCCGGACCCGGCGGACCCGGCGGCTCCGGCGGTTCCGTCGGCTCCGTCGGCTCCGTCGGCTCCGTCGGCTCCGTCGGCTCCGTCGGCTCCGTCGGCTCCGTCGGCTCCGGCGCGCGGCCTTCGGGACCCGCGGCCTGGTCGCACGGCGTGCCGAACGATGTACGGGCAGGCCGGTCGGCGGGCGTGTCGGCCGACGGGTCGAACGGCACGTCCACCGGCGGCTCCCCCGACGACGAGGTGATCCCTGTCGAACTCGCCGGTGTGACGCGCTTCGTCCGCCGCAGCGAGGTCATGTACGTCGAGGCCCACGGCGACTACGCGCGCCTGCACACCGCCGCCGGGAGCCACCTCGTCCGCACGCCGCTGGCGACGCTCGAGGAACGCTGGGCGGACGCGGGGTTCATCCGCATCCACCGCAGGCACCTGGTCGCGGTGCGGCACGTGCGCGAACTGCGCCTGGAGTCCGGGCGCGCGTTCGTGCGCGTCGCCGACTTCGTGCTGCCGATCAGCCGCCGGCACACGCGCGGCGTCCGCGACGTCCTGGTCCGCGTCGGACCGGACACCCCGCCCGGCTTCCGGCCCGACGCGGGCACCTCGGCGGCCAGATCGGCGGGGCATGGCTGAGGCCGCCGAAACACCCGACATCGCACGGGAGTTCCGGGAGCCGACGGATTTCCCGCCGCGCCGGGAGGTGGTGGCGCATCCGCGGACCCTCGCGGCGCTGTCCCGGGCGGCCACGGGAGGTGGCGGCGGACCCACCGGGGCGGCGGGCGACCCGGGCCGCCCGCCCTACGCCGCCACCGCCGACGACCTCGGCGCCCCGTCCCGCCTCGGCGACCTCTATCTCAGGTCGCTGATGCGCACGCAACTGCGCCTCGGGCTCGCCGTGGTCGGCGCGCTCGTGGTGCTGCTCGCGGGCATCCCGCTGGCCTGCGCGACCGTGCCCGAGCTGCGCGACGCGACGGCGGGCGGCGTACCGGTCCCGTGGCTGCTGGTCGCGGTGGCGCCGCACCCGGTCTTCGTGCTGCTGGGCATCCTGAACACGCGTCAGGCCGAGGCGAACGAGCGGGATTTCGCCAATCTGATGGACCGTCCCGGCAGCGGGTCCGGGGCAGCGCCGGAGCGGCTCGGGTGATCTCCGGGCACCCGCTGGTCGCCGTCGTGCTGGTGTGCGCCGCGACGGCGCTGTTCGGCGTGCACGGACTCCGGCCCGGCCGCGCGACCTCGGACTTCTTCGTGGCGTCGCGCACGGTCTCGCCGATGCGGAACGCGGCGGCGATCGGCGGGGAGTACCTGTCGGCGGCGTCGTTCCTGGGGATCGCCGGCCTGGTGCTGGCGTTCGGCGCCGACATGCTCTGGTACGGCATCGGCTACACGGCGGGCTACCTGGTGCTGCTGGCGCTGGTCGCGGCTCCGCTGCGGCGCTCGGGCGCGTACACGCTCCCCGATTTCGCCGAGGTGCGGCTCGGGTCGGTGCGGGTGCGGCGGCTGGCCGCGGTCATGGTCGTGCTGATCGGCTGGCTGTACCTGCTGCCGCAGTTGCAGGGCGCCAGTCTGACGCTGCGCACCGTCTCCGGCGCCCCGCTGTGGGCCGGCCCGGTGACCGTGACGGTGGTCGTCGTGTGGGTGGTGGCCTGGGGCGGCATGCGCAGCGTCACGCTCGTGCAGGCCTTCCAGTACTGGCTCAAGCTCACCGCCATCGCGCTGCCGGTGGTCTTCCTGCTGCTGGCGTGGCGCGCCGACGGGGCGCCCTGGCCCGACTCCGACGCGCCGCCGCGGTTCCGTGAGACGACGACGGTGTCGATCCGCCAACCGGTCGAAATCCGGGTCACCGAACCGGTTGTGGTGACGGTGCGCGGTCACCTGGACGACCGCCCGTACGACGGCGGGCAGGTGCTGCTCACGCCCGGGACGCACCGGTTCGCGGACGGTGCCAGGGCGACGTTCCCGGCCGGCGCCGACGTCCCGCACCCGGTCGGCACGCCGCCGCGCGAGGGCCGCTCGTGGACGCTGCCGCTGGCCGGCACCGAGCACCCCCTGTACGCCACCTACTCGTTGCTCGTCGCGACCCTGCTGGGCACCATGGGCCTGCCGCACGTGCTGGTCCGCTTCCACACCAGCCCGGACGGCCCGTCCGCGCGGCGCACGACGCGCAACGTGCTGGGGTTGCTGTCGGTCTTCTACCTCATGCCGCCGCTGTACGGGCTGCTCGGCCGCATCTACACACCCGAGTTGCTGATGACGGGCCGCACGGACGCGACCGTGCTGCTCCTGCCGGGCCGCGTGGTCGGCGGCACCCTGGGCACGCTGCTGGGTGCGCTCGTCCTCGCCGGGGCGTTCGCCGCGTTCCTGTCCACGGCGTCGGGGCTGACGATGTCGGTGGCGGGGGTGTTCGCGCAGGAGATCGAACGGGGGCGGGCGGATCGTGGTCGGGGCGGCGCCCGGGAGGCGGTCGCCCGGCCCGCGCGGCGCGAGCTGCTGACGCTGCGGCTGTCGGGTGTCACCGCCGCGGCGGTGCCGTGCCTGCTGTCGCTGATCGCCACCCACTATTCGGTGGCCGATGTGGTGGGCCTGGCATTCGCGGTGGCCGCCTCGTCGTTCTGCCCGTTGCTGCTGCTCGGCATCTGGTGGCGGGGCCTGACCCCGCAGGGCGCGGCGGCGGGGCTCCTGGTGGGCGGAGGCACCGCGATGGCCGCCGTCGTGCTGACGATGGCGGGCGGGCCGGACGAGGGCTGGGCGGCCATTCTGCTGAGCCGCCCGGCGGCGTGGACGGTGCCGCTGACGTTCGCGGTCATGGTCGGGGTGTCGTACCTGACGCGACGGCACATCCCCGAAGGCGCCGGCCGCGCGCTGGCCCGGCTGCACGCTCCCGAGTCGCTGGGCCTGTCGCCGCGCTGACCGTTCGGCGCACCGTTGGCACCGTTCGGCGCATCAGGGCAACCGGCGGGCGCACCGGCCGGTCCGCTCGCCGCACGGCGTGCCCCGCCCGGTCCCGCGGGCACGCCCCGCGCCGCTAGCGTGACGCCGCGTCAGGTTCGGTCCGTACGCCCTGGCGGTCCGGTCGGCTCCCGACCGACCGACCGCGGTCGAGGAGGACAGATGCGCAGGACCCCAGGTACCGACGGACCGCCGCCCGGGGGTGCGGGCGCGCCCCCCGCGGCCGCATCCCCCGCATCTCCGGAGTCTCCCGAGTCCCCCGCGTCTTCCGAGTCCCCCGCGTCCCCCGGGTCCCCCGGGTCTCCCGCGGTCGCCGCGGCGGGCGGCGGCACCGGGAATCCGGACGGGCCGCTCGCCGTGCAGGCGAGCGACGACTTCCGGAAGCTGCGGCGCTCGTTCCGCTCCTTCGCGTTCCCGGTCACGGTGGCGTTCTGCGCGTGGTACCTGCTGTACGTGCTCCTTGCCGTCTATGCCCGCGACTTCATGGGGACGGAGGTCATCGGCAACGTGAACCTCGGATTCGTCTTCGGGGTCCTGCAGTTCGTCACCACCTTCCTCATCGCGTGGGCGTACTCCCGGTACGCGCGCACCCACATCGACCCCGCCGCCGCCACCGTGCGCGAGCGCATGGACGGCGCGGCCGCCGCCGCGGACACCGGTGCCGCAGCCGGAGGTGAGGTGCGATGACGTTCGCCGCCACCAGCAACGCCGGGGACCACCGCGCGCTCATCATCAGCCTGTTCCTGGCATTCGTCTTCGCCACCCTCGCCGTCACCGTGTGGGCGAGCCGGCAGACCAAGGACGCGACCGACTTCTACGCGGGCGGCCGGTCCTTCTCCGGGTTCCAGAACGGCCTGGCCATCTCCGGTGACTACATGTCGGCGGCGTCGTTCCTCGGCATCGCGGGCCTGATCGCGCTGTCCGGCTACGACGGCTTCCTGTACTCGATCGGCTTCCTGGTGGCGTGGCTCGTCGCGCTGCTGCTGGTCGCCGAGCCGCTGCGCAACTCGGGCCGGTTCACGATGGCCGACGTCCTGGCGTTCCGGATGCGCCAGCGGCCGGTGCGTACCGCCGCGGGTATCTCGACGATCGTCGTGTCCATCGTCTACCTGATCGCGCAGATGGTCGGCGCGGCCTCGCTGGTCGTGCTGCTCCTCGACGTGTCCGGCGACGGCGCCAAGCGCTGGGTCATCGCCCTGGTCGGGGCGCTGATGATCCTGTACGTCACGGTCGGCGGCATGAAGGGCACCACCTGGGTGCAGATCATCAAGGCCGTGCTGCTCATCCTCGGCACGCTGCTGGTGACGATTTTGGTGCTGTTCAAATTCGACTGGAACATCTCGTCGATGCTCGGGTCCGCCGCCGACGCGTCCGGCCAGGGCCAGAAGTTCCTGGAACCCGGGCTCAAGTACGGCAAGGACGCCACCACTCAGCTCGACTTCATCAGCCTGGGCATCGCGCTCGTGCTGGGCACCGCCGGGCTCCCGCATATCCTCGTGCGCTTCTACACCGTGCCGACGGCACGGGCCGCGCGTACCTCGGTCCTGTGGGCGATCGGCATCATCGGCGGCTTCTACCTGATGACCATCGCGCTCGGCTTCGGCGCCGCGGCCCTGGTCGGCTCGGACGAGATCAAGAAGTCCAGCGCGTCCGGCAACACCGCGGCGCCGCTGCTCGCCGAGGAGGTCGGCGGCGGGGCCGGGTCCACGGGCGGGGCGATCCTGCTGGCGGTGATCTCGGCGGTCGCGTTCGCCACCATCCTCGCCGTGGTCGCGGGACTGACGCTCGCGTCCTCCTCGTCCTTCGCGCACGACCTGTACGCGAACGTCATCCGCAAGGGCAAGGCCACCGAGAAGGAAGAGGTGGCCGCGGCGCGGCTGTCCGCGGTGGCGATCGGCGGAGTGGCCATCGTGCTCAGCATGTTCGCCGACAAGCTCAACACCGCGGCGCTGGTGGCGCTGGCGTTCGCGGTGGCGGCGTCCGCGAACCTGCCGACGATCCTGTACAGCCTGTTCTGGAAACGCTTCAACACCACGGGCGCGCTGTGCAGCATCTACGGCGGACTGGTGGTCTCGGTCGGCCTGGTGGTCTTCTCCCCGGTCGGCTCGGGACGCCCCACGTCGCTGGTCCCGGGCAGCGACTTCCACTGGTTCCCCCTGGAGAACCCCGGCATCATCTCGATTCCCGCCGGCTTCCTGCTCGGGTGGCTGGGCACGATGCTGTCGCGCGACCGCGCGAGTGAGCAGAAGTACGCGGAGCTGGAGGTGCGTTCGCTCACCGGAGTCGGCGCGCACTGAGCGTCGTCCCCGGGGGGTGTCCCACCCCCGGGAAAGAGAGAGGCACGGCCCGCCGCAAACTCCCCCGCGGCGGGCCGTGCGCATGTCCGCGGCAGGGCCGGGTCCACACGAACCTTGTCTGCAAAAAAGTGCCGTGCCGCGCTCCCGTCTTCGCGAAGTGCCTTGCCGTGCACATACCTTCGCGAAGTGCCGTACCGCGCTCCCGTCTTCGCGAAGTGCCCTTGCCACGCGAAAATGTTCGGCCGAGGAACCGCGTGTCCGATGCCCGGAACCGGGCGAGTAGCCGCTGCGGAGAGTCGGCTTCGCCGCCTTCCCGGTGTCGCGGAATAGTCCCGAAAAGGCGCGTGCTGTGGCCCCGCACAAACCTGCCGAAAACCGTTGTCCTCAAGGCACTTCCCCGTGCCGTGCGAGCAGTCGTCGCGGTAGCGTGACACGCCCGGAAACCGCGCAAAATAGCCCTGGATTCTCACCGCCGCATTCCACGAAGGTGAGAGAGCCTTGACCACTTGTTCCCCGCGTTGTCATCGGTGGGAAAACCGCTGTGCCCACGATCGCCGGATCGCACCCCGGTCTCGGCAAGCCAGACGGCCCATGCCACCTACCAGTTGCCCCAGCGGAGGAGTGACTTCATGTCGTACGTGAGTCCACCTGAACTCGTCGGGAAGATGGTCGACGCGGGCGAGTCCAAGGTCTTCATGTCCACGCGCGACACGGTGATCCGCGCCTTCATGGCCGGGGCCATCCTCGCGCTCGCCGCGGCGTTCGCGGTGACCGTGACCGTGCAGACCGGCGAGGCGCTGGCCGGGGCGCTGCTCTTCCCCGTCGGGTTCTGCCTGCTCTACCTGCTCGGGTTCGACCTGCTGACCGGCGTGTTCACGCTGGTGCCGCTTGCGCTGATCGACAAGCGGCCCGGCGTACGGCCGCGGCTCGTGCTGCGCAACTGGGGGCTGGTGTTCATCGGCAACTTCGCCGGCGCGTTCCTGGTGGCGGTGATGATGGCGGTGACGTTCACGTACGCCTTCACCGTGGACCCCAATCCGGTCGGCCAGGCGATCGGCAAGATCGGCGAGGGGCGGACGGTCGGCTACGCGGACCACGGCGCCGCCGGGATGCTGACGCTGTTCATCCGCGGCGTGCTGTGCAACTGGATGGTGTCCACCGGCGTGGTCGCCGCGATGATCTCCACGTCGGTCTCGGGCAAG
>NZ_JBEZFP010000064.1:0-48373 GCF_040649515.1 Streptodolium elevatio
CGTCCGCGGCTGCCGCTTGCCCCGGTGCTGCGGAAGAGGAACCCCAGCAGCCATATAGCCAGGACGATTACAGCGATCCACCACAGCGCCTTGAGGGCGAACCCCGCTCCGAAGAGCACCAGTGCCAGCAACAGAACCACGATCAACGGAATCATGACCTCACGCTGCCCGGAGCGCCCCCCTTCACTCCAACTCCAGATGGAGCGCCTCCCAGATACGGACGCCGGTCTGGTGCCGCGCGCAGGCGTCAGAGGTCGGGGACGCAGGCCGCGCGCTGACGGCGATGGACCGATCGGTAGCCTCCGGGTGGATCCTCACCCATGTCGGCGCGAGCGGAGCTGCCTGTGACGACACGCTCTCGGCTTCGTCTCCTGCTGGCGAACGTCCTGCGCATACTCGTGACCGGAGTTATCGCAACGTCGATGGTGCTGGTCATCTGGGTCAAGCATCCGCAGGAGGCGAGCTCGGCGGAGTTCCTCGCCGGGGTTTCCGACGGGACCATAACGTCCGTCGACTATGACGTGAACGAGCTCCAGAACGTCTATGTCCGATGGCGGGCGTCCGACACAGCTTGGCGCGAGGCCGTGTACTCGCCGGAGGCGCCGACCGCAGACGCGGCGGCCGGGCCGTGGGACCCTGTGGCGGAGTTGCGCGCCGATCTTCGCAACCGGGCGCCCGGACCGGAGCGGGTCACCTTGGGGACGTACCCGTCGATGCGCACCGAAACTGCGATCGACCGCGCGCTCGTGGTGATGGACGTGCTCTATCTGCCGTGGAGTTGGCTGAAGTGGGCAGTGGTGGCGCTCGGCGCCGCGCTGATCTGCGTGATGCTGGGCCGCGAACCGGTCTACTACGAACGTCCGATCCAGTGGGTCGTTCTGTCGCTCGTGACCGGGGTCGGGTTTCTCGCCTACCTGTGGCTGGAGTCACCTGGCAAACGCGCGGCCGCGGTTCGCGCCACGGCCGTACGGAGGCGCCTGGATCCCGTGGCGCTGGGATGCCTGACCGTGGCAGGGGTCTTCATCGTCTCGGGGATCTGACATCACTGCTGTAGCCGCAACGAGGCGGCAGCGTTCCACAGAGCACTCTGAACCGCGCGGCCTGGGAAATACGCGACCGTCGACACCGGGCCGGTGGGGCGCCGGGCGTGCGTGGCGACGCGGGTCTCAGGAGACCGGTCAGGATTCGAGAAGCGCGGTCAACGATGTCGCCCGTAGCGTGATCGTCATGGCAACCACCGCACCGGCCGACGGGTTCGTCTGGGAGGCCGACGCCTCGCCCGTCCCCACGCGGTCCTGACGTCCGGCACCCCACCCCACTCCGCGCGACCCCGACACCGGGGTGCCGGCTCGGAGGACCGGGGCGCACACTTCCGCAGTTCACGATTCACAGTTCACAGTTCAAGGAGCATGCCATGAAGGCACACGTCAGCTCGATCCTGCTCGGTGTCCGGGACATGGAGCAGACCAAGCGGTTCTACGCCGAGGGACTCGGCTGGAAGATCCAGAACGACTACGGGGTCTCGGTGTTCTTCGAGTCGGACGGGGCGTCGCCGGTCGGCTTCTACGCCCGCGAGGGCCTGGCCGCCCAGGTGGGCACCGAACCGGAAGGCAGCGGCTTCAGCGGGCTGGTGCTGACGTACGTCGTCCGCAGCGAGGCCCGCGTCGACGAGATCATCGCGGAGGCCGCCAAGGCCGGCGCCAACGTCCTCAAGCCCGGCGGCGCGCTGCCGTGGGGCGGGTACGGCGGTGCGTTCGCCGACCCGGACGGCTACATCTGGAGCCTGGGCTACAGCGACCAGGGAACCGACCAGCCCTACGCCGAGTAGCCGCGCACCTCTTGTTGCACAACCGCCTGGGACGGCGCGGCGCGAGCCGCTGCCGTCCCGGACACACCCTCGTAGAGCCGCCTGTCGGGTCAACGGTCAACCAGCCGTGGACGCGGGGCCTCACCCGTGGATTCCGCGCCGGTGTCGCCGGTGTCGTCGGTGCCGACCGGGCCGCGGGGAAGCATCGCGTCCAGCCACTTCGGCAGCCACCAGTTGGCCCGGCCGAGGAGTGTCATGGTCGCCGGTACCAGCACCATGCGTACGACGGTGGCGTCGATGAAGATCGCGGTGGCCAGGCCGAGTCCGAACATTTTGGTGGAGGGGTCCTCGGAGACGGCGAAGGACAGGAAGACCGCCACCATGATGAGGGCGGCCGAGGTGATGATCCGGGCGGTGCCCGAGACGCCCTCGACGATCGCCGTGCCGTTGTCGCCGGTGCGCAGGTACTCCTCGCGTACCCGGGAGAGGAGGAACACCTCGTAGTCCATCGACAGGCCGAACAGGATGGCGAAGAGGAACATCGGGATGAACGACACGATCGGAACCGTCGCTTCCAGCCCGATGAGCGCGCCTCCCCAGCCCCACTGGAAGACCGCGACCATGATGCCGAAAGCCGCGCCGATGCTCAGCAGATTCAGCACTACCGCCTTGAGCGGTACGAGTATCGAGCGGAAGACCACCATCAGCAGCAGGAACGACATCGCCAGCACGGTGGCGACGAACACCGGCAGGCGTTGGCTGGTGCGTTGGCCCACATCGGACAGGCTCGCGGCGGCGCCGCCGACGTGGGCCCTGGCCGGGCCGTGCCCGATCGCCGTGGGCAGCACGTCGGTGCGCAGCCGGGCGATGGTGTCGGCCGTGGCCTTGTCCTGAGGGCTGGTGGTCGGGAACACCACGAGGGTCGCGATGCCGGTGGCCGGATCGATGTGCGTCGGCGCGACGGATGCGATGCCCGGATCCGCCGCGACCGTTGTGACGAGTCGGTCCAGCACTCCCGGATCACCGGTGGGGTCCGCGGCGATGACGAGGGGACCGTTGGTGCCCGGACCGAATCCCTCGGCGACGAGGTCGTAGGCCCGGCGCTCGGTACGGCTGTGCGGCATTGACCCGTCGTCGGGCAGGCCGACGCGCAGGCCGAGCACGGGCAGCGTTGCGGTCAGCAGCAGCCCCGCCGCGCCGACCGCGTACGGCACCGGGTGCCGGCTGACGTGCTTGATCCAGCGACGCCACCCGGCGGCGTGGGCGGCGCGTGCCGCCGGGTCCTGCCGCCGTGCGAGTCGGCCCGGTCTCCTGGCCTGCAAAGCCCGGCCGATCAGGCCGGCCCGGCCCAGGCGCGGGCCGGCGGCGCCGAGGAAGGCCGGCAGCAGCGTCACCGACGCGAGCACCATGGTCAGGACGACGATCGAGACGGCGAGCCCGCCCACCGTCATGAACGGTACGTTCGCGACCGCCATGCCGAAGATCGATACGACGACGGTGCCGCCGGCGAAGACCACCGGCCTCCCCGCCGTGGCCACCGCTCGCCCCGCCGCCTCGCGGGGGTCGAGCCCGCGCGCGAGGTACTCCCGGTGCCTGGCGAGCACGAACAGCGCGTAGTCGATGCCCACTCCGAGCCCGACCATGCTGCCCAGGACAGGGGCGAAGGTCGGGACGTCCGTCACCCCCGCCAGTACCGTCATCGCGGCAACCCCGACGGTCAGCCCGAAGACCGCCATGCCGATCGGCAGCGCGGCGGCGACGAGCGAACCGAACGCCAGGAACAGGATCGCGGCCGCGGCGAGGATGCCGATCAGCTCGCTTGCGCCGCCGTCGGGGTCGGAGAAGGCGTAGAAGAGGTCCCCGCCCATCTCGATGCGCAGGGGCAGTTCGGCGCGCAGCCGGTCGCCGAGGTCGACGAGGGCGTCGAGGTCTTCGCCCGACAGCCGGCTCTGGTCGGGGTACTGCACCCGGACGACCGCGATCCGACCGTCGGCCGAGACAAGGCCGCCGCGCACGCTGGTGTCCCCGCCTGCGTCGAGTGCTCCCGCCGGGTCGCTGGTGCCGAGCACGTGCGGCAGCCGCCGCACCTCGGTCTGCAGCCGCGTGAGAGCGGCGCGCGCGCTGCCGTGGTCGAAGAACGTCGCGCCGCCGTCGAGGGGGGTGACGACCACTTGCGCGGTCATCCCCTCCTGGCCGGTGCCGGCCCGCTCGATCAGTTGCGCGGCCCGTTGGGAGTCGAGCCCCGGAGCGGTCATCGAGTCCGCGGTCCGTCCGCCGATGGTGATCGCGGCGAGGACGGCAAGCGCGGCGGCGATCAGCCATGCCGCGATCACCCGCCAGGGATGGCGGGCGGCGCTTGCGCCCAGGCGCAACAGGGCTTTCGAGAGCATCGGTTCCTCCAACCACATCGGCGGCCGTCCTTGTACGGCCGCCGATGCCGAGGTTCGTCGCCACGGCGCTCCGCGGCATCGGCTCGCGGGCCGCGGATCCGTCGGCCCAAGGACGGGGTGAAGCCCCGTCCTTTCGGCCGATGCGCGGCACGGTGCGATCCCTAGGCTGAGAACCGTGCTGCGAGACGACCTGCGAACCCTGTGGACCGAACCCCGACCGCCCGACGCGCCCGCCCGGGTGTGGCGGGACTGGATGCTGCTCGCCGCGGGCCTGAGCGGTGTGGTGCTGGAGGCCACCCTGCGCGAGCACGTCGTGTGGCGGCCGGTGGCGGTGGTGTTCGCCGTATGGCTGTGCCTGCTGCCCCTGTGGCGCCGGACTCGCCCGCTGATGATGGTCACGCTGGCGTTCGGCTCGGTGACCCTGCTCCAGCTGGCCTCGCTGGTTGTCACCGCATCGCGCGAGCCCGTCGGCCTGGACACCGGCGCGGGGGTCGTGTTCGTGCTGGTGTACGCGCTGTCCCGGTGGGGGTCGGGACGGGAGATCGTGCTGGGCAGCGCGGTCATTCTCACGGCCTTCGCGCTCTGCGCCGTCATGGACGAAACCCCGGCCGCCGAACTGGCCGGGGGCTTTGTCTTCCTGTTGCTGCCCGGCTTGATCGGGGCTGCCGTGCGGTTCCGGGTGACCGGTCGTGAGCGGCAGTTGGAGCAGATGCGCTCCCGCGAGCGTGAGCAGCTCGCCCGGGAATTGCACGACACGGTGGCCCACCACGTTTCGGCCATGGTGATCCGTGCCCAGGCGGGCCGGGTGCTCGCGGGCACCGACCCGTCCGCCGCCGTCGAGGCGCTGGACGGGGTCGAGGAGGAAGGGGCGCGCACGCTGGAGGAAATGCGCGCCATGGTCACAGCGCTGCGCAACCGCGGGGCCGGCGCCGAGCTGGCGCCGCCTGCCGGTGTCGCGGATCTGGAGCGCCTGGTGCGCAACCCGGGTGGTCGCCTCAGAGTCGACCTGGGTCTCGACGGCGAACTGGACACGCTGCCCCCGGCCGTGGACGCGGCCGTCTACCGCATCGTGCAGGAGTCGGTGACCAACGCCATGCGCCATGCGGTCGACGCGACCGAAGTCGTCGTCCGGGTCAGCGCGGAACGGCACACGGTACGGGTGAGCGTACGTGACAACGGCCACCGCACCGGTCGAGGCCGTGCCGGATACGGACTTGCCGGACTGCGCGAGCGCGCTGCCCTGCTCGGCGGCAAACTACAAGCCGGCCCCGGCGCCGAACAGGGCTGGCATGTCGAAGCCGAGCTGCCCAGAGGGAGGACTGAGAGCGGTGCCCATCCGCGTCCTCGTCGCTGACGACCAGGCCATCATCCGCACCGGGCTGCGGATCATGCTGAACGCCCAGCCCGACATCGAGGTGGTCGGCGAGGCCGCCGACGGACGGGAAGCGGTCCGTCTGGCCCGCGAACTGCGCCCCGACGTCTGCCTGTTCGACATCCGCATGCCCGCGCTCGACGGGCTCGAGGCCACCCGATTGGTGGCCGGCCCGGGCGTCGCCGACCCGCTGGTCGTGGTCGTCATCACCACTTTCGACCTCGACGAGTACGTCTACGGCGCGCTGCGTGCCGGCGCCCGCGGATTCCTCCTCAAGGACACGGGACCAGACCTGCTGGCCCAGGCCGTACGGTCGGCGTCCGGCGGTGACGCGCTCATTGCGCCCAGCGTCACCGTCCGTCTGCTCCAGGCATTCGCGGACCTGCCCGCCGGCCGGCCCGTGGCCCAGCCGGTCTCCGCCGTCACCGCCCGCGAGGAGCAGGTGCTCCTCGCCGTCGCTCGCGGGCTGACCAACACCGAGATCGCCGATGCACTGCACATCAGCCTCAGCACGGTGAAGACCCATCTGGCGAGCCTGATGGCCAAACTCGGCGCCCGCAATCGGGTCGAGATCGCGATGTGGGCCTACGAAACGCGCCGTATCCTCCCCGGACCCTGAGCCGGCTGGTTGCGATCCTCCACCCGTTCGCCAGCGCGCCGCGGCGGGGCCGTGCACCGGACGCCGCGTGAGGGCAAGGCCGATGGCAAGTCGGCCGGGCTGGTCGGCCGGGGCTGGTCGGGGTGCGTGGCGGCGCTCGGTTGACGGTCGCGTGCGGTAGGGAAGAGCCATGAAGTTCATGTTGATGATCTGCGACGACGAGGCGCGTTGCCTGACGCCGGACGAGATCGCGGCACATCCGGCCCACAGTGCGTGGACCGAGGAGATGACGCGGCGCGGCGTACTGCTTTCGGGTGCGCGGTTGCGGCCGAGTGCGGATGCGTTGTCGGTACGCGCGCACGGCGGCGAAGTCGTGGTGTCCGACGGTCCGTTCATGGAGACGAAGGAGCAGATCGGCGGCTTCGTCATGATCGAGTGCGCGGACGCGGACGAGGCGGTCGAGATCGCCGCGCGGCACCCGTTCGCGGGGCATGGGGTCGTCGAGGTGCGGCCGGTGTGGAGCGAGGCGCGGGTCGAGCGTACGCCGGGAGCCTGATGCGTACGCCGGAACCCGGCCCGGGCGCCGGAGCCGCTCGCGGGGCCACGCACGGTGCCGGAGGCATGCAGCGTGCCGGGGTCATGCACGGTAACGGGGCCGCCGGCAGGACCGGCGGGGACGCCGCGACCGCCGTCGCGGAGGCGTTCCGCGCCGAGTGGGCGCAGATCGTGGCGACGTTGATCGCTCGTACCCGCGACTGGGACCTGGCCGAGGAGTGCGCGCAGGACGCGTTCGCCCGCGCCCTGGAGACGTGGCCGCGCGACGGAGTGCCGGACCGGCCCGGCGCATGGCTCACCACGACCGCGCGAAACCGGGCGGTCGACCGCCTGCGCCGCGAAGCGGTCGGGGCGGAGAAGATGCGGCAGGCCGCGGAGCTTTCCGCGGGTGCGGACGCCGACGCGGCGGACGCGGCGGCGGTTGCCCATGCGGCCGCGGAAGACGGCGTACCCGACGACCGATTGCGGCTGGTCTTCACCTGCTGTCATCCGCAACTGCCTTTCGAAGCAAGGGTGGCCCTGACGCTGCGGACCGTCGTGGGGCTCGAAACCCCGGAGATCGCACGGGCGTTCCTGGTGCCCGAGGCCACCATGGCGCAGCGCCTGGTGCGGGCGAAGCGGCGGATCCGGGACGCGCGCATTCCGTACGAGGTGCCTGCCCGCGAGGAGTTGCCGCGGCGTACGGACGCTGTCCTCTCGGTCGTCTACCTCCTCTACAACGAGGGGTACTCGGCGACGTCGGGCGCGGACCTGATCCGGCGCCGACTCGGCGACGAGGCCGTGCGGTTGGGCCGTCTGCTGGCCGAACTGCTGCCGGGGGAGCCCGAGGTGCTGGGGTTGCTCGCGCTGATGCGTACGCACGATGCCCGGCGCGCGGCGCGGGTCGACGAGGCGGGCGACTTCGTGCCGTTGGAGGAGCAGGACCGGTCGCGGTGGGACCGCGAGGCGATCGCGGAGGCGTCGCGGCTGCTGGACGAGGCAGTCGCGGTGGAACGGGTCGGGCCGTACCAGCTGCAGGCGGCGATCGCGAACGTGCATGCCGTGGCGGGTACGGCCGCGGAGACCGACTGGGCGCTGATCGCCGCCTTGTACGGGCGGCTGGCCGAGACGACCCCGTCGCCGGTGATCGAACTGAACCGTGCGGTGGCGGTCGCGATGTCGGCCGGGCCGGCCGCCGGGCTGGAACTGGTCTCGCAACTGGAGGAGTCGGGGCGGTTGGCGGGGTACCACCTGTTGCCCGCGACCCGGGCGGACCTGTTGCGGCGGCTGGGTCGGCGCGACGAGGCGGCCATCGCGTACGCCCAGGCCCTGGACCTGGCTCGAGCGGAACCGGATCGGCGCTATCTCGCCCGCAGGCTCCGCGAGGTCGAGGAGGAGGGCCGGTAGCGGAGAAAATCCGGTGATCGTTGACTTGAGATGTCGATACCGCGTCGGGCCGTTCGTCGGTCGGCTGACTCCCGCTCGGGAGCCCGGAACGATGTGGAGCCCGACATGCAGCTCAAGAACAAGAACGCGGTGGTCTACGGTGCCGGCGGGGCCATCGGAGGCGCGGTGGCCCGCGCGTACGCCCGCGAGGGCGCCCGGCTCTTCCTGGCCGGCCGGACGTCGGCCAAGGTCGAGGCGGTCGCACGGCAGATCGTCGCGGACGGCGGCCGCGCCGAGGCCGCCGAGGTCGACGCGCTCGACAAGGCGTCGGTGGACGCCCACGCGGCGCACGTGGCCGCGTCCGGATCGCTCGACATCAGCTTCAACGCCATCGGTGTGCACCACGTGCAGGGGGCGTCTCTACTGAGCCTCGCAACGGGGGACTTCCTGCTGCCGATCACGACCTACAGCACCACCCAGTTCCTCACCACGACCGCGGCCGCCCGGCACATGAAGGCCCAACGCAGCGGTGTCATCCTGACGTTGTCCACCACCGCGGCACGGATGTCGCTGCCGTCGAACGGGTTCGGCCCGGCGTGTGCGGCGGTCGAGGCGCTGTCCCGGCAACTGGCGGGGGAGTTGGCGTCGTACGGTGTGCGCGTGGTCTGCCTGCGCCCCGACGGCATGCCGGAGACCGTCGCCTACGGATCGCACGCCGGTGAGGTGTGGGAGCACGCCGCGGAACGCATGGCCGAGATGGCGGGCACCCGCGCGGACATCGACCCCGGCGGACCCGGCGCTCTCCTCGGACGCCCCGTCACGCTCGCCGAAGTGGCGGCAACAGCCGTGTTCCTCGCCTCACCCGGCGCGGGCGGGATGACCGGGACGGTGACGAGCGTGACGGCGGGGTCGCTGCTGGACTAGGCCGCCGAGACGCAGGTCCGGGGGCGGCGGCCCGGGCGCCAGCCGGCGTTGACACGCCCGCCGCCCCCCAGCCTGCGCAGGCCGTACGCCAACAGACGGGCGCTCGCCCACACGCAGACCGAACCACAGGCCGGTCACCCCAACGCCCGTGCCCCCGCCCGCTGCTCGCCACATCGTGATCCCGAGTCATGTGGGCCGCCGGGGCGCGCATCGTTCGAACTGCTACGAATCCTCGTCCTCGTACTCGTCCAACTCCAGTGACAGTCCAGGTGGCGGAACAGGAGCGGGACAGACGTCTCCGTCCCGTGAAGGCAGCCAAACCCGCCCATCGGGGAGGTCCTGGCACGCCCCGAGAAAGTAGTCCACACCGGCGACAAGTTCGACCGACCCAAGAACACCGCGCATCTGGTCCCAGACACCCGGCGGAACGGCGTAGACGCCGGACATCATCCACTCGTCGCCCTCAACGTCGAAGAGGTGCCGCACCGCGATGAACTGCGCTCGTGAGATCCCCACGCAGGAGCGCGGCTGTTCGTCGGGCCCGAAGCCGATCAGCTCCCAAGCCAGGTTCTGCCCGTCGGCGAAGGGATACGCATCAATCACCCGGTCAGCCTAGTTACCTTGCTCGCCCTGCTCTGCCGGCCGTGACACAGCTCGATCTTCTTCTCCGAACGGAGCCACGTCGTCAATGCGGGCGCCCGGTGCGGCCAGGTCCCAGTCGATGAACGCCACCGGCCGACGCGAGCCGCTGACCGGGCGATAGACCGTGTTCCTGGGCGACAAGTCGTTGTGGCACACGACCTCGTGCTCTCCAGCCAAGGCGGTGCCGGCTGTCAGGTCGTGGAACTCGCGTACCAGTCGGGCCACCCGCCTCGAGACTCTCGTCCGACGACACAGCCGCAGGTTGTCGCGACTCCCACGCCACATGCCCGGCAAGGTAACTGAGTACTTCGCGACCCTTCTCGTCCGCACCGAAGCAGCGCGGAGCCCCGGTCCAGCCCCCGGCTTCGAACAACCTCAGCAGATCAGCCACGAACCCCGAGCGGGCAGACGCCGGACGGCGCACCGTGTCCCCGACACGCACGACGGCATTGACGAAACCTCCCGGCAAGGACGACTCGGACATCCGTCCACCCTGCCCGGTCGTCACCTCATCAGGGGCCCCGCCCCAGCGTCCGGGAACCGGGTGGTCGCCGCGCACAGTGACCGCCGCGAACAGCGGCAGAGGTTCCGCAGAGGCTGCCGGCCTGAGCAGCGGGCCAGCAGCGCGGGACGCGTACGGGAATGCGAACTGGTCTCAAGGCCCGTGTTTGTGCAATCTCTGCGGTACACCCAGCTGTTCATGGGGTACGCGGTGCTCGTAAGTACTGTTCCCACCCGCATGCGCGCCTGTCCTGCGGGCGCGAAGAGTGCGCTGGGTTGCGCGAGTCAGGGGATGTCCAGGACGGCCTTGCCGTGCACCGTGCGGTCCAGGAGCGCCGCGATGCCTTCGGAGGCTTTGTCCCATGGGGCGCGCCAGGTGATGTGAGGATCCACGCTGCCCTCGGCCACCAGCTTGGCAAGGAAGGACAAGTCCGGTCCGACGTCGGTGCATCGGAGGAGGAAGAAGCTCGTGATCGAGCGGTCGTGGCCTTCGGGCGCACCGGAGAAGGCGCCGGACGCGAACTGCTCGGGAGCGTCCGTGGCGCGGCCGACGGAGACGAGGGTGCCGTGTTCGGTGAGTCGCGCGTAGGCCTCGACGAGTTGCGGACCGCCGACCATGTCCACGACGCCGTGGACGGTGGCGGTCAATTCCGTTGGATTTCCGATGACTTCGTGTGCTCCCAAGGCCTGCAGTCCGTCCCTGTGGGTGGCGGGGGCACCGGTCGAGGCGATGACGTGTGCGCCCGCTCGGCGTGCCAGTTGCACCGCGTACCGGCCCACGCCGCCGGTGGCGCCGGTGATGAGGACGCGGCGCCCGAGGAGCGGCCCCAGGCGCCGCAGGGCGCGCAGAGCGCTGGCTCCGGCAACCGGGACGGTGGCGATCGCGCCGAGGTCGGCACCGGCGGGTACGGTCCCGAGCCAACTGGTGTCCACGGCACGCAGTTCCGCCCATGCGCCGTCGGGGGCGAGGGTGACGACGGGTGTGCCGGCCGGTGGGCCGGATCCGTCCGCGGCGGCGCGCTCGACCACGCCTGCCGCGTCCCAGCCCGGGACGGACCCTTCGGGCGCGGAGGCAAGGACGTGCTTGGCCTCCCCGTAGTTGAGGGATGTGGCTCGGATGCGGACCAGGGCCTGGTGAGGGGCCGGGCTTGGTGCAGGGACCTGTCCGAGACGGAGGTTGCCCGGAACAGAGCGGTCGATGAGGAGTGCGCGCATGCCGGTGGTGCCTTCCGCTGGACCAATAGTGCCACTCAGTGGCAAAAACCTATCAGGGGCGTTCGCCTCTTCGCTACACTCGACGCACGATGACTGCCACCCGCAACCTCGACGCCGGCCCCTCGCTCCGCGAACGCAAGAAACTGCGCACGCGCGAGGCGCTGATCGGCACCGCCCTGGAACTGTTCACCGAACGCGGTTTCGACGGTGCGACGCTGGACGAGCTGTGCGAGGCGGTCGAGGTCTCCAAGCGCACGTTCTTCCGCAACTTCGCGAGCAAGGAAGACGTGGTGATGGCGCCGACCCAGGACATGTGGGCGGCGTTCGTCGACGAACTGGAGCGCCGCACCCCCGGCGGCGACACTCTCCTGGAGTTCCTACAGGAGTCCCTGCTCGCCGCGGTGGACCGCATGACGGACGAGGACTGGCCCTCCCGGGTCCGGCTCAGCCGCCGCTTGGCCGCCAAGACGCCGTCGATGGACGCTCACGGCCTGCACTTCTGCGACCGCACCATCCGCTCGTCCCTGTCCACGCTGCACCGCAGACTGGCCTTCGACGAGCCGCAGGACCCGCGCCCCCGCCTCGCGCTCGACGTCCTGGTCGCTGCCACCCGCCGCGCGATGGAGACCTGGGTCGAACTGCCGCGCGAACCGGGGCGCAAAGCCCTCGCTGACGAACTGCGCGCCGTGTTCGCGGCGATCCCGGGCACCATGACGCTGCCGGCCGTACCCCGAGAGGCTGTCGCCGGACAGATCCGCTGAGGACTCGACAGCGGCCGTGCCACGCGCGCGCAACCACGACAGAACCTTCACCGTCGTCCGGCTCCTTCCAGCCCGGCCTTCGACGCCGTGCTGTTGCGGACGTAGCGCATCGAGCTGCACCGGTACGCGACGACCGCCACGTCGCCGACCCGGATCGGCGCGGTCATCCGGCAGGTGAAAGTCGCGAACGTCCCGGCGTCATACAGGTCTTCGATGGTGAAGCCGTACGCGGGACCGGGCACGGGGACGAGCGTGAGCGCCCCCTTGCCCTCGGGGAACGTGAGCTGCTGGGGCAGTCGGGAGATCGGCCGACCGGTCGTGTTGACCACCGTATGCCGGTACGTGACGCGCATCAGGCCGTCCGGGCCGACCTCCACCTCGACCCCCGTCGCCACCTCGCCCAGGAACGGCGGCTCCTGTGCGTTGCAGGGGTGTGGCGAGGGGGCCGAGGGGTGTGGGCCGCCCTCCCACGGGCGGCTGCGCAACCCGAGGATCTCGCCCGGGATGCGCAGGCCGTCGGCGACGCGTTCGATCACACGCTGGTCGCGGGCCTGCGAGGCACCTCGCACGTACGCGCTGACGCGGCTCGGCGTCATGTCGCACAAGCGCGCCATCCGGCTGATGCTCAGGCCCGCGTCGCGGCGCGCGAGCCGGAAGATCTCCCCGATGTCACGGCGGGCGCCGGCGTCGCGTATCGCGGGGCTCGTCAGCACTCCGGCGGGGAGCACGCCAGCGATCACCGGGGTTGGGGCGACAGGCCGCGCGACGGAACCCTGGTGCACTGCGTCCTCCAAGATCGGATCGCGCCCCGGAGGGTCTGACGGCGGACGCAACGACAATCGCACTGTCGCCATCCGGAAATCGGCGTTGTGCGCACGCGGAACCGACAATCCGCGCACGGGGGCAAGTGGGTTCATACGGAGTGCTCGGCCAACGGGTCGGGCGGCTTTGGTTGGGAGGCGAGCAGCCTGCTCTAGGCAACCACACAGCGCGGGCGACCTCGCGCTTGGACATCTGCCCCAATGCGCTGACCGGCCAACCGATGTTCACGCCCAGGTAGTTGGGCATCCCTGTCCTGGTGGTTGCATATAGTGTCTGCGCATTTAGGGGGGGCGGTGAGAGGTGTGCCGGCGCACCGGGAATTGTGGGCGGTGGGGCCGCGGCGTGACGACGTGGCGTCGTTCGATTGCGGGGCCGAAGCCGTCCAGGCCCTGTGCGCACTGGAGTTGGCGGAAGCGACGCGGGTTGCCTGCGGAACCAGTGACGGCCTGATCCGTATCTGGGATCCGGCCACCGGCGAGGAGACTCTCGTCCTGGGCGAGCAGCGATCCCCGGTGTACGCGCTGTGCGCGCTCCCCGTCGACGGGGAGATGATGCTGGCCGCCGGCGGCCACGATGCGGCGGTGCAACTGTGGAATCCGCGTACCGGCGAGCTCCTTCGCACCTTGTCGGGACGCGGCGGCCAAGTGGTCAACGCGCTCTGCCCGGTGCCGGTCGACGGCCTCATGCTGCTGGCGAGCGGCGTGGACGACGGCACCGTACGCCTGTGGGATCCGAGTTCCGGCCGCCTCTTGCGCTGTCTGGACGCGCATACGGAGCCGGACATGCGCACCCACCCGGTGCGCGGGCTGTGTGCCTTCACCCTCGCCGACCGCACCGTACTGGCCGCCGGGGGCGATGACGGCACGATCCGGCTGTGGGACGCGGCCACCGGCACGCTGCTGCGCGAACTCAGGGGCAGGCCCGACCCGTACCGCAAGTCCGACGCTTTCCCCCACCCTCTCAGGACCACCGTCGAGGGCCACACCGGGCCGGTGTACGCACTGTGCGCACTGTCGATCGCAGGCCGCACGGTACTGGCCAGCGCGGGCGACAAGGTCCTGGTGTGGGACCCGGCCACCGGTCGACTGCTGCCCACGCTCGACGCCCACGCGCGGTTGACCTTCGGGCTGTGCCCCGTGCAGTTGGGTGAACGCACCGGTCTGGCCGGCGCAGGCAGCGGGGACGACGGGGTGCGGGTGTGGGACGCGAGCACCGGAGAGCTGCTGCGTACCCTTCGGGGGCACACGGGCCCGGTCTGGGGTGGCGTATGCGCACTCCCGCACGTCGGCGGCCGGACCCTGCTCGCCAGTGGGGGCGGCAAGTTCGACGGGATGGTGCGGCTGTGGGACGCCGCCGGCCAGTCCGCGGCGGACCCGGGCCTGCCCGACCACGTGGAGTCGGTCTGCACGTTGCCGCTCGGGAGCCGGACCCTGGTGGCGAGCGGCGCCGGCAACGGGGCGGTTCGCCTATGGGACGCGGAACTCGGCACTCGTACGGATGTGTTGGACCGCACGGAGACCCATTTCACCCGTGACTGGGTCGGCGGGGTCTGCGCGCTGTCTGTCGAGGACCGGACGCTCCTCGCTGTCGCCGCCCGCAACGGCACCATCCGGCTGCACGATCCTGCCGCGGGCCAGGAGGTCCGCATGATCGGGTACCTGTGGGACCCGGCGCTCCCGAGCCGCCCCGGAACAGGCGCTTACGCCCGCACCGCCGAAGGGGAGTTGGTCTCCGATCGGTTCATGTCCGTGTGCACGGTGCCGTCCGGCGGGCGGCAGTTGCTGGCCACCTGCGGAGAGCCGGGGACGGATTACGTGGCGCACGTACGCCTCTGGGACCCCGCGACCGGCGAGCACCTGCGCACCGTGGCCCGCCACAAGGGCAGACTCCAGGCCATATGCGCCCTCCCGCTGGCGGACCGCACTCTGCTGGCCGGTACCGGCTGGGACAACTACGCCTGGCTGTGGGACATCGCGTCCGACGACCACCCCAAGCCTCTGGTCGGACACCGCGGCTGGGTCAACACCGTGTGCGGAGTGCCGGTCGACGGCCGGATCCTGCCGGCCAGCGGCAGCCACGACGGCACCGTGCGTCTGTGGGATCCCGTGACGGGACGTACCAAGCGCGTGTTGACCGGGCACCGGGACTGGGTCCGCGGGCTGTGTCTCCTGCCGCTCGGCGGGCGCACCCTTCTGGCCAGCGGCAGCAAGGACCGGACGGTACGCCTGTGGGACCTGGCTGAGTTGCGGTGTGTTGCGGAGATTGCCGTACGCTCGCCGGTCGTTGCGCTCGCGGCCGCCGAGTCGCGCCTCTTCGTCGCGTCCGAGGACGGGTTGCACGGGTACGCGGTCGGGGCGGACGGCGCGATCGAGTCCACAGTTCGAGGCGACTGACCAACGCTTCGAGTGCCACCCTGCTCCTGCGAAGCAAGTCGGGGTGCTATTGGGGGGTCTCGACGACGCGGAGTCGGATCTGTCGTCGATGCAGGTTGATGTTGCAGACGCGGACGGTCAGCGGGTCGCCTTTGGCGCAGTTGCGGCCGGCCGCTGCCAACCGCGTCAGGGCCGGATCGCCGGCAGACACCAGCCCGTGGATCCCGGTGTCCAGGCGGACCACGACCCCGGGCGGGATGACCTCGCTCACGATCCCCGGGATCTCCTCGCCGAGCCGGGACCGGGCAAAGGCGGCCAGGGGATCCGGTTCCAGATCCCTGAACGACAAGGAGACCCGTTCGCGGTCCCAGTCGATGTCGAGCACGACGACGGTCACCGACTGCCCGACTTGGGCGACGTCGGAGATGCGGTCGACGGGTGTCCAGGACATGTTCGCGACGGTCACCAGGCCGTCGAGTCCGCCGAGGTCGACGAAGATCCCGAAGTTCGTGAGCGCGGACACCACTCCGCGTCTGACCTCACCGAGTTCCAACGTCTCCAGCACCGTTCGCCGCTGGGTTTCGCGTTCGTCTGGCAAGTCACATCCTTCTGTCAGCAGCGCTCGCTATGGACGAACGTCCGCGGCGCTGACGGGGCGTGGTCATGAGTCGGGGCGGGGGGTGCCGCCGCAGCGGAGGGTTAGGTCTTTGGCTACGGCGCGTAGTTCGTCGGCGAGTTCGCGTACGTCGTCCGCGCGGGCGTCGGGCCGCAGGAGATGGAGTTCGACCTCGAACTGCGGTCTGCCGTCGTGGCCGAACACCGGTGCGGCCATGTAGGAGACGGGCAGGGTCCTGGCCTCCGCCAACTCGCTCGCCAGGTATCCGCGTCCGATCCGCTGGAGGAAGGCGGACATCTGAGGCAGGTCGCTTCGGCCCGTCATCGTCGACATGGTGCGGATCGCCTCGGCGACCTGCTCCATGGCGTCGTCGAGGCGCCAGATGCCCACGCCTTCGGCGCGTACCGTCGACAGGAACCGCTCCAGGTGTTCGCGGGTCGCCGTGTCGGGGGCGTGGGCCAGCCACTCGCGGCGCTCGGCCGGGCCGCGGAACGCCATCACGACCGCGCCGAACGGGGGGAACATCGGCAGGCGGGTCCGGTCGGCCGGGCCGGTGCGGTCGCGACCGTACGACGCGATCACGCTGGTGTGGTCCGCCGCGACGCGGCTCAGCGACGCGGCGAGACCTGTGGTGTCGCCGAGCTGCCGCAGCAGCTTCCGGGCGCCGTCGACGATCGGCACGCGTGTCAGGATCGCGCCCGCCACCGGAACCAGGGCCGTGCCCACGCGGTACGTGCGGTCCGGGCCGCGGTCGACCCAGCCGTGGTTCTCCAGCGCGCCGAGGACGGCGGCGCACGTCGCGCGGTTGAGGCCGAGGCGCTCGCTGATCTCCGAAACGGTCGCCCCGTCCTCGACGTCGAGCAGCAACTCCACGATCGCGACGACCCGGTCGGTGGGCGGTGACGTGGACATGGCTCTTGTTCCTCCTCGGCGGCGCCGCTATCTTCGCCAAATAGCTGACCATGTTACGCCGAATATTCGTCACCTGTACAGGGGCGACCCTGGAGGAGCCCGCCATGCCAACCGCCACCGAGGGTCCCGAGCTGTCCGTCCACATCGGCGCGGACGACCTGCCGTTCGTCGAGATCGGCGGCGGCAACAAGCTCAAGGTCATCTGCGTCAAGGCGCAGGAGGGCCTGTGGATCGTGGAGAACGTGTTCCAGCCGGGCTTCGCCGTGCAGACACACCGGCACACCGGCCCGGTGTACGCCTACACCGTCTCCGGCGCGTGGAAGTACGCCGAGTACGACTACGTCAACCGCGCCGGGTCGTTCCTCTACGAGCCCGCCGGCTCCGTCCACACCCTGACCTGCATCGAGCCGGACACCCGCGTCTGGTTCCAGATGTACGGCGCCAACCTCAACCTCGACGCCGACGGCAATGTCGAGTCCGTCACCGACGGCCCCGGCTCGCTGCGGTCGTACTACCGGCTGTGCGAGATGCAGGGCCACGGCCGTCCGAACGTCCTGGTCGCCTGAGGAGCAGCAGCATGACCGTCACCCCAGACACCGCGCCCGACATCTACAGCCCCGACAGCTACGCGTCCGGCGCCCCGCACGCGCTCCTCGCCGAACTGCGGCGCACCAGCCCGGTCTTCTGGCAGGACATGCCGGGCACCGCGACCTCGAAGGCGGGGGGTTACTGGGCGGTCCTGCGGCACGAGGACGTCGAGTACGTCTCGCAGCACCCGGAGATCTTCTCCGCGGAACGCGGCGGCATCGTGCTGGAGGACCTGGACGAGGACCGCCTCGACGCGCTCCGCGGCACGCTGCTGGCGATGGACCCGCCGCGACACCGGGCGTACCGCAAGCCGCTGGTCAAGTCGTTCACCGCCAGGGTGGTGGGCGGCATGGAGGGGCGCATCCGGGAGATCTGCCGGGAGATATTCGCCCGCATCCCGGACGGTGACGTCGAGTTCGTGCACGACGTCACCTCCAGCCTCCCCACCCAGGTCATCGGCGAACTGATGGGCCTGCCGCCGGAGGACTGGGACCACATCCACCGCCTCGCCGAGCGCACCAACAGCCAGCAGGACCCGGAGGTCGCCGGCAACGACGGCTACGGTCCGGGCGACGCGTCCCGCGAAATGGCGATGTACGCGGTGCGCTTCGCCATGCGGCGCCGGCAGGAGTTGGACGGTGCCGAGGAGCCGCCCGAGGACCTCACCACGCTCATCCTCGAATCCGAGTTCGGCGGCAAGCTGATGACCGACCTCGACTTCGGGTCCTTCTTCATGCAGCTCGTCACCGCCGGCAACGACACCACCAAGACCATGCTGTCGGGCGGCCTGCACGCCTTGCTCACCCACCCCGACCAGCTCGCCGCACTGCGCGCCGACCCGTCGCTCATCCCCGGCGCGGTCGAGGAGATCCTGCGCTGGGCCAACCCGCTGCACTACTTCCGGCGCACCGCCACGCGGGACGTCGAACTGCGCGGCGTACGGATCAAGGAGGGCGACAAGGTCGCGGTGTACTACACGTCCGCCAATCGCGACGAGGACGTCTTCGCCGACCCGCAGGCCTTCGACATCACCCGCAAGCCCAACCCGCACCTTTCGTTCGGCTTCGCCGAGCACTTCTGCCTCGGTGTGCACATCGCCCGCCTGGAAGGCCGGGTGTTCTTTGAGGAGTTGCTCGCGACGTTCCCGCACATCGAGCTGACCGGCGAACCGAAGCGGCTGCGCTCCAACCTCAACAACTCCCTGACGCAGCTACCGGTACGGCTGATGCGCAACTGAGTCGTCGTACGCAACCCGTCTCGCCGTCGAGCGCGGTGGAGTCAGCCGCGTTTGGCGGTGGGCCAGCCGTGTCCCCAGCCGCCTTGCACCATCGTCTGGAACGCCCAGCCGTCCTCCGTGCGGACCAGCAGGTCCACGTAGTGCATGCTCTGCGGCTGCCCGTCGACGGTCATCGTGGCCTCGGTCTCCACGACGACGAGGTTCGCGCTGAGGAAGCGAGGCGTCCGGGTGGACTTGAGGTCGAGCCCGGCGGTTCCGCCGCCGATGGCCTCGCGCATCGTCTCGATGTACTCCTCGCGGGTCCACTGCCGCACCGCGGCGTGGCCGCCGGGGACGTCGGTGGCGAGGTTCATCGGGAACACCGCCAGATCGGCCAGTCCCTCGATCGAGCCGCGCTCGGCGAGCGCGTCGAACTCGGCGAACCACGCCTCGATGGCCTGCGTTTCCTCGGCGGTCGGCTGGTACACGGCTGTTCCTTCCGGTGCGGTGGCGCTACTCCGTACAACGTACGGTACGCCGTACGGAGTTACAACTCGCTTTCCGCCTGCGGGGTGAGCACGACAATCGGGATCGTGCGGCCGGTCTTCTGCGCGTACTCGTCGTAGAGGGGAAAGATCCGCGCCATCTCGGGCCACAGGGTTGCGCGTTCGTCCGAGGACGCGACGCGCGCCCGCGCGGTGAACCGCCGGGTGCCGGCCTGCACCCCGGCACTCGGGTCCGCAAGCAGGTTCTTGAGCCACGCCGGATCCTCGTCGGCTCCGCCGTTGGAGGCGACCACCACGAAATCGTCGCCTGACATTCCGTAGATCAGGCAGGTCCGGCGCGGCTTGCCGGTGGCGCGGCCGGTGGTGGCGAGCACAAGGACGTGCACCCCGTTGTTCACATGTCCTTCGGTGCCGCCCGAGGCCAGGTACGCGCGGGTCTGCTCCGCAACCCAGTCCTGCTGCGAGTCGGTGGCGCGGTCAATGTCTTCGGCGACGGCCATGCCGCGGTTCCTTCCAGGAGCGAGCGTGCACTGAGGCCACGGTGGCCCCATCTGCTCTGCCCAGAGAACGAACCTGGCAACCCGTTCTCGACATCCCCGACAGCCAGCCCTGCCGCAGGACAAAGACGGTCGCAAACCCTCCCGTCCAACACCGCGAGCAACCCGTTTTGATGAACCACCAGCACCTTGCCGACAGACGGGGAAACGATCACAAGATCGGCTGAGAGTCGTCGATCTCGAACGGGATCCACGATTCCGGGCTCAGGCCGGAAGTTCCGTCGGGCTCCAGTCCGGTGGAGCCCGGCAGCACCTCCGACGACACCTTCTCCGCAGGCCACCAGTTCGGGTGGTTCCGGGCAGTCTGATTCGGCAACGCCATGTCTCCTAGGCGGAACCAGTCGTGCCGGTCGGTGGGGCCTGCTGGTAGAGCGCCACCAACACGCCGTGCAGGGGCTGGTCGGCTCCGCCTTCCTCGGTTTCGTCGACCAGGTTGGTGAGGGTCTCGCCGAGTGCTCGTGCCTGTGCGGGGCTGAGGCGCAGGTGGCGCAGCCTCAGGGTCTCGGCGGGTGAGCGTTCCAGCTCCTGGGCGAACGCGGCGAGCATCGCGGCGGTGCCTGCCGCCTGGGGTTCGGCGACGACCATGTGCCGGGCCGTGCGCTGGAAGTACTGCTCCGTGCCGCCGCGGACCTGGCGGGTCTCGGCGATGTGCACCAGCCCGGCTTCGCGGAGCACTTTGAGGTGGTGGGCCACGTTTCCCTTCTTCGCGTCGAGCTGCGCCGCAAGCCGGCTGACGGTGGCGGGCTGGTGGCCGAGGGCGAAGAGCAGCCGCTGCCGCAGCGGATGGGCGAGCGCCGCGAACTGTTCCGGTGCGCCGATCTCCAGGACGTCCTCGGGAGGCGGCAGGTGGGAGGTCTCATCAGGCATGGCGAAAGTGTCTAAAGTTCTTGACGCTTTCGCAAGGGCGATGATCTACTTCCGGCCATGACGACACCGACGAAGATCTCGCCTGCCCCTGTCATCGACGAGACAGCGCGGCTCCTGACCGAGCACTACACCTTCCCCGAGATAGCCGAGCAGGTCGCGGGCCTGCTGCAACGACGCCTTGCCGAGGGCGCGTACGACGTCGACGCCGCCGAGGAGCTTGCCCGGCTGGTCACCGCCGACCTCCAGTCCGCCAACGGCGACCGGCACCTGCGACTGAAGCACCACACCGAACCGGTCCCCGAGAAGAAGGGGGCGGCCACCCTGGAGTCCATGCGCCGGGAGTTCGACACCTCGCTGGGCGGCGTACCCCGGGTCGAATTGCTCGACGGAGGGGTGGCCGTGGTGGAGCTGGCACCCATGCTGTTCCCGCTGGAGTGGGCCGCCGAACCGCTGAGCGCCGCGCTCACCCTGGCTTCTCGCGCCCAAGCACTCATCGTGGACCTTCGCGGCAACCGCGGAGGCGACCCGGACACGGTCGCCTTCGTGTGCAGCTACCTGCTCGACGAGCGCACCCACCTCAACACCATGTCCTGGCGCCGTGGCGACCGCACCGAGCAGTCCTGGAGCCTGCCGCATGTTCCCGGCGCGCGCTTCGGCGGCAGCAAGCCGTTGTACGTGCTGTCCAGCGGCACCACCTTCTCCGCCGCCGAGGAGCTGGCGTACGACCTCCAGCAGCTCGGCCGCGCCGTGGTCGTCGGCGAGCCCACCCGCGGCGGCGCACATCCCTGCCAGGGCTGGACCGTGCATCCGCACCTGGAGGCCACCGTCCCCGTCGGCCGCGCCGTCAACCCCGTCTCCGGCACGAACTGGGAGGGCACCGGTGTGCAGCCGGACGTCCCCTGCCCCGCTGCCGAATCCCTCGACCGCGCCCGCACCCTGGCCCTCGCCCAACTGGCATCCTGACCTGGCCGGCTCGTCGCCGGTTTGTCGTGTGTGTCGCGCGTGCGGCGATTCTCCAACTCACGTGCTGGGCATCGAGGTCGTCCGTCATGGTCGGCGCAGCGCTGCCGGCAAGGCTGTCCCCTCCAGTCAGTCCGCTTGGGACCGATGGGCGGCGGTGAAAGGCCCTGTGTCGTCGATGCTGCGGTGCAGGGGGAAGTGCTCCTCAAGCCCGGTGGCAACGAGGATGCGGGGGAGCAGCGGCCGGGTGGAGACCACGCGCAGGACGCCCTGCCGTTGGAGCACCCGGGTGCGGGCGCGCAGCAGCAGGTGCAGCGCGGTGCTGTCCATGAAGGTGACGGGCCGCAGGTCGACGGCCAGGAGCGAATACCAGCTCCGGGTCAGGTCGTCCAGGACGATGCCGATCCCAGGGCCGGCGACGATGTCGATCTCGCCGCTCAACTCCGCGACGATGCTGCCGTGTTCGCAGCGGTGGCGAATGTTGGGGGACGCGGTGGTGTGCCACATCGGTGATTGCCTGCCCCTGGGTCGGGGCCGGGCCGTGCGGGTCCTTTCCGCCTGGCCCGGCGTGCCGTTGTCGTGCGGGCCACCGGGCGTCTGGGGCGGTTACCGGCTTACGTTAGGCGTGGGGGCGACTCTCGGCATGGGAGTCCGTGGAACCGCCGGGCGTGTCGGCGGGGGCGCTCGAAGCACAGCACGGGCGTGAACCCGCCCCGCCGCACACTTCACGCCGGGTATTGGTTGGCCGGGCGTGTTCGGCCGAGCAGCATGCACACTCTGAACGTGGCCAATCGGAGGACACCTCCTGATGCAGGAATCTCGGCCCGTGAGGCCGAGGTCCTTGCCGCGCTCGGCGAGTATCTGACCAACGCCGAGATCGGCGCCCGTTTGTCGATCTCCATCCGCACCGTCGAGAGCCATGTCTCCTCGTTGCTCCGCAAGTTGCGGGTGGACGACCGCCGTGCGCTCGCCGTCGTTTCGGCGAACCTGCCCTCCGATTCCGCGGCCGGGCCCGCCGGGCCCAAGGCGCTGCCTTCGCCGTTGACGCCGTTCGTGGGGCGGGTGGCCGAGCGGGCGGCGCTGACCGAAGCGCTGCACGACCATCGGCTGGTCACGGCTGTCGGACCGGGCGGGGTGGGCAAGACCCGTCTGGCCCTGAGCCTCGCCGCCGAGGCGAACGACCGGTTCGCCGACGGTGTCTGGTACGTCAACCTGGTACCGGTGAGCGACCCTTCGCTGATCGCGGCGGCGATTGCGGACACGCTGGGCCTCGGGGCGAGTGCAGGCCGCTCACCGACGGACACCCTCCTGGCATGGACGGCCGACCGGGAAACGCTGCTCGTGCTGGACAACTGCGAACACCTGCTGGACGGCGTGGTGGTCCTGCTGGAACGGCTGCTGGCCGGCAGCCCCCGGCTGACAGTACTCGCCACCAGTCGGGCGAGGTTGCTGGTGCCGTTCGAATGGGTGTTTGCGGTGCCCGGCCTGTCCGTCGAAGCCGATGGGGGCGGCCCCGGTGACGCGGTCGAGCTGTTCTTCGGGCGAGCCGCGGCCGGCGGGAGCCTGCCGATGTCCGACGACACCGAGCGCATCACCGCCGTCTGCCGGGGCCTGGACGGCATGGCGCTCGCGATCGAACTGGCCGCCGCCCGGTACTCGTCGCTCGGCCTTGACGGACTCGAAGCCGGACTGGCCGACCGGCTGCGGCTGCTGACCGGCGGACCGCGGATCGACGACCGGCACCGTTCGTTGCGGTCCACGCTCGACTGGAGTTACGCACTGCTGGCGGAACCCGATCAGGCGGTGCTCCGCCGGATCTCGGTTTTTGCCGGCTCGTTCACCGCCGACGCCGCGGCGACGATTCTGGCCGGGTGGCCGCCGGTGGAGACCGGTGCCGTCGCGACCGTCCTGGCCGGGCTCGCCGACCAGAGCCTGCTGACCGCGATCGCGGAGCCGGGCGGAACCCGCTACCGCGTTTTGGAGACGATTCGTCAGTACGGCGTGGACCGGCGTGACGACGCCGGCGAGTCGGTCCAGGCACTCGCGCGCCATCTCCACTGGTGTCTGGAGGAAAGCGCGGTTCTGCGGGCCGCCTCCCGCGAGCCGGCCGGTGCCTGGAGAGGGGCGTTCGATCGGGTCGCCGACGAGTTGCGCGGTGCCCTGGCCTGGGCGGCCCGCAGCGCCGAACATCGCTCAGAGGGGCACCGGTTGGCGATGGCGTTGGCGGAGCTGACCTTCGACCAGGGCATGCCCGGGGAGGCGCAGCGCCGCTACGAACAGGCGGCCGAGCTCGCCGCCGACCACACCGGAGCCGCCGGCGCATTGCGTTGCGCGGCGGGTGCCGCGGAGTCCCGGCATTTCGGCAACGAGGCGTTGCGGCTGCGCAGGGCCGCGGCCGATGCCGCGATACGAGCAGGCGATCGGATCGGCGCGGCCGGTGACCTCGCCCGGAACGCCGAGTTCGTCAACCGCGCCCCAGGGCTCCTTGCGACCGAGCCCGCGGCCGGTGAGGTGGAGGCGCTGATCGCCGAGGGCTGGACGCTGGCCGACGGCGACTTGGCCGCGCAGGCGCGCCTGCTCACCGCCGAGGCCGCCAACGGCTCGATCGCCGATCCGGCCACCCTCGAACTCGTCGAGCGCGCACTCGCGTTGGCCCGCCGCCTCGACGACCCGTTGATCGAGAGCGCCGCGCTCGACCAGCTCACGGTGATACAGATGGGGCGCGGCGACGTCCGCGCCGCGGCGGCCGGCGCGATGCGGCGTACCGAGTTGCTCGCTCCGCTGCGGGTGACGGCCATGACCGGATTGGAGTTCTTCGACGGGTTCGGCATGGCCGACCATTGCGCCGTCGCCGCCGGTGACCTGCCGGCCGCGAGGAGATATGCCGAGCGCCTGCGGGATCTGCCGTTCTACCGCGGGGAAGGCCACTTGGCGGTACGCCGGCTGCTCGTCGTCACGGCGCTCGCGGGCGACTGGGACGAGACGATCGCACTGGCGGAGCGCTTCCGCGAGGGGTGGGACCGGGCGGGTCGACCGCGTGCGGGCAACCTCAGGAGCGGCGCGTACGCCGCCGCGACGGTGCACGGGCTGCGCGGAGACGACGACGCCCGTGCCGAGTGGTTGGACGTCGTCGACGCTCTCGGAACCCAAGGCCCGCCGGGCCGCTCGGCGGCGCCGCTTCGCTTCGGTGAATTCTTCGACGCCTTGCTCCTGCTGCACCGCGGCCTGCCCGGACAGGCAGTGCAGGTGTTGCACACGCCTCCGGACGAGTTGACGGACTGGTACGACAGCGTGTGGCGTACCTGGTACGCCGCGGCGTGGGCCGAGGCGGCAGTCCTCGGCGGACACCAGGACGCGGCCGCTCGCGTTCGGAGCGCACGCCCGGCGACCGCGGGAAACCCGGTCGCCACCGCCGTCGTCGACCGAGCGGCGGCCGTGGCCGCGGGAGACCGCGACGGGTTGACCGCAGCCGCCGCTGCCCTGGAGGGGACCGGCTGCCGCTACCAGTGGGCCCGGGCGCTCGTCTTCCTCGACGGGGAGCAACGGGCACGTGGCGAATCCGAGCTGGCGCGCATGGGTGCGACAGCCATGGTCCGGCCTCGGGAACAGCCATGGCCGGTCCGGCCTCCGGGATAGGGAGATCTCCGTGAAGCGGGACGCATCGACGAACACAACGCGGTCGGCGTAGCCGAACGCGCCGGTGTCGACGACGCCACCGAGGAAGAACCGGCCGTTCTGGTTCGCGACGACCAGAGCCTGGCCGTCGCCCGCATGCCGCGCATCGGTGCCGAGCACGCAGACCACCACGCACTCCACAGTCCGTGGTGAGCACGGATGTCGGACGAGCCGCTCTGGCTCAGGGTTGGTGCCAGTTCCTCCGATCAGGCCCCGCGCAACGCTCGTCCGGACCGACAGAGAGAAGAACCTCGTGAAGGCATACGGCAAGATGTTCGCGTCGGCGGTGACCCTCGGCCTCACCGTCCTCGCCACACAGGTGTCGGGAACCACGCCGGCGTCAGCGGCCAGCATTCCGCCCGGTTCCGTGCAAGTCTTCGCCAAATCGTCGCCGGTCAACAATCTGGCGACGAAGGCCCCTTTCCGCGCGAACTGCCCGTCCGGCCAGCGGGTGCTCGGCGGCGGCGCGTTCACGGTCGGCGGCGTCCACGCCGTCATCACTCAGATGCAGCCGATCCACACCGATAGCGGGGACAGCTTCGAAGTCACCGCGGCGGCGGACCAGTTCGGCATACCCTCGGCATGGAACTTCCAGGTGTTCGCATTCTGCGCCGCGGTTCCCGCCGCGCTGGGCGTGGAGATCGTCTCCCACGCCAACGCGCCGACATCGGCCAGTACGGACCAGGCTCCGTCGCAGTGCCCGGGAGGCAAGCAATTGATCGGCGCCGGCGGCAAGATCACCAACGGCAACGGGCAGGTGGACCTGGGCACCTTCACCAACAGCAGCGGGTGGTTCGCGTTCGGCAGCGCCGCGTTTGCCAAGGAGGACGCCGACGGGTTCGCCGGCAACTACACCGTCACGGGCTACTCGGTCTGCGCGAAGGCGAATGCCTTCGGCGACTTCCAGCAGTTCAAGACCCAGTTCACCACGTCCGCCCCGAGCCAGTCCCAGATCGTCGCCTGCCCGTCCGGGCTGAGGCTCACCGGCCTTGCCGGCGGCACGACAACGCCCGGCACGCACTTCCAGGAGATCGCGCCGCACACCACCAACGCCCCCAACCTCGCCGACTTCGGTGCCCAGTCGTCGGTCCCGGCCGGCGGGCCTTGGCTCATGGAGACGACCGTCTTCTGCGCCAAGTAGCCGCGGCGGCAGTGGTCAGCGCGGGAGCACGCCCTTCGGGGCGTGCTGCTTACGGTGCTGCCCGACCGTGGAGACCTCCCCGGCGCGCGCTGACAGCTTGCAGTGAAGACGAACTGTCGGATTCGCCGGCCCCCTCGGATCCCTGGTTGTTTGTCACGCGCATGGGCCCGCGGCGGGAGCGGGCCCATGCGGTGGTGCGTCGGTCAGCGGTGTACCTCGTCGAGGAATGCGCGCATGGAGTCGAGCCATTCCTGCGGGCGCTCGACGAAGGGCAGGTGACCGCATTCGATCTCTGCGAGGCGGGCTCCGGCGATACCGTCCGCAACCTCCCGGTGCAGGTGCGGTGTGGCCAGTTGGTCGAGGGTCGTCGATATGACGAGTGTCGGTGCGCGTACCGCCGCCAGGTCGGCCCGTACGTCGATGTGCGCGACAAGTTGGACGTGGTCCTCGGTGCCGGGCGGGGTGTTGGCGGCGCTGTCCTTGACCAGCGTGTCGACGGTGGCCTGGTCGAGTCGATCCAGCATGGGGGCGCTGAAGCCGGTCAGGATCAGGAACTCGGCAAGCCGGTTCGGGTCCAGCTCCAAGGCGCGCAGGTGGCCGAGCCACGCGCGGGCCGCGAGACGCAGGCGAGGGTTCGGGTGGGCGAACCCTGCGGTCAGGACGAGCGCCTTGACGCGCTCGGGATGCCGGGTCGTCGCGCGGATGGCCAGGGGCACGCCCATCGAGTAGCCCGCGATGGCGAACGTCTCCAGGCCTTCCTCGACGGCGGTTGCCACGAGTTGGTCGGCCAGGGTGTCCAGGTCGAGGGGTTCGGTGGCGCGTGGGGTGCGGCCGGTGCCCGGATAGTCGGGGCCCACCACGGTGTACCGCTGGGCGAGGCCGTCGAGGATCGGCCCGAAGTTGGGCTCGACGCCGCCGCCTCCGCCGTGGGCGAGGAGCAGTCCTGGTCCGGTGCCCCGGACGATGCGGGAGAGCGGCGATGCGGGGAGGGTGCGTGTCATGTCCGTCCTTGATGATGATCTGTCGAGATGTACTACTCGATGGTGATGTGTCGGGATGTACTACTCGGCGGTGCGGTCAAGCCGTGCGGCGGCCAGCGCCGGGGCGAGCGCGACGAGCGCCACCGCGCCGCCGAGCCAGGCCAGGTCGGGAAGTCCGAGTCCGGTGTCGAGAGCGCGGCCGCCAAGCCACGAACCGCCCGCGATACCGAGGTTGAAGGCCGAGGCGCTGACGGCCGTCACGAGCGTCGGCGCGCCGGGGCCGGCGTCGAGCGCGCGCTCCTGAAGCAGCGGAACCAGTACGGCCGATGCCGTCCCGAGTGCGAACACCGCGCCCACGGCGGCCAATTGCGCGTGGATGGCACCCGCGGTCAACGCCAGCACCGAGGCGAGCACGACGATCGCGACGCACAACGCGCTGGCGGGTGCGCGGTCCGCCAGTCTCCCACCGAGGCCGTTGCCGAGCAGCGCGCCCACACCGAACACCGCGAGCAGGACCGAGACGCCCGCGCTGGAGAAGCCGCCGGGGCCTTGCAGCAGCGGACTGATGTACGTGTAGGCCGTGAACAGGCCGGCCTGGACGAGCACCGTGGCGGCCAAGACCAGGCCCACGCGCGGGCGCAGGAGTGCGGCCACCTCCGTGCGCGGCGTCGGCGGGGCGGCTGACCGCGGACGGACCAGCGTCGCGGCCGCGACGAAGACCAGCAGGGCGAACGCGGCGATGCCCCAGAAGGTCGTACGCCACCCGAACCGGTCGCCGATCCATGTGCCGAGCGGGGCCCCGAGCACCGACGCGAGGTTCCACCCGGACGCGACCACCGCCACCACGCGCCCGCGCTGCCCGGCCGGCGCACTGGATATGGCCGCCACCATCGCGACGGCGAACGTCGTACTGTGCGTGAGCGCGGTGAGAACACGTGCCGCGAGCAGTGTGTCGAAGCCGGTGGCCAGGGCCGCTGCAGCGCTGCCCGCGGTGAAGGCGGCCAGCATGCCGAGCAGGACACGGCGCGGCGGCAGGCGCAGCAGGGCGATGGTGACCAGGGGTCCGGCGAGTGTGACGGTCAGCGCGTACCAGCCGACCAGGGAGCCGGTTGTCGACACCGGTCGGTCGAAATCGGCAGAGAGCGCGGGCACGAGTCCGGTCATCACATATTCGGCGGTGCCGATGATGAACACAGACGCGGTGAGCACGGCCAGTGTGGCGAGCGGGCCGAGTCGGTGCTTGAGGTGCCTGCGCCCGGCCGGAGCGTCGCCGGTGGGGGCGGTTGCAGTGGTCGCCATGCCGCGAAGCTAAGGTCTGACATCGATGTCAGAGTCAAGCGCGGGAAGTGAGGTTCGCAATGGCAATGCGCATGGGCGAGATGGTCCGGCGGACCGGAGTGAACGAGCGACTGCTGCGCTACTACGAGACGCAGGGACTCCTGTCGCCCTCTCGCCTCCCCAGCGGCTACCGCGAATACGCCGAGACCGACGTCGCCACGGTGCGGCGCATCCGCACCCTGCTCAACGCCGGGTTGTCGACGACGGTCATCGCCCAGGTGCTGCCCTGCGTCCGCGACGACGGACCGCGCCTGGTCCCGACCTGCGCGGACCTGATCGCCCAACTCCGTGACGAACGCGCCCGAATCGACGCCGCAATCGCCGACCTGGCAGCCTCACGCGACCTCCTGGACACCGTGATCACGGCAAAGCCGGGATAAGAGATAGTCCTCGAAACGCCCGGAGCAGGGCCTTCGGGGCTCGGACAATTTCCCGGCCTCCGCTCACTTCCTCCGCTCACCCAGGACGCAGAACTCGTTGCCCTCGGGGTCCAAGAGGGTCACCCAGTGCTGCTCGCCCTGCTCGGTGTCGGCGCGCCGGGCGCCGAGGGAGAGCAGCCGGGCGACTTCGGCTTCCTGGTCGTCGGGGCGGAAGTCGGGGTGGAGCCGGTTCTTCGACGTCTTGCCCTCGGGGACGGGCACGAAGAGCAGGCCGGGCATCCGGTCCGGCTCAGGACGGATCTCGATGATCTCCTCGGTTTCGTCGACCACAACCCAGCCGAGAGCCTCCGCCCACCAGCGCCCGAGAGCGACGGGGTCGGCGGAGTCGACGATGATTTGTTCCCATTCCAGTGCCATGGGCCCGAGCATAGACAGGGCCGTCGGTCCACCCCGCGAAGCCGGGGCTGGACCAAGTTCGTGATGCCGAATTCGGTCCGGCGCGTGGCGACAGCCCTTCGAGGCCGGGCTGGTTGTCGGTCCGGACGGCACGTCGCGCTGGGCATGGCGGGCCTTCCAGTCGGTCGTCTCGTCGGTTCGGGTGCTTCGGCGGCGAGACACGGAACCGCACGCGTGGATAACGCGAGAGGATGGGGCATGCCCGAGACTGCCTCCGAACACCGCGTCCGCGCCGAAGCCCTCGCCGACGAAGCCCATCACCTCCACCAACTGCTCCTCGACGGCGAGTTGTCCGGCTCCGAGCGGGCCTTGGTGATCAGCCATCTCCACGCGCTGGCTACTCTGGGGCAGCTCTTCCTCGGACTGTCGCAGCCGCCGGACGCGGACAGGACGTGAGCGACTGACGCACTGACCACCGAACCGGCGTGGCGGTGCCCGGGAATCCGGCCCCTATGGCTGCGCCGGGCGAGGCTGGGAGCTCGGGATCCGCCCGGTGAAGAACATCGCAAGCAGCGCGGTGAGGGCGAGGATCGCGAGTGCGGCGCGTAGGCCGTCGAGTCGCGCGGTGGTGTTCGCGTCGACGGCGGCCTGTGCGACCGCCGGTGTCGTACCCGCCTCGGCGAGCGCGGACTTGAGCTGGTCGTCCGACAGGAACGGCACGCCGCCTTCGAGTTCCACGGTCGCCTGGCTCGTGACCGCCGCGGGGACCGCGAGGTTCCTCTCGACGCCGGTCAGGAACGACGTCGTCATCGCGGCGATCAGGATCGACCCCGCCAGTGCGGTGCCGATCGAGGCGCCGAGGTTGGTGACGGCGTTCTGGATGCCACCGACTTCCGTGCTCTTTTCGTCCGGCACCGCGGACACGGTCACCGACCCGAGCTGGGACGCCAAGGCGCCCATGCCGAGTCCGATCAGCAGGAGGGGCACGGTGACGATCTCGGCACCCGCGTCCGCGTCGAGCGCGGCCATCAATGCCAACGCGCCGGCGAGCAGGGCGAGGATCCCGATCCGTACGACGCGCCGCGGCGAGACGTCCGGGAGGAACCGCGGAATCAGGACCGCCGCGGCCAGCAGTGTGAGCGAGAGGGGCAGAATGCGGGCTCCGGTCGCCAGCGCGGACAGGCCCAGCGCGACCGACAGGTAGAGCGGTACGACGAAGAACACGCCCATCTGCACGAGGTACTGGAAGAAGAACATCGTCAAACCGCCGGTGAGCTGACGGTTCCGCAGCATGGACGAATCCACCAGAGGCTCCCCGCCTCGGGCCGACACACGGGCCTCCCAGGACAGGAACATCCCGACCAGCGCCAGGCCGGCCAGCATCAGCCAGACGACCAGCGAGACCCCGAGCCACTCCGGCGCATCGGGCTTCGGCTGGAACCATCCCCATTCCGCCGACCGCAGGACCCCGAACACGAAGACCCCCAGCCCCAGCGCGGACAGCACGGCGCCGACCAGGTCGATGCGCCCGTGCTCCCCACTCGGCGCGTCGGTGACCCGGCGTGCGAGCACCAGGATCACGACCACGATGACGACCTCGCCCGCGAAGACCCAGCGCCAGGAGAAGTACGTGGTGGCCACGCCACCGATCAGCGGCCCCACCGCGATCGCCGCGGCCCCTGCCGCCGCGACCATTCCGTACGCGGAAGCACGCCGCTCCACCGGGAAGTTTCCCGCGACCAGCGCCACAATCGCGGGCAGGATGAGGGCCGCCCCGACGCCCTCCAGGAATGCCCATCCGAGCAGAAGGACGGGCAGGTTCGGGGCCACTGCCGTCGTCAGGGAGCCGCAGCCGTAGATGCAGCAGCCGATCGTGAACGCGCGTTTGCGGCCGATGAGCCCCCCGACCTTCCCCCCGGGGATCATGAGCATCGCCATTACGAGCGTGTAGGCCGTGATCGCCCCCTGGATCCCGGTCACGGTCGTGCCCACGTCCTCGGCCACGGTGGCAATCGAGACGTTCATGACCGAGCTGTCGAGCGCCATCAGGAATTGCCCGGCGACGAGCGGCAGGAGGACCACTCCCGACGCCGCACGTCCCGGCACCTGCGCACCAACCGCCATGGACGCATCGTGCCAACCGAATGTGCGATCGCGGGACTGCACCGCCGCGATGTCAGCCAGACGGCGGCGCCTGAGTACATGGGCCAGCCGGCCGGCCTGCGACGGCAAGCCGATCGCCCGTGCGCCGAGCCCTCGGGGCGATGTCCAGATGCCGGTTGGGCGGCGTCGGTGTCGGGCAGTGCGTCGACGCAGCCGAGACAGGGCCGAGAGAAGGCGGTGGGGCCTTTCGTACCGGGAGTTGGCGGGACCGATGCGCGGGCGGTCGGGCGGGGTGGATATCGTCGGGGTGCGCGTTGCTTCGTCGCCTGGCCGGAGGGGGTGGTCGAGATGTCCGACGACACCACGCCGTGGCGTTTGCCGCGGGGGAACGAGATCGAAACCCAGAGTCCTCAGGGGATCGACACGTCAGTCGCGCATCCCGCACGCATGTACGACTACTACCTCGACGGCAAGAACAACTTCGCCGTCGACCGTGCTGCCGCCGATCGGATCCTGGATGCCGCCCCGGAAGCGCGCCTCGTGGTCCAGGCGGGCCGCCAATTCCTGCGCCGCGCGGTGCGTTTCGCGGCCGAGCGGGGGATGACCCAGTTCCTCGACATCGGCACCGGCCTGCCCACCGAAGGCAGCGTCCACGAGGTGGCCCAGGCCATCCGGCCCGAGACCCGGGTGGCGTACGTCGACAACGACCCGGTCGTCCTGGCCCACGCACGCGCCCTGATGCCCGGTGACCCGCGGGGCCGGGTCACGTACACGCAGGCTGACGCGCGCGAACCCGACAAGGTGATCGGCGCCGCCGACGTGGGCGAGGTCGTCGACTTCGACCTGCCGGTCGTCGTCGTGCTGGCGATGCTCCTGCACTTCATCCGGGACGAAGAGGACCCGGCGGGCATCGTCGCCCGCCTGCGCGAGGCCATGGCCCCGGGAAGCATGCTGATCGTCAGCCATGTGACGTACCGGTCGGAGGAGTTGAAGCACCTCGCCGAAGAGGTGTACGAGCGGACGAACTCCCCCGTTGTCCCCCGCACCAGGGAGGAGATCGCCGCACTCCTCGACGGCTTCGACCTGGTGGACCCGGGCCTGGTCAGGATTCCGCTGTGGCGCCCCGAGCCGGACGCCCCGCTGCTGAGCGAAGAAGACCTCGACAACATCGTCGTGTTCGGGGCAGTGGGGATTCGCACGTAGGACGGGTGGCGGCGACCGGCCGGACGGCGGCCGCGGGGTGTCCGGGGCGGTCCGAATGCGGACCCTGTCGGGCACACGTCGATCCGAACTGCGATGTCGCGTCGACGAGGTGTCCATCCGCGCCCCTGTGCCGAGTTGAGGACGCTGAACTGCCTTTCACGGTCCGGCGCGTGGCCACCGTCCGCGGTACTTCATTGCCCGGCAAAACGGTCGTGGATGACGCGGGGGAGGGTGACGTCGGGGGCCGCATAGGCGACATTGGTGGGGCCGGGGTAGTCGAAGCCGTCTTCGGCCGGTCGGTGGCGGGTCGCGCCGGCGAGCGCGCGCCCGAACGGAGATGATGTCGATGGAGGACCACTGTGCCGAGCCGTGCGATGCCGGATGCGCTCCGGGCCGCGTACGCCGCCGAGATGGCCGCCGCCCGCGCCGCGGGGCCGACCGCGGACCGGTGGAAGGCGGCTGAGCGCGCGCACATCCTGTCCCAGCCCTGGCCGGGCGCCCACACCCGTACCCACGCGGTGATGCTGCGTCTGGCGTTCCGGGACCGCGATGCGCGCGAAGTGGTGGGCCAGGCCGTGCGGTTGCTCGTCGCCGCGCCCGGTTCGGCCGCGGGCAGATACCCGTCCGGCAACACCGGCCGTACCCGTGATGGCCTGACCCGGCCGATGCCGGTGCCCGAGGACTTGGCGGCTCTGCTGCGCGCCGCGGGCGTGACGCTCGGCCCATCGGCCTGACCTACCTGGGAGCGGGCTTGATCGGCCGGCTCCAGAGCCGAGCTCCAGAGCCGAACTCTAGAGCCGAGCTTCAGACAGGGCCCGGGCCGGGTGTCAGGTGGTGGTGAGAAAGCGCAGCACCGCGTCGGCCGTCTCCTTCGGATGTGTCAGAAGGCCGCCATGTGCGGCCCCGTCGACCTGGGCGAACTGTCCCCGCGGCAGCAGTTCGGCGGCGGCGCGCCCGGTGTGCGGCGGGAAGTACAGGTCGTGCTCGAACGCGAGCGCCAAGACGGGAGTCCTGATCTCGGTGAGCGCGGCCATGCGGTCCGGGTCGCGCAGCCACACCTGCGACGCGGCCGACTGCCCCGCCTCCCCGTCAGGCGACGCCCACACCGACTCCTGCCCGCCCAGCAGTTCGCGCCAGTTCGCCACCTGCTCGACGTCGTCGCGCAGTACAAGCGGCGGCAGCGTGCTCAACAGCGTTTGCAACGCCGCGAACTTCGGTGGCAAATAACCTGCCAGCGCGATCAGTTCCGCTTCCGCGTCGAGTACCGCGTCCACCACGCCCGTCATCGGACCGGCTCCGGCCATCAGCACCAGCGACCCGACCAAGTCCGGGCGGGTCCGGGCCAGAAGCTCCGCGGTGAAGCTGCCCAGCGAATACCCGAGCACCGCCGCGTCCCGGAACCCCACGTGGCCCATCAACCCGGCCAGATCGCCGGCCAGATCGGCCATCGCGTACGGGGCAGGCGGCGCATCAGACGGCGCCACCCCGCGCGCGGCGTACGTCACCACCTCGCAGCCCGCCACCACCAGTGCGTCGCGCAGCCCGCTGAACTCCCAGGCGACCGGCGGCATTCCCGTCCCGCCCGACAACACCACCGGACGCCCCGAGCCCACCCGTTCGAACGCGATCCGCACCCCGCCGACAACCACTGTGTCCATGCGTCCCTGCCCTCCCCGTCCCCTGACAAAGCGTCAGGCGAGCCACTGTTGGTCGGCATACGGCTCGGCAACGCCGAATGTTCCCAAGACTCATGACTTTCTGCCGTCGGCCGAGACGCCGAGTTGGCGCCTGGCACGACCCCGGGGGATGAGTGATGGCAGGCAGGCCCGTGCGGACGACCGTCAGCTGGGCTTCTGCCGCATGATCCATGTGGGCAGCGGTTCGGACACCGTGTCCACGATCTCCCAGCCCGCGCGACGGTAGACCTCGACGTTGGCCGCGGTGCCGGTTTCGAGGACCGCGGGCAACCCGTCGGCGGCGGCGCGTCGCAGTCCGGCTTCCATCACGGCGTGGCCCCACCGCCGCCCGGCGTGGTCGGGATGGGTTCCCAGGACTCCGAGGTACCAATAGGGCGCGGGAGGAAGGACTTTGTGCACCGCCTCGTCGTACGCGTGGACGCGGTCGAGCACGTCGGCGGGAAGCGAGGCGGCCCACGCCGCGTCCGACGGGGGCGCGTCGTCCGTGTACGGCGGTTCCCAGATCGCCACCGAGGCGCCGTCGGCGATCGTCCAGACCGCCCCCTTGCCCACCCGCTTGTCGAAGAGGTGACCGAAGAAGGCGGCCGCGTATGCCGGGTATGTGGTTTCGTCGGGGAACAGGTAGCGCAGTACCGGATCACCGGTGAACGCAGCCACCAGTGAGGACACGATCCGTTCGCGGTTTGCCAGAGTGGCGACGGTTATCACTGGTTCGGTCACGGCAACGGACGATAGCTCAGCGCCTGCCGACAGGCGAATGACCACCGAACCCCCCCCCGCGTTCGGTGGTCATTGCGCGCGTGGCCGGGAGGCAGCGGGCGGCGCATCTCCGAAGTGATCTCCGGGAAAACCCTGGTGCCGCGTCGTCGCGGCAACCTGGGGCGCGGGGCAGGCGTCCACCCCCTGACGGGCAATCATGTGGGGGAGAGGCAATGGGAATTCGCATCAGGGGCCGCCGGGCGGGTTGGGTGGCCGCGTCGGCCGGTGCCGTGGCCGCGTTGGCGGTAGCGGCTGCTCCGGCCACGGCGCAGGCTGCCGAAACGCAGCAGAGTGTGCCGACTTCGACGACCTTTCAGCGCGGCCACGCGCTGGCCTGCGAGGGCACTGTCGGCGGGGTGTCGGTCACGGTCGACCTGTACGAGAACTCGGTGCACGGCGCGCACGCCGGCATCTTCGTCGAGACGGCCGAGGGCGCGTACCGGGGTGGCTTCGGACCACAGGACACACGGATGTTCCGGCACGGCCGCGTGAGCGCGCAGATCGCCCTCGAACCGGCCGAAGAGGACGGGGTGGCGCGGTCGCCGATTGCGGCGGGCGCGGTGGCCGACGTCGGCGGTACCTACGCACGCACCGGACGGCCGGAACGGGTGCACGAGGAGATCGAGGACGCCGGGCAGCTCATCGTCACCGACGGGCTCAACCAGCGGCTGCGTACGGATGTTTCGGTGTCCGTGCTCGGACGCGACGTGCCGCTGTCGTGCGGGACGGCGTTCGCGTTCGACCTCCTGGTCCGGGCGTATCCGGCGGGGTCCGGAGGCAACTCGGCGTCGGCGTAGCCGTGTCGGTGACATCAGGCGCGCCCGGGGTCGGCCTAAGGACCCTGGGACTGAGGTGAGCTGAGCAGAGGTGAGCTGAGCAGAGATGAGGTGAGGCAAGTGAGGTGCTGCCGCCGCAAGATGGCGCGCAGCACCTCCGCCCGTCGTCGGAGAGCCGTGCCTCAGGGGGCGCGGAAGCGCGTACGCAGGGTGCCGATCCCCTCGACCCGGCTGACCAGTTCGTCGTCTGGTGTGAGGTAGCGCGGAGGCGTCATGCGGTTTCCGACTCCGGCCGGCGTCCCGGTGAAGACGAGGTCGCCGGGAAGGAGCGGGCAGACCGCCGAGATCCGCGCGACGAGGTCGGCTACCGGGAAGATCATCTCCTTGGTGCGGGCCTGCTGGACCATGGCGCCGTTCACCAGCCCGGTGATCTCCAGGTCGTCCGGATCGGCGAACTCGTCGGGGGTGACCAGCACCGGGCCGGTCGGACCGAAGCCCGGGAAGGACTTCGCGAGCGAGAACTGCGGTGGTGTGCCCAGCATTTGCGTCCGGCGTTCGGACAGGTCCTGGCCCACGGTCAGCCCGGCGACGTGGCGCCAGGCGTCGGCCGCGGCGATGCGGTGTCCGCCGACCCCGACTACGGCGACGAGTTCGACCTCCCAGTCCACCCGGTCGCCGGGCAGTTCCACCGTCGTCTCCGGCCCGGTGACGCAGGTCGGATACTTGGTGAACACCAACGGCTCGGCGGGAGGCCGGTATCCGGCCTCGGCCGCGTGCGGCGGGTAGTTCAGTGCCACGGCGAAGACCTGGCGCGGGCGCGGCGACGGCGCGTCGAGACGGGCGGCCTCGAAGGGGGTAGGTGGCGGCAGGCGGGCCGTCGCGGCCCAGCGTACGAACGCCGCCCAGTCGGCGAGCAGCGCCATCGGGTCGGGGCCGAAACGGTCGGAACTCGCTCCGGCGATATCGACCGCGCCGCCGTCCACCACCAGGACCGCGCGGTCGGCGAGGTTGGCAAGGCGCACGGCTTCACCACCGCCACTGGTCGGCGGACGGGGGCTCGGCACCGTACGCGTCGCGCCACGACACCACCGGGTTCCGCAGCACGCCGAGATGCTCGATCTCGGCCTCCACCACGTCGCCCGGCTTGAGGTAGTTGGCGAACGGGTCGCTCGTACCGGCCGCGACACCCGCGACGGTGCCGGTGGTGATGATGTCGCCTGCGCTGTAGATCTGCGGGGAGTGGTACGCGACGAGCTGCGGGATCGACACCTGCATCCGGCTCGTGTTGGACTTCTGCCGAACCTGGCCGTTCACGCGCAGCTCCATGTCGAGGTCGTGCGGGTCGTCGACCTCGTCCGCGGTGAGGATGTACGGCCCGATCGGACAGAAGGTGTCGATGGCCTTCGAGAAGGAGAACACGCCCGACTCCATCTCGCGGCGCTGGATGTCGCGTGCGGTGATGTCGTTGAACACCAGGTAGCCCGCGATGTGCTCGGCGGCTTGGTCGGCGGAGAAGAACTTTCCGGGTTTGCCGATCACGACGGCGAGTTCGAGCTCGTAGTCGAGTTCGTCGGTCAGGTGTTCCGGGCGGACGATCGGATCGTCGGGCCCCACAATCGCGTCGACGTTCTGGAAGAACACGATGCCCTTGTTGACCGGATGGGACCAGTTCACCCGGGCCAGGTCGTCGTGGTGCTCGCGGAAGTTGCCGGCCGTGTGGAAGAACTTCTTCGGCACGATCGGCGCGCGCAGCCGTACGTCGGCCTGCCGGTGGCGGCGCCCGGTCTCCGGCACTTTCCCACCGCGCTCGAAGAATTGGCGGGTTGTGGCGGTGTCCAGTTCCACGACGACATCGTCGGTCAGATACCCGACAAGTCCCTTGCCGTGCGCGGTGCCTGACGCCATGCCCGACGCCATGTCCGACGTCGTCTCTGACGTCGTGTCTGACGCCGCGTCGGATACGGCGTCGAAGGTCACGAGCTTCATCGGGGGCCGTCCTCTCCGGGGGCGGTGACGCGGAAGGCGCGCATTTGGAGCGCGAGCGTCGCGTAATAGCCGACCAGCGTGGTCAGTTCGAACACCGTGCGATCGTCGAGCACCGAAACGGCACCGGCGTACGTGTCGTCGTCGGCGTCCCCCTCGCGCAGTAGGGCCAACACCAGTCGCAGGGCCGCGTGTTCGGTGGCGTCGGCCAGCTCGGGGATTTGCCCGCCGCGCAGTGCGCTCAGTTGCTCGTCGGTGACTCGGTAGGCCCGTGCGACCGGCTCGTGGGCGTAGCGCTCGAACGCGCAGTCCCAGTGGGCCGCAACCGCGAGGATCGCGAGTTCGCGGACGCGCGGGCTCAGTGTCGTGGCGTACCGCACCGCGGCGCCGAGCCCTTGCAGTGCGGTGCCGAGCGGCGGCGCGAGGAGCATCGCGTTGAAGGGGCCTGCCAGGCGGCCCGTCTCGTCGGTCAGCGCGAACCCGGACGGGTCGGCGGCGCGCGGGACGCCGGTGATGGTGTCGTACAGCTCGCGCTGCGGCTCGTCCAGCCCGCCCGGGTCGAAAAGCGGCAATCTGCTCATCGGCCCAGCACACCGGAGCGGGGCCGCACTCCGTAACCGCCTTGCCATTCAATGAAAACCGCGTTCCGACCGTCCTTCGGGCGGGCCTACCGTCGGCGTGGCCGGTGGATCGGTGGATCGGTGGGCAGGTGCACCGCGCCGGCAAGTAGAGACCGCCGTACGCAGCCGGCAACGGCTGACGACGCGGCTGACGACACGGCGGACGAAACGGCTGACGACGGCGAGGTGTTGCGGTGACGGACTGGCTGGGCTTGCGGGGCCGCAAAGCGTTGGTGGCAGGCGCCGGGGGTATAGGCGCGGCCGCCGCGGCCGGCCTCGCGCAGGCCGGCGCTCGCGTGGTCGTCGCTGACGTCGACGAACAGCGGCTCAAGGCCCTCACCGAGGACACTCCCGCGATCACTCCGCTCGCCGCGGACCTTGCGACTGCGGACGGTTGCCGTGCCTGCGTCGGCGAGGCGGCGTCGATCTTGGGAGGACTCGACATCTTCGTGCACGCCGTCGGCGTCAACGACCGGCGTCCGGTGCTGGAGACGCCCGACGAGGTGTGGCGCGACATCGTCGGCATCAACCTCGACAGCGCGTTCTGGACCGGCAAAGCCGTGGGGGAGCAGATGGTCGACGCGGGCTACGGCCGCATCGTCTACCTGTCGTCGGTGTCCGGACTGCTCGCCCACGAGCACCATGCGCCGTACGCGGCCACCAAGGGCGGTGTGAACCAGCTGTGCCGCGTCATGGCCCGCGAGTGGGCGGCCTCGGGCGTCACGGTCAACGCGGTCGCCCCCGGCTACACCGAGACGGGCCTGACCCGCGGGCATCTGGACCGGGACGGCGTCCGCGCATCCCTGACCTCCCTCGTCCCGGCCGGGCGCCTCGGAACCGTCGACGACCTGGTCGGCCCGATCTTGTTCCTGTGCTCCGCGCAGGCGTCGTTCGTCACCGGCCATGTCCTGTACGCGGACGGCGGGCGCACCCTCGTCTGACCTGACCTGACCTGACTTGACCTCTGCCCTCCGACCTCGACTTCCATGGGCGCATCCGCCCCCAACCCGCCTGCTTCCCGCCCCACCGCACGTCCCGAGGAGAAAACGTGGCAGTCCCCCAGCGTTTCGACGGCCGGACCGTCCTGGTCACCGGTGCCGGAACCGGCTTCGGTGCGGAGATCGCCGTACGCGCGGCCCAGGAAGGCGCCGACGTCGCCGTGCACTACCGCAGTTCGCGCGCGGGGGCGGAGCGGACGGCGGCGCGGATCGAGGAAACCGGCCGCAAGGCGTTCGTCGTCCAGGCCGACATCGCCGAGTGGGACCAGATCAAGCGCATGGCCGACGAGGTGTGGGAGCACTTCGGGCACGTCGACGCGGTGGTCAACAACGTCGGTGACGTCGCCCGCGAGCAGCTGTCGTGGCGGGACATCTCCGAGGAGTCCATCGACCACGTCCTCGCCGTGGACGTGAAGGGCACGATGCTCTGCACCCACGAGTTCGGTGTGCGGCTCCTGGACCAGGGTGGCGGGGCCATCGTCAACATCGGCTCGACGGTCGTCGTGCGCGGCAGTGCCCGGGCGCCGCAGTACGCGGCGGCCAAATACGGCGTCATCGGTCTCACCAAGTCGTACGCGCACGCCCTCGCACCTACCGTGCGCGTCAACGTCTTTGCACCCGGGTTCATCGAGACCGAGGCGACCCTTGGCCGCCAGGACTGGCAGTCCGGCCGGGGCGAGCAACTGCGGGCGAATACGCCGCTGGGACGCATCCCCGGTCCCGAAGAACTGGCGGGCGCCGCGCTGTTCCTGGCCACCGACGACGCCGCGCATGTCACCGGCGGATTCCTCGTCGCCGACGGCGGCTACAACATGGTCGGCGCCTGATCCCGACCGCCGACACCCAAGTGCTTGAGGACCGGAGCATCCAAGCGCCGGAGCACCCAAACGCCGAAGCACCAAGCCCCTAGGCACTCAAGCACCCAAGCACCCAAGCACCCAAGCACCAGTACCACCTGACGCGCATCGGGAGGACAACTGCCATGGATGACAGCGCGATCGAAGGCCGCGTGCGGTTCGTCGGCGGCCTCGTGTTCGACGGTTCGGGAGCGCCGAGCGTGCCGGGCGAGGTCGTGGTGCGCGGCGACCGGATCGAGAGTGTGCGCATCGGGACCCGCACCGAACCCGAGCCGGGCGACCGCGTCGTGGACTGCCGGGGCGCCACGGTCATGCCCGGCATGATCGAGTCACACGCGCACCTCACCTTCCCCTCGGCCGTCGGTCACCTCGACCCGTCCTTCAACCCGCCGATGGACGTCAGCTTCTTCCACCACATGCCGACACCCGACGAGCACCTGGCGATCGCCGAACGCAACGCCCGCATCCTGCTCGACCACGGCTTCACCGGCGCCTACTCGGCCGGCTCGCTGACGCCCGTCCCCACCGAGGTACGCCTGCGCGACCGCATCGCGGCCGGGAAGGTCCCGGGTCCGCGCATGCGCGCGGCCTCCTTCGAACGCGACAACAACCCGGTGCGCATGGGGCCTGACGGTCCGGCACCGCAGGCCACCGGTCCGGACGCGGTACGGGAGTTCGTCCGGGAACAGGCCCGAATCGGCTTCGACAGCGTCAAGTTCCTGCTCAGCAACGACGACGTCTTCTTCGTCGGCGGCTCGATGGTCACGCAGTACGGCCCCGACGAGGCCGCCGCCGCGGGCGCTCAGGCCCGCGAGTCGCACGTATGGCTCAACTGCCATGCCCAGTCGCCCGATTCGATCAAACTTGCGGTCCGCAACGGGTTCCGTTCGATCTACCACTGCTCCTACGCCGACGCCGAGGCGATCGATCTGCTGGAGGAGCACAGGGAGTCGGTCTTCCTTTCGCCCGCCGTCGGCGTCATGTGGGCGAACGTCCACGAGGGCGCCGAGTTCGGGATCGACGAAGCCATGGCCGCAAAGATGGGCTCGATCGCGTCCCTCGACGCGATGACCAGGCTCTACCCGGAGCTGCGCAAGCGCGGCCTGCGTGTGTTGCCGGGCGGCGACTACGGGTTCCCCAACAACCCGATCGGGCGGAACGCACGCGACCTGGAACTGTTCGTGTCATTGTTCGAGCACACTCCGGCGGAGGCCCTGCGCGCGGCGACCTTCTACGGCGGACTGCTCCTCGACATGCCGGTCGGCCTGCTGACTCCCGGCTACCTCGCCGACGTCGTCGTGGTTCGCGGTGACCCGACGAAGGACATCGCCCTCGTGCAGGACCCGGACAACTTCCTCGCGATCATGCGCGACGGCCGGTTCCACAAGATCACCGAGTCGCTGCCGAGCGAGGCCCGGTGACGGCGCCGACCGTACGCACTGCCGCCTACCGCCAGGTGGAAGGCCGCCGCGCGCCCGAACTGGACCTGTACCTGCCTCCGGAACCCGCGGCCGTGATCGTGTACCTGCACGGCGGCGGGTGGCGCCGCGGCTCGCGCCGCGAACCACTGGACGCACTCGGCGGCCTCGCGTTCTACAGGCAACTGGCCGGACAGGGCTTCGCGGTCGTGGCCACGGACTACGCGCTGAGCGGGGAAGCCCGGTTCCCGGCGCAGCTGGACGATGTACTGGCGGCCGTCGTGTGGGCGCGCGAGCACGGTCCCACCGGCCTTCCGGTGTACCTGTGGGGCGAGTCCGCCGGAGCGCACCTCGCCCTGCTGGCCGCACTCGGCGCGGGCGGCGATCCGCGCCCCGACGTTGCGGGAGTGGTCGCCTGGTACCCGCCCACCGATCTCCTCGCCCTGCCCGCCGACCTCGCCGCCGTGGGAGCGGCGGCGGACACCGGCCCCGACTCGCGCGAGGCGCACCTACTCGGCGCGCCTCCGTCCGACGTCCCCGACCTGGCCCGGGCCGCGAGTCCGACGACGTACGCGCGCCCGGACGCCCCGCCGGTCCTGCTCGTGCACGGTACGGCGGACCGCATGGTGCCGCCCGCGCAGAGCGTCCGCCTTGCGGACGCCCTGCGCGGCGCGGGGGCCCGGGTGGAACTCGACCTCGTGCCCGGGGCAGGCCACATGTGGACCCATACCTCCGACATACCCGGCATCGTGTGCCGCTCGGTCGAGTTCCTGCACTCACTCCGTGCCGCCGAAGCGCGCTAGGAGCACCGCGACGCCCGCGACGCCCGCGCCGACCGAGACGACCACGACGACCGAGACGCCCGCGCCGACGGCGATGCCCCCGACGGCGGTGATGCCCCCGATGACGGCGATGCGCGCGATACCGTGCGAAACGATGCCGACCACCGCAGGCGCCGGGGAACCCGCACACCCCGGAACCGACCCGCCGCCGCACCGACGCGGGCGGCGTCCCGAGAACGGTGAGCCCGTGGTCGACCGCGCGCTCTCGCTCCTCGCCGCCTTCGACGCCGACCACCGCACGCTCAGCCTCAGCGAACTGGCCCGCCGCACCGGAATGCCCGCGAGTTCCGTCCTTCGCCTCGCGAACCGGCTGACCGCGTGGGGCGCGCTGGAACGCGACGACGCCCGGCGGTACTCCGTCGGCCTGCGGCTCCTCCAGGTCGCCACCCTCGCCCCACGCGGCCACGGCCTCCGCCAGGTCGCGCTGCCGTTCATGCACGATCTCGCCGAGGTCACCCGCCAACACGTGCAACTGGCGGTCCGCGACGGCCTGTCCGCGATTCTCGTGGAACGGCTGTCGGTGCCGCACGCCGCACCGGTGGACTACCGCATCGGCGGCCAACTGCCCCTGCACTCCACCGGCGTCGGCCTGGCGCTACTGGCCTTCGCCCCTCCCGAGGTCCAAGAGCAGATGCTCTCCCGTCCCCTCCACAGCGAACCCGGCAACGACCTCGTACGCCCGGACGCCCTGCGCCGCACCCTCGCCGAGGTACGCCGTCGGCGCCTGGCGGTCTACCGCCGCCAGGACGCCGCCGAGACCATCGTCTCGGTGGCCGCGCCCGTCTTCGGCGGGGACAACACCGTGGCCGCCGTCCTCGGCGTACTCGTCCCGCACCACGTCGCCCGCCCCCGCCAACTGGGCCTGGCCGTGCAAACCGCCGCGCGCAGCATCTCCCGCGAACTGGCCGCCTGCCCCTGAAGCCTTTCGGGTCGGCGTCGGATCCGTTCGCGTCCGCGCCGGCAGGGGGAGGAGCGTCCGGTCGAAGGGGGCCGTACCCTACCGTCTGGTCGGTCTCGGTCGGTCTGCCGGGCAGCCGGCCGTCAATGGACGTCTCGGGGAAGAGAAGAGTATGCGCCGCAAGATATCCGTCGTTGCCGCTGCCGTTGTCGCCGCTGGACTGTTGACCGCGTGCGGTGGTGACGGGGACGGCAACGGGCTTGGCCTGACCGACGATGCCGGCGCGCCGAAGCCGGGTGCGGGCGCGAAGGGCTTCGACGACGGCCGGCAGGACCTCCCGTCCTTCACCGCCCAGGCGCCGGCCGGTGCGGAGGACAAGCCCACGGCCACGTCCGCCGGGAGCCCAACGAAGTCTCCCGACGGTGCCGGCACCGCGGCGTCCCGGGCGTACGCCGCCTCGCTCCTGGCCTGGCTGCGCACGCAGCCGTACGGCGCGGACATGGAGGACGTTCGCCTCGAGCCGCAGCCCGACGGGAAGTTCGCGGTTCAGGTCCTCACGATGTTCGACGGCGCCGACGACGGCGACGCGGTCATCGACGGCGTCATGCAGTACTACACGACCAATTCCGAGGTGAAGATCACCGAAGTCACCGTCCTGGGACTGGCGAACCGCCAGGTGGCCTTCACCGTCGTCAAGTCCAACTGACATCCGCCCGGCGGCGGCGCTGCCGCGTCGCCGCCCGGCGTTCACCGCGGCTGTGCCGCGGGGTCTCCATCGGTCCGTGCCGCCAGCCAGTCCGGCCACGGCACGGGCGGGTTCGGCAGGGGAGTGATGTCGCGTTCGGCCAGGAGGCGTTCGAAGCCCTCGCGGTCGGCGGGGAACGCGCGAGGGTCACCCGCCATGATCTCGTAGAGGGTGGCGCCTTCGGGGCCGGCGACGAGCGGACCGAAGACAGCGCCCTGCTCAAGGGTGATGTGTGTGCCGGCCGGGCAGGGGCGATCGCCGATGAGGACTTCGCCGGCGATGACGAAGACGTAGTGCTCCGACATGTGGCCGTGGCGTTCGACGACGACGCCCGCGTCGTAGCGGGCGTAGATGACCATGCGCTCGGGTGTCCACTCCAGGAACTTCTCCCAGACCGAAGTGCGGCGCCCGTTGTGCGACTGGGCCTTGACCTCGTGCCAGGGGGCCTCGGAGATGTGCGTGATCCGCAGCTCCGGGGCGCGTTCGGAGGCGGCGTGTGCGGGGGGTGTCTCGTCGGCCATGAGGGCGGTCGTCCTTCCGCTGTGGCGCGAACCGGGGCTTGTGCAGATCGCTTTGTGGAAAGTAGCTTTTTGAAAAGCTACTTTCAAGGGGCGCGAAGCAGAGCCCGGTCCTGAGCGCGGATCCCGCACGCGAAACGGCCGTACGCGCTCGAGCGGGTACGCCGCCCGGCCTCGGCGTGCCCTCGACCCTGACCCGGAAGGCCCACCGCAATGACCCCTGCCCCTGTCCCTGCCGCCACAGCCTCCGCTTCCGTTGCCCCTGCCGCCTCCGCGTCCGCCTCGGCCGGCGTCACGCCCGCGCCCGATGCCATGCCGCTGATCATCTCGGTCGACGACCACGTCCTCGAACCGCGCGACCTGTGGCAGAACGAACTCCCGGCGGAGCTGCGCGAGCAGGGTCCGCGCGTGGTGCGCGAGAAGGTGAAGCTCGCGTTCTCTGGTGGCAATTACGGGTTCGAGCGCAATGTCGAGGACGGCCAGTGGTGTGACGTCTGGGTGTACGACGACCTGGTCTTCCCGACCGGGCGCCTGCACGCGCCGGCCGGCTTCCCCGAGGACGAGGTTCGCAACGTCCCCGCGATCTACGAGGACTTCCGCCCCGGCGTGTACGACCAGGCCGCGCGCCTCGCCGACATGGACGTCAACCACGTCGAGGCGGCCGTCAACTTCCCCAACACGTTCCCGCGCTTCTGCGGACAGGGCTTCGCCGAGCGCAAGGACAAGGACCTGGCCTACCGCTGCCTGCGCATCTACAACGACTGGATGATCGACGAGTGGAGCGCGGGCGCAGGCCGGGGGCGGCTGATCCCGCTCACCCTGGTCCCGCTGTGGGACCCGCAGCTCGCCGCCGCGGAAGTGCGGCGGTGCGCGGCCAAGGGCTCGTACGCCATCGCCTTCTCCGAGAACCCCCACCGGCTCGGCTTCGCGTCCATGCACTCGGGCGAGTGGGACGTGCTGTGGGCCGCCTGCCAGGAGACCGGTACCGCGGTCACCATGCACATCGGCTCGTCGTCCCACATGCCCAGCACCTCGCCGGACGCACCGCTCGCCGTCAGCATGGCACTCAGCTCGCAGAACGCCCAGGGCTCGCTGATGGACTGGATCTTCTCCGGAACGCTGGCCCGATTCCCGGCGCTGACCATCGCGTACGCCGAGAGCCAGGTCGGCTGGATGCCGTACCTGCTGGAGCGCGCCGACCTGGTCTGGCGCGACGGCGTCGGCGGCGTCGACCTGCCCGACCCGCCGAGCTCGTACGTGAAGGGCCGCGTGTACGGCTGCGTCTTCGACGACCAGCACGGCCTGATCTCGCGCGAGTCGGTCGGCATGCGGAGCATCCTGTTCGAGACCGACTACCCGCACTCCGACGGCACCTGGCCCAACTCCCGCGCCGTCGCGCACCGCCTGTGCGAGGGCGCCGGGATGAACGCCGACGAGGTGTATGCAATGCTGCGCGGCAATGCCATCCGGGCGTTCGGGCTCGAACGCTTCGGGATCACGTCGTGAGGTGCCCAGGTCGATGAGCGACGCCCCCGAGTGGCCCGGCCTGCCCGAGGGCGAGGCCGGGCTGCTCACCCGCATCGTGCGGTTGAACATGCTGGTGACGACGGTTCTGGACCGGCTGGTCGAGCCGTACGGCCTGTCCGTCGCCGACTACCTGGTGTTGGCCACCATCCGGCGCTCCCCGGACCGCCGCGCGTCGCCGGTCACGGTCGCGGGCGTGCTGGGCCGGACTACGGGCGGGCTGAGCTTGGCCGTCGACCGCCTCGCGGCCGCGGGCTGGGTCCGCCGCCTGCCCGATCCGGCGGACCGCCGCCGCATCGCGCTGGAACTCACCGCGGAGGGACGCGACATCGCCGAAAGCGTCAACGCGTCCCTGCACGAGTGGGAGGCGGGCCTGCCGCTGCCGGCCAAAGGCCGCGGCGAGTACGTGCGCCACCTAGACGAACTCATCGCCTTGGTCGAGGACGCATAACCGGCTTTGGCCGTGCCGGATGACGGGCGATCTCCTCATCCGTGTCCCGGTGGGACGATCCCCGGTCGGACATGTCGCGGACGTGTCCCCGATGCCCGCGTCCGAATCGAATGTCGTCGTCGGCGTCGGTGGCCCCACCGACACGCCCGCCGCCACCACGAGGTTCCTCCCATCGCCGGCAATTGCCGCTCTTGAGAAGCCTTCCCGCGAACGCCGCGGTTCGGGCCTTCCCCTCAACGGATGTGGAATCGGGCTCGACTCCCGTGCAACCCCAGGGCGCCGAGTCGGGGTTTGTCCGGGCAGAGAGGTGCGAGGGAAGCGTGAGGAAGCGGCTGCCTTGAACGAATTAGCCCTGCTGTGACACCCCGTCGGTTCGTGGCACGGCGAGGCGGCGCACCCACCTCATCCTCGCCGGTGTCATGCCCGGGCCGGCAGCGGCATTCCGCCGGCCACCGGGCTCCACAACAGGAAGGAACAGCAGAATGTATGGGTCTCAGCACCGCACACACGGGGATGACGCTTCGTTCCTGGCGCCGGACGACGCAGGGAGCAACGCCCGCCGCCGCAACCGCCGGGTCGGGTGGGCGACTTGCACGGTCTCCGCGGTTGCCGCCGTCGCTGTCGTCTCCACGGTCGCCCTGACGGGCAGCGGTGGCGAGAAGCGGCAGACGGTGCTGCCGCCCCCGGGTCCGCTGGTCGCGGCGGCGCAGCCGGAGGGCGTCGCCACCACGTCGTCCGATGCCGCCCAGAGCGCCGCGGACCCGGGCACTCCCGGAACTCCCGCCGACAGCCCAGCCGGTACCCCGAGCGCCGCGACCGCTCCGAAGACCGCGAGCGCTCCGAGCACTCCCGGCGCCTCGAAGCCGAGCGCCGCGAACCCCGGGGCCACAAAGCCTGGAGCCGCGCCCGCCAACGGAAGTGCCGTCGGCACCGACAGCGCGAGCGGCAAGGCGACCATCGCGCCGTGCGCCCCGGACGCGTTGGCGGTCTCCTCCCAGAAGGAGCCCCCGGACGCCACAGAGACCAGGCACCTCCTGATCACCGTCCAGAACGCCGGCAGCACGACCTGCAATCTCTACCGCCACCCCTACATCCTGCTCGGCAACGGCCAGGCCCCGGCCCCCGTGATCGAGGACAGCGACCCGGACCCGGGCGTGCCGGTCACGCTCGCACCGGGGAAGGAGGCGTACGCGGCCATGGTCCTCAACGGGCCGATGGACGAGTACGAGGTGACGAGCATCAGCCTCACCCTCCAGGGCAGCGCTCCCGGCAGCAAGGCAGGCGGGCCGATCGACGTCCCCATGCCCGGCGCGACTCCGCTGTACGCCAACGACTTCCAACGCGTCACGTACTGGACCACCGCCCCCGGTTACGCGCTGGACTTCGTCCTGTCGAGGTGACCGTCCCGAACAGGCCCTTCCGGCCGGGCGCGGGCGCGTCCTCCGGCACCGCGTCGAGGAGCAGCGCGCCGAGCGAGAACGCGGCGATGCGGCTGCCGGCCTCGGCCGCGCGGTACCACCAGCGG
>NZ_JBEZFP010000065.1:0-47448 GCF_040649515.1 Streptodolium elevatio
CCCGAATCGGTTCGGGTGCAGCGCGGCCGTGGTGGTTCGTGCCGGTGGTGGGCGGGTCAACGCGCGAGCGCGACTACGACCAGGACGATGACCGGACCGAAGATCCCGAGGGCGTAGATCAAGCCCATGAACGGGTCACTGCGCATTGCTGCCTCCTGGCTGGGTGCGAACTGGGCGGGGAACGGGCGGGCGTGGTGCGGGCCTTCGAGCGGCCACGGGCGCCCCCACCCAGGATTCGTCGCCGGGTGGGGGCGCCCGCGGCCGCTCGTACAGGCCGGGCTGATCAGACCGCGATGCGCAGCGGTTCGTGCGGGACGTTCGTGCCGTCGCTGGAGGTGTCGGCCAGCAACGTGTCGCGGACGTCTTCGACGGCCTTGAAAGCGGCGAGGACGTCGGCCCATTCCTCGGCGCGGGCGCGGGGGAACTGGCGGGCGGTCCGCTGCTCCTGGTCCGCGGTGACCTCGGCGAGCAGTTCACAGCGGCGGCTGCGCTCGGGGTCCTGGCGCAGCAGGCGGACGTACAGGTCGGCCAGGCGCAGGCCGTCCGTGCAGTACGTACGGCCTTGGCACGCCGCGCAGCGGGCGCGGTGGGCGAGGTGCGCGTCGCGGGCGGGCGCGAGCTTCAGCAGCGGCGCCTGGATCTGCGAGGCCGCCGGGGCCGGGGCGGCCTTCGGCCTGGGCACCACCGCGGTGGCGCGCCGCGCGGACGTCTCACGCGCCGCCTCGGCGAGGCTGCGCTGCCACCGTTCGATCGTCAGGTCCAGCACGATCCGGCGATTGCTGCCGACCTCGCAGCGCCGCATGACAGGGTTGCCGTCCTGGTCGGCGAACGTGCCCTGGTGCGGGGTGAGCTTGGGGTTCTGGCCCTGATAGCCGGTGATCGGGCACCAGGTCCGACAGTCCGGGCAGACCACGGTCATCGCGCCGCGGCGCAGGTCCAAGTCGTTCGGGCACAGCTTCGACGCCACCAGGGCGGCGGCAAGACTGCGGTTCTTCGTGCGGGTCCGGCGCGGCCGGCGCTTCATCGTCGGCGCCGAGGGCGGGGTAGAGGCCACCAGGAGACTCCTCTGCAGGCTGGTCTGGGTGGTACGAGGTCGCGAATTCTCCGCTGGTCAGGCCGCATGCGAGCGCCCTGACGCGTGGACAAACCACGGCCCTGCCTTGGAGAAGCGCGGAGGATTTTGCGTGCATCGCCCCGAGGTCGCAGTCCTCGTCGGGACCCGAAGGCCCCGGAGGGGTCTAGCGACCCCCCGGCGGGCTCTGGCCAGTAGCCAGTTCCCACTCCTACCCGTCTGAACAAGCAGTCGGGTGCTTCTACGTCGGTCTTACTGTCTGCCGGTCTGTATGCAGACCTGCGAACTGGTTCGACTGTAAAGGGGCGATCACTCGGGGTCAATAGGTCTGTATGCAGACCTGCAAAACCCGTATGGTGTGCGCATGACGACGGGACCCACCGACGCCCGCCCGCTTCAGGTGCGCATCGCGGACGACTTGCGCCACAAGATCGAAGCGGGCGAGCTTGCCCCTGGTGCCAAGATGCCGACATTGGACGAGTTGGCCGCGGCCTATCTCTGCTCGGTCGCAGCTGCGCGCAAGGCTGTTGACCTGCTGAAGAACCAGGGCCTGGTGCTCACGGTCCAAGGACTCGGCACTTTCGTGCGGAAACGTCCGCAGGCGCGCCGTCATGGGATCGAGCGCTATGCGCGCAGTCGCTGGCTCGGCGCGCACGCGAAGCCGATCCTGATCGCCGAGGCAGACAGCCAGGGCCGCAGCGCGAACCAGTTGATCCGCGAGTTGTCCGAGGTCCCCGCGCCTGCGTTGGTCGCCGAGAAGTTCGGGATCGCAGAGGGCACGCCCGTGTGGGTGCGCCGCCGCACGACGCTCATAGACGACCGTCCCAACCAGCTCGCGGACAGCTACTACGAGCTCGAAGTCGTCGCTGGCACCCGGATCCAGGAAGAAGACACCGGTCCGGGAGGCGGGTTCGCCCGACTTGAGGAGGCTGGCCACCACCTCGCCGAGATCGAGGAGAGCATCGACGTCCGCATGCCGACCGGCCCCGAAAGCGTCGTGCTCGAGCTCCCGACCGGGACGCCCGTCGTGGACCTGACCCGCGTCACCTACGACGACAGCGGCCGCGCAGTTGAGGTCATGCTCTCCGTGATCGCGGGGGATATGGCCACGTTTTCCTACCGCTTCCCCATCCCCGACTGACGAAGGCGGCGCATGCGTACGACCAGCATCACCGTGTCCACCCCGGGCCAGGCCAACGAGGACTTGGTGGCCACCGGGTCGACCTGGGCCTTCGTCCTGGACGGAGCGACGCCGCGGGCCGGCGTCGACAGCGGCTGCGTGCACACCGTCACCTGGCTGGTAGCCCAGCTCGGTGCGGCGCTGTCCCGTCAGCTCTTCCTGCACGACCGCCCGCTGTCCGACCTGGTGGCGGCCGCGATCGACGAGACATGCGGCGCCCACGGTCCAGCTTGCGATCTGTCGAACCCCGACAGCCCCTCGTCGACCGTCGCAGTCATCAGGGAGAACAGCACGTCCGAGAGCGTCGACTACCTGATCCTTGCCGATTCGCCGGTCGTCTTCGACACCGCCGACGGCGTCCAGGTCGTCACTGACACGCGAAGTGGGAGCCTTCCCGTCTACACCGCCGAGTCCGTCCGGGCAGCACGCAACCAGCCCGACGGGTTCTGGGTCGCCAGCACCAAGCCTGAAGCCGCCTACCAAGCCGTGATTGGCAGCGTTGATCGCGCGGACGTACGCCGAGCTGCTGCCTTCACCGACGGCGCGGCCCGATACACAGAACGATTCGCGCTCGGCAGTTGGGCGGACGCCCTCGATCTCTTGGAGAGCGATCCCGGATGCCTGATCAAGCAGGTTCGCGCTGCCGAAGGCAGCGAGAACGCTGCACAGCAAGCGAGGCGGCGTGACAAGCAGCACGACGATGCCACGGCCGTCCTCATGACCTGGGACTGAGGCATGACCCGCCACCCCTCCCGTGATCCTGCGACTCCGCATGACGCCCCCGATCAGTCCGCTGATGACATCAACAAGCTTGTTGATCAGCCGGGTTGGGGGAGAGGCCGCAGCGTGGCAGTGGTGTGGCAATAGCGTGGCAATAGCCCGCATCGCGCCTGGCAGAAGACCACCTCGGGGGTGAACAGTGATCGGCGTGGATCAGTGGACGGGTGAGGAAGCGCTGCTGTTGCGGCGTGCGATGCGGGCGTCGGTGCGGGAGTTCGCCGAGCGCCTGGGCATCGGCGCCCGCACTGTCACGTACTGGACGCAGAATCCCGGCACGGTCTGCCGCCCGGAGACGGCGCAGATCCTGGACGCTGCGCTGGCCCGATGCGCCGCCGAGGACCAAGAGCGGTTCCGTGTTCTTCTGGCGGCACTTCGCGGTGATTCCGCGGCGCTCGCTGCAGACGAGTCCGCCCGTCCCGGCGCGTGCACCGTGGTCTCGCACAAGTTCATGCCGGTCTACCTCGGAGAGCACGGGACGGCGCTGTTCGCCGCCGGCGCCGAGCGCGCAGCAGGGCCGGGCGGTCTGGAACGGCGAACACTGTCGGCCGACCACCGGTCGGCTCGGTCGTCTGTGGTGGTCGCATACGCATGCGGCGTTGCCGTCGTGCACCTGGAAGAGCACCGCCGGGTGGAGACGCTGACCGAACTGGCGGTGTGGCGGTACCGGACGTACGCCGCCGACCCGGCCTGGGCCGGGGAGTGCATCGCCCAGCTCCTCAAGGAGCACGCGACACCAGACAGGCGATCCGCCGATGTGACGCCGCAGTATGTGCTGTCGGCCTACGAGCTGCGCGACGCACCGTGGGGCGGCGCGAGCCTGGATACCGCGCTCCATCTACTGACGACGCCATCCGTCCTCGTCAACAGACAGGACCCTAAGAACGTCGTGCCTCTGGGGCCGGGGTCGGAGGACGCGAAGTTCCGCGAGGCGTGGACTCACCCTGGGGCCGTCGTTTTCGGCGGCGGCGTTTCGCGCGGCGTTGCCGGTTGGTCGGGTGTCGCCTATCACCCGCAGGCGGACGAGCGGGCTCTGACGATGAGTCAGATCGTCGATCTGGAGCTGGACGCGCAGGCGCTGTGGGCGCTCTCCTCGCACGTGCTGCACATGGTGGAGTCGGGCGAGGACCCGGTGATGCCGCCGGAGTTCGGGTGGCGGTTCCTGCGTGGGGCGCACGTCCGGCTGACAACCGCGCGGCCGACCGAGACGGCGCAGCACCGGGTGATGCGCGAGGCGATCCTGGCGACGAGTGAGCTCCCTGACCGGCTTCGGGCCGCTCAGGATGCCTTGCGAGATGGAGCCATGTGATGCCGGAGAAGAAGGTCGTGAATGCGTACAACGACCGGCTGGAGCAGCTTAGAACCGCGGTCTACCGGCTGTACGACGCCGAGGGCGGCCTGTTGTACGTCGGCATGACCGCCAATCCTGAGCAACGCTTTGATGAGCACTCTCGATACAAATTCTGGTGGCACCTCATCGCGAAAACGGACCTTCGATGGTTCGACTCGCGTTCTGAGGCTGCGGCCGTGGAAGCGGAGGCTATCCGCTCCGAGCAGCCCATCTACGACGGCACCGGCCGCATCAAGGATTGGACGAACGCGAAGAGCCAACGCCCAGAGGATCCTTTCTGGCGTCCCCTGGCTGAGCTGCTGACCACGCAGATCGAGAACGGCTCCCCGCCTGCAGGCACGCGTCTGCCGACTCCTCGTGCGCTCGCACGTGAACACAACGTCTCCATTGCTTCGGTCGGCACCGCGCTGTCCTGGCTGACCTACGAGCGACGGGCAATCCGTCGAGACCGAACCGTGCTGCCCCTCCATTCGCGCTGCGCGGATGGGCTGGCGCAGTCCCAGGAAAGCCCAGTAGATGCGGGAAAGGCGGTTGGATTGAACCCTCGATCGACGGCGCTGCTGGTCATCGACGTTCAGCAGGGTTTCGTCAACGAGCGGAGCAGCGGTGCGCTGCCCGGGATCGTCCGGCTGTTGCAGGGCTGGCGGGAGGTGGGTGCGCCGGTGGTGTTCTCCCGGTTTCATAACGCCGAGGGGTCGCCGTACGAGACGATCACCGGCTGGACGCGGCTGCGCAGCGCGGAGGAGCAGGCGCTCGCCGAGGACCTGGTGCCGTTCGTCGCGGACGCGGCTGCGGTCGTCGACAAGTCGCAGTCGACGATTTTCACTCCGGAGTTCGCCGCCCTGGCGCGGGAGTCGGGGTGGACGGACCTGGTGCTGTGCGGCATCGACACCGACGCGTGCGTGTACGACTCGGCGATCTCGGCGTACCACTCGGGGCACCGGCCGTGGATCGTCACTGATGCGTGCGCGTCCAGCGGCGGCGAGCGGTACCACGACGCTGCGCTGCTGCTCGCTGGCCGGAACATCGGCCGGGGCCAACTACTCTCCAGCGACGACGTCCTGGCCCGTATCGCCGAGGGGGCGCCCGCATGAACACGCCGTCCTTCGACGTGGACCTGGTGGTCGTCGGCGCGGGGCCGGCCGGGGTGGCCGCTGCGCTCATGGCCGCGAGCCTCCAGCTCCGGACCGTGGTCGTGGAGCCGGGCCGGGTTGGCGGCGCGTTGCACCGTATCGGCGCGGTGGAGAACGTGGCCGGGGGTTGGTCGACCGGCGTGCAGCTCGCCGACGCGCTCGTGGCCGACTTGGCCCGCCTGGGGGAGGCCGGCCGCTGCACCGTGGTCCGCAATCGGGCCGCCGCGGTGCGCGGCCACGACGACCGCGCCGAAGTGGTCCTCGAGGACGACACGGTGCTGTCGGCGGCCGCCGTAGTGGTGGCCACGGGTGTGGAGACGCTGACGCCGCAGGGAGTCGCGTGGGTGACTGCTCCGGAGGGGTTTGTCGCGCCGCCGCTGTGGCGCGCCGCGCCGCAGGACCTGGTCGGCCGGACGTACGTGCTCGGCGGGGACCGGCCGCTCGGGACGTGGCTGCGCACCCACCCGACGTCGACGAAGACGCTGCACGTGCTGCACCCGGCGGCCGACGACTACAAGCTCGCCGAGGTCGCCGGGGACGAGCGCGTGCGCCTGGTGCCCGTTGCACACATCGCCGTGACCCGTCCGGCCTTCGGGTCCGAGTGGATGCTGGAGGTGAAGGACCGGGCCGGCGGGTCAACGACGTACGCGGCCGCCACCGTGCTGGGCAATCTCGGCAACCGGCCGGCGTCGCTGCCCGGGCTGGTGTCGGGCCAGGACGGCTACTGCGCGCCGGAGTTGCAGCATCCGCGGATCCGGATCGCCGGGGACCTTCGGTCGGCGCAGTTCCAGCGCATCGCGACCGCGCAGGGCTCCGGCGCCGAGGCGGTCCTGGCCAACTACTACGCGCAGCCGCGCGCCTGAGGAGGCCTCAGCTCATGGCGACTGCGCTGATCAGGACAGCGACACGGCAGCCTCACGCGTCACTCATGAACCGCCAAGGCGATACGCTGGCCCACAGACTGATCAACATCAGAAAACGCGAAAGGCCCCATCGATCGCCCTTGGCAAGGTGATCGGGGCCAGTCGCTGGCCAAGGACCTTGTGAGAGGGGTCCAGAGGCCGTGCAGTTCACCTTCAACTCGAGTCAGGTGACCGCGTGATCTTCAGGGTACCCGGAGACGGGATCCATATGCAGCGCCCCGCCGTGGGTCCAGCAGCGACGTGCGCCTCTGCTGGCTCTTCGACGTGGCGTTCGCGTTGCTTGCGGACCTCTTGTCAGTCCTCCGCTCGCGTCTTCGTGGGCTGGTGAGAGCGTGAAGAAGTTCGAGCCCCGGGCCGGGTTCACGGTGCAGGCGTATCGCTTCGCCCTGGACCCGAATGTAGGTCAGGAACGTGCGCTTCAATCGCACTGCGGTGCCGCGCGGGCCGCTTACAACTGGGCTGTGTCGTGGGTGGCAGCGTCCTGGTGGCAGCGAAAAGCCGAGGCTTCGTACGGCATTCCCGAGGCAGATCTGACGCCGTGGCGACCGTGGTCCCTGCCAGCGCTGCGCCGGGAGTTCAACCGTGTAAAGCACACCGATTCCCGGTTCGCCGCATGGTGGCACGAGAACTCAAAGGAGGCGTACAACACCGGCCTCGCCAACGCGGCTGCCGCGTTCGACAACTACGCCAAGTCGCAGCGCGGGGCGCGCAAAGGCGCGGGTGTAGGCATGCCGCGCCGCAAGTCGAAGCACACCGCACGCCTTGCCTGTCGGTTCACCACCGGCGTGATCCGCGTGGAGACCGATCGCAGGCACGTGACGCTGCCGCGGCTTGGTGCAATGCGCGTGCACGAGAACACCCGAAAGTTGGAACGGCGCCTGGCAACTGGGGTTGCCCGGATCTTGTCTGCTGCAGTGGTACGCGAGCGAGACCAATGGTTCGTATCGTTCCAGGTCGAAACCCAACGGGACGTCCAGCGCTCGGCTCGGCCTGATGTGGTGGTGGGGATCGACCTGGGTCTCAAACACCTCGCGGTCTTGGCTGACAGCACAGGGGAGATTCGCCACGCGCCGAATCCCGCACCGCTTGACAGCTCGCTCGCCAAGCTCCGGCGCCTCTCACGCCAGGTCTCTCGTCGTCAGGGCCGAGATCGGCGTACCGGACAGACTCCGTCATCGGGATGGCTCAAGGCCAACGCCGCGCGCAACCGCGTGCACCACAGGGTGGCGAACCTGCGTGCGGATGCCCTCCATAAGCTCACCACCGGCATCACGCGCGAATACGGCACTGTCGTGGTGGAAGACCTCAACGTCGCCAGCATGCTTCGGAACCGCCGCTTGGCCCGACGGATTGCCGATGCCGGGTTCGGTGAGATCCGCCGCCAACTCGCGTATAAGTCCGCTTGGACCGGCGGCGAGATCGTAGTCGCGAACCGCTGGTACCCCTCGTCCAAGACCTGCTCAAACTGCGGCGCAGTGAAAGCCAAGCTGCCGCTGCACGTCCGGGTCTTCAAGTGCGAGTCATGCGCCTTGGTCCTCGACCGGGACGCGAACGCAGCCCGCAACCTCGCCGCCCTCGTGGTGGCTTGCTCAACTGGTACCGGAGCGGCCGGAGACCAGGACGCGAAAGCGTCGAACGACCGTGGAGGCGACCAGAAGACCCGCGTCACCGCCCGGCCCGAGAGGGGCACAGGCGGGTGGGCAGGTGGTGCAACCCTGCCGCAGCAGCGGCAGACAGAAGCGGTACATCGTCATCGGGACGCCGCAAGCTTCAGCGACACCGATACGAACCTTCTGGATGGAAACACCGGAATCCCGCAGGCCCCGACGTGCGATGAGCGCTCGGAAGCTGCGGGGCGGTACCCGTGTACCCCTGTACACACACAGCACCCCGCCGTGGGGTCAGCAGCCGTGGCTGCTGGTCCTTCGACGGGGTGTTCGTGCTGTCCGCGCATCCCGGCCCGCACCTCAGGCGTTGAGGGGGTCAGGGTGACGACGTAGCCCTTCGAGGGGCGGCGCCCGATCTCGGGTCTTCTGCCGCCCCGGGCCCTGGTCCCCAGGTGATTTGCCGTCACCTGGTCCAGCGGCCTCTCTGACACCGGAGGAGTTTGCCGCTCCTCCGAAGGGGTTGTCCGTCCGGTTTGCCGCCGGTCGAACAGTTCGATCTTGGTTCGCCCAGAACCACCACCGCGCGAGGCGGCGGCTTTTGCATGCCCTCGTGCGCGCACGCGCACAAGAACGGAGTCAATTTTGCACAGGAACCATGCGCAGGGCCAGCTTTGGCGCGCCCAGGCGCGGGACTTCACCCCGTCCGACCGGGGTTTCCAGGGCTCGGGCGTGACCAATTTCACGCGTCCGGGGGAGCTTCCGGCAGCTGGTGAGCGCGCGGTGCCGACCTGGCCGGAGGCACTGCCGGGACAACTCGCCGAAGTTTTTCGGCGCCAAGTGTCACACCGAACGGGGTCGCTGACACCTGACCCAGATGTGCGGCGATCTTTCTCGAAAACTCATGTCACACGGCGGCCTTCGGCGGGGCGTTTCCATACGATGACACCCCCCTGCGCGGTTGCGCCTACCCATGTCCCTGTCCCTTCGTCCTGGTCGTCCCCGTCGCCGGGCGCCCGTGTCCGCGCGGCCGCCGTCGGGCTCGTGCTGCCCGCTTGGGTGGCCCGGTGAGCGCCGCAGCGGCGGAGGCCGCTGTCGTGGTGCGGGTGCCTGGGCCGCGCCGATCCGAGGCCTCTGTTGATCGCTCTGAGCGTGTGCGGACGCAGCGGGTGCGGGTGCCGTGGCGTCTGGTGGAGTCGGGGTCGTATCCGGATGTGGCGTTGACGATGTACGTGAAGGTCGCGGCGCTGGGGATGCGGCCGGAGGGTTGCGAGGCGCGGACAGAGACGATCGCCCAGTATGTGCGGTTGTCGAAGTCGTCGGCGGAGCGGGGGCTGGCGCCGTTGTCGCATCCGGGGCCGGACGGAGTGGTGGAGATGTCGACGGTCCGGCGGACGTATGCGGGCGGGCGGGGTGCGTCGGCGGTGCGTCGGGTGCGGCCGCTGTCGGCAGGGGAGCGGTTCGTGTGGGTGCCGGTGGCGGCCGCGGAGGATCTGACGCCGCGGCAGCTGCGGGCGTACGCGGCGATCGCGTTCGCGGAGCGGACGCGGGTGTCGTTGACCGAGGGCGAGCTGGCGGGGTACCTGCGGCACCATTCGGGGCGCCGTGCGGGGCTGCCGGTGACGGCGGACGCAGCGGGCCGGGTGGTGGACGAGGTCGAGGCGGCGGGCTGGGTGACGGTCGGGCGGCGGCTGGGCGCACAGGGACGTCACCGGTACATGGCGCACGACATCGCGCACCGCGTCCCCGAGGCCGCGTCGGCGGTGGTCGGCGGCGGCCGCAGTGGTTGCGCCGCGGCGGACCAGGGCCTGGAGGTCGGCCAGGGCTCGGAAACGGCAGGTGGGGGCGTCACGGAGACTGTTTCGCGGGCTGCGGGGACCGGCTCGCATGCCTCGGCATGTCCCGGTGTTGGTGAGGGATCGGGTTCCGATACTGGTGAGGGATCCCTCGCGTATAAGGAATCACCTACGACTGACTCACCCGAGGACGGACAGCCGCTGTTCTCACCCGCCGCAGGCGAACTCAAGTCGGTAGGCGCGCGTGCCGGCGCGGCATCAAGGCGGCGGAACCCTGCCCGCACGGCCGATGGCGCGCTTCGCGCGGAGGAGAACCCCGAAGCCGCGCACAACGCACCCATGTCCGGCAGCGGCGGGGCGGGCTTCGATGCGGAGGTGTTCGCGGTCCTGGAGCCGGTGCGTGGGCTGGTTGCACGTGTGACGAGCGACTTCGTGGTGCGGAGGATCGGCCGGGCGGTGGCGGAGCAGCTGGCTGCGGGGATGGAGCCTTCCCGGCTGCGGCACCGGCTCACGGTGCGGTTCGCCGGTGTCGACACGTCACGGATCCGCGACGCAGGCCGCTGGCTGCTCGGCGTCGGCCTGCCTCGGTGGGGCTGCGGGCTGTGGGATTGCGAGGCCGGGGTCATGTGGTCGACCGGCCGACGCTGCGAGGTGTGCGCGGACATCGTCGCCGATCGTGCGGCCGCACAGCGGCAAGGTCTTCGCCAGGTCGGTTCGGAGCCGGGTGCCTCGTTGGCGGTGCCTGCTGCGGGTGGGGCCGATGGATGCGCTGAAGGCCTCGGGCGGCTTCCGGCTCCGGCACTGCCGAGCTCGTTGTCGGACGGCCGTGCACGGGGTGAGTGTTCGGATTGCGGCGCTCGGATCTTCCTGGTCGGCCCGGCCGTGACCGACGGATTGTGCCGTCTGTGCCGGGCCGAATGCGATGAGCCTCGCCGAACGACGACGCCCGAAGTCCCTGACGTGCCGGTGCGGACGACCGCGTGGCGCGAGCACCTGGCGGTGCTGGCAGGCCGACCGCTGGCCGTCGACCGGGTTTTCGGTGCGCAGGCGGGTTGCGGGGTGATCGCGTGACGCGTACCGACCGACGGCCCACGGCCGCCGCCATACCCGGGGCTTCGGGGATTGATCTGGCGAAGGTCGCTCTGCGCGCCGCCCGCCAGGCCGCCGCGAACGGCGCCACCGGCCGCCCCGCTCCAGCCCGCCGCGTAGCCCGGGTTCGCCGGTCGGACGGCAGTGAACCCGCCGGTCTCGCCGCGGTCCTCGAGAGCCTGATGGCCGCCCGCGCCTGGAACGCCCCCCGCCGCCGGGGCGAACCTGATCGCCGACTGGGACCGCATTGCCCCCGACCTGGCCGACCACGTCCACGCCGCGGGGTTCGATCCGGCCGCCGGCGTCCTGCAGCTGCGCCCGGCCTCCCCGGCCTGGGCCGCCCACCTGCGGCTGCGCACCGCTGCCATCGTCCAGCGGATCGCCGACCACACCGGCGACCGCACGGTGCGCGGGATCCGCATCCTGCCGCCCGGCCCCGCCCCGGCACCCTCAAGCACCGCAGGCGACCAGGACACCCCAGCGACCGGCGACCCCGAGACCGCGGCTGCGCCGGAGCCCGGTCCCCGGGAGCCGTCGACCGGCTATCGGCAGGCGAGGGATGCGCACCGCGCCGCCGTCCCCGAGCGGCAGCTCGCGCCTGCCGTCCGGGCCGCGATCGAGCGGCAGGACCAGGCGCTGGCCTGGTGCCGCGAACCGGAGGAGGCCTTCCGCGCGGTCCTGGCCGGCCACAACCACGACCAGGAGCAGGGGCAGGTCGACCGGGGCCGCCGGTCGGACGCCTACGAGCGGGCCCGGCAGCAGGCCGCGCGGGACCGTGCGGCGCGCAGCCTGCCGACCATCGGCGTCGGCACCGTCCGGGAGTCAGCCGGACCGGGGCTGCGTGATTCTGCCTGACCTCGTGCCGGGAGGCGGTAGATGTTCGTGGAAGTGCCGCCCGTATCGGGGCGGGCAGTGTCGAATGCTGGTCAACCGGAAGGAGGTTCGCAGATGGGGAAGAAGAAGGTAGCGAAGGCTCAGCGGCGACGGGAGGAGGCCCGTGCGCGGGCTTTGCAGGTCCGTTTCCCGGGCTATGTCGCCTGCTCGTTCGCTGAAGCTGCCGCGCTTTTGGGCGAAGACCGGGCGAGCGAGCTGCGCACCTTCTACGGGGGCGAGCTGCGCAAGGCGGACGTCCAGCTCGAACTCCAGCTGCGCAGCGGCGAGTTCCGCGTGATCGACTGGAGTCATCCCGACGAGGCATACCTGTGGGAGCTGCCGGCCTATCTGGAGGCGTGGAACACCGGGATGCAGGATGCCGTCGCCGAAGACGCCTGGGAGTTCTTCGACGACGAGGACGACCTGATCGCGCAGCTGCACGAATGGCATCGGGAAGGCAACCTGCGCATCGACCGCGACGGGGTCATCGAAAGCGAGTGGGCATGCCCGGTACCCGGTTCCGGGGCTTCCGGGCCGACCGGGGCGTGACGTGGGCGCGGGGCCGGCCGTTGGACCGGGTGTGCCGATGACTGCCGCTGCCGCCGCGCCCGCTGTCCCGGCCCCCGTGTTGTCCTTGCGGTTTCCGCTGACACCGCGGCGTGCGGAGGTCGCGCGGGCGCTGCTGGCGTACGTTGCCGGCCTGCCGCTGCGTTCGGTCGACGCGCAGCTGCTCGCACTGCTCGTGGCGGTCCGGTCCGCGGTAACCGGCACCGGCCACGTCACCCGGGCGGGCCTGCGCTCCCTGCAGCTTGGTGACCGGGCTGCGGCCGTGGCGGCACTGCGCGGCTTGGGGTGGGAGGTCCCGGACGCGCTGCTCGGCGACGACCTGGAGGTTCCCGCCGCGGTGACAGTGTCGGACTGGGCGCAGGCCGACGGGCGGCCCGTCGACTGCAGCAAGACCGCCCGGGCCGGGGTGTCCAGCTGGATGGGCGGTGTTCTGAACACCTCGCCGGTCGCGGCGCTCGCGCCGCCCGCCCGGCTGACGGCGCTGTTCCTCGCAGCGCACGCCTCCGCCGAACCCGAGAGCCCCGACCCGTTGCCGGACCTGCTGCCGGGCAGCTGCCGTTCGGCGGTGCCGGACCTGCTGGACTCCGGGTTCCTCGCCGACGCCGCCGGCGGCACGTACCTCCTGGCCCCGGCGGTGCGGCACCTTGCGGTCGCTCTCCCCAGGCCGCGGACACCCGCCTGGACACCGCCGGCCATGGACGCGAACGACTGGAGGTACTGGAAGGACCAGCGCAGCCCGGCACTGCGCAGCCACGTCGACGCAGTCCAGCACTGCGCGCTCTGCGCGATGCCCTGGGAACAGGTCGCCTCCGCGTTCACGGAGGCCGTGCAGGATCCGTGCCGCCCTTCGGACAACCTGCGCACGGCCTACGGCATCTGGAAGCGTGCGCATCCCGACCGCGGTCCGCAGGCCGCCGCGTTCACCGTGGCGTTTCGCGCCCAGCACGGACACGGCCCGTCCATCCGCCAGCTGTGCACGGGCCTCGGCTGGGAGATGTGGCCGCCCCTGCGGCTGTTGGTGGTGCGTCGTCTGCTCGCCGACGGTTGGCTCGCGGACACCGCGCCGGTGCCGTGGACGCTCCGGCCGGGCCCGGCCGCCAACGCACACGGCATCGCGCTGCCGCGCCAGCGCGTCCCGCCGACGACCCGGCCGACCGAAGAGCGGCCGCTGCCCAGGTGACGACGGGTCTGGGTGTCAGTCGGTCGCGGCCGCCAGTCCTGCGGCCTGGCCGGGGGCCGGGTCCAGGATGGTGCGGGCCAGGGTGCGCAGCCGGTCCGATTGCGTGCGCAGCACCGTGGTCGCGTCGGCGTCGTGGGGGTCGATGCGCAGGATGCGTCCGGCCGCGTTCATCGCCCGCAGTGCTTCGGCCTCCTGGAGCCGGTGGTCGGCGGGCAGGGTGCGGTAGGCGGTGTTGCCGACCTCCAGCGCGAGGTGCACCTCGTCCTCAGGGGAGTCGGTGTAGAAGCGGATGCCGTACCGGGCGACCAGCGCGTACGCGGTGCCGAACAGGGCGGCCAGCGCGATGTCGCTCACCACCCACGCCCACGCCTGGAACATCTTGCCGTCGACGCCGGCGAGGGCGACGACGATCTCGGACGCGATCCCTCCGACTCCGCCGAACAGCAGCGCCGCACCGAAAATGCTGCCAGCCACCGCCGCAATGACGTTCCCCTCGTCTTCCCTGAGGGTCTTGCGGATCGCGGGCGGCCGCGGCGCGATGTACCGCGCGACCCGCGCCGCGGCGGGAGCGGGCTCGGCGATGACGATGTTGTCGCCCCAACTGATGGCCATGGACGGTCTCCCCTCGAACCGGACGTACGCCTCCCTGGATCCTGGCCAGCCCGTTCACCGGTGGGCGGGTGCTTTCGCCAACGTTGTCCGGATCCGGGCCCAGCTCGGCTTGGTCGTGCGGGGTGGCCCGTACCGGACGAACCACCCTCGCGCGTCCGGGGCAGCCGTCGGGCCGCGGCAACCGCTTGTGACAGCCCTGGATCTGACGTTCCGTCAGAAAGTTTTTCAAGATTCTTTCGGGACCCTGGTGGACTGCCGGGTGGACCGCCAGTGGACGGGGTGGACTGCGCGGGTCCGGATATCCGCCCGGATACTCCGGACCTGTCCGGACCGGTCCGGACAGGTTGTCCGCCGGGCGTCCGCCCCGTCTCCGGTCGGGTTCCGGGAACTCGGGCGGGGGGGGGTTCCGATCCTGTTCCCGCCTGGGTCGGGGCTTCCGGCGAGGCGTCGGACAGCGGCGGAGACGGCGGACGTCCATGTGACCCGGTGCGGAACCCGGGCGGACATCCGCTCTCCATCCGCCGGAGAGTCCGGGCGGTCTCCGGACTTCTCCGGACCGTCTCCGGACTGTCCGGACGTCGTGTCCAGTGGCGTATCCGCAGGTCAGGGCGTTGCGAACGCCCTGCATTCGCCCGCTCGTTCGGGCTAGCCTGCTGTGCGTGCTCAGCGGGCCGGCGCCGCCACATACGGCGACGGCCCCCGGTGCCAGCCGGGAGCCGCCCTTGCGTATCCGTTCGCCTGAAAGGAGGGCGCTATGCCCACCGACGAACCGACCCCATCGTCCCACGACACCCCGCGCGCCGCCCCGCCTCGATGGCGCCGGCACACGGCGACCGCGTTAACGGTCGTTGCCATCAGCCTCCTGACCGGAATCGGCGAAGGCCTCGGCCGCCACCTCGCCAACGGGAGCGCCACGGCCGTGACAGCCGTCGTCCGGTAGTCCTGGCCTGGCAACGAGAACCTGAGGAGACCTTCCACGCGGGACCGTGCCGCGTGGCCTGCCGACCATCACTCAGGCCCCGTCGACCGCTCCGGCGCCGTTGCGGGACACGGCGTGAACCGCCTGGGCGGACCTGCGGCGCGGACTCCCGGACTTGCGGCCGCCGGGCTGGGGCCGACGCAGACAGCTCCGAACTCCTGGGCGACAAGGCGGCCTTGGCAGCTGCGACGGTGCGACAAGGGGAAGAGGCGACTCCGTTCGCGTCCACGGTCAACGTCCACCCCTGGGGGTTGACGCGGCCTCGGCGGCCCCGGTTGGATTTGAACGTCGTCATCGGGCCTGAACAGCCCACTCCCTTGTGTGGAGTGGTCTGTCAGGCGGCGGTGTCGCACCTGACGGCCCACCTCGCACAAGGGGTGGGCTTCGCCGTTCCGGCTCGGGCCTTCGGTCGCCCCGCCGTGACGCTCTCCACCACAGATCCCGGCACGGCGGGGCCGGACTCTCAGGGAGAGCCAATGCCAGCAAGCCGCACGAACCCCGGCCCCCCGCAAGGTCCGCCGAACGGCGGGCCCGACCTGCGGACCGTGGCGCTGCTGCTCGCACTCGCCATCGCCGGCGCGACGGTCGCCGCCGCTTACCTCAACCCGCCCCTCGGCGCGGCGATCGGCGTCGGGGTCGCGGTGCTCCTGGCAGTGCTCGTCCTCGTCGGCTGGGGCGGCGGGCGGTAACTGCGTGGCGGCGGCAGGGCGTGTAGCGCCAGCAGGACAGTCGTCAGCGGGTCCTGCCACGTTCGGGTCGTTCGAGGTGGATGTCGATGCCTGCGTTCGACGGCGGGCCCGGCCTTACTCCGGATAACGTTCCTTATCCGGAGTAACCCCACAGTCACCATCATCACCGTGGGCTACCTGGTTCCGGCCGCCAGCATCGGGAGCACGCCGAGGGGAGGAGACCGCGATGGGAGACCAGTGGGCCGTGCTCGCGGCCGCGGTCGTCGGCGCCGCCGGCGGAGCGCTCGCCGCGCTCTTGGCGATGCGCGGCACCGTGCGCGCCGGCCGGGACACCGCCGCCGCCCAGCACGACCTGTGGGTCCGCCAGACCCGGCACCAGGCGTACGGCCCCGCGCTGCTGGCGTTCTGGGACACCCACCGCGCGCAGCACGACCTGGCCGAGAAGCTGTGCGGGACGTACCCCGACCACCTGTTCACGGCGGCCTGGACCCGAACCGGCGACCACCTGGCGGAACTCCGGGACACCGTGCGGGCCTTCGCCGTCCACGGCTCCGCGGACGTCGCCGCCGCCGCGCACCGCACGTACGACACCCTCGCCCGCGCCAACGCCAACCTCAACGTGGCCGTGCTCAACCACTCGGCGGTGCGAGTGATGGACGCCCGCAGGAGCGTCGCCGACGCCTCCCGCGCCGTGCACCTGCTCATCGAGGCCGCGCACACGGAGATTGAAGGCCCCACCCACTACCGACCCGCCCAGTTGCCCTGATTGCGCGCCGTCCCGCGCCCTCAGGAGAACCCGTTGAGCAAGATGGGCCCAAGCCGCGCTTCACTCCCGACCAGCACGCCGAGACAGGCCGAAGGGCGGAACGGAACGTTCGGCGGCGGCCGGCGGCGGGGCCTGGTCAGGTGGTGGGCTCGGGCGGGAGTACGCGGTGGAGGTAGTCCTCGAGGGTGTCGGGTGGGAGGGCGCTGTCGAGGGCGCGGGCTTGGCCGATGATGCGGGCGGTGAGCTGGTGGGTACGCAGGTGCGTCCGGGGACCGGGGTACTTGAATGCCAAGTCAAGGTGGTGCCGGGGGCTCGGGGGAGGCGTCGACATGGGCAAGCGCGCGACCAAAAAAGGGAGGCGGCCGATATGCCCTGATGGCCACTACCGGCGACCAGGTCGCATTCGACCCCTCGCTGCGCGCAGCGATCGAGGACGGGTCCGCCGCGTCCAGCATTGCTCGCCGGCCTACCGGTGAGGCGATTCCTGCGAGAATTTTTGACGGTTCGGGGCTGCGCCGTCACCAGAAGGTGAAGGCACACACCTTGAACCAAGGAGAGAGCGCTCATGACAACGGTCCGGGACCTGACATCGTCTACCTCGTACGCGCGCTTGGTGGCGTCGGCGAACGCCTCGATGAGGCTGGCGACGGCGTCGCCGCTCGTCGAAGCCCAGCGCTCGCTGGGCCGGACAACCGCCGGCATCGCGAACCAGGCAGCCCGCTCCCTGGCGACGCAGCAGGCGTGGGTGCACAGCGCCCGGGTGCTCACCAAGTCGGTGGATGACCTGATCGCCCAGACCTCGCGGCCCTTTCACGAGAACCTGGCGAAGTCGCTGTCCACCGTCGTCCTGCCGAGGAATGTCCCGAACGCGTCCGACATCATCCTGTCCGGGCTGAAGCCCGCGCTGGACGCGCACCGCACCTGGATCGGCGGTCTGTCCCGGGCGATGTCGCCGTCTCGGGACTGGGCGGCGTCGATGGTGGGTATTGCCACCAGCGCTTCGGTGTTTCGTACCCGCATCGTGCGGACGTTCGTCGGGCGGTTGTTCAGCGTTGTCTGCCAGGTCAAGCAGGCGGTTCTGGATGGAGACCTGGAGCCGGTGGGCCGGTTCATCGCCCGGTATCTGAACGTCCCGCCGACACCGGACCGGATGCAGTCGCTGGCCCTCGAGCTCCTCGACGGCAGATGGATCGACGAGGTGGATGTCGGCGACGACGCGGCGGTACTGAAGAAGCTGCGACGCCTGACCAACCGCGACAACGGCACAGAGTCGGACCGCACCGTCGGCGGTCGGCGCATCCTCGTCCTGCCCGAGTTCTGGATCCCCGACGATGTATCCGTGCCGGGGCCCGAGGACGAAGCGATCGCCCGGGTCCTCGCCCCCGAGGACCAGTTCGACGACCCCCGCGTGCCGCGTGCGCTCCGGCGGCTGAAGACCGACGCCGACCGTGCCGTCGCCTACACCTATGCCAAGAACGACGGCATCAGCTGGGGCGAAGCCGCAGTGCTCACGAACCAGCGGGCGCAGCGCGGGGAGGCCACGCGTACCGCCCTCAAGCGCGCCGGGCGTCTGATCAACCAGCGCGACCGTGCTTGGCACGAGGTCTCGGACCGGAGCAGCGCGCCGTGAGTGCCTAAACGGCCTGCGGGCGGCTCCTGCGCCTGTCGTCGATGAAGCGGCCGACCGCTGGGTTCTGGGTGGTTCCGACGCCCCGCTGCGGGCAGCGGGGAGCATCGTGTTTGACACCTCGCAGTGATGTACGGACGATGTACGTACGTACACCACTGGGCCCGGACACGTTGCAAGCGCCTCCGGGCCCCTTCGGGAGACGGATCACCCCTCACTCATGACTGCGAAGACTTCACACACAGACACCACTGACTCCGCGAAGCGACCTGCGAAGAAGACCACGAAGAAGATCATCAAGAAGGCTCCCAACTCCGGCGCTTCCACCGCGGCCACGCCGAAGCGCACGACCCCCCCGACCTCGAAGGCACCCACACGCACGGCAACCGGTACCACCCGGCTCGAAATGCGGATCGCCCCGCAGGACAAGGAACTGATCGAGCGCGCCGCCCGCGCCAGCAGGGTCACCATCTCGGCCTTCGTGCTGCAGGTGACCCGCCAGGCCGCCGAGGACGTGCTGCGCCGCGACCAGGTCACCGTTGTGCCGCCGGACTTCTACGAGGCGATGATCGCCTCTCTGGAGGCCCCGGCGGAACGAAACGAGCCGCTGGCCGAAGCCGCGCGTCGGAGCCGAGAGGTCCTCACCAAGAAGTAGTGAGGCCCCCGTCCGGTGTACGAAACCATGTCGCTCCGCGACGACCACGTGCTCGACTCGTTCGACTGCGGCAAACCCGATCTGGACACGTGGCTGCGCAACAGCGCCCGGCACACGATGCGCAACCGCACCGCGCAGACGTTTGTTTGGTGCGAACCCGACGACACACGCGTACTGGCGTACTTCTCCCTGGCCGGGCACGTCGTGGAGAAGGAGGAACTGCCGTCCTCGCGGATGCGCCAAGGCAGCCCCCGCCAGTCGCCGGCGATCCTGCTCGCGCGACTGGCACTTGACAAGCGTCTTCAGGGCAAAAAACTCGGGGGAGTCCTGCTTTTCGACGCCATGGACCGCATCGCGCAGGCCGTGGCCCTGGTCGCGGCCCGCTTCGTGCTGGTCGACGCGATCGACGAGGACGCCGCTACCTACTACGAGAAGTACGGCTTCAAACGGATCCCCGGGGACACACGGCTGTACCGCAAGGTCAACGACATCCTTGCTGAACTGGACTGACACCGTTCACGCCTCAGGCGCGGTGGACAGCAAGCGCGGTCCCCGGGAACGTGTGTGCCAGGCCGTCCGGTCCGGTGATGGTGTGACTGAACTGCACGAACCGCCCTGCGCTCCAAGCGATCGTCGCAGCCGGGACGGGGACGTCCGCGCCGGGGGTGAACGCGGCGGCGCCGCGCCAGGTCGTGGTCCGGACCGCGCGGCCGGCCCCGAAGGTCCAGGCGACGGTGAGTTCGGTGCTGGCTCCGAATGGTCCGGGATGCGCAGGCGTGCGTTGGGCCAGTCGGGTGTAAGCAAAAGCGTTGCCGGCGCCCGGGCAGGTATACGGGCGGCGCGCCCGACCAGCGAGGGGGAGTGGATGGGGCCGGAGGGCTATTCCGACCGCCGATGAGCACGGACCATCCGGTGGCGGCCGCGGCAGAGCGAGTTCTGGATCCACTACCCGCCGACGACGGAGGTGGGCAACCAGATCCTGCGGGTGTGCGACCGCAGCGGCTACGACTTCGCGATCCTGTACTGGCAGACCTGCCCCACATGCCGCCACGGCCACATCGCGAAGATCTCAATCGCCCCGGAACGGCAGCGCCAGCGCTACGGCACCCGCATGGTGCTGCGCGCCATGCGCGGGTGCGCGTCCTACACCTGGACCACCACCGGGCAATCCCCGGACGCCCAGCGCTTCTTCCCCGTGCTGGCCCACGCCACCGGCGCGGCGTTCACCCCACGCGGCAGGACGTGCCCGCACATGAACCCGGGGAACCCCGCCCCCGGGGCGCCGCAGCTCGAACGCGATCCGGGCAGCCCAGGGCGGCGCCGGCCCAGTCGAGACGGGAGCGGCCGGTGACGACGAAGGCGGTCGACCGGGCCGATGCCCCGGGCCGAGAGGCGGCCCGCTCACCGCCCACCTTCGTCGTCGGGCCGTGCACACGAAATTCGTGTGCACGGCCCGACGTGCTTTCCAAGATCGGTTCGCCCCGGTTGCGCCGCAGTCGCCGCGCACTTGATGTTGGAGTGCCGACCAGGACAACACCCGAGTAGTCGTGATCAGCCCGTCGTGGTCGTCCCCAGCAACACCTGGTTCCGGCGCTTGACTTTGCCAGACAAGCGCTGCCACAGCTCGTGGTGTTCGTTCCACTGGAACATACTGGGACCCACTGGGATCTTGACGGGCCGGGGGCTGTCGTGGTCGACGAGTACTAGGAACATCTCGTTGAAGTTCTCGGCGTACGTTCGGGCCTGACGGTCCTGCCACTCGTTCGGCCCCCAGTAGTGGCCGCCGGACGCCCCGCGCGTTCGTACGGGCCGGGGCAGCGGCAGAGGCAGGTCGTCGGTACGGCCCTTGGCCCGCATCCAGGCCTGCCGCCACGGGGTCAGGTTCTCCTCACGGACGCCGAAGACCTGCGCGAAGACCTCCAGCATGGCCAGCGGCGGGAACCGCTTGCCGGTGAGGATGTCGTGAATGCTGCTGCGCGGGAGGCGGACGCGGTACTTCGCGTAGGCGGCCTCCTCGATCTTGCGGAGGGACGGCTGTCCCGCGGTGAGCCGGAGCGTCTGCATCGCCAACATCAGATCGTGCGCGTCCTCCACGTCGGTGGGGTGGACGGCGCGACGACGCCCACGAGGCGTCTGCGGTGCGCTGGCGAGGTGGAGCTCGCGACGCGCCGCTCTGAGCAGCGTCTCGAACTCGCGGACGTCGCCGCCGCAGACCTTGACGAAGGCCAAAACGACGTCTCGGCTCAGCAGTTCGCCGGCCGCCGCGCGGGAGAACGCCGTCGCGGTGAAGGGCTTCTTGGGATCCAACTCTGCGGCGAGTTCAGCTATCCGGCGGTAGGTGCGCCCGGAGCCCTCGCGCAGCAACCTGAGCCGCTGCGCAAGGGCAGTCCGCGCGCCACCTTGGGGGTCAAGAGGCTTCTCTCGGCGTCCCACGGTGGGCTCCCGGGTCAAGCCCGGTGCGGGAGGACGGCGTTCAGCCGCCCGACCAGGTCGACCGAGATGAAGCTCGCGGCAACCAGCACCGAGGCGATTGCCCCGAGCGGGTAGCCGACGGAAGCCAGGCCGCCGGCGACCACGATGATGACGATGACGATCAGGCTGGCCGGAACGGGGGACATGCCCCCGGACGGCCGCACCAGGTACGGCATGAACACGTGAAGCCCTTTGCGTCGAAGGGTGGATAGGGGTACGTGCTTGAGGAGCAGGACCACACGGTGCTCGCACACGCGGTTGCTGCCACGGGTGCGGTGGGCCCGTCGGTATTTTCGACCGGCCGTCAGGTCGGAAGCTAATCGGAAACCGACAGCCGGGCCCGCGGGGCGGGTTTGATGCGGCGGCGTCCGGAACCAACCCCGTGATCAGGCGTTCGCGTCTCCGGATGCGCTTCTCCTGATCCGCAGGTCAGGGAGCTGCTGGGCCCGGATTTGATGAATTTTTGTCCGGGGGTGTCCGCAGCCCCGTTGCACGGGATTAGCACGACAGGCGAGGGTGGACGAAGTGTCCACGCACATCTGTGCGTGGAACGCCCCTTTGCGTCGATGCTTGAGGAGCACCAACTACAAGGGATTTGGGGCCGAGTGTTGCTGCGCAAGGCCCCGGACGTCTCCCCGTTCGGCGGGAAGACCACGGAGAACCGAGACCCTGCCCACCGGCAGGGTCTCGCCGCATTCTGGCCCGCTGGCGGCGGCCGGACGGGACCGGCGTCCGCACGCGCGCCGCGGCCGCCTCCGCCGACGGCGGGCGCGGCCGACGTAGGTAGAGCCCCTTCGGCCGCCAGCGTCCGCGTCCACGCCCTTTGGCTGTGTGAGATGCGGGGGAACAGCGAGCGGGGCGAAGTTGCATTTCTGGTAGGGCAGTTGCAGGCGGGTGGGCGTGTCCTTCGGGGCCTGTTGTGCTCGTACGGCTCAGCGCTCTCGAGTTATCGGCCGCCGAGGCGGCCGACCTGCCACTGCCCTGAGCCTTTGACGTCCACGAACATCGCGTGGGCAGCCAGTACGTCCAGGACGGCCGCCATTCGCCCGGTGCGCCCGGCTCCGGGGACGGCCTTGCCCAAGTTCTCGACGATCGCCGTACGGGTCAGGGGCTCCCGGGACGTGACAAGTGTCCGGGCGACCTGGTGCAGCAGCGTGTCGCCCGGCGTCCCCAGCTCTGCCTGCCGCCACCTGTCCTCACCGCGGGTGTGCCGCGCGATGAGTGCGTCCATCCGTGGTGAGGCGTACTCCAGCACCATCGGCCACACCGGTTTCCGCTGCGAGGGAACTCGCGGGCGCTTCCGTTGCCGCCAGTAGAGTCCCCCGGCCACCGCGGCGCCCACCGCCGCTGCGGTCGCCAGCCGCTTCCGACTGTTCAACCCCATCGCAAGGTGCACTGTGAGGTTCAGCAGGACGTCGGTCTGCCGCTCCAGGTCGGCCATGCGCCCCTCCGTCACGCCCACGTCCCCCAGGGCAGCGCGCAGGGCGACCCAGTCACCGGCCGCGAGCCCGCTGTCGACCAGGTCCGCGTCGGTCCCGATGACGACTACCGGGGCGATCACCCCGGCCAGCAGCAGCATCGGCACATCGGAAGTGTCGCGTCCGGCGAGGATCTGGGCCTGCGGGGTCATCGGCAGGCCGGCGGTGTCCACGACGTACAGGACGGGTGCGTACTGGGATTCCCAAAGTTCCAGCGCCCGTCCCAAGTCGAACTGGCCGCCCTCGTGGTGCCGGTCGGCCAACACCCGGGGAACCTCTTCCCACACGTGAAGGGGGACCAGGCATCGCACCGTCCCTGCCTGCGCGCCGGCAACAAACGACGACGGGGCCGGCCGCCGGGTGGCCGCGATGATGTCCGTGGTCAGCACAGAGGTGTCCAGCAGAGCGCGGCGCAGCGGCCCGCGCTGGTACAGCGTGCGCCGTTTGGTCACCGCCAGCTCACTCATCCGCGCATCGTAGTGCGGGAGTTGATCGGCCAGCGCGGGATTTCGGCGCTGTGCGCCGCCGGCGTCCGTTCGGGTGAACCGTCTTGCGCCGCCATGGACTTGGGACCGCCGCGGCCGGTACGACTACCGGGACCAACCAGGCCGTGGGGGTCTGGTCGGCGACCGGCAGGACGGGGCTCGGGGATGTCGAGGACGCGTTTCGCGTATGGGTGCGCCATGGCGGCGGCCGCTGCACTGCTCGCGGGGGCCACTGCCGTGCCCGCGGCCGCAGCGCCGACCGAACGACCCGTGACGGGGGAGCAGTTCAGCGTGCGGCTGCACGAGGCGGTGCGTGCGCTTCCGCTCGCGCAGGAGAGCCGTGAGGGGTACGTCCGCACGAAGTTCCGGCACTGGGTCGACGCGGATCGGGACGGGTGCGACGCGCGGCGCGAGGTCTTGATCGCCGAGGCTGTCGAGCCGGTGGAGGTCGGGGCGCGGTGCGCGCTGACCGGCGGCCGCTGGTGGTCTCGGTACGACAACCGTTTCCTCGACCAGGCGACTCAGCTGGATGTGGACCATTTCGTATCCGTAACCGCGACGGCCTGAATCGACATTTCTGCAGTTCATGACGTCAGCGACATGGCGCCGACGAAAGGTCAACGCCTCGGCGTGACCCTGCGTAAGCTGCCCCTCATGCCGACCGAGGACAGCCCCGACGACGCCTTCAAGCCTTGGCAGGAATGCTCCGATGTGTACGACTTCCTGGAGCAGATACGCCTGCGGCCCGGGATGTGGCTGCCAGGCGGCTCGCTTCAGCACCTGCAGTCCATTCTCACCGGCTATGGAGTGGCACTTGCCGTGCACTCTTGTACCGAACCCTTCGCGTTCTGGCCTGAGCAGGACTTCAGCACCTGGCTCCAGGAGCACTACGGAATATCCAGCTCCCTCACCTGGGTTGCTGAGATCGAGCGCCACACACCGGCCGACTCCACTCCGGTCGACGAGTTCTTCCGGCTCCTGAACGCTTTCAGGCGCGACACGGCCGAGGTGCCTGCCCCGCAGGACACGACGACTCGGCTTCCCGGCCTTGAGTACATGGCCAGCAGTTTCGTGACCCTCTTCTGGCGCCGCCACCTTCTCGCAACAGCCGTGCGCCAACTCGAAGACCGCGACTTCCGCGTCGTCCGCCTGGCGGCACACGGGTGGGCAACGGAAGAGGACATGCACAGAACCATCGCGTCAACCCTGGGGTTCCCCGGCTACTACGGCCACAATCTGGACGCTCTCAACGACTGTCTCGGTGACGTGGCCTGTGGCGGCCCCTACGACGACGCGGCCGAAGGCGCCGGACTCGTGTTGTCCTTCACCGACTACGACCGGTTCGCCGACGCGTGCCCCAGAGCAGCCCAGATTGTGCTGGACATCATCGCCGACCAGGCCCGCCGCGCTGCCGTGCTTCAGCGCCGCTTCTTCGCCCTGGTCCACAGCGACAATCCGAACATCCAGTTCGAACCTGTCGGGGCCATGCCCGTCATGTGGAACAGCAAGGAATGGCTCGACGCCAACCGCCGTTGAAGATGTCTCGCGCAACGGCCAGTGCCTGCCGACCGGGTGACGTACTCCGCACCGGGATCAGTCCCTGTCTGCCGTGAGCTTGACGGAGGGCTGACCGGAGGGACATGCCGTCCCGATGCCTCAGTCAGCCTCGTAGCGGGCCAGGCGCCTGCGCAAGTCGAGGTTCTCACCGTGCGCAATTTCCAGGGCTTGGCGGAGCCTCGCCACTTCCTCACGGTGAGCCTGCTGCTGCCGCGTGAGGCGGGCGCTCAGTGCCCTCACCGCGGCGGAGGTCGAGGAGTCGTCCGGCGGACCTGCAGGTGCTGCCGGAACGGACCCGCCCTTGGCACGGCGCCGCTCGATCTGCGTCCGAAGTTCCGGGCTCCGGTAGAGAAAGTCGGTGCTTACCCCGGCCTGGCGGGCCACGGCGGTGAAGCTGATGACTTTCCCTGCCTTGACCAGTTCGGCGAGGGCGGTGCGCGCTGCTTCTCGGCTTCCTGGGTCCGGGCGCGGGTGGCCTTGCGGAGGTGTTCGGGCAGCGGTGTCATGCGGTCGGCTCCTGTGTCGAGGTGGTGGCCGGCGGTTCGGGGCGGTCGGCAGCGCCTGCCCCGCGGACCGCCCGGAGTTGTCCTTCCTCGTAGACGCTGACCTGGTCCAGGGCGACGAGGACCTTGATCAGTGCGCGGGTCTCGGCGAGGCGGCCGGCGAGCCAGATGTTGTCCTCGCCCATCGGTTCCCCGTGTCGAGCGGTGAACTGGGTCTGTCGGCGCGCGATCAGCGCTTCGGACTGCTGGAGCTGGTGTTGGAGTTCGTCTCGGTGGCCGGCGTCGGTGACGAACTTGTCGCAGGTCAGGCAGGCGTTGCCCTTGGAGCAGACTTGTCTGGGCGGGAGCATGCACCAGCCGTTGGGCAGCACGCGGTCGGCTCGCTGGTCCAGGTGGAGGAGGTCGTAGAGGTCGCTGGGGTTCACCTCGGCGGTCCTGCCGTCGGCCGTCACCTTCTTGTAGCGGAGAAACTCGCGCTCGGCCGTGACGGCCAGGGTCTTGGCGTAGTGCATGGTCATGGTCGGGGTGAGGTGTCCCAGGTAGCGCATGACGACGTGGATCGGGACACCGGCGTTGATCAGGTCGGTGGCCCGTGTGTGCCGGAAGGTGTGGGTCTTGGACACCTTGACGGGGCGGCCGACGCTGTCGGTGATCGCCAGCTTCTCGGTCAGCGCTCGAAGCCGGCTGTGGAAGGTCGCCGAGGCGTAGGGCCGTTTGCCGAGCCGGTTGTTCTTGGTCTGCAGGAAGAGATACGGCGGGTCCGCTCCCTGTGGGGCGCCCTGCGCGGTGACGAACTCGCGGGCCCATTCCTGCTGAACACGGATGATGTCGACGATCAATTGGTCGACCGGGATCGTCGGCGGATCACCGCCGGTGATCTTCGTCTGCTGATAGGCGAGCCTGGCCACGAAGCCGTTCGGCTCCTTGTCCTGCCGATTCCTCGTGGCCAGCAGTTGGCAGAGAAGCGGTTCGAAGTCCATCATCAGGACCTCGTTCATGCGTCGGCCGGTCCGGATGAGCAGCATCAGCGCATGGAAAGCCTGCCGGTCGTCGAGGCCGCCCTGGTCCTTGGGAGCCGCGAGTGCCCCCGAGCCCGACGCGATCTTGCCGATCACGTCGTCCTCCAGGGCCATGTCGTCCGGGAGCTGGTTGATAAGCCGCGGCTTGTCCTCCAACCGAAAGAGCACCGTGTCCTCCAGGCCGAGTCCGGCCCAGCGCCGGTCACCGAGAACTGAGGCGGCCTCGGCACGGTTGTCGTACATCCACCGGTAGAACGCCTCGATGGTCACCAGCGGGCCCCGTCGGCTGTTCTTCGCCAGTCTCCCGCCCTTGTTCGGGCCGGTCATCGCGGTGTGGCTGTTGCGCGATGCCACGAACCCGAGCAGCCAGGGCCGAAGCTTCTCCGGCGAGTCGACGAGTCGGGGGCCTGCGCATCCAGCCTGGTCGATGTACCACTGGAACCACTCCAGGTGGTCCAGCCTGCTCTTCACCGACGACCACACGTACCGCTCGGTCGACAACTGGACGGACAGCCACCACTTTGCGGCCTCCCGGAACCAATCGGTCGTGAGCTGGCTGAAGTTGGCCACCGTACGGCCTTGGGGTTCGTGCTCGCGTTGTGGGATGCGCCGGTCCAGCGCGGGGTTCCAGACGTTCAACCGCCACCACTCCCCGTCGTGGTAGGCGTGGGCAAGACGGTCTTGAACGTGCTTCAGGCGGCTCACCCTCGTCCACGGCACCGAATGGCTCCTCGGCCCACCGACGGCGCCGGGCACCGAACCGGTGGACCTCGACCGGCGGGTGCCCCGAGCGCGGGCACTGACCCTGCGCCTGCTGGCCGCCTGGTCCGCAGGCGACACCGACGGGTTCACCGCGCTCTACCGGGCCGCGACCGCCACCGCCGAGGGATCCGCGGACCTGGGCGACCTGTTCGCCTTCCTCCTGGAGTGGGTCGAGCAGAAGTCCCGGAAGGTCGGCAACCCCCGCGCCTTCCTGACCCTCCTGTGCGCAGCCATCACCGCCCACCGACACCGCACAGCCGACCTCCCCGGGGCGCGCCAGCCGGAGGTGACCCGCACACGTTCGCAGGCGGAGGACCGACCGTCAGCGTTGATGTGTGGCCCAAGTCCCGTACGTGTGCGTGCCAGCTCCTGGTGCAGTGTCATCTCAACGTCCGAGCTTCGGCTCCAGCCGTTCGGGGTGGGCCAGGAAGTGCGTCAAGCCCAGGAGCGCGAGTGACGCGAGGCCGGTCGGAAGCTCGCCCCGGTGGGCGAGAAAGATCGCGCGCTCGTCTTTGGCCAGGTCGCTGAAGGAGTGCGCGCTGTTTCGGTCGATGCGAAGGTAGTTGGGGACGACGACGTCCCAGGGCTGGGTGGGTTGTCTGGCCTCAGGTACGCCGTCCAGGCCCGCGGGGGTCCACAGCGGCCCGGTGTCGTAGAAGCCGTCCTTGACTTGGTCGAGGGCGTCGACGCCGACGCGGCAGGCAGGGACGAGGACCGCCGCCACGTCCGCTGGAAGCTTGGCGGCGATCTCGTCGAGGTACTTCCGGGCCTGGGAAGGAGTGGTGAAGTCCCGGAACTTGGGCCATTGAAGGCCTTCGAGGGTGTCCAGAGCGTCATACGCGGCGCGGAGCCGGGCGGTGTGGTCGCGGCCGGCGTGGCGCAGGACTTCGGCGACGTCGCGGAAGAGGCGTTCCAGGCTCATCAGGAACTGCGTCTGCCGGTCCGGCGAGTAAGTGCGGGTCCCTGGTTCGGGGAAACGCGCCGGATCAGTGGCCACGGCGAGCAGCCGATTGACCGCGTCGACCCACCAAGTGAGGAACGCTGCGTACTGCGCGGCGGAGTGGGCGGGCGCGGTCGCGGGCGAAGACTCGCAGAAGCGACTGTTCTGGGGACTCACATTGTCGAGGAGTCGGTTGCTAGGCCATCGGGCGCCGTACACGGAGGTGTTGAACGGCCAGATCAGCAGGGCACCAGCCCGGGGCGCCATGGTGGCCTGGACCCACGGGGCGCTGATCAGCAGGGCGGGTGCCAGGAAACCGGGGCCGAAGATTCCGCCCCAGGTCAGCGCCTGCGCAGCTGGGAACCCGTTTCCGCTGAGGGCGTTGTGTAGACCGCTCACCGTGCGGGCGGTGGCCAGTAGGCGCACCAGGGTGTAACGGATAGCAAGTTCGGGGTGGTGCCATACGACGTGCAGGGTGCGCGGCATGTCCGGATGTTCGTCGAAGAAGCGCCTAATCTCACTGGGCAGCTTCTCAGTGGTGGCGGTCATGATGCCCAGGTTGAACGCCGCGACCCAGTCGGCTTGATCGCCGGACGCGGTGAGCCTGTCCCGTTGGGCATTGCGCGCGGCCCCGACGTTGGGGTCGTCGGCGGGCAGGACTTTGACCCAATGCTGCGCCAGATCATCGAGGTCGCTGTCGGAGAGGGTTTGCATGGTCAGCAAAGCTGGGTGGTCGCCGTTGATGCGTCCGGCGCAGCCCATCGACCACCGAGTAGCCGTGCCTTCGACAAGTTTGAGGCCGGCGCGACGCACCATGTCGCGGAACCCAGGTTGGAGCCCAGAGTCGGGTGCCGGGAGTGTGACCCATGGGGAGGTCCTGGGAGTAGGCATGAGACCTGCTCTCGTGGAAGGCGCGCCTCGGCGCGCGATGACTGCTACGCGGCGCCGCGTAGCAGTCGTGCCGGTGATGACGCGGGCGGCGAGGCGTATTGGTAGGTGGTAGTGCGCCTGTCGACAACCCGTCGCTGCTCTCCCTGTTACGCGGCCGAAGCGGCCAGAAGTTGATGAGGCTTACGCACGGCCTTCGGTTCGCCATTCCTGCTGGTCGGGGTGCCAGGTGCCCACGAAAGAGGTACCGAGCAGGGGCGTCAGAAACGCGTCGACCTGTGTGAAGGCTGCGTCCCAGGTTCCGCATCCGTGGAGGCCGGCGACGTCGGTGGCGGCTTTGGCGTAGCCGCTGCGCCAACTCTCGTGTGGCATCTCGAACTTCTGGGGCAGACGCAGCTCCGCGCGTCCGAGGCTGCGGCGGTGTGCGGCTTCGGTGTGGAGTGCGTGGTGCGCGGCCGCGGCGTCGATCGTCTCGCGCTGGGTCATCAGGATGATGTCGGCGAGGTCGCGGAAGCGGCTGGAGGGGGCGTCGCGGCGCCACTCATACATGGCGCAGACCTTGTCGGCGATGTGGTCGACCACCGGGTAGAGCCTGACCTTGGGCCAGTCGGTCGGCCAGGGCACGCCGGGCCGGGGGTGAAGCGAGACGACCTGCGGAGGGGCGGTGATATTGCGGCGGACGACCAGGTCGACGGACACACTGGCTCGCCTATTGATTCCGACGTGCACGTCGAAGCCCTGCCGGACGCCGCCGTCCTGTACGCCATGGGTGCTGCTACTGCTGGGGACGAAGGAGAGATGGTCCCCCAGGTCGGTGGCCGCTGCCGCACGAAGCGCGGCAAGCGCGGCGTCGAGATCGTCGTCCAGGTGTTGAAAGTCGATGTCCGAGCTCAGTCGCGCGCCGGAGGGGTAGCGGACCAGAAGTGCCTGGCCGCCTTTGAGAAGCCAGCGGTCGGGGTCGGCGCTGAAAACTCGGGCAGTGAGCCGCTGGAAGTAGAAGCCGCGCATCACCGCATTAACGGTTCCGCCGTCCTGGCGTACGCAGTCCTTCGCGTAGGCCTTGAGGGCGGATTCGAACGCGAGGGGCGTTGCGTAGGACTTGGTGATCGCGGCCTCCGAGGCGGCGCAGGAACACATGCGCGGACGTGGGAAATTCTAGGTATCCGGCTCGGCACTGCGCGGCCGATTTTTGGCTCCTCTGCCGTTGAGTACCTTCTGCGCTTTCCGTGTTTTCCGCTCCGTCCGCGTGCGGTCGGCACCACGAGGCTTTTGCCGCGCGCGCTCACCCGAAGCTGTGTCGACTCCTGCGATCTGGGCTGCTCGCGCTGCGGCTCCGGCGATGCCTGCCATGTTCGCGATGTCGACGTCGACTCCTGCGATCTGGGCTGCTCGCGCTGCGGCTCCGGCGATGCCTGCCATGTTCGCGATGTCGACGTTGGACGCGAGTATCTTGTGGACGCTGTCGAGAACATCGGTGAATCCGGCCGGAATATCGAACTTGGCGAGGTCCTTGGACAGCGAGTCGAGTGCGGGGGTGAGGGTCACGTGGTTCAGCACGTCGTTGTTCGACGCACCGATGGCACTGAGTGCGTTGTACAGCGGGCCAAAGCTGTCGATGCCGGAGGCGTTAGCTGCATTGAATACCGCCCCGAGGCTGTTGACGCCTGCGGCGTTGACCACGTCGTGGAGCGGTTGCAGCCTCTCGACAGCCATGGCGTTGATCGCGTTCGCGACCGCCTGCTGCTGACCCACGGCTCGCGCCACCGCGTCGCCCCGGAGCAGCACAGCGGTTGCGGCGACCGCGCGTTCGCCGGCAGGAGTGAGCGTGTCCGCGCGCAGTACGAAACCGGCTTGGTCGGCCAGGACGCGAAGCAGCTCTTCCCCGTCGGCACTCCGCCCCAGGCCATAGGCCCGGGCGTACGGGGCCACCCGTGCTGCGAGTTCACCGGTGTCGACCAGTCCGCGCTGGTCGGCGTCCGCTAGGACTCGGCCTACATGCCCGGCGTCCGCGCGAGCCTTGAGCAGGTCGACGATGGTGCGGTCGACGGTGGTCACCGGGAGCCCGTCGACCACTGTGATGTCCTCCGTGCCGACGCCCAGCACGTACAGGACGACCTCTCGGTCCCGTGTGGTGCGGCGGCGCGGTACGGAGATCTCCACGGAGTCGGCCGGGATGTCGCCGAGATGGTGGAGGCGACAGGCTGACGCGTGGGACACCACTCCCGAGCGTGCGTCCCCGAGAGCGCGCTGCCATGCGGGCGTCCCCGGGTCGAGCCGCAGCCATGCGACCTTGATCTCCTCATGAGCTGTGGGGGCGGTGCCAGCCATCTGATAGACGCCTCGCCCGGCGTGCCGCAGCAGGTCGGCGTCGACGAGCCGCGTCAGGTTCACACGCGATACTCCCGCTGCCTGTGCCTGCGCGGTCGTCACCAGGCCCCACTGCTCCGCAGCGAGCTCTCCTACAGCAGTCAGCGCTTTCGTCCGCTCCATACAGCGATCGTAACGCTGGTGCGCAGCGTTTGTATCGGCCAGAGTGAAACAAATGCTGCACCATGTGACGTGTCTACCCGACAGGGCGTCCATTCAGAACCATGGCAGAACACCCGCGATGCAGCGTTCGTTTCATTCAGGGCGATACAAACGCTGCATGGAGCCCGACGCAGGGCCCGGCAGCTGACGCAGATCGCCCGCGAGCTCGCGCCCGGATCGGCCCGCGGACACCGCGGCCCCCAGGTATCTGATCGTCGACTATCCGGGCCATACGTGCGGGTGAGGCCGCTGCCGGGTCAGCGCAGGCGTCCGAGGTGGATGACGGTGACGCGGACCTGCCGGTCGTTGATCTCGTAGAGCACGCGGTAGGCGCCGACGTGGATGTGCAGCAGGTCGGCGCTGCCGAACGCGCCGTCCGGCCGGGGGTTCTCCGCGAGGCGGTCGACGGCGGCGAACACTTGCCGCACGCCGGCGGGGTCGTCCTTGGCGAGACGTTCCGCCTGAGCGAGGGCCTCGGGTTCCCAGATGACCTCGTGGCTCACGCCTCGCGGCCCGCCTGGTCGGCGGCCGGGTCGTTGCCGAAGACGCGGCGGTAGGCCTCGTCGTGGGAGACGCCGGCGTCGTCGCCGCGGGCCTGGCGGGCGCGGTAGGCGGCGAGGGCGCGCATTTCCTGGAGTTCCAGGGCGTCGGCGGGGCTGACGAGTATGGCGATGGTCTGGCCGTGGTCGGTGATCGCGACCGGTTCGCGGGTCGCGCTGACCTCCCGCGCGATAGCGCCCAGCTTGGCACGGGCCTCCACGATCGAATAGGTCGTCTCAGTCATGCACACCACATTACGGAAGTGTGCACATCCGCGCTGGGAACCGGCGTGTGTCGCGGCGCTGTCAGCGAGGTGGTCGGGCCTGCTCGGGTAGCGGAGCGCCGATGTCCTGCTGCCACGCCCGGGCGGCGTGATCGGTGTGGAGCCAGGCCAGATGTCACCACAGGGCCTGGTCGGCGTCGTTGTCGCCGTGCTGGGGCCGGTAGGCGGCCCGGTGGGCTTCGCTGAGTGCGTCGCTCACCCCGCATCCAGGGGGCGGCCGTTCCGGTGCCGATGAGGCGCAGCACCGCGTCGCGGCCGGTTTCGTGCAGGGCCTGCACGGTGGACCGCAGTGACCGCGGGTCGGCCCCATCTCGTCGCCGCACGGGTGGTGCGCGTTCGGTGAAGATGCTGTGCGGTGCGTGTAGTTGGGTCCCCACTTGCCTGGGCAGGCGCCACTGGGGGGCTTCCCCTGCGGCGGGAAGCCCCCCAGCATTAGGCACTTCGACTGACTACCAACCGCTTCCTATACGTACAGGATTTTTGTTGCGACTCATGAGCCAGAGCTCGTCATATTCGCCGCTGCGGGCGATGATGTCTGTCTCGCCGTCGTTGTCCCAGTCGGTCGCACCTACGAACGATGATTCCTTGATGAGGAGCCAATCATCTAGCGATCCCACTTCGGTAGGTGCGCCGTTTTGGGGGTAGTAGGTTACAAAAGCTCCCCTGACGCCGACTATTCCCGGGGTGCCTGAACTGTTCCAGTCTGCGATGCTGGCAACGAAACCGCCGCCCGAATCCGTTACGGGCCCCCACCCGGAACCTATCTGGATGCGTGGCTTGCCGCTGGGCGCCATTTTTCCTTCACCAGGATAGAGCCAGAGGATACCTGCGGAGTCGTTTACAACGATGTCGACGTTTCCGTCGCGGTTGTAGTCGGAAATGTCCCCGAACTGGAAGCCATTCCAGCCAGATCCTATCTGCACTCGCGGTCGGGAACTGGGTGCACGCTTGCCTTCGCCTGGGTAGAACCACAGATTACCGTTCGCATTATCGCGAGCGACTATCCCTGGTGCGCCGGTGCGTCCCCAGTCGCCGAGGCCGGCAATGCTGAAGTTCTGCCAGCCGGTACCTATGAGCACCCGCGGGATTCCAGCGGGGCCTCGAGTCCCTGCTCCAGGGTAGAGCCACAGGTCACCGTTGGATCCGTCCTTCGCGATGATGTCCTTCTTGCCGTCCCGATCCCAGTCGATCAGTCCGCCCAGAATGTAGTCAGCATCTGTGCAGGGCGCAAGGCACGGTTTTTCTCTGATTTCGTCGGTTGGATATGCGGCGCTGCATCGACCGCTCGACGTCGGGTACGCTACGTCGGTGTTGGCTTCCCACCTGATGCAACCATTTTCTGTGATCAGCTTAGTGTAGTAGTACTGCGTCCCTAGGGGAGTCAACGGCTCGGGCGCCGAGCGACTATAGGAGTTCTGAGTTGGGTAGCCCAGCCAGCTGGCCTCTCCTCCGATATCTTGGTAAAATCCTGTCCCCTCCGAGACGATTCGCACGCCTGATGCCGGAGTCAAATAGACGAAGTATTCCCCCATGTCTGGGTGGCTGAATTCTTGGACCATTCCCCTGCCGTCGCGGGAGCGCGCATCCGAGACCGGGTACCCGAGGTTGGACTGCTCCCATCCGCCAGCCGCCCAGGCCAATCGGATGGCACCGGTCACAGACCACGCCCCAGTCTCCGGGGTCCAGTAAATCGAGGCGTCGGAGAAGTCGACGTTGGGCTTCTTGAAGTGGTTGGCGTAGCCAGCCCCCTGGTCGACGTAGAACTCGTCGGTGGTCGGGTAGCCCAGGCCTGTTTCCCAGCCGAGCGCAGCCCACTTGTCGCGGATGGGTCCTTGGACGGACCACGCCCCGAACTGCGGGGTCCAATAGATGGATGCGCCGCCGCCGTTGTAGCGGGTGAAGTGGTTGAACCGGCCGATGCCGTCGGGGGTTGCCACCTCGTCGGTGGTGGGGTAGCCGAGGCCACCGGTCTCCCAGCCTTGCGCTGCCCATTTGGCGCGGATGGCGCCGCGGATGTCGTGGGCGCCGAGGTCGGACTTCCAGTAGATGGAGGCGGCAGCTCCGTCGGGCATGCGGAAGTGGTTGAAGCGACCCACGCTGTCAGGTGTGGGGGTTTCGTCGGTGGTGGGGTAGCCCAGTGGGCCGGCCTGTGCGCCCAGTGCTCCCCATTTGGCGCGGATGTTCCCGCCGATCTGGTGGGCGCCGGTGGGTTGGCTCCAGTAGATGGAGCTGGCGTTCGCGAAGTGCTGGAATTCGCCTTGGTCGTCGGGCGTGACGTCGAAATCCCCAGTCGGGTTGCCCTGTGTTCCGGGGCCTCCGAGGCTTTCGTATTTGTTCAGGATGGCTCCGCAGACCGGGTAGTTCCCGAAAACCTTGCACGTGCCTTTCCCGTTGGGGATGGGAACCCACGGTACCGGCTGAGCCGGGGGGTTGTAGGTCGTTACGTAGAACTTGTCCCCGCTGATGACGCGCATGCCTTGGTAGAAGGCGACGTTGAGCATGGCATTTCCGGCGCGCTGGTTGTCCTCCTTCTTTACAGGGCGCACCGAGTAGTTTACCCCTGCGTTCCTGGCGCCCTCTGCGGTGGTTTTGAAGGGGTACTCGTCGCAGTCGTACGTGTAGACGCCTTGAGCGTTTTGCGTGTAGCGCTGCCCGGGCGTGTTCCAGTAGCGCCGACAGCTGGAGACTGCCGTGCTGGTGTTGTCAGTGATCTGCTGCCTGTCTGTTGTCGGGTGAAGTCGGGTCAGCGGTAGCCCCGAGCCGATGCCGCCGGGAATCTTTTTGTATGTCCCGGCGGGCATGGTTGATGTGGGGTTATCAAGCGCGGCGTAGATGTGTGCGGCGGTTTCTTGGACCGTGACATCAGCGCGGTTGATCGAAAAGATCTCTGTGGCCTTGTTGAAGACACAGCCGGAGCTGACCGCAACGTACGTCGCCTCGTCGCAGCGGAATTGATTGTCGGCAAACCTCGTGCCGAGCTCGGAGACGCCGTTGATTGCGATGTCCCCCTTGAAGTTGTAGAACGCCACCTGGTCGACGCCTGTACCGCTGGTCGAAACGGCCGGGTTGAACTCGACGTAGGTGAGACCCGAGCTCTTCCAGTTGGCCAGGGAAAGGTAGGCGCCGTTGTTGGGGTCCGGGTTGCAGCTACCGGAACAGGTCAAGTCGAGCCTCATCATGCGGCTGTCGTCCACGGTGCCGATGGTTTTCCAGTCGTCCAGCTTCATGTTGAACTGGATTTTGCGCTGCGAGTTGTAGCTGATGCGCCCGATCGTCACGACCGTGAATTCGTCACGGCCGATTTCCGTGCAGTTGTCTCCGACCCCGGTACACACCGGCGGGCATGTGCCGGCACACCTCCAGTTCTTGAGGACGAACTCTTTTACGCTGCAGTAGTAGCGGTGGCTGTACGCCAAGCCCCATGGGTCGGCCGCGTCCTGGTTGCTCTTGCACTGGTCGTACGTGAGATCAGAGAGGGTGTTGTCCGGGGTAGGCCCTGCGCGCGGTGTGATGCCGCCCGGCGCTGTCAGGTGCTCGACCTGTCGAGCACTTTCTGCGCGTCGCTGGATCTGCTCTGGCGTTTCCAGACGTACTGCCGAATCCGCGTCAACGACGCCAGGGATCGGCGGTGGGGCATTGGGGTCTACGACCTCCTCGAGCGTTCCGGCGTATCCCGGTATCTCACCTGGAACGGGCACTGTGGTGGTCGGCGGCGTCGTGGTCACCGTGGATGGTGATGGGGCCGTCGGCATGGTCCCCGACGGGGTGGTGGGTCTCGCATCGGGAGGAGGTTCTGAGCTGTGAGCCTCCTCATCGGGGCTTACCGAGGCAGTTGGCGAGGGCTGCACCGACGGCGGGGTTCCCCCGGTGGCGGGGCTTTCCGGAGATGGAGCGGCCGTGGCAGTTGGTGCTCCAATCATGGTGGCGGTGGGGGTTGCTGGAGGGTTGTCCTCGCCCGCGGCCGCCGGGACGGCCCCGCCTGCGAACAGTGCGGCAACCATTGACAACACGACGAAGCCCCGCGTTGGTTGTTTGGCTCTATATCTCATCGGTTTCCGCTTCTATAAAACTACCGAAGCGTCGGTTGGCGCTTCGGGGCGAAATATAGAGCCTGCGTGCGACAAGCGGCCACGGGGTAAAAATTTGACGAAAAGGCGTAATTGATTTCTTTTCATCCCTGCTGCGGGCAAAGTACCCAGAACCTATAGTCGCGTATTTTGTAGGGATTTCCATTGGCATGTCGAGTGCGTTGGGGTACATTGGTCGATCCGGTGGTGACAACAAGGCAGGAGTGCACAAAATCATGCTTGTCTCGGCGGTGGACGATCGGCCGCTAGTGAGCCACGGGCGGGTCTACGTGGTCGACCGCGACGCGGATTACCCGGTTCAGGGAGACGAGATCCTGATAGGGGCTGTCGCTTCCGTCAAGCCTTCTGCGCTTGCCTTGCTCTCGGCGGGAAACGATTTCTATCCAGCTGTGCGCCTGGAACTATGGGACGGTCAGCCGGTTCTCCCGCCCGGCCGGTGGGATGCCGTCGAAACGACCAATTTGACTCTTTTGCACGGCAAGATCCGCCTGGCAAACAGTGTTGGAATGCAGTACCTGGAGCCGGGATTCGCTATTCCACCCGGGAACTATGCAGTCCGCGTATGCTGCCGTGGTCGCGAACGGGCACCCCATGGGGAGGAGATACCGCAGCACGTGCCGCTCGATCCGCAGGAGCACTGGCTGATTCAGTTTTCGCCAGAATCCCTGACTGAGTTTTAAGGCTGTTGGGTGCTCGCAAGGTGGGGCGCCTTGTGGCACGGCGCCGCCATCTTCGCTGCCGCAGACCGCCGTCACGGCCTTCTCGAAACTCGTGCAAATTTCGCTGATGTAAAACTCGTCCAAGTCGTCGAGGCAGCGCGGACTTAGCTTGCCGTTCAACCTCCGCCGCGTCATTGCTTCTCTTGTCAAAGCACGCGCTGCGGCAGGCGTCCGGTGAAGTCTTCCTCCACCAACAGGTTCCCGTCGTAGGGGCGGCGCGGCCGCGGACACCGTCATCGAGGAGGTCACCGCGCCCAGGACGATCACCTCGTGCTCAACTGGCGGGTAGCAAATCTCCCCGGCGCACCTCGGCGAATACGTGGAACTGCCCCACCGGCTGATCTGGGACGCCCAGGGGCTCCTCGCGCAGATCGCCAACACGGATAGCGACGTCCGCCCGCCTCCTGGCCGACGCCGCGAAGTACGCCGGGGGACTGCGCGCACTCCTGGTGGAACAAGCCGCCGGAGAGCGTGAACTGCGCGCACTTCACACAGGTTGGCCGCTGCGCCGGGCGCGCCGACTCGTGACGAGGTCGTGCCAGCGCTGCCGGGTGGCGGGCTCGCCGTCGATCCACCGGGTACGAGTGCGGTGGTCGAGTGCGCGGTCGATCATGAAGTACGCGATGTCGGTGTAGTAGGCGTAGTCGCCGCCGCTGGTCAGCGCTCCGAGCCGGTTGATGGTGCCGGCAGCGTCGCGGTACGCCCCCGCCACCGCCTGCTGGAAGGTCACCACCAGGTCGAGGGTGGGTTCCTGGGTGGCGGCGAGCCCGGCAACGCGCATCCGCGTACGCAGCACTTCGACCCGGGCGCCGAAGTCGGCCACGGGGATGTGTCCGGCGTCGCGGGTGAGTTCGGCGAGTTCCAGCGTGAATCCGGTCGCGCGTAGGTCCAGCCCGGTCAGCAGCTGGTGGGCGAGGTCGATTTCGTCGTCGGCCAGGCCGGGGTCGGTGAACGCGAGGACGAAGGCGCGGTGCGTTTGCGAGGTGGCGCGTTCGCCGGCGATGCCGTGCTGTTCGGCTTCGTCGCGGGCGGCGCCGTACGCCGCGGCCGCGGCGTCGATGTCGCCTTGGAGCCACAGGACGTCGCCTTCGACACGGTGGTGGCGGCCTTCCCAGCCGAGGGTGCGGGCGACATCGAGGGCGGTGGGGAAGTCTCCGGCGAGGCGGGCGAGGTGGGCCAGGCCTCGGCGTGCGGCGGGGGCGAGGCGGCCGCCGCCTGCGGCGACGATGCGCATGCCGCGGGCAGATGCGGCGGACCGGCCCAGGTCCCGCAGGGCCTTGGCCTCGTAGTAGACGGCCATCTCCTCCAGGTCGGGCGGGAGGAGGTTGGAGAGGCCGGGCTGCTGGCCTATGTGGAGAAGGGTTACCGCCGCCGGGATCTGCGGGGGCAGGCGAGCGAGTTCGCGTTGGTGATCCCGCCTGCGTACGACGCCGCACTCGGCATCCGCACGACCGGTGAGGGGCCTTCGCGGCGGGTGACCGGGATCGCCGAGGCCGGCCGCGCCATGGTCGCCAAGCTGGGCCGGAAGGCGTCGCGGAAGGTCCGGGCGCCGCGCACGGCCGCCACCGGATCCGGTACGGGACGGGTGGAGAAGCCGCAGGTGAGCGGGCCGGAGACCGCTGCGGCGGAGGCTGCGAAGGACGGCTCCGAGGGGGCTGTGGATAACTCCGGCCGTTGCACCCCAATGGAGGTTCTTACCGCAGCGTCTTCTCCGGAACTTTCTCTTGGGGTCCCCCTAGAGGCAGGGCTCGCCAGCGGGACGTACGACCACGCCCCCAGCACCCACCAGGACCCCGCACCGACCACGCCGGCCAAGCCCGCCCGCCGAACGCTCAACAAGGTCAGCCGCCGGTTCCGGCTCGCCGCCGAGCTCGTCCGCGAGGTCTCGTGGCTGGCCAGGGCCTCGGTGCCCCGGGTCGCGTGGGTGGTCCGCGAGGTCTCCGACGCCGGATGGACCTGCCAGGAGGTCGCGGCGTGGCTGGCCACGGTCGATGCCCCGGCCGACGGTGCCCGCCGCCCGTCCGGGCTGCTGGCGTCCCGGCTGCGCGGCGTCACCGGCCTGCGCGGCTGGCGCACCGCGGCGGAGCGGGCCGGGCAGGTGGAGCACTGGCGCGACTCCGCCCGGGCCCGGCACGCCGAGCACGTCCGGTCCGGTCCTTGGCAGCTCCCGGTCACGCCGGAGCTGGCGGCCGACGTGGAATCCGCGTTCGCCGCGATCGACCAAGCCCCCGACGGGGCGACGGTGCACCACGTCGACGACCTGGTCCCGGTGCTGGAGGACCTGACCCGGGACCAGGTCGTCGAGCTGCGGCGCCTGGGGGAGCAGGACCCTGACGCGGTGCTGTCGACCATCGACCTGATGGGCGAGGCGTTCGCGCGGCGGCTCTACACGCACCGGCTGGTCGACTGGGTGCTGCACCGGCAGCGCACCGCCGCACCGACCCCGGCGGCGTGGTGACCGGCCCGCACCCGGCGGGAGCCGGGACGACGCCCGGGGCGTCGGGGATCGACCTGGCCCGGGTCGTCCTGCGCGCCGCTCGCGCCGCGGCCGCCCGAAGCGCCGGCCCTCCCGCGCCGGCGCCGCGCGCCCGGCAGGCCCAGCGCGCGGACGGCCGCGAACCGCTCGGGCTCGCCGCCGTCCTCGAGGGCCTGGTCGCCGCCCGGGCCTGGCAGGCCCCGGCGGCCGGCGCCTCGATCCTGGCCGACTGGGAGCGCATCGCCCCCAAGCTCGCCGGCCACGTCCAGGCCGCCGCGTTCGACCCGGCCACCGGACGCCTGGACCTGCGCCCGGACTCGGCGTCGTGGGCCACCCATCTGCGCTTGCAGACCCCCGCGCTCCTGGCCCGCATCGCCGACCACACCGGCATCGCCACGGTGCGCACCATCCGCGTCCTGGCCCCGGCAGCCCGGACCACCGCGACGCCCGCGGCCGCCGGCGACCCGGACACCGTGCCCGGGCCGACCCCGGCCCGGCGGGAACCGCCGCCCGGCTACCGGCAGGCCGTGGACGCGCACCGCGCCGTCGTCCCCGGGCAGCAGCTCGCACCCGCCGTCCGGGCCGCGATCGAGCGGCAGGATCAGGCTTTGGCCTGGCACCGCGAACCCGAGGCGGACTTCCTCGCCGTTTTGGTCGACCAGGACCAGGAGGTCCGGCAGGCCGACCGCGGCCACCGATCGGACGCCTACCGGCGAGCCCGGCAGCAGGCCGCGCGGGACCGTGCCGCGCGTAGCCTTCCCAACATCGCGAAAACGACGCCGAGTTCTTCGGCGGAGTCGTTGCGCGACAGCGCGTAGGCCCTGGCGCCGGAGGTCGCATCGGCGTGATGGGCGGGTACCCGCCAAGGCGTTGAAGCCACAGGAATCGCCTGTATCGGGAATTTCGGATTCGAGCGGCAGAGTGTCGGGCAGATCACTCCGGTAATACCGAAGGCGACGGCGTCAATACACTGCGCTACCAAGCGGGCGGGTGTGGTCGAAATCGGACTCCGGAGGCCCAAAATGTTCAGCAATCGGAAACCGCTCGACTGCGGAGCGTAACTGTTTCCGTGGGGTCAAGGGGGCTTCTCACGCGCTTCCCCGGAAGCGGTTACGCCGATCGGCGGTACGACTACTACCGTTTCCTCTGAACGAAGAAGGCCGAACACCCGGGTCCCTTACCACAGTTCCCCGCGTGTCCGACCTCTCCATCCAGGCGCCCTCGCGGGCGCCTGCTCTACATCTAAGGACGATACACATGTTGACGCCGCGGAACTGGTTCGTGCTCGCCTTCACGGTCGTGGTGTGCGCCACGCCGTTGCTGTTGGGCGTGCTCGATCAACTGTCGCCACAGGTGGCGGTGGGCCTGTTCACCCCGTTGACAGGTGCAGCGGCGACCGTCGGTGCCGCGTACCTGATCCGGCCCCGCGCCTGACGGGTGTCCTGGGCCGCCGGCTCGTTTGCCGGCGGCCCGAAACACCCCGCCCGATCAAAAGTGATCGGCATCGATCAACCGACATCCAGTCCGCCGCGCCGCTCGTCAGGGCCCTCTCAGAGCATCCAGCGGGTGATGAGCCGTTCGTGGGGATAGGCGTTGACGGTGACGCCGACGCCGAGCGGATTCAGGGAGAACCCGGCGCCGGGGGCGAGGACGTCGAAGCCTCGGGTGCGGTAGTACGCCTCAAGGTCGTCCTGCGCCGTGAACTGGCCGTAGACCAGTGCCGCGCCGAGGTGTTGGTGCAAGCTCACCGCCTGGTCGAGCAACGCGGTCCCGATACCGCGGCCGCGGGCGGCCTCGGCGACCGCGATGCCGCGCAGCTTCGTCGTCGTGAGGATCAAGCGCAGCACCTGGCCCCACACCCCGCGTTCCGCGAGCGGCCCACACACCTGCCCGGGCGGGAGCATCACCACCGCGCCGACCACGTCGCCGGCTTCGTCCTCGGCGACCAGAACCGTGGTCATGCCGTGGATCAGCCGGTCCAGGTCCCACGCCCGCACCGCCGCCTCGACCTCGGCGAACATGGCGTCCGTGCCGTCGAGAAGCCCGGTGCGCACGAGGGCGCCGAACTGCCCGGCGTCCAGGGCGTCGTGGGCCTCCAGGTGGGTTCCTGCGGCGTGGAGCAGGGCGTCGATTGCGGGGACCTCGCCCGGTGCGGCGGCGCGGATCCGCGTTTCCGCGGGACCGGGCCACGGGCCCAGCGCCACGCGCGCGGTGCGCTGTTTGGGAATCGCCCTCGGGCGGGTGCGCCGCCGGTTCTGCTTCTTCGTCATGCCCTGTCCCCCGATGTCCGCAGCCGACGTCCTGGAGCGTGCCCGCGACGGGGTTGGCGGACACCCCGCCCCGTCTTCGAGGGCGCGGCCGAAGTCCGGTGCCCAGGCAAGCTGATGAGCGCATACGTCAGCGTGCTCGGGGTGACCGACGCGATGACCTGGGGCGTGATCTGGCGCCGTCTGAAGGTGCGGGAGGCAGGCCTGGCCCCCTTGGTGTGACCGCCGCAGCCCGCCTGGCAGTCGGCACGTCATTCCGCGCGTCATGCAGATGGAACGCGTCAACCTGGAGCTCGGGCAGGGCCAGGAGGCCCAACCGCCCCTTCAGCTCGGCATCCAGTCTGGTGATGGCACCGGGCCCTAGTACATGCTCAACGACGACCCCGCGTTCGCGCCCCCATGCACCGGTCCGGCCGTCGCGGTGTCCACTCTCGTGGCGGCCGAGCCTACGGAGGCGGAGCGGCAGCGGCGGACAGCGCGCCATGTGTCCGAGCTGCTAGCCGTGTTGCTTCATCGCTGTTCTTCCGCAGCACGAAGACGGTGACGAGGGACCCCAAGCTAGGGCCGGCCAGAAGCAACGAGAGCCACCAGGGCCCGAAGATGCCGACAAGGACTGAACTGGTCAGCATGAGAACCGCCAATGCGAAGCCTAGCCAGAGTCCCTTGGCGTAGAGGTCGTGTGCGCGTTCCGCTGCCGCATCTGCGGCTTTGATCGATGCAATTTCGCGGGCGTGGGCCCGCTTGGCCTCGGCTTCGCGACGTTCGTGGACCCGCTGAAGCTCGGGCTCCGCGGCTTTGAGTACAGGCTCGAAGTCGTCCCCGAACTCCTGATACATGAGGGCCAAAATCTCCCAAGCGTCTGACGACGTAGTCATCTTGGCCCCCCTTGACCGTCGTCGGTGGATGCCTGAGCAGCGTGCCGAAGCACCACCAACACGGCCTCAAGCAAGTTCTCGCCAGCTTCTACAAGCGCTGCATCGCGACTCAGATGCCGCCCGAATTCCTGGACGGTCTGTACTCGGCGTTCGTCGAGGACGAAGCTGGCTGCCCGTACCGGGGCGTGGAACGTGTAGCGAGGCTCCAGGGCATGGAGTTTGTACCATCGCGGCCGCCAGTCCCGCGCGATGTCCTCCGCTGACACGCCGCAGGCTCGCAGGTACGTCTCCACTGCGTCCCACGGAGGCAAGCCCCGCCACCGTGGTGACAGCATGTCCGACAGCCTTGCGTGCGAGTAGCCCATCTTGCGCGCCAGGCCTCTCCTGGTCTTACCCCGGGCAACGCGTGTGAGGTCAGCGCGGAATGCCTCAATGGCAAGGTCTCGCATTGCTGATGGCGGCTCTCCGTTACTTGGATCCATAGCCCCCGCATTTCCAAGCTTGGTTCCCGGAGCCCAAGTCTGCCTGCTTGCCTCGGCTGACACAGGCGATTGCCGTCCCCGGAGCCGTAAGGACGCGACCCGAGCGCGGCACGGATCCCAACGTCCTTCGCATCCGGCATCGCATCCTGACGCGGTGCTGCAGCTCGGTCCCCTGGACAGACCTGCGCGGGGGTCGCCCCGCCGCACGCAGCCCGAGCCCCGCTCGGAACCCTCCCTGGCCTGCCTGGCGTGACGCAGCCGGCATCGCCGACGATGTCGGCGGCTTCACCTTCCGCCCGATCGACTGGCACGGCAACCTAGGCCTGTCTGCTTCACGGGCGGGGGCGCGCGCCGCCCGTTCGCACGAGCGCAGCGCGACTCCACGTCTGCGTGATTAACGCTCCCAGAGCGGTTTGGCCGGGTTTGGTGCTCAATCAGCCTCGGCGACGTCCGCAAGGGCCTCTCGGACTTCGAAGTAGATGGGAAAAACGCGTGTCAGCCCGGTGATCCTGAAGATCTTCAGGATGCGTTCCTGGGTGCAGACCAACGCCACCGCCCCGTTGCGGGCGCGGACTCGAGCACTTCACACGCCCGATGGAGCCGCAGGTCCGTAAGGGTCTGGAGCTTGCACGGCTTCACCAGCGGATGAGGGGCGTCGACACAACGACGACGATCACCGAACTGCACGTCCGCCAAGGCCGCACGACAGCGGGCCGCGGCGTCGTGAGACGCTGCGGCCCGCAGTACGACGTGGGTTCCTACGAACCACCGCCCCCGCTCCAGCGGAGCACCGCGAGTACGGCGACCAGCACGGTGATTCCGATGGCGATTGCGCCGCCGAGGTCGGGGTCCTTGTACGCCACGACGACGACCGCGCCGGCCACGGCGATCGCGAACAGCAGGGCGAGGGTGCGGACGTCGACAGGATCGTGGGGCGGGCGCTCCCGGTCGCTCTGCCCGGGGGGCGTAGGTGAGGTCATGCGTCAGCCGTCCCCTCGGGTCGTCCCAGTTTGTGCTCGGGTGGCGGTAAGGATGTCGGTGGCGGCCTGCCGGGCGTAGGAGCGGCGCAGGGTGTGAGCGTCGAACTCGGCGAGCATCGAGGCGCGCGATGCACGCCACGACGCACGACGGGCCTGGCGGAACGCCTGCTCGGTGGCGTAGGCAGCGCGCCACGGTTCCCAACGCCACGCGTGGTCGATCCATAACCTCGCGGGCACGACCGCCTTGCGGTGAAGCGGCGCGCACGCACGTGCCGCGTACCTGGAGAGCAGGAGGAGCAGAGCGAAGGCCTGTCCGAGGGCGTAGCCGAGAGCGGTGAACACCATCGCGGCTGCCTCCGAGCACACGAGCCCGCCCAACGCAACGGCGAGTGCGAGGGCGCACATCGACATCACGGCACCGGCCACGTAGGACTGGTCCAATTGGACGACGACAAAAGGCCGACCGTCGCTGATCCAGAGCATGAACAGCTGGTCGGCGTAGACCAGGAGCAGGCCGGCGTAGGCCAGGACGACGGCGAGGCCCCCGATGAGGAACGCGATGAACGCCGACCACTCGCCCAAGGTGTCCGGCTTCCAGGGGTCCTGCTCGTCTTCGGGCGCGGTGCGGCCACGGAACCGGGCCGGGCGCTGCTGTGTGTACCAGGGCCACCAGCCGTCGGGAGGCGGCGGCGGAGAAGCGGGCCGCGCACCGGACATGAGGGCGTCGGCCGCCTCGCGGAGCTGGCGTTCCGGACGCACGAACTCCGCGTGCAGCACATTCGCCGCGACCGCGAGCAGCGCGACTGCGACGGGCAGTCCGAACGCGAGGATAAAGGCCAGACCGGGCACCGCACCGCTGCCCGGCGCCGGCGCGGTCATCAGCATTCCCAGCCAGTACGTCACGGTGAGAAAGAGGCCGACGACCAGCCAGACACCTAAGACTGTGAGGCCAGTGAGGAGCAACGAACCCACGTTCTTGGCGATTCGTCGCGGCGTCATGGCCGAGGCGGTCATGCGTACCGCCGCGGTGTAGTTGCTGCGCGCCGCACGCAGGCGCGCGGCCTGACCGGTCTCCAGCATCAGGTCCAGCTCCCACTCCTCGCGGTAGCGGTCGCGGTCCTCGGCAGGCAGGAGCTCGACGGCCCCGTTCAGCAGGGCCCGTTCCAGTTTTGACAGTTCTGTCTTGAACTCCCCCGAGCGGTCCATCACGACTCCTGGGGGAGGGGCCCGGAGGGAGGCACCGCCGGCCGCGGCGCGGGCGCGGGCGCCGGGGTGGCTCCGACGCCGCGGTACAGGCTCGGCACGCCTTCCAGAGCGGCACGGGCGAACTCGCGTCCGTCGCCGGTCAGCCAGTACAAGCGCCGCCGGATCCCGCGTTCGCTCGGGTCCCCGTCCCACGCGCTGTCGGCCATCCCCGCCTTCTCCAGCCTGGCCAGCAGCGGGTACACCGTCCCGCTCTGCAGACCGGTCCACTTGATGATCGCGTGGCCGTGCGCCTTCTCCGCCCCCAGGACGGTCAAAGCCTGAAGCACGGCCAGCATGGTCTGGGTCTTACGCAGTCGTTTGCTCACACACAGTCCGTACCCCTAGGGACTGGTCCTCAACCAGGTAGAGATAGGAAATCGGGTTTCGTCATGCACCGCAAGATGGCCAACACTGCCAAGGCGACCGGCCGTTACCCGCTCGCGGTGCTGTCCGACTGCGTCGTCTACGCCAGCCCCACCCCAACCCGCTCGGGTTCCTGCCACTCACCGGCCCGGACCACAAGTTGGGCGCCGGCCACGTGCTGCCCGGCAGCTTCCGGCTGGGTGCGACACCGGGCCTGGCCAAGGTCGAGGGCGTCCAGGAGCTGCTGTCAGTTATCGACCAGATGGAGCAGGGCCTGAACCCGGCCCGGCACATCAAGGGCGGCGACGCCGTCCTGGACGACGGGGAGTAGCCTGATGGGGGAGATCGACGACGCCCTGGACCGTGCGGGGTATGAGCAGGTCACCAAGGACCCGCCCAAGACCCCGGCCGCCCGGTTCCGGCTGCTCATGAAGGCCGAACGCGGCTCCACGCGGGCCGTGGCGGCACGCCTGGGCGTCTCCCAGCGCACCGTGGAGCGCTACCTCGCCGGAACCCGCAAGAGCCCCCGCAAGCCGCTCCTGGACGCCCTGGAACGCGAGGTGCGCAAGGCCTGGCAGCCGCGGGTGCGCAAGCGCGTCCGCCGCCAGGCCGCCGCCACCGGAGGCGTCACGATCGAGCTGCGCGCCCGCTTCGGCTACGCGTCCGCCGCGGGATCCACCGACGACCCCCGGATGCGCCGACTTACCCAGCACCTGCCACCCGACTACGCCGCGCGACTCCTCGAAGCACAGGACGCGGGCGCCAGCGACCGCGAACTACGTGGAATCGTCGCGGAGGGACTTCAAGAGGTCCGCGCCGCCCGCCGCCGACGCGTTCCTCGACCACGGCCTAGACGACGCCGACGCTGTCACCCTCGAATCGGTCATCCGCGCCCGAACGTGACCGACCAGGCGTGGCCGACCTTCCTCTCCCAGCACGCCGCTAAGGTCCTCGCCGGGCTCCCGCCCCAGGTGTCCGCGTACAGGGTGGAGTGCAGAGGTGGGTACGGGGTGGTGTGCAGGCAAGACGACCTCAACGCCCAGGCAAGGGTCAACCATCCCCAGTCTCGACTGCCGTCGTTGAGCTGTGGCGGCTGCCGAGCGCACAGAGGAGTCCCATTTGCGCTGACGACCGGCCGCGGGCTGTCCGCACGGCCTGCAGGCGGAGAGAATCAAGGCGATTCAGGTTGGGCAGCACGCTGCGTCCGGGCTCATCAGGCCGCCGGTACGTGAGTTGCTGTGCCGCGACGAGGAGGGACGCGTCATCGAGCACTTCACACGCCCGATGGAGCCGCAGGTCCGTAAGGGTCTGGAGCTTGCACGGCTTCACCAGCGGATGAGGGGCGTCGACACAACGACGATCACCGAACTGCACGTCCGCCAAGCCACTTCACTGAACGGTCTGCACAATTTTCCGTCGCTCGAGGTCCTGATCCTCACCGGCTGCGACCCGGTGTCGCTCGCAGCCCTCCCTCGCATGGACCAGCTCATATCGCTGACCGTGCAGGACAGCGGCCTCCGGGACCTCGACGGCATCGACCGGTTCCCCAACCTCCTGGTGCTGGACGTGCAAAGGAACCTCCTGCAGGATCTCGGCCCACTGTCGGACTGCAACGCCACGAACA
>NZ_JBEZFP010000066.1:0-47300 GCF_040649515.1 Streptodolium elevatio
GCGAGATCTCCGGCTGGTAGGGCGTCTGGAGGCGCTGCTCAACTTCCAGACCATGGTGTGCGATCTGACCGGGCTCCAGGTCGCGGGCGCCTCGCTGCTGGACGAGGGGACCGCGGCCGCCGAGGCCATGACGCTCGCACGCCGTGCGGGGCGGGCCAAGAGCAACGTGTTCGTCGTGGACGCCGCGTGCCTGCCGCAGACCATCGCCGTCGTGCGCACCCGCGCCGAGGCGCTGGGCATCGAGGTCGTCGTCGCGGACACCTCGGGCGGACTCCCCGAGGGCGAGTTCTTCGGCGTCCTCCTGCAATACCCGGGCGCCGACGGCCTCGTGCGCGACCTGACCGCGCTCGTCGCCGACGCGCACGCGCGCGGCGCGCTCACCGCGGTCGCCGCCGACCTGCTGGCCCTCACCCTGCTCACCTCGCCCGGCGCGATGGGCGCGGACATCGCGGTCGGCACCACGCAGCGCTTCGGCGTGCCGATGGGCTTCGGCGGACCGCACGCCGGATACCTCGCGGTCCGCGAGAAGCTGGCGCGCTCGCTGCCGGGACGGCTCGTGGGCGTGTCCGTCGACGCCGACGGCGACCAGGCGTACCGCCTCGCGCTGCAGACCCGCGAGCAGCACATCCGGCGCGAGAAGGCGACCAGCAACATCTGCACCGCGCAGGTCCTGCTCGCCGTGATGGCCGGAATGTATGCGGTCTATCACGGCCCCGACGGCCTCACCGACATCGCCCGGCGCACCCACCGCTACGCCGCCGTCCTGGCCGCCGGACTGCGCCGCGACGGCGTCGAGGTCGTGCACGCGGACTTCTTCGACACCGTCCTGGCCCGTGTGCCGGGCCGCGCCGACGCGGTCGTGCAGAACGCCCGCGCCGAGGGCGTCAACCTGCACCGCGTCGACGCCGACCACGTGTCGGTGACCTGCGACGAGACCACCACGCGCGACGACCTGGCCGCGGTGTGGCGGGCGTTCGCGCCCAACGCCGCCGCCGGGACCGCGGCGGACCTGCGCGACCTCGTCTCGACCCTGGACGCCGAGACCCCCGACGCGCTGCCGCAGGCGCTGCTGCGCACCGACGAGTTCCTGGCCCACCCGGTCTTCCACGCGCACCGCTCGGAGACCGACATGCTGCGCTACCTGCGGCGCCTCGCCGACAAGGACTACGCGCTCGACCGCGGCATGATCCCGCTCGGCTCCTGCACGATGAAGCTCAACGCGACCGCCGAGATGGAGCCCGTCACCTGGCCGGAGTTCGCGAACATCCACCCGTTCGCGCCGGCCGACCAGGCGGCCGGGTACCTGGAGCTGATCCACGGCCTGGAGGACGCGCTCGTCGCCGTCACCGGCTACGACAAGGTGTCGATCCAGCCGAACGCCGGCTCGCAGGGCGAACTCGCGGGTCTGCTCGCGGTCCGCGCGTACCACCTGGCCAACGGCGACACCGGCCGCGACGTGTGCCTCATCCCCTCGTCGGCGCACGGCACCAACGCCGCGAGCGCGGTGATGGCCGGGATGCGCGTGGTCGTCGTCGGCACCGGCGAGAACGGCGACGTCGACCTCGACGACCTGCGCGCCAAGATCGACGCGCACCGCGACAGCCTCGCGGTCCTGATGGTCACCTACCCCTCGACGCACGGCGTGTTCGAGGAGCACATCGGCGACGTGTGCGCGCTGGTCCACGAGGCCGGCGGCCAGGTGTACGTCGACGGAGCCAACCTCAACGCGCTCGTCGGCCTCGCCCAGCCGGGCAAGTTCGGTGCCGACGTGTCGCACCTGAACCTGCACAAGACCTTCTGCATCCCGCACGGCGGCGGCGGCCCCGGCGTCGGGCCGGTCGCGGTGCGGGAGCACCTGGCGCCGTACCTGCCGAACCACCCGCTCCAGCCGACCGCGGGCCCGGAGACCGGCGTCGGCCCGATCTCGGCGGCGCCGTGGGGCTCGGCGGCGATCCTGCCCATCTCGTGGACGTACATCCGGCTGATGGGCCCCGACGGCCTCAAGCGCGCCAGCCAGGTCGCGGTGCTCGGCGCCAACTACGTCGCGCGCCGGCTCGCCCCGCACTACCCGGTGCTCTACACCGGGCCGGGCGGGCTGGTCGCGCACGAGTGCATCGTGGACCTGCGCGGCATCACCAAGGCGACCGGCGTGACCGTGGACGACGTGGCCAAGCGCCTGATCGACTACGGCTTCCACGCCCCGACGATGTCGTTCCCGGTGCCCGGCACGCTGATGATCGAGCCGACCGAGAGCGAGAACCTGGGCGAGATCGACCGGTTCTGCGACGCGATGATCGCCATCAAGTCGGAGATCGACCGGGTCGGTTCGGGTGAGCTGCCGTCCGACGACAACCCGCTGCGCAACGCGCCGCACACCGCGGCGATGGTGGCCGGCGACTCGTGGGCGCACTCGTACACGCGCGAGGAGGCGGCCTTCCCGGGGACGGTGCAGCCCGCCGGCAAGTACTGGCCGCCGGTGCGGCGCATCGACGGCGCGTACGGCGACCGCAACCTGGTCTGCTCGTGCCCGTCGGTGGAGGCGTACCAGCACTGACGATCCGTCCGCGCGGGCGGCGCGCGGCGGCGCACGAGCCGGCGCGGACGGCCCGGCAACGGCACGCACGAGGGCGGCCACCGAACCCGGTGGCCGCCCTCGTGCGTCCCCGACGGGGACCTCGCGCGGGATCCGCGCCGTTGCCCGTCGCCTGAGGCCCCCTCAGGCGGCGAGACGGACGCGGGGCCGGTGCGGTGCGATCAGCCGCCCGTCCGGCAGGATCTCCCCGGTGTCCTCGAACAGGACCACGCCATTGCACAGCAGACTCCATCCCTGCTCCGGGTGGGCCGCGACAACGTGCGCGGCCTCCCGGTCAGGGCTGTCGGCCGGCGGGCATTGCGGTTGGTGCTGGCACATCCTCGTACCTTCTCGGTGATCGACGCCATGCGTCGCGTTCGGGCCGGGCGCTTGCCGACCGGCCATGCGGGAGTCGTGCGCTTTCCCATGCAGTGACACGACCTGACTCGTGTCTGGTCCCATCCTGCGCCTCGCGCGAGGCCCCCGCAGCGAATTACCGAGTTCTCACCCGACCGCGCCATGCCGTTTACACCGGGAGGGTCATCATCACGACGGGACGGGTGGTGGGTGCGGATGACCCACCTGCGGGCTCGAGCGTGACCCCGATGCGCGCCGCGTCGCCCAGACCTTTCGCGACGAGCCGCCGGACAGCGTCCTGACCGGCGGAAACGTCGTCCAACAGGCCGGCCGGGCGGACCTCGCGGTCGGTCATGAACCACACCTGCCAGACATGTGCGGCATCGGGCGCCGGCAACCCGCCGGTCAATACCAGAGCCTCGTCGCGTGCGCGCGACGCGAGCGCGGTGGCGGAAATTCCGCCGTCGCTTGTCGTCGCCGTGCGCGTGTCGGGGGCGGTCACGATGGCCGCGATGCGGTCGGCGGCCCGGGTGCCGGCGTCGGAGCGGTCGCCGCGCGCGTCGGCCAGCAGCGTGCCGAGGACGACGGCGGCGACGAACATCGCGGCGGCGGTCAGCCACGGGAGCCGGGTGCCGGCGGCCAGGCCGGCGCGGCGCAGCGGGACCACGTTGCGGGGCGGGGCCTGGCGTACCGTGCCGATCTCGGCCATCACCCGCGACCGCAGCCGGTCCGGCGGGGGCACCGAGGTGGCGGCGGCCAGCCGCGCGGCCGTCTCGCGCAGTTCGCGGACCTCGTCCCGGCAGGCCGGGCACGACTCCAGGTGGCGTTCCACCAGGGCGCGTTCGTTCGGATCCAGCGCGTCGACCGCGTACGGCCCGGTCAGCGCGTGCGCGTCGTCTCCGTCGCCGGAACCGCGCCGGGCGGGGCCGAGGGGGTGGTTCATGTCGAGGTCACCCCCAGGCAGTCGCGCATGCGTATGAGGCCGTCCCGCAGCCGCGTCTTCACGGTGCCCAGCGGGACGTCCAGCAGTTCGGCGACCTCACGGTACGTGTAGCCGCCGTAGTAGGCGAGAGTTATGGACTCGCGCTGCAATTCGGTGAGGGACGCCAGACAGCGCCGCACCTGCTCGCGCTCCAGACGCGTTTCGACCTCCTCGGCCACCGCGTCGTAGGCGGGGGAGCCGTCCCGGCGCCCGGCCCGCTCCTCGCGGTCGGCCGCCGACTGCGCCGACCGCACCCGGTCGACGGCCCGGCGGTGCGCCATCGTGCACACCCAGGCGTTGGCGCTGCCGCGTTCGGGGTCGTAGCGCGACGCGGTACGCCAGATCTCGACCAGCACCTCCTGCGCCACCTCCTCCGACTGCGCGGGGTCGCGCACGACGCGCAGGACCACACCGAGAACCACGGGCGACACCCGTACGTACACCTCTTCGAACGCCGCGGAGTCGCCGCGCGCCACGCGCACGAGCAGGCCCTCCAGCGACGATTCGGCCGCCGGTTCGCCCGCGGCCCGCATCCCTCTCAGTGCGCGCACGGTCGCCCCCGCCGGGGTGCGTTTGGCGGCTGCGACACGGCAACTCCCGCATGCGGTGGGCGCCTGGCGCGCAGCGTCGTTGCCATCGTGCACCCCTGTCCGGTAGCTGGCGAGGCCGGCGGCGGCCGGCGAGGGCCGGGTGACGGACCGTCAGGGGGCGGTGACGGGGGTGCTGTCGGGTGCGGTCCGTTGCCCGGGCCCTCGCGGACCCGCTCGTGGTTCACCGGGTGTTCGCGGCCGGGGGCGGAGCGGATTGGTCGGCGGGCGAGATTCCCGGACCCGTTCCGGGGAGGCGGGCCGGGTGCCCGTCCGGGTCAGGGCTGCGGGGCGGTGGGGGCGAGGCGGCGGCCCCGGCTGCCGAGCAGGGCGGCCAGTTCCTCGGCGGGATAGGGGCGGAGCGGCTGCACGCCGGGAGGCGCCGGGGCGAGGGGCACCAGGAGGTCCTGCCAGCCGACGAGGTCGGCGAGCCAGAGCGCGACCGTGTAGAGGCCGGGGATGTGCAGTAATCGCAGTTCGTAGTACCCGCGTTCGATCTGCGGAAGGGTGCGTACGGTGGCCACCGCCGCGTCCGTGCACGTGGTGAACGGGCCCTCGGTGAACCGCGCGACGGGGTGGCCGCCGCCGACGTCGGCGACTTCGACCGCACCGATGGTGTGCGCGCCGTCGTGCACGAGCCACCGCCAGCCGACCGGGCGTGCGGTGTCGAGGCCCCGCCCCTCGGCCAGGTCGGTCAGGTCGATCTCGAACATGCGGTGCGGGCAGACCGCGCTGAACGGGGCATGGGTGTCCGCGTCGGGCGAACCGGGGGCGTCGGGCTCGTCGGTGCCGGCTTGCGTGGGCGCCGGCCGCCGATGCGGTGCGTCGAGCACCGCACGAACCGCCGCCCGGGCGTGCTCGGGTGTTTCGGGCACACGCAGAACCATGAGACCGCCTCATTTCTGATGCAGCGTCCGTTGTCACGCCGCGGGGCGTGGATCGAGGCTGGGCGTGGATCGAAAAATGCCGCTGTGCCGGTCCGGGCCGGGCGGGTGCTGCGCCGCGCAATGCAGGAACCGACCGTACAAGCCGGTCAGCGCATTGTACTTGAATGGCTGCGAAAAGTAACGAACTGAGGACAGATCGTTCGGAATGGTGGCCGCCGACACCTGTATGCGGGGTTTTCGCCGGTCAGCGGCGCGTGAAGGGAGCGCACGGGGCGCACGGGGACGGAAGGGCTCCACGCCCTGCGACCGCCCGTACGATCCGGCCATCCAGGCCCGGGTCGTGCGGCTCCTGCGGGCCGTGCGGGGCCGGATACGCGGAGCCGGGTCCGTCGGTCCGGGGACGCGGGCCCGCGCCCCGCGACGACCGGCCTCAGGCCAGGAAGCCCGCGAGCACGTCGTCCAGGCTCGCCAGCCCCGCGATGCCCTCGTCCGGGTCCCGGATCAGCGCGATGTGGGTCCGCCCGGTCCGCATCCGGCCGAGCAGCGCCGACAGGGTCGTCTCGCGGTCCACCGCCAGCAGCGGGTACACCGGCACCGTGTCGTCCGGGCCGCGGTCGAGGGTGTCGTGCACGTGGACATACCCCTCGACGCCGCCGTTGCGGACCACCGGGAAGCGCGACCGGCCGGTCTCGACGGAAGCGCGTTCCAGGGCCCGCCCGGTCACCGGCCCCGGCAGCGTGCGCACCTCCGCCCAGGGCCGCATCACCTGCCCGGCGGTGCGCGACTGGAAGGTAAGAGCCGTGGAGAGCCGGTGGTGCCCCCGGTGGTCGAGCAGTTCGTGCTCGCGCGACTCGGCGAGCACCGCCGGCAGTTCCTCGGCTGTGTAGACGCTGCGCACCTCGTCGACCGGCTCGACGCGCGCGATCCGCAGGAACCCGTTCGCGACGTGCTGGAACACCCACAGCACGGGGGCGGTGACGCGAGAGAACAGCCACAGCGGCGGCGTGAGCCACAGCGCGCACTCCTCCGGACCCGCCAGCGCGATGTTCTTCGGCACCATCTCGCCGAGCACCATGTGGCAGAACACCACGAACGCGAGCCCCACCGCGAAGGCCAGCGGCCGGACCGCGCCGTGCGGGATGCCCAGCGCCTCGAACGGCGCCTCCAGCAGGTGCTCCAGCGCCGGTTCGGCGACCGCGCCGAGCCCGAGCGACGCGACGGTGATGCCCAGTTGCGCGCCTGCGAGCATCACCGACACCTGTTCCATGCCGCGCAGCACAATGCGGGCCCGCCGCGAGCCCTCCTCGGCCCGCGGGGCGATCTTCGTACGCCGGGCCGAGATCAGCGCGAACTCGGCGCCCACGAAGAACGCGTTCGCCAGCAGCAGGACGACCGACAGCGCGAGTTGGCCGATCACACCGCGTCCTCGGCGCCGCCGAGCCGGGCGATCTCCACCTCGTCCACCCGGTGCCGGTCCATCGCGGCCACCATCACGCGCCGGTCGTCCACGTCCACCCATTCGCCCACTTGCGGCACATGCCCCAAGTGCGCGAGTACAAGCCCGGCCAGCGTGCTGTAGTCGCCGTCCGGCATCCGCCAGCCGGTGGCCTCCTCGACCTCGTCGGCCCGCAGCAGGCCGGACAGGCGCAGCGGTGCGGTGCCGCGGGCCGCGGCCGCCGGCGGGGCGTCCGGCTCGTCCGCCGGGTCGTGTTCGTCGGCCAGGTCGCCGACCAGTTCCTCGGCGAGGTCCTCGGCGGTGATGACCCCGGCCGTGCCGCCGTACTCGTCGACGACGACCGCCAGTTGCGTGTGCGCCTCGCGCAGGCGTTCGACGACGCGGTCCAGGTTGAGCGAAGTCGGGACCAGCACGGGCGGGCGGGCGATGGAGCTTACGGACGTGGCCGCACGCCGCCGCGGCGCCACCGTGAACGCGTCGTGCACCACCGCGACGCCGGTCACCTCGTCCAGACTCGCGGCACGCACCGGGAACCGGCTGTGGCCGCTGTCCCGGGCCGCCGCCATGAGGTCCGCCACGGTCGCCGACGCGGGCAGCCAGACCACGTCGGTACGCGGCGTCATCGCCTCCGCGGCCTGCTTGCCGGAGAAGCGCAGCGCCCGGTCGAGCACCTGCGCGGTCCCCTGCGGCAACGCCCCCTCGCGGGCCGAGTGCCGCACCAACTGCGTCAGTTCCTCGGCCGAGCGGGCGGACCCCAGCTCCTCCTGCGGCTCGATGCCGAGCCGCCGCACGAAGAAGTTCGCCGAACCGTTGAGGAACGTGATGACCGGCCGGAACGCCGTCGAGAACGCGGTCTGGAACGGCCCGGCCACCGCGGCCACCCCGTACGGGCGCGCGATCGACGCGTTCTTCGGCACCAGTTCGCCCAGCACCATCTGTACCGCCGCGGCGATCACCAGGGCGAGCGGCGCCTTGACGTGCCGTGCCACGGAGTCGCCCACGCCGGGGATGGCCCTGATGACCGGCTCCAGCAGGGGCGCGAGCGCGGGCTCGGCGACGTACCCGGCGACCAGCGACGTGATCGTGATGCCCAGCTGCGCGCCGGAGAGTTGGAACGACAGCGTGCGCAGGCCCCGCAGGACGCGTCTCGCGCTCTTGTCACCCGACCGGGCCCGCTGCTCGACTTCGCTGCGCTCCACGGTGATCAGCGAGAACTCGGCGGCGACGAACATGCCGTTCCCCGCGATGAGCACTATGAGCAGCAGCAACGGCAGCGCGACGTCGATCGCGGGTCTCCTCGGTCGGCCACGGTCCGGGGACGCCGAGGCGGGCCCCCGACGGTGCCCGCCGGGGGCACCGCCCGGTCAGGGTACGTCGCCGGTCGGGCATCCCGGGGCACGCCACGCCACGCCGTACGGCTACACCGGCACGGTGAACTGGTAGCCCTGCGCGAGCAACTCGGGTATGAGCCTGCGCAGGCACTCCACACTCTGGGTGCGGTCGCCGCCCCCGTCGTGCATGAGGATGACGCCGCCGGGGCCGAGCTGGCTGTGCACGGTCTGCATCATCTTGTCGACGCCCGGCTTACGCCAGTCGAGCGTGTCCACCGTCCAACCGAGCGACCGCATCTCCAGCGACGCCGCGACCTCCTGCACCTGCACCGACCACATGCCGCCCGGGGCGCGGTACCACGGCACCGGGACACCCGGGACCGCCGCGTGGATCGCGTCCAGCGTCTGCTGCATCTGCGCGCGCATCTCCTCGGGGGTGCGCGTCGGCATCTCGGTGTCGTGGCTCATCGTGTGATTGCACAACGTGTGCCCCTGCGCGACGATCTCGCGGATCTGGCCGGGAAGCGCCTTGGCCTGGTTGCCGACAACGCAGAACGTTGCCTTGATGCCGTACTGCTTCAGGATGCCGAGAACCTGCGGGGTGTACGTGTTCCACGGCCCGTCGTCGAACGTCAGCGCGACCCACTTGCCGGGATCCGTCCGGCCCGTCTTCGACTGGAGCAGCGTCGGCACCTTGGGACCCGGCGTCGCCGCCGGCGGCTGAGCGGTCGGCGGCGTGGTCACCCCCTCGAACGACCCTTCCACTTCCGGCGGTTGCCCGGCATCGTCCTGGGTGGGCCGCGGGCCGGCGTGGGTACGCGGTGCGGCGGTGTCCGCACTCGCGGTCCACACCAGGAACCCGCACAGAAAAACCGCCAGCAGCACGACGGCGGCCTGGAACGACGCATTGCGCACCGGCACAACGGACACGGCTAACCCCCAGGTGGTACGTGGTAAAGCGCCGTGCCGCCCCCGACCCGGCGCGCGGGTGCGCCGGTGTACGGAGGGACGCGCCACCGAGGCCGCACACACCCTAGTGATCGCGAAATCAGCCGGGAAGAGGCATCCATGAGTAGGCGTCACACCTGGCCGGGTGACCCGTCGCCAGGGGTGACGCGGCGCTCGGGCGTGCGGTTCCCGGGAGATGCGCGGCACCGACTCGACGGGGAGGACTCCCATGGGGGAGAAAGTCGACCAAATCGAGTTCACCCGGTCCGATCGCCAGCGCTACCGGCACAAGCTGCGGCGGTGCCTGGAAACGCTGGAACGGCTGCTCGCCGAAGGCCGGTTCGAGAGCCCGCGCAAACTGATGGGCGTGGAAATCGAGTTGAACCTCGCGGACCGCGACGGCATGCCGTGCATGGTGAACGACGAGGTGCTGGACCGCATCGCGAGCCCCGATTTCCAGACAGAACTGGGGCAGTTCAACATCGAGGTCAACATCCCGCCGCACCGTCTCGCCGGGCCGGTGTTCTCCGAACTCGCCGAGGAACTGCGCACCAGCCTCGACTACGCCGACCGCAAGGCCGGTGAATCCGGGGCGCACATCGTCATGATCGGCATCCTGCCCACCCTCACCGATGCGCACATGGTGCTGGAGAACCTCTCGCACAACCCGCGCTACACCCTGCTCAACGACCAGATCCTGATGGCCCGCGGCGAGGACATCCAGCTCCAGATCGAGGGCATCGAACGGCTCGTCACCACGTCGTCGAGCATCGCCCCCGAGGCCGCCTGCACGTCCGTGCAACTGCATCTCCAGGTCACACCGGAAAACTTCGCGTCCGCGTGGAACGCGGCGCAGTCGATTTCCGGCGTCCAGGTCGCGCTGGGTGCCAACTCGCCGTTCCTGTTCGGCCGCGAACTGTGGCGCGAGACGCGGCCCATCCTCTTCGAGCAGTCCTGCGACACCCGGCCCGAGGAGCTGATCGCCCAAGGCGTACGCCCGCTCACCTGGTTCGGCGAGCGCTGGATCGACTCGGTGGTCGACCTGTTCGCGGAGAACGTCCGCTACTTCCCCTCGCTCCTGCCCATCTGCGACGACGAGGACCCCCTCGAGGCGCTGGACCGCGGTGACGTCCCGCACCTGCGCGAACTCAAGCTGCACAACGGCACGATCTACCGCTGGAACCGGCCGGTCTACGACGTCGCCCGCGGCAAGCCGCACCTGCGGGTGGAGAACCGCGTCCTGCCGGCCGGCCCCACGGTCGACGACATCCTGGCCAACGCGGCCTTCTACTACGGCGTCGTACGCTCCCTCGTCGAGGACGAACTCCCGGTCTGGAAGAGCCTGTCCTTCGAACAGGCCACCGAGAACTTCCACGGCGGCGCCCGGCACGGCATCGAAGCGGAACTGGTGTGGCCGGGGCTCGGCCGCGTCCCGGTCACCGAACTGGTGTTGCGCGAACTCCTGCCGCGCGCGCACCGCGGCCTGGAGGCGTGGGGCATCGACGCCCGCGAGCGCGAGCAGTACCTCGGCATCATCGAGCAGCGCTGTCTGCGCCGCACCAACGGCGCGGCGTGGCAGAGCGCGACGTTCCACCACTTCCGCGACCGCCTCGGCCTGGACCGCCTGGGCGCGCTGCGGGCGATGACCCTGCGGTACGCCGAGCACATGCGCGGCGGCGCCCCCGTCCACACCTGGCCGGTCGACTGACCGGCCGCGTCCCGTACGGCCGGGCAGGTAGCCCGGCCGTACGGGACGGTTGTGCGCGGCGGCCGGGCGGGGTGGGAGTGCGGGGTGGCTGTATGGGGTGGCTGGGCGGGCGGCCGGGTGCGGTGGCCGGGTAGGCGCGGGCGGTCCGTCGACCCGGCAACCGGGCGCCCGACTCTTTATCCGGCCGTGTCCCCGCCGCGGATACATTGTCCCGGTGATCACGGAAGAACAGCCCGAGCGGGCCGACCGCGCGCTGCCGCCGCGCCGCCGAATCCTGCGCGACGAGGTCTGGCTCGTGCTCGCCGTGTCGCTCGGCGCCTCCGCGGTCTCGGCGCTGATCTCGTTCATCGGCTCGATCACCCGGCCCGGCGGGCTGGCCAACCAGTCCGCGGTGCTCAACCGCTCCGCGGCACCGGGCCGCCCGTGGCTGGACCTCGCCTGGCAGCTGTTCGACATCGCGACGTCGCTGGTCCCGGTGCTGCTGGTCGCGCACCTGATGATGCGCAACCGCGAGTCGCTGCGCGACCTCGGCGTCGACGCCGGGCAGCGGCTCCTCGACCTCGGCCGCGGCGCACTGGTCGCGGCGGCGATCGGCGGCACCGGCCTCGCGCTCTACCTCGGCGCCCGCGCGTCGGGCGCCAACCTCACCGTGGTGCCGACCACTCTCCCCGACGTCTGGTGGCGCATCCCGGTCCTCATCCTGTCGGCGATCGAGAACGCCGCGCTCGAGGAGATCGTCGTCCTCGGCTACCTGATGCACCGGCTCCAGGGCTTCGGCTGGTCGTTCCCCAAGGCGGTGGCGGCCAGTTCGCTGCTGCGCGGGTCGTACCACCTCTACCAGGGCATCGGCGGATTCTTCGGCAACCTCGCCATGGGTGTCATCTTCTGCCTGCTCTACAAGCGTTGGGGCCGCGTCATGCCCCTGCTGGTGGCCCACGCCCTCATCGACATCGTGGCCTTCGTCGGCTACGTCCTCCTGGCCGGCAAAGTCGGCTGGCTCCCCACGCCCTGAGCCGGACCGCCGGCACCGTCGGCACGTCGACGTCTACGTCGCCGCCGACACCAGCACACCACGCGCCTCAGGCGGCGAGGTCACGCGCGTACGCGGCACGGGTGTTGCCGTGGTGGGGCAGCAGGAATTCGAGCGCCGGACGCTGCGCCGTGTCGCGCTTGCCGGGCCGGGAACCGGTTCCCGGGAACTGCGGTGGGGAACTGTCGTGGGGGACGGGATGATGGGGGCCACGCTGCCGGCCGCGGACACCGGCAGCGGTGTGTCGGCAGGGTGTGTCGGGTCCGGCGGTACGGCTCTGTTGGGGGTGGCCCATGCTGGGTGGCGGAATCCGCGAGCGGTTGCGGTTGCGCAGGGAGGTGGCGGCGGCCGACGGGACGGTGTCGACGCGTCGGCGCCCGGGCGTGCTCACGCCCGTGCTGCTGATCGTGTTCTTCCTGGTCGTCGTCCTCATGGTGGTCAAGATGGGCGGCGGCGAGGACAACCGCACCACCTCGACCGGGGATTCGCGGGAGGCCGACGCCGACCCCACCGCGACCGAGGAGGCGACCACGACGATTTCGCCGACCGCCCCGGCGGGCTCGGTCCCCGGCACCGTGCGGTCGCGCCTCGCGCTCGCCGTCTACAAGCAGGCATCGGCCAAGGGCAAACCGGTGCTGAGCGCCGACCACGGCACCAGCGTCATGGTGGTCTGCCACACCGCCGGGCAGACGCAGTACACCAACGGCAAGGCCGACCCGACCTGGGCGCGCATCATCGTCAGCGGCAAGGTCGGGTACGCCCACGTCGGCCAACTCGACACCGGCGGCGTCATCATCACCCAGGTCCCCAACTGCTCCGCGGTCGGCTGAGCGGCCTACTGGTCGGCGGAATCGGTCGGACCTGGGCGGAGGTCAACTCCACCACAGCGCGCGTGCGTTGCCACCGAGCACCACCTCGCGCGCACCGGGCGGGCGATGCCGCAGAGCCTGTTCGGCCATGGCGACCATGCCGGGGTAATCGGGGGTGCGCGTCTGCGGGTGGTCCGAACCCCACAACAGGCGCCCGTCGCCGAAGGCCGACGCGAGGGTGTCGACCACGTCGGCCGGGTCGTCCGGGGTGTACGACTGGAACAGGTGCGTGCTGATCTTCAGCCGCACGGAGGGCAGTTCGGCGAGCGCCAGCACGGGTGCGAGCCCGTCGGGTCCCGCGGCCGGGTCCGGGAACCCGGCGTGGTCCAGGGCCACCGTCAGGCCCGGGCGCGCGGCAAGCAGGGGCACGAAGTGCGCCAAGTGGTCGGCGAACGCGGTCAGTACGAGGGTGAGGCCGGCTTCGGCGGCCGTGTCCAACAGGTGCGCGGTGTGCGGGGCGTCCACCCAGCGGGGGACCGGTTGGCCGGGGCCGCCGGAGACCGCGAACAGGCGTACGCCCACCACTCCCTGACGGCCGGTCAGCTCGGCCAACCGGTCCGGCGCGGCCGGGTCGGCGGGGTCGACGGCGACGACCGTGCGGGTGCGCTCGGGGTGCGCGGCGGCGGCGTCGAGCACGTAGCGGCAGTCGTACCCGTACGCCCCCACGCCCTGTACCAGCACGCAGCCGTCGACGCCCGCGGCCGCCTGCACACCAAGCACGTGTTCGGCGGTGGCGGTGCCGTCCGACCAATAGTCGGTACCGTCGCCCGTGCCGCCGGTGCGCGGGTAGCGCTCGGTGTCGGGCGAGACGACATGGACGTGGGTGTCGACGAATCCGGTCACCCGCGCGACGGTACCGGCAACCGTGCAAGGCCGCCGCACCGCGTCGTCCTCGGCGCGGATCGGGTTCGGCTTAGGGTTGTGGGCCATGCGCATCTATGTGGTCGACGCCTTCACGGACACCGCCTTCTCCGGCAACCCGGCAGGCGTGTGCCTGCCGGACGCCGCGCACGCCGCCGACGCGGCGTGGATGCAGAGCGTCGCCGCCGAGATGCGGCACGCCGAGACCGCCTTCCTGGTGCCGAGCACGCGCGACGACGCCGACTGGGACCTGCGCTGGTTCACCCCCGCGATCGAGGTCGACCTGTGCGGCCACGCGACGCTCGCGAGCGCGCACGTGCTGTTCACCGAGGGCCTTGCCGGAGTCGACGTACGCTTCGCCACCCGCAGCGGCGTGCTCTCCGCACGGCGGCTCCCCGAGGGGGGCATCGTGCTCGACTTCCCGATGCTCCCGCCGCAGCAGGTGCCCGAGCCGGCGGGGCTGCCGGAGATCCTGGGCGTGCCGGTGGCGGCCGTCGCCGGGGGCGGCGGCGACCTGCTGGTGGAACTGGAGTCGGCGGACGCGGTACGCGGCGTCGCGCCCGACCTGGACGCGCTCGCGCGCCTGCCGTACCGCTGCGTCGTGGTGACCGCGCCGGGCGAGGGCGGGACGGACTTCGTGTCGCGGGTCTTCGCGCCCGCGGTCGGAATCCCGGAGGACCCGGTGACGGGGTCGGCGCACTGCCTGCTGGCCCCGTACTGGGCGCCGAGGGTCGGCCGGACCCGGCTGACGGCCCGTCAACTGTCCGAGCGCGGCGGCGCGGTCGGTGCCGAGGTGTTGGGCGAGCGCGTGGCGCTGGTCGGCGACGCGGTGCTGGTGCTGCGCGGCGAATTGGCGGTCTGACCGCGCGGCGGGAGAGCGCACGCGGCACGTGATCGCCGCCCGCTCCACCCACAGTTGCGTCTGACGCAAGTGTCGACTGCATAGGTTGCAATGGAGATCAGGCCACCGAGGCTCTAGCGTGAACGGAGTCCGGACGACGACGAAGCGGTGCCCGGGCCCGGCCGCCCCAGACGGGGCGTGCCAGGGCCCGCACACCGCACCGATCCGACTCCTCCGAGGTTGCCCTCCGTGCCACCCACCCGGTCATCCGCCACGCCCCCGGCCACGCCGTCCCCGACACCTTCCGGTCCGCCGCCGCGCGCCCGCGCGGTGCTGCCCGTCACGTGCGCCTCCGTGCTGCTCGTCATGGTCATGGTCGCCGCCATCAACCTGGCGATCCCCGACCTGGCCGCCTCCGGCCTCCACCCGTCCGCGTCCGAACTCCTGTGGATCGTCGACGCGTACGTCATCGTCTTCGCCGGACTCCTCATCCCCGCCGGCGCCGTGGGCGACCGCTTCGGCCGCAAAGGCGCGCTGCTCGCGGGGCTCGCACTCTTCACCCTCGGCGCCACCGTCTCAGCCGTCGCCCCCGGCGTGCCCGTGCTCCTCGCCGGCCGCGCCATCACCGGCGCCGGCGCGGCACTGGTCATGCCGGCCACACTGTCCATCCTCATCCACGCGACCGCTCCCGCCCGCCGCCCGCAGGCCATCGCCACCTGGACGCTGGCCACCGGGATCGGCGGCCTGCTCGGCAACGCGATCGGCGGCCCGGTACTCGAATACCTGCCCTGGCGCGGCCTGTTCGCGGTGCTCGCGCCCGTCGGCGCGGTGCTGTTCGTCCTCACCGCGGTCGCCCTGCCGAAGGTGCCGCGCACGCACGCGTCCCTCGACCCGGTCGGATCCGTACTCCTCGTCACCGGGTTCCTCGCCGTCCTCTTCGGCATCATCGAAGGCCCCGACCTCGGTTGGACGTCCGCCCGCGTCCTCGGCGGCTTCGCCCTCGGCCTCGCGCTCCTGGCCGCGTTCGTCGGCCACGGCCTGCGCGCCGCGGAACCGCTGCTCGACCCCCGCCTGTTCCTCCGCCCCGGCCTCCGCGCGGGCGTCCTGGGCATCCTCGTGGCGTTCGTCGGGCTGTTCGCGCTGTTCTACGTCAACGCGCAGTACCTGCAGTACGCCCAGGGGTTCAGCGTCCTCAGGACCGGCTTCGCGATCCTGCCGCTCGGCGTCGGCATGATCGCCGGCACCCGGACCAGCGTTCGCCTGGTCGGCCGGTACGGCGCCCGCACCGTATCCACCGGAGGCATGCTGCTCATCGCCCTCGGCCTGTTCCTGATGTCGCTCGTGGACACCGGTACGCCGTACCCCCTCTACCTCGTGTACGTCACCGCCCTCTCCGCCGGCTTCGGCCTCGTGGGACCCGCCATGTCCACGTCCGTGATCGCCGCACTGCCGCCCGAGCGCGCCGGACTCGGGTCGGGACTCAACGGCGCCGCCCGGGAGTTCGGCAGCGCCCTCGGGGTCGCGGTCTTCGGCTCCGTACTCGCCGCGCGCTTCGACGCCGAACTGCCGGACGCCGCCGGGCCCGCACACTCGATCGGCCTGGCGCTCGGCGCCGCGGACCGGCTCGGACCCGACGTGCACGATCGGACGGTCACGGCGTTCACCGACGCGATGTCGACCGGCTTCCGGGTCGTCGCCCTGATCGTCCTCGTCGCGACCGCCCTGGTGTGGCTGTGGTCGCGCGGCGCAACAGGCCCCCGGGGGAAGGCCGATGGCACCGCCGGCGCGATGCCCGGAGGGACGTCCGTCGGGAAGTCCGCGGGGACGCCTGCGACGCCGTCCGCGGGGACGTCCGGTCAGAACTCCGGCGGCGCCTCGGCCCCGTCGGCGGATCCGGACGCCGCGGCTCCCCGCGCCTCGGCCCCGCGATGAGCGTCCACGACATCCCCGATGGCGCCACGGACCAGGGCACGCAGCCAGGCATGCGCACCGTCGGCGTCGTGGCGCGGGTGCCACACTTGCGTGAGCGACAACGGGGGAAGGTCGAGTGGGATGGGGAATGTCCGCAAGCCGAGAGCCCGGATGACCCCGGTCGACATCAACTCCGCCGCCATCCCCACGGCATCGGTCTCGAGGAGCACGTACAGCGACGACGCGTACGACGGGACCGTGCCCACCACCCGCCGCGTCAGCCCCAGTTCCCGCAGCGCGTCGTCCACCGGCCCGGACTGCCTGCCCCGGCGCGACGCCACCAGGTGCTCGGCCTCGGCGAACCGCCGCGCCGTCACCGTGCCCCGGGTGAGCGGATGCCCCGCGCGCACCACCCCGACGAACCGGTCCTGGACCAGCAGTTCGGACCGCGACTCCGGCTCCAGGTCCCACGGCGACCCGATGATCAGGTCCGCGACCCCTTCGCGCAGGACCGGGGTGTCCGTGCGCTGCTTGGGCAGGAACCGCAGCGTCACACCGGGCGCCTCGGCACGCGCCCGGGCGAACAGCGGTGCGCCGATGGCCGTGATGATGCCGTCGTTGGCCACCACCGAGAACGTCCGCCGCAGCGTCGCCGGATCGGGCCGGTCCACCGGACCGAGCAGCACGCGCGCCTGCTCCACCAGCGTCCGCACTTCTGCACGCATGGCGAGCGCGCGCGGGGTCGGGACCATCGACCGGCCGGCCCGGACCAGGATCGGATCCCCGGTGGCCTTGCGGATCCGGCCGAGCGTGCGGCTCATCGCGGGCTCCGACAGGTGCAGCCGGGCCGCCGCGCCCCCGACACTCTCCTCGTCGAGGAGCACATCCAAGGCGACCAGCAGGTTGAGATCCATCCGGGATTGCATAGAGGGAGTATGTCGGGCGTTACCGCTGTGCTTGCGAGCGTTTGACCAGCACGTTGTACGTGATGCCCACTCCGACATCTGCCGACTATTGAGCAGCTAAAGAATCATGGAACGGGACGGGGCCGGCGGTGCAGTTCTCCCCCTGCTTTTGCCGGCCCCGCCTGCTCCCACCCGGTGGCTACCTCCCTAAGGAGCCCCGGGGGTACGGGTGCGGCGAGTGCCGCCGCTAGCAAGATCCAAAAATGGAACATCTGTGTTCTGGGCTACAGAGCATGATCACGACATCGTCAGCGGGTGCCGCCCGACTCCCGCCCAGACTGGGTCCGTGAACGGACTCGGGCCCTCGGAGTCAGGATCCGCGGCGCGCGCTTAGACGCCGACCTCACTCAAGAGGAGCTGGCGCACCTGGCGGGCGTGACGAAGATGACGATCTACAGGATCGAGTACGGACTAACCGACCCATCACTGTCCGTCCTCCTCGAAATCGCCCACGCCGTACGAATCCCACTACGTGACCTAATCGGCTGATTCGGCCGCAGGCAACGGGATCGAAACCGTAGCGGCAGCTGCTTCAACATGGAATGACTAGTTCCGCATTCACTCAAACGGGTGAGTGCCTTCCAGTGCCCTGATCACCGGTCGGTATCACCCGATTACAGCGGGTGTGCTCCATGATCGGAGCGCGGGCGGACATCCTGGCCGGACGACCAGGCAGATGACACCCAGGGGGCCCTGGAAGGAATTGGTGGTTGGTACCCGCCCGCGCGCCGCACGGGGGCGAATAGGCGCGCGGGCGGGCGTCTTCACGGCGTCGGCTTCGGCCGCGGATCCACTTTGATCCACGACGGCGGCACCTTCGATAGGTCCGGATCCGGCCGGCGCTCCTCCTCCGGCACCTCGTCCGGGACCTCGACCACGACGCCGCCCTCGTACTCCCAGCGGCGGACCCTGCGCGGAATCACGGCGCCACCGTCCAGGCCGGGCCCATCGACGACGCGTAACTGCGTATGTGCGTGGATCCGTTCGGACCCACGCGGTACACGTCGATCGTGATGCGGGACGGACGCAAGCGCTTGCGAGCAGACACAGCAGCCCCGGCCACCGAAGTCTCGGCAGCGGAGGCCGACTTGGATTCATCGGCCATGCAACTACCGTGTCAGAACGATGTCATCGCGGAATCATCCAAACACGCCACAAGACTTGGCGTCACACGCCAAGATGAACGCATGGACTCGTCAAAACCCGAGCAGAGTTTCCGGCGCATGGAGCGCAGCGCCCACGACATCCGCCTCGCCGGCCTCCGACGCGAAGCCCCCATCGGGGAGGTCGTCGACAACATTCTCGTCGCCCTCCCCGAAGTCCACCCCCTCGAAGCCCACCGCTGGGCGAACGGCTGGAACCGGCGCGAACTCTCCACACGCATCGACATGGTGTACGAGGCCGAAGGCCTGAGGCCGCCCGGGATCGCCGACGCCGAGCTGTTCCGCTGGGAGCGAGGCAAGCGCCGCCCCAACGAGGAGCGCATCGACGTCCTCTGCAAGGTCTACGGGACCAGACCCGACAGGTTGGGCTTCGGTCGCGACTACTCTGGCGTTGTGCTCGGACACCTCGAACAAGCAGGCCTCGTCGACCTCTTCCCCCGTACCGCCGCAGAATCGAAGGCCGACCTCGTCGGAAGGCTCTCGGCAGCCACGAAGCGGATCACGATGTTCGGCCTGACCAGGAACTTCTACGCCGCCGAGGCGATGCTGCCGCTCTTCGAGCACAAGGCCGCCAAGGGGATACCGGTCCAGATCTTCATCATGGACCCGCACTGCGACTCACGGCGCGACCGATACCGGCTGGAGCCGGCCGAAGCGGCGATGGAAGACCCGGACCGCTACACGCGGGAGATCCTGCGCCCGCTCGCTGAAGCCGCGGCGCGCGTCGGGAACATCGAGATCTACCTCTACAACTTCCCGTGCAGTTTCGCGATGGAAGAGATCGACAACTGCATACGCGTCATGCTGTACGGGCACGGGAAGCGCGGCACCGACGGGCCGATCCTGGCCTTCCAGGAAGGCACCGAGTACCACACCTACTTCGCCGAGCAGCTCCGGTGGGTCGAGCGCCTCGCAGCGGCCGACCCGATCCCGGAGCCGTGGCGGTCCAAGGGCATCGAGGTGCGGCGGTACCTGGGCTAACGACGGCGCAGCCGCGGCCAGTCGTCACCGGGGAGCTTCACCCGGTCGACGCGCCGCAGCTTCGCCCCGGGGCCGGCAGCCAGGCTCACGTGCCCTTCCGATGCCGCGCCCGGATGCTGCTCGCAGTCCGGGCACGGGTCGGCCTGCGTGTCCACCGTCAGCGACGTCTCGACAGCCGGGCTCGGCGTGAACGGCCTGAACACCGCGCCGACTCCGCCGCAGGTCGTGCACTGCTGCCGCACGCGCGAGGCCGGCACGTCCACGTAGTCCGGGTCCATGTCAGCCGCCTCCCGTCTCCACCCAGCCCTGGCCCTTGCAGACGGGGCATGTCTTCTTGACCTCGACGGTGCGGGACTTGACCTTCCCGTCCTTCGGATCGGTGTACGTCTCGACCTTCTGCTCGAAGATCACGCCCGCGTTGTCGCAACGCCGACAGACCGTGCGGCCCATGGAAGCACTCCATCCCGCCCCCATGCGGTAGCGACAAGGTTACCGGGAGTTCGGCTACCCGATCAGGTGAATCCCGCCACGGGGTGCAGGTGGCGGCAGTAGCGTCGGCGACCCTGAGAACAGCCGACCAAGGAGGCACCGTGCACCACGACGACCCCATCCAGGCTGTACGCGACAGGCTGCGTGGATTCCTCCGCGGCGACGCCGACGTCCGCGACAGCGACGTCACCGACGGCATGCCCACCCCGCCCGAGCTCCCCGAGCTGCCCGACTGGGACGAGCCGCTGCCGCGCGACCGGTGGGGGCGGGTGAAGCGGGGCGTGCAGGTGGGCTGATCCCGGACGCAACGAAACGGCCCGCTCTCCGTCGAGAGCGGGCCGTTCGTACGTGGGCCAACGAAGTGACCTTCACCGGTCGAGGCGGTTCGGCGTGCACGTCCAGCCGTGTACCGATCGGACTACCAGCCTAGCCGCAACTCCCGCCGCCAAGCCCTCTCTTCCCGCTTCCGTTCCGCCCGCTTCCCGCGCGCCGTCGACGGGCAGTCCAGCCCCGCCGGGCCGTGACAGACCGGGCACCACGGGCGCTGGACCGTACCGAGCATCCGGGGCATGGGGACCTCCTCAACTCATGCGTCTATCGCATGGATCAAGTCTCTGACATGCGCGACGTGCATAACTCCGGAAATCCGCCTACCCTCCGAATCTCGGGCCGCACCCCGGCGGGCGGCACCGAGCACCCCACCCCGCGACCAGACAGGTGCACCCCCATGGGCCTCCAGCTCACCAAGAACGCCGGACTCGAAGACCTCGGCAACGTCACCAAGTTGCGCGTCGGCCTCGCCTGGGACACGTCCGGCGGCGGACGCAAGGGACTCCTCGGCAAGATCAAGCGACACGTCGGCAGCGACCTCGACCTCGCCGCCGTCGCACTCGCCGACGGCGAACCCGTCCGCCTCGCCTGGTTCGACAGCTACGACCCGTTCGGCAACGGCTCCCTCGTCCACCTCGGCGACAACCGAAGCGGCAAAGGCGACGGCGACGACGAAGAACTCGAAGCCGACCTCAGGAAGATCCACGCCAGCATCAACGCCGTCGTGTTCATCGTCACCGCGTACAAGGAAGGCGTGTCCTTCGCCGACATCGCCAACATCACGATGCGCACCTACGACCTGACCAGCGGACGCGCCGAGAACATCGGCGAGTTCTGGCCCCGCCTCGACGCCCGCGAGAACGCCTGCGTCATGGCCGCCGTGCACCGCACCGGCGCCACCTGGTCCGTGCGCGTCATCAACGAGATGGGCAACGCCCGCGACCGCGACGGCATGCTCCGCCTCGCCGGACAGCACGCCCGGCCGTAGACACGACGAAGCGGCCCCGCCCCCGGCGAAGGGGGCGGGGCCGCAGCCGCGTTCAAGGGATGAGGTGCTTCGTCAGGTCCGGCGGCGGGTGGTACACCGGGATCGGCATCCCGCCGTCCCGCATCTCACGAATCAGTATCCGCGTATACCCGCCCAACGCACGAGTCTCGATCGTCAGCTCGTCGATCTTCGCCTCAAGCACCGCGATGTGCTCCGCCTGCTCCGCCTTCTGAGCCTTCAGCGCCTCGTTGTTCTTCCGCAACTCCGTGACCACGGCCTGGAAATCCTCACGGAACCCAGTCCGCTCCGCAGGCTTCACGCCCACCCGCGCCTGATACACCACACCGATCAAAGCCAGCAGGCCGATCACAATCCCCGGCAGCGAACCGCCGTCAAGACCGTCGAGCATCCCCGTCCTCCGTCGTACTCCGGTGCCCCCGGCCCAACCTCATGTTCACGATCGTGATCCCGGCGGCGTAGAAGAACCACGTCCCGCCCACCGGATAGCCGTCCGCGCCATCCGCGATCCACGACCAACCAAACGCCAGAAACCACACCACCAGCGGGAACGTCGCCAACGCGAATCCCACCCGGTCCAGCACCAGCCACCGCGCCTTCGCCACCGCGGTAGCCGCGGTTGCCGCTGCACAGCCCATGAACGCCCAGCCCAGCACGTCCATCGGCACCAGATCGGCGGCAGGCTCCAAGCCCTGCTGCGTCGCGAACGACGGCTGCACGATGATCTGCCCGGCGTAGTAAGCGAGGACCCCGGCGAGCGTCAGCAGATACGCGCCACGGGCATCCACCCGGAGCCCCCACAGCTTCACCGGTTGCCGACCCCCTGCGCCTTCGCCGTCAGCCCCGTCGGCTTCAGCAGGCCGAAGTGCGAGCCGACCGCGACGAGGAAGGTCGCCAGCGCCGTGACCAGAGCCGTCGACCACATGAAGTCCCCCTCCGACGCCGCCCACTCGTTCAGGAATCCTGACAGCGCGGCAAGAGCCGCAAGCAGGATTGCCTTCAGGCCCGCCGACGTCGACGCCTTCGTCACCAGCCCGACCAGCAGCGGCAAACCGACGCCGACCAGCAGGGACACGTACTGCACGCGAATCGGGTCGCCCGTCTCGGCGACCGCCAGCATCACGGACATGATCAGACCTCCGGGTAGTGCAGGGTCACGTCGAGAACGGCCTTCGGATGGGACTGGCGCTTGACCGACACCACGCGCGGCACGTCCCAGCGGTCGAGCTCCAGCGCCGTCACCACGCCGTTGCCGACCAGGCGGGTCACGCCCTGGTGGATCCAGCCGCCGCCACCGTCGGACACGTCGATCCGCACCGTGACCCGCTCGCCCGCAGGGACGTAGTCGGCGGACACATTCACCCAGCAGTGGCCGGGCACGGCGGTAAGCGTCGTCGCCGAGTCATCGCCGACAACCTGCGGGACGGTCTTGCTGACGAGAGCCATCTTGGTCTTCTTCCTCGGGGTCGGAGTGGACGACGGAACTTCGGGCTGAGGCATGGGAGTCGAACCGCCCGCGGCAGCCCAGAGCTTCGCCGGATCGATCGCGCCCGGGTCGCCGTGGTCGTTGCCCGGGACGTTGGCGTGCCCGTAGTGACCGGCCTGGTTCAGCCACACCGCACGGTCACGCCGAGACCCGCCCGGATACTTCGGCGGATCACCCATCGGGAACCGGTCCGGGATACCCCAGCTGCGAATCGCGGCCATCAGCGCACGGAACTTCGCACCCGGCCGCCACGTCGACTGCGCCGTGAACGGCTGCGCAGCCCGACCCAACACCTCGATCTGGATACAGACCCGGCCGGTGCGGTTCGTGCGCGTGGTCCCGTCGTTGCGGAGCGCCCGGCCCGAACGGTCCAGCCGGCCGAACTGGCCCAGCGAATCCGTCTCCGGGTCGAGCAGCACCTGCGGCCAGACCGACTCCCGCTTCAGGTATGACGCCATCGACTGGAAGTAGCCCCGACCCGTCGGGCATTCGACCGTGTGCCACACCACCCGCGGCGGCAGATTCGGGGTGTCCATCGCCGCGCCCGTGTCCGGGCCCAGTTGCTCGGCGCCCGGAATGTAGACGACGCCGGGCATCAGTCGGCCGCCCCGTCCACCGGCAGATAGTGGTCCAGGTCGCCGTCCTCACGCAGGACATAGATCCCGCCACCGCGGCCCGGCTTCACCCACCGATCCGGGTGATCAGCGCACGCCGCCACCACCGCATCGACGTGCTCCTGCGACACCACCCCGCAGTACGTATCCGGCACGTCGTCCGCGGGGTGGACGACGGCAGCGTGAAACTCAGGCACGCGGGCCTCCTGACATGCGAAAACCCCGCACGGGGCGGGGCAGTTGGGGTAGGTAGTGCGTCTACGAGATGCGGTAGCTCAGCCCGTCCAGGCCGATCGCGGTGCCGGCCGCACCCGAGCCGCCGGACGTCCAGCCGCGGACGACCACCGCGCCGCCCGTCTGGAACTCCAGGTGCACGAAGCCTCCGGCGTACACGCCGGCCGTCGTGAACGCCTGGCTGGCCACCGGCAGCAGGTCGGCCGGCAGGGTCAGCAACGTGAACCCGGCCGCCGGCCACACCGACCCGGACCGCATCACCGCGCCGCGCAGCCGCACCAGGCCGCCCGGTTCGACGCGCAGCCCGATCAGCTCCCACGAGGAGTCCGTCAGGTGGTGGTCGGTCCAGCCGGAGCCGAGGGACGCGACCGGCAGCCACGGCGCGGAGGTGCGGTCCGTCGGGATGGATGCGACCTGCGTCGTCAGGTCCCGGACCTGCCGCTCAAGGCGGGCGATCTGGTCGTTGATGGTGTCCGTGTACTGGGGCATCTACAGGGCCTCCAGCGTCAGGGTGGCGCTGCCTGCGGTGCCGCGTTGTCCCGCGGTCACGACGATCCCGGCCAGCCGGTACTGCAGGTCGGTGGCGCCGCGCAGGAGCGTCCTGTTGCGGACGCGGACGGTTTCGCCGATGGCCTGCGGGGTGATGCGGACCTGCTCCAGGTTGACGCTGATCTCGGGGATCGCCGTGGCCGCGAGCGCGTTGGCGAGATCCCTTTCAGCGTGCGAGTTCAGGGTGTCGATGCTGGTCACCGTCGAGTAGTCGGTGACGACGTCGATGCGCGGCCAGCCGCCGTCGAGGAGCCCGGTGGCGGCGTACACGTCGGACATGATCGGCTGCTGCTCGCCGGTGCCTGCGCCTTGCGGGGTGCCGCCGCGCGCCCGGTACCGGGTGCCGAACTGAACCGTCTTCTCACGCCAGGATTTGATCGAGGACCGCTCGATGACGTGGACCGCAGACGCGGACCCGAGGCGCGGGTAGCCGAACCGCATGTACTTGATGCGCTCACCCGACGACGGGTCGATCCACACGTCGATCGTCCACTCGAAGCCGCCCTGGACGTTGCCGAGGTTCGTCAGCGCTTCGCCGTAGGACAGGTTCGCCGAGGCGAGGTACTGGGTGCGGTCCCGCAGCACCCCGGACACCAGGGGGTCGAGTTGGATGCCGATGTGCGCGGACGGGTCGGACTGCATGTGCTGCACCAGGACCCGCGCGATGTCGAGCTGGTCGACGTCGTCCGCCGGAGGGATGTCCTCGGAGATCACGACCTGGTTCAGGTACGACTCGAAGGTGGCCGCCGAGAACTGCCACTGCTCAGCGGAGTGTTCGTCCCACGCCGCCGTCGGATCCCAGACGATTCCCCCGACCTGCAGATCCTTGCCCTCGTACACGTACACCGCGGTCTTCTTCGCCAGCAGTTCCCGCAACTGCGCGGCGTTCCGCTCGGTGACGGTGACCGACCCGGAGATGACCTCGCTGTCCGCGATCCGCCGCCCGAACCTGAGGCCGTCGACCTCCGTGCGGTACAGCGTCGTGTCCGTGAGCAGGTCCGCGAACTCGACCCGGTAGATCCCCATCTACTGGGGCCCGATGTCGTGGATGATGATGTCCATGCCGCGCTCGATACGGGAGGTTCCGGTCCCCTCGTGCGTCCAGAACATCCCGATCGTGCCCGTCTCGGTGACGCTCGGCGCGAAGATGTAGTCGAGGCTGCACGGCGTCGCGTACTGGAACCCGGGGAAACCGGCCTTGCGGCGGCGCAGCAGCGTGGACGAACTCGTGTTCTGGTCGTTGGGGATCGACGAGCCGGTCTTGTACCGCAGCTCCAGATACGCCGCATTCGCGCTGCCCGACCAGCACATCAGCGTCGCGTGCAGGGTGATCTGGTAGCGGCGCGCCGACGACCACACCCGCGTCATCCCGCCCAACTCCGTCACCAGCCACGGCCCGCCGGACTTGTCCGCCGTCACCAGCTCGCTGTTGCGGGAGTCCAGGTAGCCGAGCGGCCCGGGGTACTTCCACGCCGCCCCGTTCCACCGCTGGAGTCCGGTGCCGTCGTCGCGGTACTGCCCCGGGTACGTGCCCAGCCAGGACCCGCCCGCGGGGAGGATCCCGCCCGACGCGACCGTGTACCAGCGCGAGTCTGTCCTCGCTGCGGTCCAGCCCGGGTTGCTGTTGATGCCGCCGTTGCCCGCGCTGACGTTCGCGTTGACGCGGACCGTCCAGAGCGGGATCGACGTCGCCGACGGCAAGGCCGGGGCGACAGGCGAGGACGCCGCGGTGCCCTTGACGATCTCGATGTCGGCTTTGGTCTCGCCCGAGCTGTCGTTGAAGTTGTCGTACACGCGCAGGATCACCAGGTCGATCCTGGGATTGGTCGCGTGCCCGGGGTCGAAGGTGAGGTTCTTGTCGGCGTCGGAGTAGACCTTGTAGCCGCCCTGCGCGGCGGTGCCCTGGATGAAAGCCAGCCCGGGGGTGATCTTGCAGACCATCGCCGACACGGATTGCAGGTCGAACGGCTGTGTGCCGGACGACGTTCCCGGCCGGATCCCGGACAGGGACTTGATCGGGGTGTCCGGGGTCATCAGCATGCCCTCGCCCAGCCGCGTGTCCTCGCGCGTCTGGCCGTCCGACACCGTGATCGGCAGGGCCCAAATCGGGCGCACAGTCATGAGAGTCCTCCTCGGGGCATGCCGAAATCGCCCGAGCAGGGCGGGAATTGGTCAGGGGGTTACAGGTAGGCGGAGCGCCACGCCACGGACATCGCCGCCGGGTCCTCACCCGACTGCGGCAGGAAGCTCAGCAGCGAATCGCCCGGCGGCAGAAGGAACTCCTCCAGCAGCGCCGACTTCGCAGTCACCCGGTACGCGCGGTCCGACGAGCCGTTGAGCATCACCGAGCCCAGCCGCGCGTCGACCGTCAGCGTCTCCCCGGTCACCAACGCGAGGTCGTACTCGAGGACCATGTCGTCGATCTCGTCATGCCGCAGCAGCACCGACGGCGTGGCGCACGGACCGTAGAACGTCACCACCGGAGCAGTCGACTCGGTCCCGGAGTTCGTCGCGACGATGTCGCCGCCCGAACCGTCCACGCCCCAGTCGAAGCGGTCCACACCACCCACCGCGACATAGTCGATCCGGTCGATCCCGCCCACCGCCGCGTACTGCAGACCAGCCGACCGGATCGGCGGACCCGACATCCGCGACTCCTCCAACACCGAGTAACGGCGCGGGTCCGTCGCCAGGAACTGCAGCGGCAGGCCGACCTCGCCCAGCACCATCCACGTCGTCGACAGCGCCTCGGTGATCCGCTGGTTGATCCGCGCCCAGCACACCAGCGACTGGCCGCGCATCCGCACCGTCAGCTCCTGCTCCGGCAGATGCACCCGCGTCGCCAACTGCAGGGCGCGCAACAGTTGCTCGCCGGAGCGGCCGGCCGGGTCGTTGTCCGGGTGGATGCTCACGTGCACCGTGACCACCCGGGTACCGACGTACCGGTCGCCCTGCCACGCACCGTCCGACCCCGGCCGCAGCACATCCGTCGCATCAAAGCCCGGGAGATCCTCCCAGCCCTCGATGCCGTCACGGCGGATGACGTAGCCGGTGCCCGGACCCATCAGGAGATTCCCGAACTGCACCTGGTTGTCCTCGGTGATCAGTTCACCGGCCACGCCGTCACCTCCTCGGGCCTCTCGCCGTACCCAGGGCCCGCACTTCCTCCGCCGTCTGGCGCGCAGTCGGCCCGCCGTACTGGTTCCACGTCTCCACCACCAGCGCCGGGCCGGCCGCCGGACGCGAACCGCCGCCCGCAGCCGGGTCGGCCGCGCCGCGCGCCGCCAGCGTCAGCAACGCCCTGTTGACCTCGGCCGTGTACGTCTGCTCCGTCCGCCCGGTGCCGTTGTAGGCGAGGGTCAGGCCGGGAGGCAGCGGACCGCCCGAGTCGTACGCCCGCAGCGGCACGATCCCGCCGAGCGCGTAGCCCTTCGGGTCCTTCGACGGGTCGGCCTGCTGGACGTTGCCGATGCCGCCGTACTTGTACTTGATCCAGTTGATCGACGCGGCCAAGTTCGCGACCGGGTCGAAAATGTCCCAGCTGGTTCCGATCTGGTGGAACGCGTTGAAGGTCGTCGGCACCACCTGCGCAAGACCGCGCGACGAGTTGCCCGCCACAGCGTTCGAATCCCAGTTGTTGACGGCGAAGACGTTGCCGCCGGACTCCCGCCCGACGAGTGTCGCCATGCCGCGCATCCACTGGTCCAGCGAACCCGGCGGAGGCGTGCCCGTCGCCCGGAGCGCCTGCGCGATCCAGTCCGCCAGCGCCCCCGTCGGAGCGAACTGCCCCAGCCCGGAGTTCGACGGCGAGAAGCCGTACCGCTCGGCGAACATCGTGTTGTCCGCACCGCGAGCACTGGGGCCGACGACGACCCCGTCACCGCCCCGGGACTCCACGTTGACGCCGGCGAGCGTGCCCGCCATGTGGCCCACACCGATGTTGCTGACACCGACACGGAAGGGCGCGTCCAAGTCCTTCTTCCACCCCGGGGGCGCCGAACTCCCGGAGAAATCGAAGGTCGTGTACAGGCGCCTCGGCTTCTGGCCGAGGATGACCGACTGAATACCGGCCATGAATCCCGAGCAGTCCCACGAGGGGTTGCCGCCGCCGCCCCACTGGTAGGGCTTGCCGGCCTCGCCGCGCGCCCACTCCAGTGCCTTCTGCACGACGGGCCCGCCGAGCACCTTGGCGTCCTCGCCGCGGATCTTGTCGAGCATCCCGTCGATCAGCGCGAGCGGGATCTTCTTGACGACCTTCAGCCACTCCGGGCTGTCCGGCGCCGCGTTGATCACAGCCTTGACCGGCCGCAAGGCGATCTCGGCGGTCTTCGCCGCCGCCCCCTGGACCAAGTCCTTCGTCCAGTCCACGGCGCTGTCGATGATCCCGCCGAGGGCGAAAGCACCCGCGTACGGCAGGCCCTTCGCCTCCACGTACTGCCGGGCGCCGGAGACCCCGCCCGCCGCTGCGGCCCGGTTGGCGCCGTGGACGTAGTCGGCTCCGACCGCGCGCGTCCACTCCGGCCGCATGATCGCCTCGCCGCCGGAGACCGCGGCCAGGCCGATGTCACGCCCCGGCGTGTAGCCGGGGTAGATGCCGCCCGTCGCGTACTCGGGGATGCCCTTGACCTCAGGCATGTGCGGCAACTTGACGATGTCCGCGACCTTGTCCCAGACCCGCTTGATGCCGTCGGTGTAGACGACGCCGATGACCCAGTTGATCGGCTTGGCGAGGACGGACTTGATGCCGTCCCACACAATGCCGATCATCGTCTTCGCCACCGAAAAGGCTGCGACGATGCCGCCGGTGAAGGCGCCCGTGGTGTTGCTGATCTTGTCGAACCAGGGCTTGATCCACTCGTCGTGGAGCTTCTGCGCCCACTCGCCGAGCTGCCTGAAGCCCGCCTTGGCCAGGTCGAACGGCGGCTTGATGCCGTTCTCCCACAACCAGGTCGCGCCCCTGGCGATGGCGTCGAAGCTCGGCTTGACCGCCTCGTTCCACAGCCACTGGGCGATCAGGCCCCAGCCCTTGAGGGAGTCGCCGATCGCGCCGACCACGGGATTGATGACGTTGTCCCACAGCCAGCCGAGGCCGTCTCCGATCCCGTCGAAGGCAGGCTGAACAGCCTCTTCCCACAGCCAGGTTGCGATGATGCCCCAGCCTCGGATGGCGTCCACCACGGCGCCGATGACCGGCTTCAGGACGTTGTCCCACAGCCACGTCGCAGCCGCGCCGATGCCCTCGAACGCGGGCTTGAACGCGTGCTCCCACAGGCCCAGCACGATCGGCGACAGGATGTTGAACGCGATGACGATCGGCGCAATCAGCGCCGTGGCGATGACCGCGGCCAGGATGCGTGAGGCCAGCGAGATGGCCTCCCATGTCGGCCTGATCGCGTTGTCCCATAGCCAGACCGCAGCGTCGCCGACCCGCTTCAGCGCCCCCCACGTGGCGTCGAACGCTGGCTTGATGCCCTTGTCGTACAGCCACACCGCGGCGGCAGAGATCCCGTCGAAAGCAGGCTTGATCGCCTCGTCGTACAGCCAGACTGCCCAGCTGCCGATCTCCTTGAAGACCCCGATGACCTTGTTGCGGAAGCCCTCCGACTGGATCATCAGCAGCGTGAAAGTGCCGATGATCGTCAGCAGGAAGAGGATGAAGTTCGCGCTACTCAGCACCCGCAGCGCCGTCGACAACGACCACGTCGACGCCGTCGCCAGCGCCGTCGCCACCGTGTAGACCTTCATCGCGCCGAGGTAGAGCCACGTCACAGCGGTCATGGCAAACACCGCGACCCTGTACGCGAAGAACAGGTCGATGAGAGTCTGCAGGATCCACACGGGTGTGTTCTCGATCGCCGTAGCCACGCCCTGCAAGATCAGGACCGCCGACGGTGAGATCTCCGCAAGAGCCTTCGTGATCTGCCACAGCGCCCCGCCGACGTCGGCGAACGTCTCGCGGACGCCCGGCCAGTCCTCCGCCAGGAACTCGCGGAAGCTGGCGAAGCCCTCGGACGTTTCGAGGCCCTGGCCCCACTCGCGGAAGGACGCGGTCGCGCCTTCCATCGAGTCGGCGATCTGGTCCGTCTGCGGCAGGAAGGCGTTGATGATCCCGGCCATGCCGGCGAACACGTTGCCGAAGACGACGCCCATCGACTCGACCGCGCGCGGCAGGTTCTCGACCAGGTTCGCCTTGAAGCGGTCCCAGAACGGGTCCTCGAACGAGTCACGCGCCCGGTCGGCGAGCCGCCGGAAGCCCTCGGCCGCACCGAGCACCAGCGGCGTCAGCGACGGCAGCAGGTTCGTCAGCCCGTTGATCGCGCGGGTCAGGAGCGGCATCGTCGCGGGCGACAAGCTGTCGCCCCACGCCTTGAAGCCCTCCTTGAGCCTGATGACGGCGTCGTACACGCCGCGCTGCTCCGGCGACAAATCCGCCAGCGCGCGCTTCTGCTTGTCCAGCGCCGTGTTCGCCGCGGTCATCGCCTCGGTCGACTGCACCGCCGCAGCGGATGCTGCGAGTTGCGCGGCCGCGACCGTCCGCTGAGCCGACGCCACCTGCTCCGCGCCCTGCACCCGCGCCCGGGCGACCGCCTGCTCCGCGTCCGCGACCTGGTCGCGCGCCTTGACGACGTCGCGCTGCGCCGTCAGGACGGACCTCTCCGCCTTCTCGATCGCGCGAGCGCCCTCGACCTGCGTACGGCGGGCCTCGTCCTGCGCGTCCGTGACCGCCTTGGTTGCGTCGACCGACCGCTGCTTGGCGTCCGCAAGGGCCCGCTCGGCGCCGAGCACCTGCTTACTGCCGTCGACACCGGCCTTGTCCGCCGCCGCCTTCTCGACCGCGTTCCTCGCGTTCTCCCTGCGGACGTCCTTCAGCCGCAGGACCGCTTCGTCGTACGCGAGTTGCGCTTCGATCGCCGCGTCGGAGTCGGCCTTCGCCCCGGACTTCTTAACCGCGTCAAGGGTCTTGCGGGCGTCTTTCTCCTGCTGAATCGCGCGCCGCTCCGCAATCGCGCCGCTCTCGGCGCGCGCGGCGAAGTCCTCCAGCTGCTGCTGCGCCGCCCGCCGCGCATCCACCAAAGCCAGTTCGGCGCGCACCGCATCCTGGACCGCGTCCGTACGCGACCGCTCCGCATCCGTGATCCGGTCCAGCGCCGCGTCCATCCGCTGTGCCGCCTGCACCCGCGCGTCCGCGACCGCGCGCTCCGCGTCCGCGACACGCTCCTGCGCATCACCGACACGCTGCACCGCGTCCTGCACACGCTCCTGCGCATCCGCGATCTGCTGCGACGACGACCGGTACGCGTTCGCCAGGGACGCCTGCGCGCCCTGCATCGACAGCGCCTGCTGCTGCGCCGCGATCGCCTGCGACGCACTCCCGCGCGCCGTCTTGTCCGTGGCCGCGGCGAGGGCCTCCTCGGCGGCGGTCGTCGCCATCACGGCCTGGCCCACATCGATCAGCCCCGGCGCCGCCGCCGCAGCAAACGCACCGATCCCGGCCGTCGCCGCGGACAGCACCGACACGAACGCGCCCACGCCGAAAGCCGCGCCCGCGAACGCGGGCACCAGGGCAGGGCCGACCGAGGCGGCGAGCGTCGTCAGGCGCACCAGGCCGGCCGCAGCAGCCGACACGTCCACGTCGATCCGTGCCGTGTCGCCGTCCAGCGCATCCACCTGCGCCTGGATCGTCGCGAGCGTCGCCGACGCCGCAGCAGCGTCCACGCGCACATCGGCGGTCGCGTCGCCCGCGGCGATCTGGTCCAGCCTGCGCTGGATCTCGCTGATCCGAGCCAGCGCGGTCGCCGCGTCCAGGTCGATGCCGACCCGCACCGTACGCAGTGACTCCAACTGGCCGCGAAGCGCCTGCACCTGCGCGGCTGCCGTACTCGTAGACGCGTCGATGTTGATGACCGGCAGCTGCTGCTGCGCGGCCTCCACCGCCGCACGCAGCCGCTGCGCGAAGCCGCCGTCGACTTCGATCCGCGGCGACGCCGACGTCCGCGACAGCCGCTCAACCTCCGCCTGAAACTCGGCGAGCGCGGCGCGCGCGGCCGCCGTGTCCACCCGGACCTGCACGTTCGGATGTGCTGCGCCGAGACGACGCAGCTGCTCCTCGATGTCCGCGGCCTCAGCCCGGGCCGCGGCGGCATCGATGTCGATGCCGATCCGCTGGGTCGTCAGCGACTCCAGACGCACCCGCAGCGCCTGAATGTCCGCGTCCGCCTCGGAAGTAGACGCGTCGATGCGGATGTTCGGGAGCGACCGCAGCGCCGCCTCAAGGCGGCGCCGCATCGCCTGCCCGAACGCCCCACCGGCCCGATTGCCCTGCTGGGTCGCCGACGCCATAGTGGCGCCCGAAGACGCCTGAATGGCGTGCGGGATCGCGCCAGAGATACCGTCCCGAATCCGCTCGCCGATGATCCGACCCGCATCACGGCCGACCCGTTCCGCGTCAGGCAGCATCTGCGCCGCAAGGCGGGCGTAGATGCCCGTCGCGTTCGGGATGACGTCGATGCCGACGCCGCCGATCGGAATGAGAGGACCAGGCACAGGCACCCCCTCGAGATCAGGCGTCCTACGGCGAAGTAGTCGTTGTCGCGTCCCACTTGGCCCGCAGTGCGGCACGCCGCTCGTCGCGTTCCTCGAGCGTCTCCGGGCGGTCGCCGTCCGATATGGGCACGCCCGGCCGATAGATCGGCCGGAACTGCGGCGGCTCAACGCCCAGCGCGGACAGCACGGCAATCAGCAGCTGCTGGAGCCGCTCGTCCAGCCCGGCGGCCAAGTGCTCCAGCCGCGACCACGATTCCGTCGCCGGATCATGGCCGACCGACAGCTCCTGGATCTGCTTCTCGGTCAGGCTGTTCCGCAACGCCGTCTGGTAGTGCGAGTTCGCGGGAAGCCGGTTCAGGAAGTTCCGGAACCGGCGCCACGTCAGCCGCGACGTACCGCCACGGCGCAACAGGACGTCCCGTGCGTCTACTTGGTACGTCGCTTGGAAGTCGGCTTCGATCGCCTCGCGGTGCGCTCCGAGCTGCGCCGCGAGGCTCGCGATTCCGGGACTGTCAGCCCGTAGTGCGCCTGCCACTCATCGGTGATCTTCTTGATCGCCTTGTTCGGCAGCTTGTTCTTGCAGAACTCCTCGTACTCCTCGTCGCCGAGCAGCAACTGGACGAACAACTGCGTGTCGTTGCTGGAGATCAGCCGCGCCGTCTCCTGCCAGTCGAAGTCGTCCGCCGGGTTCATCGTGTACATCCGACCGCCGACGATGAACGTGTACGGCGCAGGAGTCGGATCGCCATCCTCGCTGTCCTCGTCGGCTACTTCGCGCAGCCACTCGTCGAGGTCGAGGATCCCGTCGTCCTCGTCACCCCGATTGACGACCTTGCCTTCGATCGCTTCCATGCGCGGACCCTTCCGTGCGCGCGCGGACCTTGGATGGGGCGGTGGACGGGCCGGGTCCGCGCAAGGAGGCGGCCCGCCCACCGGATCAGAGGGATCAGTCGAGCATCGAGACGGCGCCCCCAGCGGTCGTGGTCACGACCACGGCCGGGGTGGTGCCGCCGGTCAGCGACGCGGCAGAGCCCGTCATCTGCGCGACGTTGGTCCCGGACAGCGACCCGCCGAAAGTGACGACGACCGGGGTGCCGGGCAGCGCGCCGCCCGTCGCGGTGATGTCGCCAGCCTCGACGTTCGGCAGCGCCTCCAGCGCCGTCTTCACGTTCGCCGCGGTCGCGTTGTACGCGATGCCACTCGTCGTCTCGCCGTCGAACGTCAACGTGAACGTCCCGCCCGTCGGGGTGCCGGTGATCGCGACCTGCTGCTGCTCCGAGGAGAAGAACGCGCCGAGGTCCGCAGTGCCGTAGTCGAGCAGGTGCGACAGCGCCGACATACCCGTCGGGCTCTTGAAGCCGGTCACCGTGAACTCCGGCACCGTGTACGCGTCCGTGCCGTTGTTGTCGCCCGCGCGGCCCGTCACCTCACCGGCCGGCATGTACCGCCACATCGCCTTGCCGCCGGCCTCGATCGCGGCGAAAATCCACGCGTACCGGCGCCGGCGCGGCTGGCTCGGCAGGTCGTACGCGGCGATCCCGTCAACGCCCGGCGCCACGTCCGACAGTGCGACGTTGTCCAGCAGCGCACGGATCAGAGGGCTCATCGCCTCGTCCGCCGAGAACTTGACCGGGCGCGTGACCTTGATGATCGACGACGCGATCGGGTCCACCTCGCCCGCCGCCTCCAGTTCGACGCGCTCTTCCGTCGACTCGAACTGGCCGCCGGTCTTCGCCAGCCAGCCCAGGCACACCCACGGTGCGGTGAGCGGAGTCATGTCGGTCGGCTTGGCCGTCTCCATCGGCGCGACGAAGCCGAGGAAGTCGGTCGCCCTGAAGGCGAAGTCCACGTTCCGGGTGTCGGTCACTGTCACTCCATGCGTACTAAGCCCCCTGCGGGAGCTGGAAGGAAAGAAGAGAAAGAGGGGGCTCAGCCGACCGGGCACACGGCCAGCGAGTAGACCGCCTGGAACCTGACGACCAGCGGGTTCTCGTAGTCCAGCGGCGACGGACCCGACCGGCCCTCGACGTCCTGGATCCGGCCGCCCGCGATCACCGTGCCGGGCAGCGCGTGCATGAACGCGTCGTCGACGTCCACCGCCAGCGCGGCCGCCGCGTCGTACGACGGCGCGAACGACGCCACGTACATCACCGGGTACGACGCGAACCGGTCCGACGGGCCGCCCGCCCGCTGCACCTGCACGAACCTGGCGTAGGACTCCAGGTTGTCCGGAGTCCGAGCGGCGACCCGGCCGGTCGGGCCCAGCGCCAGGACCGACTTCAGCGCGGCGATGACAACAGACTCGGCGTCGACCGGCGCGCGCGTCCTCACGCGAGCCTCGCCGCGTCGATCGCCTTCTGCGCCACGTGCTGCGCCGCCATGTGCTTCGTGCCGAACTCCAGCGCGAGAGCGTGCGGAGCATCGTTGTAGACGGTGATCTCCACGATCGGGTGCGGCCCGTACCGCGGCGACAGCACCCGCCACCGGCCCGTGTCGATCTTCCACGAGCGCTGATACAGGCCCGGGTGCTCGTCCTCCGGCGGCGAACCCACCGGAGACACCGACTCCGCCACACGCTTCAGCCGCTCAGCGTGTACCCGGACGCCGGCCTCCATCTGCGGAGACTGCAGCAGCCGCTGGATTCCCGAGTTGTAGAGCGTCAGCCGAGCAGCCACCGGGCCACCTCCTCGAGGTCAGCCGGTGACCCGGCGAAGAGGCACTTCCAGGTGATGCAGACCGTCCGGGCTGTAGACCGGCTTCGGATGGCCGTCGACGTCGAACGACTGCGCATTCCAGGTGAGTCGGTCGCGCGGCTGCCAGTCCGGGTCGTTGGTGTACATCCACCACTGGGTGGCCACCGTCTCCCGGCCGCCCACGACCTCGGTTGTCGACCGCTGTTGCAGCCACGCCCGGGCTGACGGACCCGAACTGGGGTACGTCAGGGCGTCGTTGCCGTGGGCGTCCTCCGCCACCGTCGGCCGCCGCTTCACCACGGTGTGCGGCAGCATCCCGTCGGGAATCACCAGCACCCCTCGTACGGCGAGACCCACGCCGGGCCGGTCTCGGAGATCAGCGAGAACGCCTGGTCTCCGCTGCCGTCCGAACCGCCGAGCAGCGCGGCGACCTCGCCATCGGTGATGTACAGCCCGCCGGCCTCGCCTAGCGTCTCCGAGTACTCGCCGAGGGTCCGCGACCGGTAGCCGCCCGGGTTGACCTTGACGCGGCGGACGATGGCCACGGCAATCGCCTTGGCCATGTCCCCGTCCGGGGTGAACCCGGTCGGCATCCGGGAGCGGATGATCGCCGAGGCGTCCGCCAGGTACGCCTGGATCTGCGCGGCCTCCGCCCCGGAGACGGTGGTGGCGGTCCGCGCCGTGTAGTCCTCGATCGTCGCGAACGCGGCCACCACGCCCCCTACTGCTCGGCGTTGGCCGCGTCGACCGCGGCGATGATGTCCTTGCGCGACGCCCCGTCGGGCACCTCGATGCCGCGCGCGGCGGCGTATGCCGCCCACGACGCCTCACCCGACCCGGGTCCGGAACGGGGCGGCTCGCTGTTCTCGTCGGTGTCGTCCGCGTCCGGTTCCGGCCCGTCGGCCGGGGCGTCGTCCGCCCATGCCTTCGGGTTGCCGATCCGCTCCGCCGCCCAGTCCGGCACGTCGTCGTCGGGGCCGAACACGTGGGTCCGGCCGTCGGCGTCGTGGACGTGCACGTGGGTGCGCAGTCGCCTGCCCATGCCAAACCTCCTACGGGATGACGTCCGCGACGAACGTCAGGTCCGGGTTAGCGAGCACAGGAAGGACGATCGCCGCGGCCTTCGTCCACAGCGCCGGCGACTCCTCGACGCGGTACACGCCGGAGACGATGCCGGCCTCCTCGCCGGACTCCAGCGAGTAGCCGCCGTCCAGCGCCTCGACGGTGGTGCCCCAGAACGTCCCGCCGAGCTCGGACGGGTCCGACGGCAGGTAGAGGAGCTTGTCCTCGGGGATGAACCGGGTCGCGACGCCGCCCGACTTGTACTGCGCGTCGTAGGTGCGCACCGGAGGCAGGCCGTACACGCGCAGCACCGCGCCGAGGGTGTCCTCGGAAACGATCGACGGAGTTCCGGCGAGCGAGCTGGCCAGGGTGCGGATCTCCGCGTTGAGCAGCATGTAGCTGAGGACCAGTTCCGACGTCAGGATGACGCCGGGACGCTCGCCGTTGGTGTTGATGTAGGTGCGACGCCACGCGAGCAGGTCGGTGATGATCGTCGCCGCGGGGTTGGACCAGGCGGTGCCGGCCGTGACCGAGTGGCTGTTGGTGCGGCCGAAGTTGACGGTCGCCTGCATCTCGTTCTCGTTGATGACGACCTGACCGGTGACCAGGGCGTCGGCGCGGGCCTTCTCCACCCGGACGGCGATCTGCCGGGTGATGGTCTCCGCGTCGGTCATCAGCGCGTCGGTCATGTCGCTGTTGGTGGCGTGCCGCTGACGCAGCCGCTCGTACTCGCCGAGCCGGATCTTCCGCTTGATCGGCGGCAGTTCGCCGGTCACCCGCATGACGCCTTCACGTCCGGCGATGGACGCCTCGGCGTCGTACGCCTGGTACGGCGCAGCCTCGAGGAGGCTGCCGCCGCCGCGGGAGAAGCGGTACATGAGGTCGTCGACCTGCACCGACGGCAGGTACTGCGACAGGGTCAGCCGGTTGATCTCCAGGTCCCGCAGGGCCTCGCGCGAGTACCCGGTCAGTTCCGCCGGGGTGATGAACTCGGTGTTGAGGAACATCTGTTGTCACACCCCTTTCAGCTGAACTGGATACGGCCGTTGACGTACGCCTGACCGGCGGCGTCAACAGCGATGGGAAGCTTGGCGGCGATGACCTTGCCGTGGTCGAGCATGGCCGCGGGGATCTTGGTGTTGGACGAGTTCGACGTCGGCGCGGCGACCGCGCAGAACAGGAACCCGGCCAGGTTCTCCGTGCCGTCGCTCGCGGACGAGCCGCCCGCGGTGGTCGTGGTGACGGTGACGGTCGGCGAGGTGCCGCCGGTCAGCGAACCCGACGCGGCGGTCATCTGCGGCACGTTCTGCCCCAGGTACCGGCCGCCGAACGTCACGGTGACTGCGGTGCCCGGGTGCGGGCCTCCGGCGCACACGACCTCGCCGGGGACCACGTTGCTGAGTGCTTCGAGGGCGGTCTGCACCGCGGACGCCGCCGCGTTGAACGCGATCGCCGCGGTCGTCTCGCCGTCGAAGGTGAGCGTGTAGGTGCCGCCGGTCGGGGTGCCGGTGATGGTGACGGTCTGCACCTCGGACGCGCGGCCACCGTACGGGCCGTACAGCCCCGTCGCGGTGACCTTGCCGAGCGGCAGCCCGGACTTGAAGTAGCCATCCGGGTAGTGGGTGTTCGCGGTGAACTTGGACACGTCGAGCGTGATGGTGCGCGCTGCTTCCGTGCCGTGCTGGGACCCCAGCCAGGACTGATCGTCCTGACCCCAGGTCTCGGTCCTCAGGCTGAGGTCCATGCCTGCTTCCTTTTCTCTAGGTCTTCTTCTGGTGCCGCTCGGCGTACAGGTCGCGGCCTGCCGCGACCGACCCGCCGCGGTCCTTGCTGCTGGAGCGCGGGCCCTGCCCGGACACGACCCGCCTGCGCGGGTCCGGCTCCGGGGGTGCCTGCTCGATCGGCGCGAAACCGGCGACGAGTTCCTTCAGCGCCGCCTCGTCGACCTCGCCGTCGTCACCGACCAGGTCGGCGAGATTGAGGCGGCCGATGACGGCCTCGGGGACCGCGACTCGCTCGGTTGCTGCGGCGGCGTTCAGTGCGTGTCGCGCGATCGCCGACCGGTACTTCTCGCTGGCGGCCTTCTCGCCTTCCGCGCGCGCGTCGGCGACGGAACGCTCCGACTCGGACTGCGTCTGCCGCTTGAGCTCGGCGAGTTCCTTTGCGGCGTCAGCGTTCGACTTCTCGCCCGCCTCGTGCTTCTTCGACAGCGCCTTCCACTTGTCCCGCTCGGCGATCAGGTCCGCGAGCGTCGCCCCCTCGGCGGGGGGTGCGGGCTTCGGCGGTTCCGCGGGAGGCGGCGTAGCGGCAGGAGGCGTGTCGCCTTCGCCGGAACCGCCTGCGATCGGGAAGATCGCTCGGCCGTTGACGAAGCCGACCGGGATACCCGGGGCATGCCGGAACGGCTTGGGTCGAGTCATGAATGAACTCCCGTGTCGGGTGGTCCGCGGGCCGTGTCGGCCCGCAGGGAAGGTCAGGCGGTAGGCGTGTCGCCGCGCGCCAGATGCTCAGGCCCGGTGAACCCGTGCCGTTGCAAAGTCAGAAGAGGGCCAATCTCGCCGTGCTCCCGCACCGCGATCAGCCGCCGGTAGTCCGGGTTCCGTGCGCCCCTGTCGGGCCGGAACCCCGCCGCCTCGACCGCTGTGTGCACCTGCTCGAGCAGCACCGGGTCGATGATCTGCCCCGGGTCACGGTCGCCCGCGATCGGCTCCACCTCGCAGTCACAACCCGGATGGATCGCCGCGAGCTCCCGCTTCCGGTACCGCTGCGTCGCAGCCACCAGGCACAGCAGGCAGTCCCGCTCACCGCGCAGCACACGCCGCCACCCGGCAGCACCCGGCTGCCCGCTGATCGCCTGCTGTGCCGCCCGCACCCGCGCCATCTGCAGGTCGGTCTCGGCGAGCACTTCCGCGCGGCGGTCCGCCCCGGCCAGAGCGTCCTCGAACGGCACGCCCTGACCGAGGTTCGACCACAGCTGGACGTACGGCCGCTCGTACAACTCGTCCTCGGGCACGCCCCGCAGGTCGTCCGCAAGATCCACCCCTAGCGGGTCGACGGTGCGGCCGGTCTGCTCGGCGAGCGACTCGGCGATGTACTGGTCGGTGAGCACGGCCATCTGCCGCTGCGTACCGATCACCACCGGGGCCACCGTCGCGGCGAACCACTGCATGTCGGGCCGGTTCCATGCGCCGCGCGCGCGGAACGCCCACGCGACGAACGACAGCAGCGACAGGCGCAGCGACGTTGTCGCAGCCGCGTACGCCGCCTGAGCGGTGACCTGCACCGGCTGGATCGGTGTCGTCACGCGTCAACCTCAAGCGCGAGTTGTTCCCCGCGGCCCTCACGCGTCGACCTCGGAGGCGGTGTCGGCTGCCGCGCAGCCTGCTCGGCGCCTGCACGCAACATCGCCTCACCGGCGGCCATGGCAACGATCCGCTTCGTCTTCTGCGGCGACTCGCCGATCTTCTCCGCGAGCGCTTCCAGCGGGTACCCGACCGCCTTCAGTTTCGTCGCCATATCCGCCAGCACCGCAGGGTTGAGGTGTCGCGAGTTCTGCCAGCGGACCTCGTGCTCGGTGAAGTCCCGCGGCTCCCCGGCGACCACGGAGCACAGGCCGAACATCTCCTCTTCCTGCTCGCCCCAGTTCGTCTGGTGCTCGCCGACCTTCGCCTGGTTCAGCTCGTCCAGGGCGACGACCGTCTCCGTGGCGATGTTCACCAAGTCCCCGGCGACCACGTACGTCGGCGTCGCAGTGAGAACCAGCAGGTCGCGGATGTCCGCGTCGTGGACCTTCAGATAGCCGAGCATGTCGGCTTGAGGGAACTGCCCGAACTTCGCATCAGGGTTCGACGAGGCCCACGTCGACGCCGGGTCCGGAATGAACGGGTTCCCGTCCGGGATCTGCCTCGGCACCGAGATCGGCAGCCCGGTCTCCGAGTCGACCTCGGTGACCATCTCCGTCCGCGTCGCGAACTGGTGGCCGGTCACCCACCGCTGCGGGTGCGCCGAAATCCGGCCCACCGTCATGCGGTTGAGCACGCCGAGGTTGATCCGGTTCTGCGGCTCGATCCCGCGGGCGAACTCCGGCTGCGGCTCCTCGCCCAACTCGGGCCGGCACTCGAACGCCAGCACCGGCGGCCGGTCGAAACCGTCGTTGACCTGGACACCCGGCTCCCACGTCTTCGCCGACAGCGCGAATCGGCGGCCGGCCTGCTCCCTGCGGTACTCGGTACGCCCCTCGCCCTTGACCCACACATCGGCGCACGCCAAGCGCTCGATCTCGTCGTACCAGACCTTCAGCGCCGACTTGACCTCGCCCGTCGCCGGGTCGTGCTCGGTGATGCAGTCCCGCGGGTGCTCGATCGAGATCAGCGGCTGCCCCGGCTTGTCGGGGTGCTCGCCGACGATGACGTAGGCGACGCCGAGAGCGAGCGCGGTGCGGTAGAGCGTCTTCTGCCGCGAGTCCATCTTGTTGAGCTGCCACCACGACCACGCCTGGTCGTCCGGCTTGCCGTCGGCGCCGGTGATCCCGATCGCGTTCAGGCGGTTCACGGACGCGTCGACGACCATGGCGAGGAAGTTCGTGCGGGCGTTCTTCTGGAAGTCGCGGTACGCCTGCACAGCCTTCGCCGGTGCCTGCGGCAGCGGGTGGTTCCCGGTGTACCAGTCCCACCGGCGGTCCAGCTCGGGGCGGCGGTTGTAGAGCTTCCTGCCGAGTCGCAGCAGCCACCAGTCCGGCGAACCGGGTTCGGGAACCAGCACAGCCGCACCCCCGATCCGTCAGAAGGTCCAGCCCATCGCGGGTTCCTGCGGTACGGCGGCGCCCTTGGCGACCGCATCCAGCCGTGCCTGCCACGCCAGGACCGACGCAACGATCGCGTCGATCTTGCGGGGCGAGTCCGGATGCTCCTTGGCGATCTGCAGGCCACTCTTCGACGTCCGCCGCCGAGCGTTCAGCGCGTGCCGGGCCAGTACCGACGACCCGTCGTGCGTCAGTTCTCGTTCGACGACCGCGCTGTGGAACTTCTCCAGCGCGCGGACGATGAGGATCGACCGGCCGCCCGTCATCCACCACTCGATCGGATGGTTCACGGTGGCCTTCACCGTCAAGCCGGCGCCCCACTGCGCTTCCCAGTCGGCGACGTGGCCCTCCCACTTCGCCGGGTCCGCGAAGAACCCGACCACGCGGTACCGGGCGAACGCCTCAGCGACCGTGGCCAGCACCTCCGGCACCGGCACCGACCAGTTCTCGCCCGCCGGGCCGTCCGGCTGCTCCCAGCAGCCCAGGACGAACAGGTGCCCGTCCGAGACGCGGCAGCCGACCAGCGCCGTCGCGTCCGTCACGCCCCGGTTCCGCTTCCGCGACCCGTCGAACCCCAGCGTGATCACGTCGCCGTCCGCGACGATCTTCGCCGCGTTCGCGCAACCCGACCACTCCGGCTGGGAGATCCACTGATCCGACGCGTGCGTGATCTGGTTGCCGTAGTAGCGGCGCGCGTCCTGCGGGTCCGTCGCCGGGTCCCACACCTCCGCCGCGATCCGCTCCAAGTCCACCCAGCCGCCGGCCGGCGCCGCGGAATCCCCGTACGCCACCGCCAACCCGGCAATCAGCGAATCCCGGTCGGACATGTCCGTCTCCGCCGGCCACTCCCGGTGGTCGTACAGCAGGCCGTCGTCCTTCGCCCGGCCTTCCTTGATCCGCAGCCAGTACTCCGCCGACGATTCGGCCACCGACTCGTCACCCGGCACGTACGCGTTCGGCGCCTCGATCGACGTGCCGTTCGTCTTGCCCAGGTTGCGGCGCATCACCGCAGCGAGACGCACGCCGCCGTTGCCCGGCTTCCACTCCTCCGTCTGGTCCAGCAGCGCGAAGACCGGCCGGTTGCCCTCACGCGAACTCGCGCTCGAGGTGACCGGTTCGATGCGGCCCTTCGGCAGCGCGACGAACGTCTCCATCGGCTCCAGCCCCGGATACGCACCCAGCACCGGGCCCTCGCGCAGCATGTCCAGCAGCGGCGACCACGCGTTCTTCGTCTGGTCCTCGCTGACCGCGGCGATCTGCACCCACGGCGTCCGCAGGTCCGACCACGGCCGGCCCACCGGCTCCCCGTGCGCGTCCCACCCGTCCGGAACCACCGGGGCCAGAGCCTCGGCGCATGCGATCGCCGCCAGGATCGGCGACTTGCCCCAGCCCTTCGGCCGTGACAGCACCCCGCGGCGGTACCGGCGGCGGCCGGTCCGCGGGTCGATCACATAGAAGTCCAGGACGAACTGCGCCTGCTCGCGCGTCAGAACCAGCGGCTCGAACCAGGCCCGGTCCGGAGCGGCGAGCATTTCGCCGAACCAGTCGAGGATCTGCCAGCCGAGGGTGGGGAGCTCGCCGGGGTACTCAGGCCCCCGCCACGGCACCGGAAGCCCCGGCCCCAGGCAGGACCCGCAGGTCCGCGTACCGCTCCCTCGAGGGCGCAGCCGCCGGACGCTTCGCGTCCTTCTCGTCCGCCTCCGCGAACACCAGCCGCAGCCGGGCGCGGTCCTCCATCGTCGCCCCGAGCTTCGCCACCCGCAGCCTGAGCTCCGGGGCCTGCTTCAGGTCGCCGTCGTAGAACGCCTTCGCGATGTACGCCGTATCCACCAGGAACAGCCAGTCCGTGGACGAGAAGTGCTCCGCCTGCGGCGACGACACCCACGTGTCCCACCAGCGCACCACCATCGGCCGGCATGCCAAGTCGTCCGGCAGTGGAGGCGGGTCGGCATGCTCGAACCGGAGCACCGTCTGCGGAATCGGGTCCGCGTTCGTACGCGCCCGCTTCTTCGGATCCTTCGGAGCCGGGCCGCGACCGGGCATCATGCACCGCCCTGGGCCGTGCCAGCCGCGATGCACTGGCCGATGATGACCAGCGCCTGCTTCTCCGTGAACCCCTCGTTCATCAGGGCCACGAACATCTGCCGGAGCTGACTCGCCATTTGCCGCAAATCCGCGGCAGGCTCGGTCGGATAGCCGGACATGGTGATACCTCCCGTGTCGGGATGCAGCGCATCCCGTGTCGGGAGGCGCTACGCGATCAGCTCTCCGACCAGTCCGGAGAGGTCACCCAGCACCGAAGGCGTGTCGCCGAACGGCCGGGAAGTCACAGTGATGTAGCGGCCGTTCGGATAGACCTCGGCCTTGCCGCCGCCAGGAAGGTGCACCACCCGGCCGTGCACCAACTCGGCACGGCCCCAGATGTGCACGCCCGTCCCCGACGGAGACACCTCGATGTACGTAGCGCCCGCGGCCGCGACGATCCGCTCAGCCCAGGGGGCGAGTTGGCCGCCGGTCAGGCAGTGGTCCAGGTCGACGCAGACGATCCCGTCGCCGTCCAGAACGAAGCCCATGCCCACACCGCGGGTCGACGTCGACGCCTCCGCGAAGGAGGACCAGGTAGACCGGTCCGTCGACGACGCCACCTCGCGGCCGGCCGATTGCAGCGGGATCTTCCTCGGCGAGTACCGCACCCAGCGGTCCTTCGACGTCAGCTCACACGGGACGGGACACGCGCCGGCCACGCGCCGAGCCCGCAGCGCCGCGACCCGGCAACGCCCCGAGCAGAACCGGGCATCCACGCGCGTGCGACTCGCAAGGGCGTCTCCGCAGCGCTCGCACGACCTTGTCTCCATGCACCCATTCTACCGCGAAAGAGCAGGTCAAGGCGTTACAACTGCCTCACTTGGCAAGCCAGTTCACGCCGCCACGGGCACCCTGGGCACCCCGCCACACCAGCAGCCGGCCGCTACGCCCACAGGCAGCCACCCAGCCCCGCCAGGACCCCGACCCATGTGACCCGTAGCCGACCGGAGCGGCAGCATTCCAAGGTCTTCCGGTTGGGGGCATCAGGAGACCCCGCCCACCCCCTGGTTGGCCAGCAGGTCAGGCCGGGTCAGCAAGCCCTTGATCGTACGGTCGCCCTTGATCGCATTGCACAGGAAGTGGGCCGCACGCACGTTCGCCATGCTGTGCTCTCCGCCTACCGCCAGGGCAACGACGTGATCGATCGTTGCCGCTTGCGGGTGAGGCACGACTGCATCTTGATCAATGGCCCCATCGCACAGGTAGCAGTTCCAGTCGTCGCGATCGAACACCGCGAAGCGGTTGACGTCTTCGACATACGCGGCTTGAAGCATGGCGCGTCGGCGGTACCACCTGCCGAGGTACATGCACTGTCTGGAACACCACTTGGCTGTGTCCTTGGACTTGCGTGCGACGAACTGCGCACCGCAATGCCAGCAGGCTCCGCTCGTCCAGGTAGTCCCTGTGGTTCCCCGCGCAGCGCGCTGTGCACGCACCTCCGCCCGCCTGCGGAGTGTCCAAGTACACACACCTGCCGCGTCTTGGCACGCACGTGTGCAGTACTTGGCGTTCTTGCCCTTGGTCATCCACGTGGTACCGCACACCACGCATGTGCGCTCCACCTTGTATCGGCCAGCGTTCGCTTGCTTCCAAGCTTCGAACCGGGCTTGCACTTCGGGCCGTCTGGTGTAGTCGCGGAGCCTTCCGTCTGCCGAGCGGGCCTTGTTGTAGGCGCGGGCTTTGCAGAGTGGCGAGCAGTACTTCGCACGCGCCCTGGTGTGCGGTTGGGCGCAGTGTGCGCAGGTCTTCATGGGGTTCTCCAGACATGCGGAAGCCCCCGACGTCTGGAGTCGTCGGGGGCTTCCTGACCGCGGGGATCAGCCGCGGGGCTTATGGGTGTTCAGCGCAGGCCGGGGTGTCGCTCGGGCGGCCTGCGTGTGCTGGGTCGTGCTGCTGCCGACTGCGTGGCGGTCTTCCGCGCGTGACATCGGTGGCAGAGGATTTGGAGGTTGTGGTCTTCGTGGCAGTGGGGGTCGCCGATGTGGTCGACTTCGGGCCGCTCGGTGCTGCCGCATACCTGGCATTGGTCGCGGTCTCTGCGCCGGATGCGCGGGACGATCACGCTGGACCAGTTGCCGGGTAGCTGCGCGCGCCTGCCAGTGGCCCACGTCATCGCACGGGCCTGGGTACAGCGGGTTCCTTGCCTGGCCCGGTGCCGCCTGGCGGCGGTTCGCTGGGTGGCGGTGGTTCGACGGGCGGCGGTTGTGGCGGCGGTGGGTCGATGGCGTCGCGTAGGAGCCGCTTGAACTCGGCGACGGTGGCGGGCTTCTGCGCTTCGGCCGCGGTGATCACGGTGCGGGCCCGGTTGATGGCGGTGGCGACGAGGTCGTCGGGTGGGTCGCCGTCGACGTCTTCGAGGGTGGGGCACGGCCATGCCTTCCCGCATTCGGTGCAGTTGCCGTCGTCACCGGCGGGGTGGCGGTCGCGTACGCGTTGGAGGGCGCGTTGTGCCGGCGTGGTGGGGGTGGTCACGGCGCCTCCGTTCAGATGGCGATGCCGCGCAGCACGATGTCCCAGTCGTCGAGGCCGTCGTCGTCGGGTACGAACGTGAAGTCGATGCCGTAGTACAGGCCGGCGAATCCGCCGCCGGGGGTCTGGTCGGGCATGTTGCCGGGGGTGGTGCCGAACCGGCAGTTCGTCGCGGTGATGGCGCCGACGGTGATGGGCCCGAGCGCGAACAGCCCGGCGGTGTTGCCGTAGCGGGCCTGCGGGTGCCGGACAGACACGAGGTAGGTGACGCCTGCTGCGACCGCAGGCGGAGAGCTGATGGCTTGTGCCTGCCATCCGCTGCTGGTTTCCCCGGCGAAGTTCTGCTCCGCGAGCTTGGTGGTGTCGGAGACGCGCCACAGCCTGCCGACGTGCGTGCCGCCGTTGGCTGTGGAGCCCTTCCAGAACTTGAACTCGGAGATGGTGCCGGGGACGTCGACGCTGAACTGGATGGCGAGTTCGAGGTCGCCTTCCTCGTTGTTGACGCTGGTGGTCGGCTGAGTGGGCGCTCGGAACGAGTAGGCGCCTGCGAGGCTGACGGGCGGGGTGACGTCGAGGTTGGTGCGCTTGGCGACGTACAGCATGTTGTTGTGCCGTACGAGCTGGCCTGCACTGTAGGTGGTTGCGTCGGACCAGACGCCGAGCCAGGGCATCTGTCCTGCGGGCCCGGTCGCCCCAGTGGCACCGGTGGCTCCTGTAGCTCCGGTGGCTCCTGCGGGTCCTTGCTCGCCTTGCGGCCCGGTGTCGCCTTGCGGGCCTGGGTCGCCCTGTTCTCCTTGTGGACCCGGGTCGCCTTGGGACCCCTGCGCGCCCGTGGCGCCGGCTGGCCCGGTCTCGCCCTGGGGCCCTTGGTCGCCCGTGTCGCCCTTGGGTCCGGTTGCGCCTGTGGCTCCGGCTGCCCCTTGTGCTCCGGTTGCCCCGGGCGGGCCTTGTGCGCCTGTTGCTCCTGCGGGCCCGGGGTCGCCTTGGGGCCCGGCTGGTCCTTGGGTGCCCTTGCCGGAGACGACGACGGGTACGTCTTCGCGGATGACGACGACCTGTGCTTCAGGCATCGGGTATCGCCACCTCGTCGACGTAGAACTTGCCCCAGGTGACGGCGTCGGCGTCTGGGGTGCCGTGGTCGAGCCAGAGGGCCCAGGCGGCTGCAACGTTGATGTCTGCGGTGCCGTCTGGCGTGACGGTGACGATGATCTGGCCTTGGGCGCCGGTGATTTGCATGCTGCCGTTGGTGCCGCCGCTGTTGTGTATGTCGGCGTGGATGGTGTCGCCGGTGCGGAGGATGAAGGCGACTGCGCGGCCGGTGATGTCTTCGGGTGTGGTGCCGTCGGACTGCTTGATGGTGAACGACTGTCGCCATACTTCGCCGCGGGCGGTGCCGGTGAAGTCGTGGGGCATCCTCGATCAGCGCGCCGATGCGGCCGCGGACCTCGATCTTCCCGGCGTACGGGTACATCACGCCGGTCAGCATCTT
>NZ_JBEZFP010000067.1:0-47084 GCF_040649515.1 Streptodolium elevatio
GTGCTCGGGGCGCGGCGCCGGTGCGGCGAACGGCTCGACGAGGGCGTTCTCCACGCTGTTGTAGACGATGAACACGTTGGCGCGCTCGTACGGCGAGGTGTGTGCCCATGGAGAACATGCCGCCGATGGACCCGAGGCGGACGGGTGGTGATCGTGCTCGTCACGCTGGTTACACGACATGACCATCGCAGCACAGGGCACAGCGACTTACCCCTGGTGGCCGAACACGCCGGGAGTCGCCGCGTGCCACAGCCGCACCAGCCCCGAGTCGGGGTCGGCGGTCACCCAGGTGCCGTCGTGGCGCACCACGAGCCACGCCCGCTCGGCGTCGTCCGGGTACTCCACTTCGGCGATCGGCCGCAGGTCGGGCACCGAGAAGACGACGTGCCGCTGCTCGGACGAGGCCGCGAGGACCCGGTCCGGTCCCAGGAACCCGGCGTAGAAGTCGAACAGTTCGTCGTCGCCGGGGAGCAGCGGGTCGGGTTGCCGGGCCGCGACGATCCCGCCGTCCGGCGAGCGCAGCAGGGCGAGCGGACCCGGACCGTACGGCGTCGTCAGCATCAGGCCCGAACCCGGTTGGATGTCGATGAGGATCCGCGAATCGCCGGGAGTGATCTCGACGGCCGGACCGACGCCGTCGGACGCCACGAGGAACACCCGGTACACGTCGTCCCCGTGCCCGGCCGCGATGCCCACGTGGATGCCGTCGGGGTGCGGCAGCAGCTCGGAGCCGACGGTCGGCGAGGGCAGCGGCGCGGTACGCAGCACCTGCCCGTCGGCCGCGTCGAACAGCACGCAGTGGTCGGAGTCGCCGGCGCGCAGCACCGCCCACACTCCCCGCGCGTCGGTGGTGACCACACACGACCCGGATTCCTCGAACTCCCAGTCGGCGTGCGGATGGGACCAGACCTGACGGCCGGTCATGTCCAGGACGCACACCCGGTCGGGACCGGACGCGGCGACGAACGACAGGTCCGGCGCGACCGCGTGGCCGCCCTTCCACTCACTCGGGAGCGGAACGGTGCGCTGCACCTTGAGCGCGTCGTCCAGCACGAGCAGTTCGCCGTCTTCGGTGTGCGCCAGCCATACCGACGCGCCGGGCACCCGGTCGAGACTCCACAAGGGCGGCAGAGAGGTCTGCGCGGCGAGGTGAGGACGCATGGGCAGACGCTACCGCCGCGGGCCCGGTTCGTACGCACGGCGGTCCGGACGGGTGTGCGAACGCCGCGGGCGGTTCGCGCTCGGGCTCGCCCCGGCCTCCGCCCCCCGGCCGTGGGCGACCGGGGGCCCGGGGTCCCGCCGGGCCCGAACTCGGGTCCGGCTCAGGCCGCGTGGCGCCCGCGGCCACCCTGCCCGCCGGCGTCCGCGCGGTCGTGGCCCTCCTCGTCCTCCGCGCGGGCCGCGGCCCGCCGGTTGGCCGCGCGGGCGCGCAGCACCTCGATCACGATCGGCAGGACCGACAGCGCGACGATGAGGATGAGGATGAACTCGATGTTGTCGCGCACGAACGCGATTTGGCCGAGGAAGTAGCCCAGTACCGTGACGCCGCAGGCCCAGAGCACGCCGCCGATGACGTTGTAGACGACGAACGTTCGGTACTTCATGCCGGCGACGCCCGCGATGATCGGCGTGAAGGTGCGCACGATGGGCACGAAGCGGGCCAGGATGATCGAGCGCGGGCCGTACTTCTCGAAGAACTCGTTCGCCTTGACCACGTTCTCCTGTTTGAACAGGCGTGAGTCGGGCCGGTTGAACAGCGAGGGGCCGACCTTGCGTCCGAACAGGTAGCCGACCTGGTCGCCGACGACCGCCGCGACGACCAGCAGGAGGCAGATGAGCCACAGCGGCTGCGTCAGGTACTCGCCGTCGGCCACCAGCAGGCCGGTGGTGAACAGCAGCGAGTCACCCGGCAGGAAGAAGCCGATGAGCAGGCCGGATTCGGCGAAGACGATTGTGAGGATGCCGATCAGGCCGAACGTCGAGATCAGGTACTCGGGATCGAGCCACGAGGGCCCGAGGGCGAGGGTGGTCACGGCGGCGGCCTTCCGATGGGTGACAGGAGCCGGTCCACGTCCGGGCACAAAGGCACCAGGTCATGGGAGTGCAAAGGAACGGTCTCCCAAGAGTAACGCGGATCATGTCGGCCCCGGTTCCCGGAATCCGCGGTCTTATGTCGGGGAAATGCCGGACGCGGACGGCGCGGGGGTGACGGTCGTACGCGCGGTCAACTCCGTGCCGTCCGCCGACAGGTCGAGCGCGACGACGACCGACGCGAGGTCGGCGAGGCTGTGCGCGTGGCTTCCGCCGCACGGGATGTGCGCGTCGCCGTCCGGCAGCGCGCAGTGCCACACGCGGCGGGCGGTCAGGGCGGTGTCGGGGACCTCGATGCGTACCGCCGCGCCCGAGGCGACCCACTCCGCGAGCGTCGCGTTGGCCCGCTCCTGGACGGCGGCCAGGTCGTCGGCGAGGCCCTCGCTCCCGAAGCCTTTCTTGCGCAGCGACTTGCCGATCCGGTAGTCGTCGCGGCTCGTCCATTCGCCGATGCGGGACGTGTCCATCGCGAGGTTGTCGAAGTCGGGCCGTCCGAGGGCGTCCGTGCGGACCTCCTTGCGCCACCGCTCCGCCAGGGCCTCGTTGAGGGCGAAGGCCATCAGGTGGCACGCGGTGTGCGCGGCGCTCAGCGCGGCCCGCCGGGCGGGGTCGACGGCGAGCACGGCCTCCTCACCGACCAGCGACGCGGGGTCGACGCCCTCGGCGGGGTCGACCACGTGCAGCACGAGCCAGGCCCACGACTCGTCGCCGCGCCGCACCGGGATGTCGCCTGCCACCGCGAACGCGCCGTCCGGCCCCACTCCCCCGGTCTGGCAGTCGACGACCGGGTACGCGCGTCCGGCCACGGTCAGCGTGCCGGTGTCGGCGGGCTGGTCGGGCCAGGTGTGGTCGAGCGGGTGGAAGGGCGTGTCCGCCACCACGACGGCCCAACGGCCGTCGGGCAGGACCGGGACGGCCAGTACCGGGGACGTGCCGGCGACGTCGCCCGCGGGGTAGCCGACGGTGGTCGAGGCGGTGGGGAGGGACATGCCCGGCAACTCCTTCGGTCGTCTTTCGCGCGTCCTTCGGTGGTCTTTCGCGCATCGCGACCGTGTTTCGGCGCCGGGTTCCCGGGCCGGACGGTTCGCACGGTCGATCATGTACGAAGCGCACCCGATCGGAAACTCCGGACAAGGCGAGGCATGGCGTACGACGCGTATGACCTGTTCCGGTGGGCGGCGACCGCGCCACCGGACACCGAGGAGCAGCCCGAGCCCATCCGCCGCGCCATCGGCTGGATGCTGATCGCGTTCATCGTCACGTTCCTGCTGACGCGCATGATCACCCGCATGATCCGGGCGGGCAAGGGCCCGTTCCGCAACGTGACGTTCTCCGGCGGCCTGCACGTGCACCACCAGGTGTACGGCATCTTCCTGATGCTGATCGCGGGCGCCGCGGAGTTCGCGTACGAGCCTGGCGGCGTCGCGCGCTCGGTCCTCGCCGCGGTCTTCGGCGCGGGGGCCGCCCTGACGCTCGACGAGTACGCGCTGTGGTTCCACATGGACGACGTCTACTGGTCCGCAGAGGGCCGAAAGTCGGTGGACGCGGTGCTGATCGCGGCCGGGGTCGGGCTGCTGGTGATGCTCGGCGCCAACCCGTTCGACATCGGCCCGGGCGAGAGCGCACCGGTCGGGGCGGTGGTCGCGCTGATGAACCTGGTGTTCGCCCTCGCCGCGATCTTCAAGGGCAAGGTGGCGACGGGGCTCATCGGCGTGCTGGTGCCGGTCGTCGCGATGGTCTCGACGTTCCGGCTCGCCAAGCCCGACTCGCCCTGGGCGCGCTGGCGCTACCCGGCGGGCTCGCACAAGCGTGCCAAGGCGGTGAAGCGGTTCCCGCCGGGCAAACGCACGGCGTGGGACCGGTTCAAGGACATGATCGGCGGCGCCCCCAGCACCGGATGAGCCGTGGCGGCGGGGGCACCGGACCGGTGTCGGTCAGAGGTTGGGGATGACGTCCGTCTCCAGGAGCTTGAGGCTCTCCCAGGCCAGCTGCGGCGGGATGCCGCCCATCATCGGGTGGAAGAGGCCGAACGCGGCATCGCCCATCGCCTTGAGCTCGTCGACGTATTGCTCCGGCGTGATGACGCGGTACTGGCCGGTCTTCTTCAGCTCCTCGGCGCTGCCGACCGGCTCGTAGCCGCCCGCGTCGGTCCCGGCGGTGCCCGCCTCGGCCATCATCGCGCCGTAGGCGTTGACCTCGTGCATCGCGAACGGGGCGATGCGCTCCCAGTCCGCGTCCGGGTCCTTGGACAGGTGCAGGAAGCCGGTGTCGCCGCCGAAGTACGGGCCCGGGTCCTCCTGGCCGAGCTTGAGCTTCTCGTCGCGGTAGAACTCCCACAGGCCCGGGTTGGACGGCATGAAGCCGTCGGCGATGCGGGCCGCGCGGCGGGCGGCGGCTTCGACGCTGCCGCCGAGCACGATCGCGGGGCCGCCGGGCTGGAACGGGGTCGGGGTCACCCGGACCGTGCGGCCGCGGAACTCGAAGGGCTCGCCGGTCCACGCGGCGCGCAGCGTGTGCACCATCTCGGTGGTGAGCTTCGCCCGGTCCTTGAGGGAGCGGTCGAACATGTCGAACTCGTGCGCGGCGTAGCCGTTGGCGAGGACGACGCTCACCCGGCCCTGGCTGATGAGGTCCACGACGGCGAGTTCCTCGGCCATGTGCAGCGGGTCGTGCAGCGGCGCGGGGATCGCGGCGATGTTGACCATCATGTTCTTGGTGCGCGAGGCGACCGCGGCGGCCATCGGCAGCGGGCGCGGCAGGTAGCCGTCCTCGGACGCGTGGTGCTCGGACAGCACGACCATCATGAAGCCGCGCTCTTCCGCCCAGGAGACCATGTCCAGCGCCGCTCCGTACCGCTCGCCCATGGTGGTCCCGGCAAAGGCCGGATTGCGGAAGTCGAAGCGAAGCGCGAAAACTGCCATGCGTAGTCTCCTGGATCCCACGCCCGCAGCCTGCGGACGCCCCGTGCCTGATGGACCGTCAGGTTAGTGTCGGGGGGCGGCGAGAGCCAGATGCAGGACACAATCCACGACTTTGTCTCACGACGGGCGCAGGGCGTGGGACCGCGCTGCCGGGCCGCGGCCGGGCTACGCCGGGTCCGGGTCGGCGAGGGCCCGGGCGAGCAGAGTGCGGAGCGTACGGCGCTCGTCGTCGCCGAGTCCGCCGCGCAGCGGGGGGTCGACGGCGAGGCGGTCGAGCAGGTCGCGGCGCAGGGCGCGGCCGTCCTCGGTCAGCTCCACCTGCTTCGCGCGGCGGTCGCCGGGCAGTGGGCCGCGGCGTACCAGGCCCCGTTCTTCGAGGCGGTCCACGACGAAGGTGACGTTGGGCGGTTCGCAGCACATGCGGCGGCCCAGCTCGCGCATGCCGGCCGGTTCGGCGAGTTCGTAGACGGCGTTGGCCTGCGACGCGGTGAGCCCCACGGCCGCGGCACAGGAGGCGAAGTGCGCGTCGAGGCGGGCCGTCGCCTCGTACAGGAGCGGGGTGAGGCCGGGCAGTCCGGCGATGTCGGCGGCGCCTCGGACGGTGCGGCGCGCGCCCGCTTCCGTCTCCGCGCGGTCCGGCGCGGCTTCTCGCTCGGCTTCCCGCCCGGGTTCCCGCGCTTCGTGCCGCGCGACCGCGGACCCGCCCTCGCCCGCGGAGGCGCCGGTGCGCCGTCCGCCTCCCCGTGTGTCCATGGCTCCGGACCCTATCGTGCGAGCCCGAAAGATTACAGCTCGAATGTTTTCCGGTATAACGGTCTCGCGGACTGACGGCTCGTCAGATCAACCGGCTGAGAACGGAGACCGAAGCATGACCACTCCTGTCCCCCCGGCCGGTCCCCTGGCCAGCCGCATGGCCCTGGTCACGGGCGGCAGCGGCGGAATCGCGTCGGCGAGCGCCGAGCGGCTGCTGCGCGACGGATGCTCGGTCACCCTCACCGCGCGGCGCGAGCCGGAGTTGGCCGCGACCGCCGAGCGGCTGCGCGCGGTGGCGCCGGAAGGCGCCGAGGTCAGGTACATCGCGGGCGACTCGTGCACGACCGAGGGCGTGCGCGCGGCCGTCGACCTGGCCACGCGCGACGGCGGACGCCTCGACATCTGCGTCGCCACCGTCGGCGGCGGCAAGGTCGCACCGCTGCTGGCCATGGACGACGAGCAGTTCGTCGAGGACCTGCGGCGCAACACCGTCAGCGGATTCCTGGCGATCAAGTACGCGACCCCGCCCATCGCCGCGGCGGGCGGCGGTTCGATCGTGCTCATCTCGACCAACGCGGCCAAGCTGTCGTGGCCGTACCTCGCGGGCTACGCGTCGGGCAAGGCCGGGCTCGAAGCCCTGGTACGGGTCGCCGCGGACGAGCTGGCGCCGCTCGGCGTGCGGGTCAACGCGGTACGCCCCGGGCTGGTGAAGTCGCAGGAGGACGCCCGGATCTTCCGCAACGAGGAGCTGATCGCGGCGTACCTCGCCAACAAGCCCCTGGGGCGCATCGGCGCGCCGCGCGACATCGCCGAGGCCGTCCGGTACCTCGCGGGGCCCGAGGCGTCCTGGACGACCGGCCAGAGCATCGCCGTCGACGGCGGCCAGGAGCTGCGGGCGGCACCGTCGTTCGAGAAGCTGGCGCGCGCGACGGTCGGCGACGAGGCCGTGGAGGCCGCCCTCGCCGGACGCATCCCCCAGACCCCGCCCGCCGCGGGCTGACGCCGACCCGAGCGCCGAAGTCCCGGCACCGTCTCCGAACGAACGAATGGAGAAACGAATGACAGACGACGTGCAGCTGTCCATCGGACTGCCGAACTTCGGCCCCTGGCCGGACGGCGACTGGCGCGGCTTCGTGGACGTCGCGCGTGCGGCCGAGGACGCGGGCATCGACCGCGTCGTCCTGGTCGACCACGTCGTCATGGGCCCGAACACCGACAAGTACGTCTGGGGCCGCTTCCCCACGCCGCCGGAAGCCCCGTGGTCCGAGCCGCTGACGCTGCTCGCCGGCATGGCCGCCGTCACGTCGCGCATCCGCCTGGCCACCGGCATCCTGGTCGCGCCGCTGCGCGGGGCGACCCTGCTGGCCAAGACCGCCGCGACGCTCGACCAGATCAGCGGCGGGCGCCTGGAACTCGGCGTCGGGACCGGGTGGCAGCGTGAGGAGTACGACGCGGCCGGCCTCGACTGGGACCTGCGCGGGCGGTTGCTGACCGACACGATCGCGGCCTGCAAGGCGCTGTGGACGCAGACCCCGGCGGCGTTCGCGTCCGAGACGGTCAACTTCAGCGACACGTACCTGATGCCGAAGCCCGTGCAGCCGGGCGGTGTGCCGCTGTGGATCGGCGGCACGCTCAACAAGCGCAACCTGGCGCGCATCGTCGAGTCCGGCGACGGGTGGATCCCGATCATGGGGCTGTCGACCGAGGACATGGCCCGCGATGTCGTGACGATTCGTCAGGCGCTGGCCGACGCGGGCCGCGACCCCGCGGCGCTGCGCGTACAAGGGCCGATCCCGATGGCGAAGGGCGACGACGGCAAGTTCGACCTCGCCCGGACCATGGACAACGCCGCGGAGGTGGTGGCTGCGGGCGCGACCGCACTGCAGCTGCCGATCCAGGCGTTCTGCCCGGGGCCGAAGGAGGCTCCCGCGTTCTTCGCCGAGGCACGCAGGCTCTTCGACGCGGCACTCGGCCGCTGACGCGGCCCGGGCGCCAGGCCCGGCGAACAAGGTGAACGAGGTGAACAACACGTGTGGGCGGCACCTTCTCGGTGCCGCCCACACGTGTGTTCGTGTCTTCGGGTGTGCTGCCGGCCTGGGCCGAACGCTCGTCCGACCGCGGCACGGCCGCAAGGCGACCGCGACGCGACGACGCTGCCGTCGCTACGAGCGGTAGACGATCACCTTGTCGCCGATGCGCGACTCGTTGAAGAGCTTCTGCACGAGCGCCTTGTTGCGGACGTTGACGCAGCCGTGCGACGCGCCGTTGTAGCCGTTGGCGGCGAAGTCGGGCGAGTAGTGCACGGCCTGGCCGCCGCTGAAGAACATCGCGTACGGCATCGGCGTGTGGTACAGCGTCGAGACGTGGTCCCGGGACTTCGACTGGACCGAGAACGTGCCCTCACGCGTCGGCAGTTCCTTCGAGCCGAAGCGGACCTCGAACGAGTACTGCGGCACCCCGTTAATGACCCAGGTCAGCTTGCGCGTGGTCTTGTCGACGCACATCGCGCGCCCGGTCATGCAGCGCGGGTCCAGGTTGCCGGCCGGCTTCGGCGGCTTGCTGGTGGTAGGCGGCTTCGAGGTCGCCGGCTTGCTGGTGCTCGGCTTCGTGCTCGTCGGCGGCTTCTTGGAGGTCGCCGACGTGGAGGGCTTCGCCGAGGTGGGCGGGGTGCTGCTGGGGGCCGTCGTACTGGGTACGGCCGACGGCGAGGTGCTGGGGGCCGCGCTCGTGGTCTCCGGGGCCGGCGGCGTCGCGGACGCCGGGGCCGACGAGGAGGGGGCTGCGGAAGTGCTCGTACCAGGCTTGCCCTTTGCGTCGCTGCTGTCCGACGACGACCCCGACTCACATGCCGAGGCGGCCAACACCACGGCCACCGCGACAGCCACGGTTATGCGCGTCTTCTTCAATTCCTTCCAGCCCTTCTGTGCCCAGCACGACTATTTGCCACCCGAGGTACTTCACTGCCCGATTGACGCCGCCGGGAGTAACCGGGGTTGCACCCCGTTTGTCTCAGGTGTGTCACCGTGCCGTCTTCACCACGAAGCCGGAGCCGCCGGTCTCCGCCGCCTCCACGGCCAACTGCCGAAGATCGTCTATCCGGCCTTCCCCGAGTACGCGCGGGCCAACCACGCCTTTGCCCACCGCAATCGCCCGCATTCCGGCGGCCCGGGCGGCCAGCAGCCCGGCTTCGGCGTCCTCGACCACCAGGCAGTCGGCGGGATCGGCACCGAGCAGCCGCGCACCGCGCAAATAGCATTCCGGATCCGGTTTCCCGTCGGCGACGTCCTCGGCCGCGACGAACGTCTCCGGGACCGGGAGGCCCGCCGCGGCGAGACGTCCCCGGGCCACCGCGCGGGCTCCCGACGTCACCACGGTCCAGGATCCCGGGGGCAGCGCAGCCAACAGCTCCGCGGCACCCGGCAGGGCGCGGATCCCGTCGAAATCGGCGCTCTCGCGGGCAATCAACTGGCGCGCGCCTTCCTCGGCATTCAGATGCGGGGCGACCAAGGCCACCAAATCGACATCGCGACGTCCTTGCGACTCCGCAACCGCCACATCCGGATCCACCGCATTGGCAATTGCCCACTCCCGCAAAATGCGTTCGATCGTCGGATGCGAATCGACCAGCACCCCGTCAAGATCGAAAAGCACTGCCGAACACCGCAGTCGGGCCACGCCGGCCGTCTCGTCCACAAACTCTCTTTCCGGTCGGAAAACCCACTGATCCTCGAACGCCGCGGTGTGCCCCGGGAGATCGTCTCGCGGGCGGGCGGGTGTCAGGATTCCAGGGGCATGAGTTCCTGGGTGAACTCGTCCATGAAGGCCGCCCAGTTGGCGGGCGGCGTGGCCGGGCGTACGACGAACTTGCTGATTCCGCTGTCGATGAAGGCGCGGATCAGCTTCCGGGTGGCCTCCCAGCCGTTCGGGATCAACGCGGCCGGGTCGGTCTCGGGAGCGCGCTCGCGCAGGGCGCGCAGCAGGGCTTCGGGGTAGTCGCCGAAAGCGACCGCGAGGCTGAGCCCGTAGTGGTCGTCGTCGATCGCGCGTCCGGCCTCGCGTGCGGCGGCCTCGATCACGGTACGCCCGCTCGCGGCCTCGGCGGCGGTGACGTTGGCCGCCAGCCAGCCGTCGGCGAGGCGGCCGATGCGGCTGAGAGCGGCCGGGCCGCTGCCGCCCAGCCAGATGTCGAGAGGGCGTTCGGGCTGCGGCCGTACGGTGATCCCCTCGCAGCCGAAGTACTCGCCCTGGAAAGACACTTCAGTCTCCGACAGGAGCCTGCGCACAAGGGTCAGCGCTTCGTCGAACACCGCCCCACGGCGGCCCGGGATGGGGAACAGCGGGCGTTCGAAGGCTCGTGCGTGCTGGACGCCGAAGGCGGGGAGGATGCGGCCCGGGGCCAGTTCGGCGAGCGTCGCCAGCTCCTTGGCGACGGCGACGGGGTTGCGGCCGGGGAGCACGGAGACGCCGGTGCCGAGCTTGAGACGTGCGGTGCGCCCGGCGGCGTAGGCCATGCCGACGTGGGGGTCGGGGAGGTCGGTCGTGATCGTGTCGGGCAGCCAGAGCGAGTCGATGCCGAGCTTTTCGCACGTGTCGACGACGTTCGCGAAAGTCGTGCCGTCGTCGTGGGCGCGGGGCCCGATGCCGATGCCAATGCGAATCTTCACCGACCCACCGTCACCCCGTTACTGACGCCGCGTCAATGGTGGGCGCCGGCTGCCGCGGCGACGGCCTTCGCCACCTGCACGAGCTCCTCCGCGTTGTCCAGCACGGACTGGCGTACCTGGACCGCCGCAAACGCCGCCCGCGTACTCCCGTACGCGAGCGCCTGCCGCGACCGGCTGCCCTCGTCGGCGCCCGGGCACGTGTCCACCCACGACCGGCACACCGTGAAGCCCGCCTGCTCGGCCGACACCGCGATCGCCTCCCCGAACGAACTGGCCGACCCGTCGGGCACGTCCACCTCGACGTCGGCGACCGCGCGGTCCGTGGCCAGACCGACGAGACTCACCGCCGGCAGCGAACGCCCACGCAGGTACTCGCTCCATGTGTGGAAGACCGTCTCGTCGCAGACCCACGGGTCCGACGCCGCCTCGCAGTCCACCGGCAGCGGCTCCTTCCCGGGGTGCGCGCAGCCCGCTCCCGGCCCGCCCGCGAACCGCTTCGCGCCGGCCACCAGCAGCACGGAGTCCTTGGCACCGCGGGCCACTTCGACACCCAGCCGGTCCACGCCCGGCTCACAGACGGGATGCGGCACATGGACCGCGACGGACGTGCCCTCGCCCATGACGTACGCGGCGCCCCGGCCCGCGTTGGGGTGGTCGAGCGGGAACAGCCGCCCGAACAACACTCCGCTCGGGGAATCGGCCTGCGTCGTGCCTGAATAGTGGTGCGGGCGGAGCGCGTCGTCGACCGCTAGCCAGTCCCGCGCCACGACGCGATCGAGGCCGGTACGCAGCGCGGCGCGTACGTCTTCCCCCGGCCGGGTGTAGCCCCTGTCGGGGAGGGTGCCGAGGTCCCGTCGGACCATGTCGTACAGGTCGGCCGGCGCCGGCGGCGGCAGTCCCGGCCGAGCGGTCGCGGACGGCACCACGGTCAGGAGGGCCGTGACGACGAAGGCCGCCAGGAGCACGCGCAGGCGCCGCACACCTTTACCACACAATACGGTCATACTTCACGCTAAGTGATCAAGCTCCCTACGCTCCGTCGACACCCTCGGCGGATTACCCAGGAGGGACCGTCTCGCCAGGAAAGATCAGGCGTGTCCGCTTACGATCGAATTCGATCAACACATGAGCGCTATCCGGGATTCGGCTCGGCCCAGTCGACGCGTTTGGCCTAGTCGATCCCGGTTAGCCGTCAGAAGTAACGGCACGGCTCAAAGGCCGCCGCGAGGACGTCGCAGACCTCCAGCCCGGCCTTCACCCCCCGACCTCAGGCGGCGCACATGTATCTTGTCTTCGCCCTCCTGGCTCCGATCGGAATGTTCGGCCTCATATCGGGTCTCACGTGGTTCGAGGACCGGATGCTGGGCCCTGCCGTTGCCGACAGACAGGTACCGCGCACGCCGCGCGCCAAGCCGGAACTCCCCGAACACCCCGCCGAACTCCCCGCCGCCGTGCGCATCGCCGATCGCGTCGCCGATACGGACACCGCACGGCCCGCCTCCGCGCCGGTTCCCGAGGCGTCCGCCGCCGAGCCCACACCACCGCAGCCGGATCCTGAGCCTGAGCCGGTGCTGAAGCCCGTGACCCTCGAATCCCCTGTAGTCCTGGCACCCGTGGCACTGCTGACCAGCCCGATCCCGCTGCAACCCGTCACGGCTCCTGCCCGCAGGCCGGCCCCGGCTCCGGTACGCCACCGCCTGCGCCACACCCTCAAACGCGGTCGGGGCCTGCGGGCGGCGTGACGCCCCGCCAGGCCCGCCCCCGCGGCCGCCACGCGGGGACCGCGGCGCAGTACCTCTCGTACTCTGCCCCGAACTGCCGCCGCAATGCGGGTTCTTCGTAAGCGCGTACGAACAACGCGAACAGCACGCCCAACCCCGCCGCATATGGCAGCAGCGCAAGCGGACGCCACAGCAGCAGTGCTTGGCCCACCACCGCTCCGGTGACGGCCAGGTACATCGGGTTGCGGACGTACCGGTAGAGGCCGCCCACCACCAGGCGGCCCGTCGGAGCCACCGGCGCGGGCGTGCCGATCCCTTCGACGACGAAGCGCACGAACGCATGTACGAGCACCGCGGCCGAGGCGGACAGCAGGATCCCGCCCGCCACGCGTACCGGGACGCCCCAACTCGCGGACGCGTGGCCGGGCTGCCAGCGGGTGAGGAGCCAGGGAACCACTCCGGCCACCACGCCCGGCGCGGCCGCGAAGAAGAGCGAACTGCCCAGCGCGGCGCTCGATTTCCGCATGGTCACATTCTGCGCCGGGCGGGCTCGCTCAGTGGGGCTGCCAGCGGGGCTGTCGGCGCAAGGAGAAGACCGCGCGGCGGATTCTGCCTGGGGCTCCGACGACCGGCTCTGTCAGCGGGTATCGGCGGCGGTCACGGCTTCGGCCAGGCCGCGATGGCCATCTCGGCGACGGCCCGCAGTTCGTCGGTGGTGCCGCCGTCCCGGGCACGTTGCGACATGCCCTGGAAGACCGCGGCGTAGAAGTTCGCCATCGCGTGCGGATCGGCGTCGGGCGCGGTCTCCCCGGCCTCCACGGCGGCCCGGAACCGGCGCTCGAACTCGGCGATGTTGCCGGCGCGGAGGGCCCGCAGGTCGGCCTCGACGTCGCTGCTCTGCTCGGTCACGTTGGTCGCGGCGCAGATGACCAGGCAACCGCGCGGGTGCGTCGGATCGGTGAAGGACACGGCCGCCTCGCGCAGCAGCCGGGCCATGCCGTCGTACGCACGCGGCTCCTCGTCCAGCGCCTGCCGGGTGAACGCGCCGTACGTCTCGCCGTACGTCGACACGACCTCCAGGAACAGGGCCTTCTTGTCCCCGAATGCCGCGTACAGGCTCGGCGGGTTGATCCCCATGGCGCGGGTCAGCTCGCCGATCGAGGTCGCCTCGTAGCCGCGCTGCCAGAACAGCTGCGTGGCTTTAGCGAGGGCGGCGTCCCGGTCGAAGGCACGCGGGCGCCCCCGCTTGGCGGTGGTCTGGTCGGGGGGCGTGCGCGTCATGTCACCCAGGCTATAGCAGTCACTACAGAAACGGTCTGGCCCTGCCCCGGAGCCGCCGCGGACACGATGCCCGCGGCGGCTTCGGAGAGCGGGCCGGGTCCGGCAGCCGTCCATGCGTTCGAGGACGAAGCGGACCTCGACCGGTGCGGACCTGGTCGGCGGGCGCCCGGGCGGCAACAGAGCGCTTGCCCCCTTTTCATAGCCATGATAGGCATCATGGCTATGAAACAGCGGCGTCGGTGGGCCGCCGTAGCCCGCCCGACCACACCCGAGAGGCTCGCTACATGTACGACCTGACCGGCAGGGTCGCGCTCGTCACCGGCGCGGCGCAGGGCCAAGGAGCCGCGGAGGCCAGGCTGTTCGCGTCGTGCGGCGCCCGCGTGGTGGTGTCCGACGTACAGGAGGAGGCGGGCCGGGCGGTGGCCGCCGAGCTGGGTGACGCCGCGGTGTTCCAGCGCCTCGACGTCTCCGACGAGTCCGATTGGGCCGCCGCCGTCTCCCGTGCGCACGACGCATTCGGCCATCTCGACGTGCTGGTGAACAACGCGGCGGCGATGCGGCTGGTCCCCATCGAGGAGGAATCGGCCGAGGGGTTCCGGCGCATCGTCGACATCAACCTCACCGGCACGTTCCTCGGGATCCGCGCCGTGGTGCCGGCGATGCGTGCGGCCGGGGGCGGGTCGATCGTGAACGTCGCGTCCATCAGCGGCACCCAGGCGCAGGCGTGGGCGTCGGCGTATTCGGCGTCGAAGTGGGGCGTACGCGGGCTGACGCGTACCGCCGCCATCGAACTGGGGCCGCTAGGTATCCGGGTCAACGCCGTCGTGCCGGGCGCGATCCGCAGTGGGATGCTCACCGAGGACCGGTCCGGCGCCGAGCGCGACACGCGCTTCGACGGGCTCCCGCTCGGACGCGCGGGCGAGTCCGAGGAGATCGCGCACATGGTCGCGTTCCTCGCGTCGCCGGGTGCCTCGTACACGACCGGCGCCGACTTCGTCGTGGACGGCGGCTTCACCGCGGGACCGCGCGCGGCGCCGCGCCCGGAGCGGCCGGTGCTCTTCCACTGAGCGGGGCGGCCGGATGGCGAAGTGGCGGTTGAGGGAAGGACTTTGGGTGGCAGCATGGCGGTGCTGACCGGGAAGTGCGCCATCGTCACGGGCGCGAGCCGCGGCATCGGGCGCGCCACCGCGATCGCACTCGCCCGCGCCGGGGCGTCGGTGGTCCTGGCCGCGCGCGACGCATCCGCGCTGGCCGGAGTCGCCGACGAGATTGCGGCCGAGGCCGGCGGGACGCGCGGTTCATGCTGCCTCTCTTGAGCGGAGAAACACTGCATGACCGGGATCCTCGGCGGGCCGCCGAACAGGCCGCGCCGCCGCGCAAGCTGGGACGCCCCAAGACATTTCGTGTACCGCGGGGACACCCCCTGCCCCGCCCCGGCACCCCCGTCACGTGTCGAACAAGGTAGCGAGGCGGTCGGCTCCGCGTACGCCGAATCGGCCAACTTGATCGAGTGCCGCCGACAAGACCTCGCTTGCCAGTCGGCTGCCCATGAGGCTAAGATCATCCGGTCACATTGTCGCCCGTCTGGATGGTCCATTGCGCATCTGAGGTCTGGACACCGCACCGCTTGAGCCCACGAGCTCGCGGCTGCGTTCCGACCTCGGTGTGACCGCCCCGGGCGTTCTCGCATTTCCGGGCCGCTTTTCCGGTCAGACCTCGGTTCCCCGTCATCGCGCTGCGGTGTCCATACGCGTCCATGCCGCCACGCGTCTTCGGGAGCCGCTCCATGTCTTTTCCGACAACCCCCGCAATCGTCTGCTCCGACCTGTCCTTCGCCTGGACGGACGGCACGCCCGTCTTCGAGGGCCTCGACCTCGCCATCGGCACCGGACGTACCGGCCTCGTCGGCGTGAACGGAGCCGGCAAGTCCACGCTGCTCAAACTGATCGCCGGGGTACTGCCGCCCGCCGGCGGGTCCGTCACCGCGGTCGGCGAGGTCGGCTACCTGCCGCAGCACCTGCCGCTGGACGCCGACCGCCGGGTGGAGGACGTCCTCGGCATCGCCGCCACCCGGCAGGCACTACTGGCGATCGAGAGCGGCGACGTCGACGAACGGCACTTCGAGACGGTCGGCGACGACTGGGACGTCGAGGAGCGCGCCCGCGCCGAACTCGACCGGCTCGGGCTGCCGCACGTCGACCTGGACCGCACCGTCGGCACGCTGTCCGGCGGCGAGTCGGTGCTGCTCGGGCTCGCGGCGCTGCTGCTGCGCCGTCCCGAGGTCCTGCTGCTCGACGAGCCGACGAACAATCTCGACCGGTCGGCGCGCGAACGGCTGTACACGGCGGTCGGCGGGTACGCCGGGGTCCTGGTCGTGGTCAGCCACGACCGCGTGCTGCTCGATCTCGTCGACCAGATCGTGGAGTTGCGCACCGGGACGGCCCGGACGTACGGCGGCAACCTGACCGAGTACCTGGAACTCCTGGAGGTGGAGCGGGAAAGCGCCGAGCGAACGGTGCGCGCCGCCGAGACCGACCTGCGCAAGCAGAAGAAAGAACTCGCGGACGCGCAGGTACGGCTCGCCCGCAGGATGCGCACGGGCCGAAAGGCCCAGGTGGAGAAGCGCGTTCCGAAGATCATCGCGAACGGCCGCAAGCAGGCTGCGCAGGTCACGGCCGGCAAGTACAAGGGCATGCACGAGGGCCGCCTGGAGGACGCGCGCACCCGCGTCTCCGAGGCCAAGGACGCGGTGCGGGACGACAAGGAGATCCGCATCGCGCTGCCCGAGACGGAGGTTCCGGCCGGGCGTACCGTGCTCACCGCCGAGGGGCTGAACACCGCGGACGAGTTGTACGGTCCGGACGGCTTGGACCTCGTCGTACGCGGGCCCGAGCGGATCGCCCTCGTCGGCGACAACGGCGCGGGCAAGTCGACGCTGCTGCGCCTGATCACCGGTGCGGCGGAGCCGGCGCGGGGCGAGGTGCGGATCGGCGTGGACGGCGTACGCCATCTTCCGCAGCGGCTGGACATCCTCGACGACGGCGCGAGCGTCCTGGAGAACGTGCGCCGCTTCGCCCCGGACTCCCCCGACTCCGAACTGCGCGGCCGCCTGGCGCGCTTCCTGTTCACCGGCAACCGCCCCGAACAGCCGGTCGGCACGCTGTCCGGCGGCGAACGCTTCCGCGCGGTACTGGCGGCCCTGCTGTCCGCGCAGCCGCCGCCGCACCTCCTGATCCTCGACGAACCCACCAACAACCTCGACCTGGCGTCGGTGCGCCAGCTCGAACAGGCGCTCGCCGCCTACCAGGGCGCACTGCTCGTGGTCAGCCACGACGAGCCCTTCCTCGCCACGATCGGCATCACAAGAAGACTCCGCATCGAGCGAGGCGAAGGCATCGTCGAAGAACCCGAGACCCCGACCTGACACCCCGCCGGCGGCGCTCGCGGCGGGACTCCTCGCAGGTTGCGGGGACAACGGGGAAGGCGCGGGGCGGCCTCGCCGAGCGGTCTCTCCCCGCCGACTTCAACGGCACCCGGACCGCAGACGGTGACCGTGACCGCCCCGCCGCCGACGCCGCCTGCACCGCCCACGACTGCCGTACCGCCGCCGGTTCCGTCGACGCCCGCACCGCCGCCACCGGTTCCGACATCGGTGCCGCCCGCGCCGCTGAGCGTGGTGCACGCGTACTTCGACGCCGTCAACGCGCGCGACTACGCGCGTGCGTGGGCCCTCGGCGGCAGCACGTTCGCGAGTTCGTATGCGCAATTCGTCGACGACCACGTGACGAAAGCGCACTACGACCTGACCGTGCTGTCGGTCGATGGGGGCGTGGTCGGGGCCGCGATGGACGTCACGCAGACCGACGGAAGTCACCGCTACTACACGGGGACGTACATCGTGACGGGCGGGGCGATCACCGGAACGACGATGCGGGAGGTCTCCAACTCGCCCCCGCCCGGTGGGGTACGGGCACGACGACGCCACCGTCGGGCCAGGGCCCGCTGTACTTCGAGCAATGCGCGGAGGCTTGGGAGGCCGGGGAGGCGCCGATCGAGCGCGGTGAACCCGGCTACCGCGACGAGTTGGACCGGGACAAGGACGGCACCGCCTGTGAGCCGAGCCCGGAAATTGCGCCGTCCACGACGAACGGGCCGGTGGAGTGAGGTGACCGGTGGCTACTTCGGTTGGCGCAGGCCTGCCACGAGGAGGGCGACGAGGCGGCGGGCGTCGTAACGGGGGTCGCTGTCGGCGCCGATGCAGAGGTTCCCGATGCCGCGCATGAGCTGGTAGGCCTCGATGTCCGGGCGGATCTCGCCGGAGGCGGCGGCCGCGTCGAGGAGTTCGGCGCAGACAGGTACGAGCCGGTCGAGGAAGTACGCGTGCAGCGTCTCGAACCCCGCGTTGTCGGACTGCATCGCGGCGGCAAGGCCGTGCTTGGTGACCAGGAAGTCGACGAACAGGTCGGTCCAGCGTGCGAGTGCGGTGTGGGCGGTCGGCTCGGCCGCCAGCAGGGCGGGCCCGGCTTCGGCGCAGGTGTCGACCTGGTGGCGGTAGACGGCGACGATCAGGTCGGCACGGGTGGGGAAGTGCCGGTAGATCGTGCCCATGCCGACGCCTGCCTCGGCGGCGATCTCGCGTACCGGGGCGTCCACGCCCGAGGCGACGAAGACCGCGGCGGCCGCGTCCAGCAGGGTCTGCTGATTGCGCCGGGCGTCCTTGCGCTTGGACGCGGCGGAACTCCCCTGCCGAGAGCTGCTGTCGGGCACCGCGGCACTCCTTCCATGACTGGGCTTGCAAAGCGGAGCAGTGTTCCATATTGTAAGTGGAGCAACGCTCCGCTTCATTCATGATGGCAGACCGGGACGCCTGCGGCCAGGCCGCCGCCCGTGTCCCGCCTACTCGCCTCGCGGCCTGGCGCGTGCCGCTCCCCGGAACCGACGAACCTGATCGAAAGGCCCTGCCATGTCCGATTTCAGCCCTGCATCCGACACCGTGAATGCGCGGTCCGTGAGTCGGGCCGCCGTGGTGATATCCGCAAAGCCGGTCATCCTGCCCGCGTCTGCGGGGAGCCGGGGCGAGGACCTCCAGGTCCGCGTGTCCGCCCCCGCGACCGGCGTCGACCTGCCGGTCGTCGTCTTCTCGCACGGCTTCGGCCTGTCAATGGACGGGTACGCCCCGCTCGCGGACCACTGGGCCGCACACGGCTTCGTGGTCGTCCAGCCCACCCACCTGGACTCTCGTACGCTCGGCATTCCCGCCGAGGACCCCCGTACGCCGCACATCTGGCGCATCCGCGTCGACGACATCACGCGCGTACTGGACGAACTCGACGTGCTGGAAGCCGCCGTACCGGGGCTCGGCGGCCGCGTCGACCGCACCCGCATCGCCGTGGCCGGCCACTCGTGGGGAGCCCAGACCGTGAGCACCCTGCTGGGCGCGCGGGTCCTGGACGCCGAGGGCGTACCCGGCGAGGACCTGTCCGACCCGCGCGTCAGGGCCGGCGTACTCCTGGCCCTGACCGGTCTCGGCGACGACCTGACTCCGTTCGCGGCCGAGCATCTCCCGTTCATGCGGCCGCACTTCGACACGATGACCGCCCCTGCCCTGGTCGTCGCCGGGGACAAGGACCAATCGCACCTGTCCACGCGCGGGCCGGATTGGTTCACCGATCCGTACACGTACAGCCCGGGTGCCAAGAGCCTCCTGACGCTCTTCGGAGGCGAGCACTCACTCGGCGGCATCCCCGGCTACGAGGTCGCCGAGACCACGGACGAGAGCCCCGCACGGGTCGCGCTGATCCGGCAGGTCACCACCGCGTACCTGGACAGCGTTCTGCGCAACGACAACACCGACTGGCGGGCCGCCGCCACGGCCCTGGAGCAAGACCCGCACCCGCTCGGCAAGTTGCGGAGCAAGTGACACACCCGCCCACCGCACCGATCCGGAACCACCGTAGAAGGGACGGGAGATGATCCTCGTCACCGGAGGCCTCGGCTTCATCGGGTCCCACACCGTACGCGCACTGCTCGACCTGGGCGAAGACTGCGTGGTGGTCCAGCGCCGGCCCCGCAGCCTGCCGGCCATGCTCACCGGGGGCCGAGTCGCCGTGGAGCAGGCGGACGTCGCCGACCGCGACGCCCTGCTCGCGATCGGCCGCCGCCACGACATCACGGGCATCGTGCACCTGGCCGGGTCCTACCCCTGGCCGCCCGCCCCCGAAGCGCCGGTCGAGGCCGCACGCCAGGCGATCGACGGACTGCTGAACATCGCGCAGGCGGCGCAGGAGTGGGGCGTACGCCGCCTGGGCCTCGCCGGCACGATCGGCGTCTACTTCGGTGCCGAGAACGACGGCCCGCTGCGCGAGGACGCCCCACTGCCGCCGAGCACGTCCGCCGTGATCCCGACCTTCAAGAAGATCGGCGAAATGCTCGGCGGATACCTCGCCGACACCACAGGCGTCGACATCGTCAACTACCGGATCTCCGGCACCTGGGGACCGCTCGGGCACGCCGACCCCTTCTTCGCCGCGCCCGCACTCGTGCACGCCGCGGCCCGCGGCACCGCCCCCGACCTCTCCGACCTCGCGGGCCCGGCCTTCGCCGAGGACGGGCTCGACCTCAACTACGTGAAGGACACCGGGCGGGCCATCGCGCTGCTCCAACTCGCTGACGAGCTGAACCACCGTACGTACAACGTGGGTTCCGGACGAGCCACCACCAACGCCCAACTCGCCGAGGCGATCCGGAAGGTGGTCCCCGACGCCCGGATCGACCTCCCCAGCGGCGGCCACACGCCACACCTCGTCCTCGACATCACCCGCCTGCGGGAAGACACCGGCTACCAACCCGAGTTCGACACCGACCGCGCCGCCGCCGACTACATCGCCTGGCTACGCGCCGGCAACAAGGCCTGAGCCCTCGACGTACGCCCGCCGCCCGCCATCGCCGCGGCGTCCGCCCATGGCCTTGTGATCCACGGCCCATCACCCGGTCGAGGGCCGCCCGCTCTCAGTCCCGGTACTTCTCCGCCGGGATCACGACCTCGACCGTGCCTCCGTAGTCGAGTACAGCGCGGGTGAACCACGCGTCGGGCCCGTCGGCGATGCAGGAGACACCCACGAGTTCGGCGGGGTTGTGCGCCTCGACCGCTTCGACGAGCCGTCGCCGCACCTCGTCCGCAACGGAGCCGGTCAGACCACGGTGCCCGGTGATTCCGATCCGCATCATCGGCTCTCCTCGTCTTTCAGAGGAACCGTCCCTGTGACGACGCACACGCCCCGGGGACGCGCTCGTACAGGAAACAGATGAGGGCCAAGTCAGGGTCTACCTGACTTGGCCCTCATTACTGAGCCGCCTAAGGGAATCGAACCCTTGACCTACGCATTACGAGTGCGTCGCTCTGGCCGACTGAGCTAAGGCGGCGTGTCTTCACCGTGGTGGTGGGGACGGCGACAAGCATACACAGGGGGCGGGGTGATCAATTACAGGTTTTGTTGTCGGGGGGTGGGGAGCCGGTGAGGAGGTAGCTGTCGACGGCGGAGTCGACGCAGGTGCTGCCGCGGAGGTAGGCGGTGTGGCCGTCGCCGTCGTAGGTGAGGAGGTGGCCGGACTCGAGCTGGGATGCGAGGGCTTGGGACCAGGTGTACGGGGTGGCCGGGTCGCGGGTGGTGCCGACGACGAGGATGGGGGCGGCGCCGGCGGCCTTGATCTCGTGGGGGCGGCCGGTGGCGGAGAGGGGCCAGGTGCCGCAGGTGAGGCCGGCCCAGGCGAGGGCGCGGCCGAAGGTCGGGGAGGTCGCCTCGAACTCGGCGACCTGGGCCTTGACCTGGTCGGGGGTGGTGGCGGCCGGGGGGCTGTCGAGGCAGTTGACGGCGGCGTTGGCGTACATGAGGTTGGCGTAGCGGCCGTCGGCGCCGCGCTCGTAGTACATGTCGCTGAGGTCGAGCAGGGGGCCGCCGTCGCCGCGGAAGGCGGACTGGAGGGCGCGGGTGAGTTCGGGCCACTGGTCGCGCGAGTAGAGCGGGGAGAGGATGCCGGTGGTGGCGATCGGTTCGTTGACCTGCCGCTTGGCGTCGCCGGGGATGGGGTTGGCGTCGAGGGTGGCGAGGAGGCCGCGGATGCGGGCGAGGGCGGCCTCGCGGTCGGCGCCGAGGAAGCAGGAGCCGCCGGCCAGGCAGTCGTCGACGTACGCGACGAGCGCGGTCTCGAAGCCGCCGCCCTGCACGCGGTTGGCGGTCGCGGCGTTCTGGCTCGGGTCGATCGCGCCGTCGAGGACGAAGCGGCCCACCTTGTCGGGGAACAGTTCGGCGTAGGTCGCGCCGAGGAAGGTGCCGTACGACGCCCCGAGGTAGTTGAGCCTGTCGTCGCCGAGCGCCTCCCGGATCTGGTCCATGTCGCGGGCCGCCTCGGCGGTGCTGACGTGGCCCAGGAGTTGGTCGGTGTTCTCCTGGCAGGACTTGCCGAACCCGGCGGCGCCGTCGACGGCGGCGTTCTCCTCGTCGGGGGTGTCGGGGGTCTGGTCGATCTGCGTGTACGCGTCCATCTCGGTGTCCGACAGGCACTTCACCGGCGCGCTGCGTCCGACGCCGCGCGGGTCGAAGCCGACGATGTCGTAGCGCTCGCGGACGTCCTTGGGGAACGCGGAGGCGGCGTAGCGCGCGAAGGAGATGCCGGAGCCGCCGGGGCCGCCCGGGTTGACCACGAGGGCTCCGATGCGGTCGTCGCCGGTCGCCTTCTTGCGCAGGAGCGCGATGTCGACCTTGGGGCCGTCGGCGTCGGCGTAGTCGACGGGCACCGAGAGGGTGCCGCATTCGAAGTTGCCGCCCTCGGGGCAGCGGCCCCAGTCGATCTTGTCGGCGTCCGGCATGGGGACGGAGGTCGCCCCGCCGTTCGCGGTGGGCGGTGGTGCGGCCTTCTTGCCGTCGCCGCCGTCCGAGCACCCCGCCAGCAGGAGTGCGGCCGCCAATGCCGCGCCGACGCGTCGCCTCACACGTACCAGCCCCTTGCCTCGCCCCTCGGCCGCGCGGGGCCGACCGTCGCCTTGAGCGTAACCGGCCGGGGGCTGAGGACCGTGCGTTGACGGCGACTTGAGGGGTGCCGCGGTGAGGCGTGCGAGGGGACCCGGGGGTGTGGCCCGGGGGCTTGGCCCGCGCGCGGGAGAGGTCAGGAGCAGCGTGTGTCGGGGGCGGGCATCGTGCCGTCGAGGAGGTAGGCGTTGACGGCGTCGTCGATGCACGCGTTGCCGCGGCCGTACGCCGTATGGCCCTCGCCCTCCAGCGTCAGCAGCGTGGCGTTCTCGAAGCCCTCGGCAAGGCGTTCGGAGGCGGCGTACGGGGTCGCCGGGTCGCCGGTCGTGCCGATCACCAGGATCGGCTTGCTGCCGGCCGCCTTGACCGCGTGGGGCTTCTCGGTCGTGCGGAACGGCCAGAACTCGCAGCCGGGGCCGTCCAGATCCTCGGCGACGGTGTCGCGGGAGAAGAGCGGGGCCTCGCGGTGCAGCCGGTCCAGGACCTCCTGGACCCGCTGCGGGGAAGGCGCTTCGGACATGCCGTCGGCGCAGCTGATGACGGACAGGGCGTCCATCGATCCGTCGTACTTCCCGTTCTCGTCGCGGCCGTTGTAGTCGTCGGCGTAGAGGACCAGAGGGGTGCCGTCGCCGCGCTCCATGGCGGCGGTGAGCGCTTCGCGCAACGCGTGCCAGCCCTGGGCCTCGTCGGCGTACAGGAGCCGGATCGTGCCGGTCCAGCCGAGGCTGGAGGTGAGCCGGCGGCCGTCGGTCAGTCGGGTGGACAGCGGGGAAGTGCGCAGGCCGTCCAGGAAGTCGACGCCGACCAGGGCGGCCTTCGCGGGGTCGCTGCCGAGCGGGCAGTCGGGGCGGGTCGCGCAGTCCTCGGCGAAGCGTGTGAACGACTTTTCGAACCCGACCTGCTGGGCGATCGAGTCGTCGAGCGGGTCGGCCGCCGGGTCGACGGCTCCGTCGAGGACGAGGCGGCCGGTGCGGTTCGGGAACTCCTCGGCGTACAGGGCCCCGAGGTAGGTGCCGTACGAGTAGCCGAGGTAGTTCAGCTGCTCGTCGCCGACGACCACGCGCAGGATGTCCATGTCGCGCGCGGCATTGCGGGTGCCGACGAACGGCAGCAGGTCGCCGGAGTTGCGTTCGCAGCCCTCGACGAACTCTTTGCTGCGCTGGTCGTCGAACGCGGTGCTGGCCGCGATGTCCTTCGGGTCGGGCCCGTCCTCCGCGTCGCGCCGGTCGCGCTCGGCGTCGTCGAGGCACTTGACCTGTGAGCTCTCCCCCACGCCGCGCGGGTCGAAGGCGACGATGTCGAAGGCTTTGTGGATCGCCGGGTCGGTGCTCTCGAACGAGCCCTTGAGGTAGTCGAGACCCGAGCCGCCCGGCCCGCCGGGATTGGTGAGCAGGGAACCTATTCGCGCACTCCCGCTCGCGCTCGCCGGATAACGCATGGCCGCGATGGTGATGGCCTTGGTCCCCGGGTTCGCGTAGTCGAGCGGTACGCGCAGCGACGCACACTCGAGTTCGCCCTCGTCCGCGGCCGTCTCCGGGTCGTCCGCGCAGGCCTTCCAGTCCGGCTGCTGCGTGTAGAACGCCGTCAGCGACGGGTCGTTCTGCCCCTTGGCACCGGGAATCGGCGTCGTGTCGAGGCCGGGCCCGCGGGCCGCCCCGGGAACGCCTGCCCCCGGGTTGCCCGCCGAGTCCTTGACCTTGGACGCCACGCCGCCCGACGAGCACCCCGCGACAAAAACGGCGGTGACGAGGGCGGCGGGTATGGCCCCGCGCAGACGGGCGCCGTGGCGGCTGGAGATCCTCACCCTGTCATGCCTACCACGCGCCCGGGTTTGGTGTTCGGTCGGACTATTGCACGCAGCGGGTCCCGGCCGGGGGCATCGTGCCGTCGAGGAAGAACTTGTCGACGGCGTCGTCGATGCACGCGTTGCCCTTGCCGTACGCCGCATGGCCTTCACCCTCAAGGGTGAGGAGGGTGGCGTTGCCGAGCCCCTCTGCGAGGCGCTCGGAGGCCGCGTACGGCGTCGCGGGGTCGCCGGTGGTACCGATCACCAGCACCGGGCTGTCCGCGGGCGCCTTGATCGTGTGGGCCTTCTCCGGGGTCTTGTACGGCCAGAACTCGCACCCGGGACCGTCGAAGTCCTCCGCGACCGTGTCCCGTGAGAACAGCGGGGCCTCCTTGCGCAGTTTGGCGAGGACCTCTTGGACCCGTTCGGGTGACGGCGCCGCGGCCGCGCCGTCGGCGCAGCGGACGGCCGGGAGGGCGTCCATCGAGCCGTCGTACTTGCCCTCTTCATTGCGGCCGTTGTAGTTGTCGGCGTAATAGAGCAGGGCGGATCCGTCCCCGTCGCGCATCGCGTAGGTGAAGGCATCCCGCAGCCACTTCCAGCGCTCCGCGTCGCCGTAGAGAAGGCTGATCATGCCGGTCCAGCCGAGGCTGGACGTCAGCTTGCGGCCCTGTTCGCGGGTCGTCAGCGGTTTGGTGCGCAACCCGTCGAGGAAGTCGACGCCCACCAGGGCCGCCTTGTCGGCGTTGCGGCCGAGAGGGCAGCCGGCGCGCGCGGCGCAGTCCTTGGCGAAGCGCGTGAACGCCTGCTCGAACCCGATCTGCTGGTTCACCGACTTCTCCAGCGGGTCCTCGGCGGGGTCGACGGCGGCGTCGAGGACGAGGCGGCCCGCCTTGTCGGGGAACTCCTCAAGGTAGAGGGACCCGAGGTAGGTGCCGTAGGAGTAGCCCAGGTAGTGCAGTTCGGAGTCGCCGACGACGCCGCGCAGGACGTCCATGTCGCGCGCCACATTGCGGGTGCCGACGAACGGCAGCAGGTCGCCGGACTTGGCCTGGCAGGCGTCGGCGAACTCCTTGCTCTTCTGTTCGGAGTACGCGTTGCTCGCCGCGTGGTCCTTCGGGTCCGGCCCGTCGTCCGCGTTGTCCCGGTCCCTGGCCTTGTCGTCGAGGCACTGGATCGGGTTGCTCTCTCCGACGCCGCGGGGGTCGAAGCCGATGATGTCGAAGCGGTCGTGCATGGCGCCGTCGAAGCGCCCGTACGCGTACTTCAGCCAATCCTTGCCCGAGCCGCCCGGCCCGCCCGGGTTCACCAGCAGCGTGCCGACCCGGGCCTCGGAGTTCGCCGCCTGGTGGCGCATGAGCGCGACCTCGATCGAGCGGACGGCGGGGTTCGCATAGTCCAGCGGCACACGGAGCGTCGCGCACTGGAACTCGGCTTCGTCCTTTTCCTCGGTCTCCGGGTCGTCCTTGCACGCCTTCCACGCCAACTTCTGGGCGTAGAAGTCCTTGAGCGCCGGATCGTCCTGTCCCTTGGGCGGGGGCGGAGGCGGCGGAGGAGGCGTGCCGGGGTCGGCCGTAGGCGTACCGGCCGGGGCCGGGGAGCTGGAGGGCTTCGCGTCGGCGACGTTGCCGGCGGTGCCACCGCCTCCCGGGCTGCAACCCGCAAGTAGGGCCGCGGTCACGGCAAATGCGGGTATTCCGCGGCGAACGAGGGCGCGTCTATGCGCGTCAGGGGCGGTCACGGTGGAACAACTATCACGTCGCTCCGTCACCCCCGCGGTCAGGGTGCTGATGGCCCGTCAGGGCCGACGTGTCGACGTCCCGCCGGTGCCCGTGCCTGTGGTGGCGGTCGATGTGGAGGACGGGGACTTCTCCGTGCTGTCCGTGACGTTGCGGTCCAGGAACTCGAGGGCGGCGGGGAGTTGCTTGGCGACGACGCCGGCCGCGACGGCGTTCTCGACGACGGTCGGGGCCTTGGCGGCGGCCTTGAAGGAGATCGCCTGCTGGCGGGCGGCGTTGGCGGAGGTCGCGTTGGAGATGAACACGCGTACGTCGGGGTTCTTGGCCAGCAGTGCCTTGGGCTGCTGCGCCTCGCGTACGCCCGGCGCCGACGGCCACAGCGGCGAAGTCAGTTCCAGGGGACCCGACATGCTGGCCGAAGCGGCGTAGTACTGCGGGTACTGCAGTGCGTACTTCGTCGCACACAGGCCGCCGGCGCCCTCGCCGAGCAGTCCCCATGAAGCGCGGTCGGTCGACACACGGAAGGTGGCGGCCACCGCCTCGCGCACGTCCTCGTTGTGGAACGTCGCCATGCTCGGCTTGCCCGGTATGTCGCTGCACTCGGTGTCGATCTCGGCCGGGTCGGCGAGCGCGTTGATCTCGCTCTGCTGATACGGCGTCAACTCCGGTGCCACGATCACGAACGGCGGCAGCGTGCCGCTCGTGATGCCGTCGGTCAGGTCCGCGAGCAGCCCCATCCCGGGCTCCAGCATCGAGTTGGCGCCCACACCCGGGTACGCCGAGTGCACGACGAGAACCGGGAAGCTCTTGCTCCGCATGTTCTCCTGCGAGTACTGCGGCGGGAGCCACACCCACACGTCGGATGTCACGCCGGAGCGGCGGCCCGCGAGTTCGAGGTGGTTCAGCACCCCGCCGGAGCGGGTGCCGAGCGACTGGAACTGCTGGGGGCCGAGCGGTGCCAGGGCGCCGGTGGTGGCACTGGTGGACGGGCGCGGCGTGGCCGCCGAACTGGTGGCGGCGGCGGGGGACGTCTTCTCGTCGTCGTCCCCGCCCTTCAGGCTGTCGTACGCCAGGGTCCCCACGGCGCCCGCGGCCACCACGAACGCCAAGGCGATGCCGCCGACCACGAGTTGGGGGCGCCGGGTACGCGCGGGACGCTCCGGCTCGGGGCCGATCACCGCGAGCGGTGTGAGCTCGTCGGGGTCGATCTCGACGATCTGGGGGGCCTGTTCGCGGGCACCAGGTGGTACGTCTGCCGCAACCGGCCCGGCCGCGGCGGCCCCGGCGCCCGCATCAGCCGAAGTACCCAGAGTGTCCCCAGTGCCCGGGACGACCCGGGTGACCGGCGTGACCGCGGGCGGCGGCATGGGCGCCGTGCGCGGGCGGTGCGGTGCGGGGACGACGGGAGTCGACACAGGTGTGTCGTCTGTGTCATCCGTGCCGCGGCCCCCGTGCCCGCCGTTCGGGCCGCCGCCGCGCCCGGTGAGGGCAGGGGGGCGTACCGGCTCCCCGGCGAAGTCGCGTTCCGGAACACGTGGTTCCGGCCCGGCCCCGCCGGCCGCGCGTCGCTGGAGCTTCGCGCCCTGCGTGCGCAGGAGGTACGTGACGGCGAAGCCCGTCGTCGCCGCGATCAGCAGGGCCTTGAGTGCCTTCCGCACCGGTCGCACCGACTTGCACCGTCCTTGGCAGTAGTTCTGGCTCTGTTTCCGGCTCTGTCTCTAGCTCTGTCTCCGGCCGTGATTCCGGTTGTGCTTCCGGTTGCACGTCCGGCGGCAGTTGCCGCGATGGTTCTCCGGGCCGGACGTCCCGGGGTACATCCCTGGAGCAATGGCAAAGGGTCGCCCGTGAGTACCGCCGGAGGACCGGTGGTGGGATCACAGTGACCCGGGAGGCGGCTGGTCCGCCGTGGGGAACTCTCCCATGTCGACGCCTCGGACGCCGCTCCGGGTTCCCGCTCAGCCGGCCCGAAGGGTCAGCGCCATGGCCTCGACGGCCAACAACGGCGCGACATTTGTGTCGATCGCGCGCCGGCAGGCGAGGATCGCCTCGATGCGGCGCAGCGTCGTCTCGGGGGTCGCCGAGCGGGCGACGCTGTCCAGCGCGGGACGCATCTGCTCGTTGTCCAGCGGGACTTGGGCCCCGAACTGGACGGCCAGGACGTCGCGGTAGAAGGCCGCGAGGTCGATCAACGCCAGGTCGAGGCAGTCGCGCTGGGTGCGCGTCGCGCGTTTCTTCTGGCGGTTCTCCAATTCCTTGACGACCCCTGCCGTACCGGACGGCAGGCGGCCGCCCGGGGTCGACGCGCCGAGCGCGTTGCGCAACTCCTCGGTCTCGCGCGCGTCCTGCTCCTCGGTGATCTCCTTCGCGTCCGCGGCGGCCGCGTCGACCAGGCGCTGCGCGGCGGCCATGCAGCTGCCGATGTCGCCGAGTTGGGTGGGCAGCTTGAGCACCTCGGCGCGGCGCGTCCGGGTCTGCTCGTCGGTGGCGAGGCGGCGGGCGCGCCCGATGTGTCCGCCGGTCGCACGGGCGGCGTACGCGGCCATCGCCGGGTCGATCCCGTCGCGCCGGGCGAGCATGTCGGCGACCGCGTCGACCGGCGGCGTACGCAGCGCGATGTGCCGGCAGCGCGACCGGATCGTCGGCAACGCGTCCTCGACGGACGGCGCGCAGAGCATCCACACCGTACGCGGCGCCGGTTCCTCGATGGCCTTCAGCAGGACGTTGCCGGCGCCTTCGGTGAGCCGGTCGGCGTCCTCCAGGACGATGACCTGCCAGCGTCCGCTCGCCGGGGACATCGCGGCGCGGCGGACCAGGTCGCGTGTCTCCTTCACACCGATGGACAGCAGCTCGGTGCCGATCACGTCGACGTCCGCGTGCGTGCCGGTCAGCGCGGTGTGGCAGCCGTCGCAGTGGCCGCAGCCGGGCTCGGCGCCCAGGGCCAGGTCGGGGCTCACGCACTGGAGCGCCGCGGCGAAGGCACGGGCCGCGGTGGCCCGGCCGGAGCCGGGCGGGCCGGTGAACAGCCACGCGTGGGTCATGCCGCCGCCCGCCTCACCGGCGAGCACGGCCCGGCCCGCCGACGCCGCGGCACGCAGCTGGCCGACGACGCGGTCCTGGCCGACCAGGTCGTCCCACACGGTCACGGCGGCGTGCTCCTCGGAGTTGCGGATGGTTCGGGCCCGACGAGTACGACCGTACCGGGCGGAACGGACAACCTACGGCTTGCGGCGCCAGCGGCTCTTGCGCGCCTCCGGGGCGGGCTCCGCGGGGGTGTCCGGCTCCGGCGGCTGCCCGGCCCACGGACCGAGCAGGTCGTCGGCGAGCGTGTGCGGGTCGTCGTGGCCGTCGCCGGTCGCGACGACGGGCAGTCGCGTGGTCTCGTCGATGCGGATCTTGGGGATTTTCTGCGTGTCGTCCTCGGAGCCCGGCGGGGGCTCCTCGACCGGACGGGGGCGGACGATCTCCAGCTCGGCGGTGTCCGGTTCGACGTCGGCCGGCGCGGGGGCCGACGACGAAGCCGACGACGCGGCCGACGACGAGGCAGACGACGCGGACGAACCGGAAGGCGAAGATGCGCGCGACGGAGACTCGGACGACGCGGGCGCCGAGGACGAGGCCCCGGCAGCCGTCGTCGGGGCAGCCGCCTGCGGGTCGACCGCGGGAACGACCCGGGTGGCCGCGGTGGGCGCGTCGGCGGCGATCGTTCCCGACGGCACCTCGCCCGACGCACGGGTCGAGCCGTTGGCCACGGGCGCGTCCGCGCCACCGGCCTCGGCGGCGAGCGCCGCGGCCTCCTTCGCGGCACGGGCCTGAGCGGCAGCGGCGGCGACGACCGCACGAGCGGCGTCCTCCTCGGCCGCGCGGCGCTCCGCCTCGGCGAGGCGCAACGCCTCCTCGGCCTTCTCCCGCTCCTCGGCACGGCGCTTGGCCTCGGCGGCCCGGACCGCGGCCTCCTCGCGGCGGCGCTTGGTGTCGGCGGCGGCCTCCTCCTCGCGGCGGCGGCGCTCCTCCTCGGCACGGCGGCGGCGCTCGGACTCGGCGGCCCGCTCCTCCTCCGCCGCGACGCGGTCGCGCTCGGCCCGCAGCGCGGACTCCTCCTCGATACGCCGCGCCTGCTCGCGGCGGATGCGCTCCTCTTCCTCGGCCTGGATCCGGTGCTCCTCGGCGCGGCGCGCGGCCTCCTCTTCGAGGCGCCTCTGCTCCGCGGCCCGACGCGCGGCCTCTTCCTCGAGGCGTACGCGCTCCTCCTCCGCACGGCGCTTGGCCTCCTCGGCGAGGCGCACGGCCTCGGCGGCGAGCCGCTCCTGCTCCTCGGCCCGGCGGCGCACCTCCTCCTCGGCCCGGATGCGCTCCTCCTCGGCGCGGCGCGCGGCCTCCTCGGCGAGGCGCTGCTGCTCGGCGTACCGCTGGCGCTCCTCGCTCTCCGCACGCAGGCGGGCGATCAGCGCCTGCTTCTCGGCCTCGGCCTGGGCACGCTCGGCCTTGCGGCGCTCCTCCTCCTCGCGCTCGCGGCGGGCCAGTTCCTCGGCCTGGCGCTTCTCCTGCTCGGAGACGGGCAGTTCGCGGTCGAGCCGGTGGCGGATCGCGGTGGTGACCGCGTCGGGCTCCTGGGCGGCGTCGACGACGAGGTAGCGGTCGGGGTCGGCGGCGGCGAGGTCGAGGAACGCGCCGCGCACGAGGTGGTGGAAGCTCTGCGGCTCGGACTCCAGCCGGTCCGGGGCCTCGGTGAAGCGGCCGTGGCCGACCTCGGGGTCGAGGTCGAGCAGGATCGTCAGGTCGGGCTGCAGGCCGTCGCTGGCCCAGCGCGAGACGCGGGCGATCTCGCGCGTGCCCAGTTCGCGCCCGGCGCCCTGGTAGGCCACCGACGAGTCGATGTACCGGTCGGTGATGACGATCGCGCCGCGTTCGAGTGCGGGGCGGATGACGGTGGCGACGTGTTCGGCGCGGTCGGCGGCGTACAGCAGTGCCTCGGCGCGCGGGTCGATGCCGGTGTTGTTGACGTCGAGCAGCATCGCGCGCAGGCGCTTGCCGATCTCGGTCGCGCCGGGCTCGCGGGTCACCACGACGTCATGGCCCTTGCTGCGGATCCAGGAGGCCAGCGCCTCGACCTGGGTCGACTTGCCGACGCCCTCGCCGCCTTCGAGCGAGATGAAGTAGCCGGGCGCGCCCGCCGGGCGGCCGGAGACGTGGTCGACGTTGCGGGCCGATTCGACGAGGTCGCGGACCAGCGGGACGCCGCGCCGGTCGTCGACCGCACGCAGCACGAACAGGCCCGTCGCGATCACCAGCACGCCGGTGCCCATGAGGGTCAGCGCCGAGCCGTTGTACGTGAAGACGTAGTGGTCGCCGGGCGTCCAGGTGTGCAGGCCGATCGCCCCCGCGACGAGCGAACCCGCCGCGAGTCCGACGAGCATCACGACGCGGACCGCGGCCTGGACGAACGCGAAGGCGCGCGTACGCAGGTCCTCGCCGACCTCCAGACCGAACAGCGTGTAGCCGGTGACCCAGGCGATCCCGGACAGCACACCGAGGACGCCGGTGAGTACCACGACGACGGCGACGTTCGCGAACAGTCCGGTCATCAGCAGCACGAGGCCGGCGGCCGCGACCGCGATACCGAACAGGCGCCGGCGGCTGAACGTCGCGACGACGCGCGGACCGCACAGGAGGCCGAGCGCGGCGCCGGCGAGCAGCGTCAGGAAGACCGTGCCGTACGCGGCGTTCCCCGCACCCAGTTCCGCCGTGTAGAGCGGCGTGAGGCCGACCAGCACGCCGCCCGCGAGGAACAGCGCGAGCATGCCGATGACGAGGCCGCGCGTGGTGCGCGAGTGCTTGAAGACGCGGGGCGTGTCGGCGACCACGAGCATGGGGTTCGGCCGCCGGGTGCTGACCGAGCGCCCGCGTGTGGGCATGCGCAGCATGTACACGTACAGCGCCGAGATGAGGTGCACGGCGGCCGTCGCGAACAGCGCGATGTCGGACGGGTGCTTGGCGAGCGTGTCGAACGACGGCGCGAGCAACTGGTTGACCAGCGCCAGCACGATGAAGACCGCGGCCGCGACGGGCGCGGCGGCGTAGCCGGTCACCAAGTTGAACTGGGCCGCGGTCGCGAGGCGTTGGCGCGGCACCAAATTGGGCACGGTCGCGTCGCGAGCCGGCCCCCAGAAGGCTCCGGCGATGCCGCCCAGCGCGGTCGCGGCGAGGATCCACCACAACTCGTCGACGAACGGCACCGAGGCGATCAGGCCGAACCGCACGATGTCGCAGACGGCCATCGTCCAGCGCCGGTCGAGGTGGTCGACGATCTGCGCGGCCAGCGGCGCGACGAGCGCGGCGGGCAGCAGGCGCAGCACGAAGACCGCGGCGACCGCCGCCGCGAAGTCGAGGTAGTCGCCCTCGACGGTCCACAGCGCGGCCGACGTGAGGGCGAGCAGGCCGAGCCAGTCCGCCAGGGCGGACGCGGCGATAGCGGTCCAGAAGCGCCGGAACGGGGCGATCTTGAGGACGCCCCCGATGCCGGTGACGGGATCCGGGGTCCGGGGCGGTATCGCCGCCCCGGACGTGTGCTGCTCGGCTTGCGTCATGCCGTCAACCCTAACCGTGTGGGCGCCGAGGGAAACGACGTTCAAACCGGCGTTTCCCGGTCGTCGCCGGACTTCGCGCGGTTGCCCGGGCACACCAATCGGCGCCGTTCCGGGCAAACGCGGACGGGCCGCCGGAGGAAGTTCCGGCGGCCCTCGTACCAGCGAACCTCAGGTCGCCTTCTTCGCCGGGGCCTTCTTGGTCGCCGCGGTCTTCTTCGCGGGGGCCTTCTTGGCCGGGGCCTTCTTCGCGGCGGCGCGCTTCTTGGGCGCGGGGCCCTTGGCGCGCTTCTCCGCCAGGAGTTCGTAGCCGCGCTCGGGAGTGATCTCCTCGACGCTGTCGGCGGCCCGGAGGGTGGCGTTGGTCTCGCCGTCGGTGACGTACGGGCCGAAGCGGCCGTCCTTCACCACGACCGGCTTTCCGCTCACCGGGTCCTCGCCGAGTTCCTTCAGCGGCGGCTTGGCGGCCGCGCGGCCGCGCCGCTTCTCCTCCGCGTAGATGGCGAGCGCCTCGTCGAGGGTCACCGTGAACAGCTGGTCCTCGGTGGTGAGCGACCGCGAGTCCGTCCCCTTCTTCAGGTACGGGCCGTAGCGGCCGTTCTGCGCGGTGATCTCCTCGCCGCTCGCCGGGTCGACGCCGACGACGCGCGGCAGCGAGAACAGCCTGAGCGCGTCCTCCAGCGTGACCGTGTCGAGCGCCATCGACTTGAACAGCGACGCCGTGCGCGGCTTCGGTCCCTTGGCGGCGGCCTTCTTCGCGGTCTTCTTGGCCGGGGTCTTCTTCGCAGTCGTCTTCTTCGCCGCGCCCGTTCCGGTCCCGCCCTCCGGGGCCGCCGGCTCGGGCGTGCCGGACTCGGCCGTGGATGCGGCCGTCTCCGGCTCGGGCAGCACCTCGGTGACGTACGGGCCGTACCGGCCGTCCTTCGCCACGATCAGGTGCCCGGTGGCCGGGTCGGTGCCGAGCACGAAGTCGCCGCTCGGCTTGTTGAGCAGTTCCTCGGCCTTCTCGACGGTGAGTTCGTCCGGCGGCAGGTCGACGGGCACGTCGGCGCGCTTGTCGTCGCGCTCGACGTACGGTCCGAAGCGGCCGACGCGCAGCACGATGCCGTCGCCGACCGGGAACGAGTTGACCTCACGGGCGTCGATCGCGCCCAGGTCGGTCACCAGGTCCTTGAGACCTTCGAGGTGGTCGCCCGCCTGCGCGCCGCCCGCGGGTGCGTCCTCGCCGAAGTAGAAGCGGCGCAGCCACGGCACCGACTCGGTCTCGCCGCGGGCGATCTGGTCGAGGTCGTCCTCCATCTTCGCGGTGAAGTCGTAGTCGACCAGGCGCCCGAAGTGGTTCTCCAGGAGGCCGACGACGGCGAACGCGATGAAGGAGGGAACCAGCGCGGTGCCCTTCTTGAAGACGTAGCCGCGATCGAGGATCGTGCCGATGATCGACGCGTACGTCGACGGGCGGCCGATCTCGCGCTCCTCCAGCTCCTTGATGAGCGACGCCTCGGTGTAGCGGGCGGGCGGCTTGGTGGCGTGGCCCTCGGGGGTCAGCTCGGTGGCGGTGAGCGCGTCGCCCTCCTCGACCATCGGCAGGCGGCGCTCGCGGTCGTCGAGCTCGGCCTCGGGGTCGTCGGAGCCCTCGACGTAGGCCTTCAGGAAGCCGTGGAACGTGATGATCTTGCCGGACGCGGTGAACTCGGCGTCGCGGCCGGGCAGGCCGGGGGCCTCCGCCGCGGTGCCGCCGATACGGACCGTGACGGACTGGCCGATCGCGTCCTTCATCTGGGAGGCGACGGTGCGCATCCAGATCAGCTCGTAGAGGCGGAACTGGTCGCCGGTCAGGCCGGTCTCGGCGGGGGTGCGGAAGCGGTCGCCGGAGGGGCGGATGGCCTCGTGCGCCTCCTGCGCGTTCTTGACCTTGCCGGCGTACGAGCGCGGCGCGTCGGGCAGGTACTCGGCGCCGTACAGCTCGCGGACCTGCGCCCGGGCCGCGGCGACCGCGGTGTCGGACAGCGTCGTGGAGTCGGTACGCATGTACGTGATGAAGCCGTTCTCGTACAGCTTCTGGGCCACCTGCATGGTCGCCTTGGCACCGAAGCCGAGCTTGCGCGAGGCCTCCTGCTGGAGCGTGGTGGTGCGGAACGGCGCGTAGGGCGAGCGGCGGTACGGCTTGCGCTCGACCGCGCGCACCGCGAACTGCGCCGACTCCAGTGCCGCGGCGAGCGCGCGGGCGCCGGCCTCGTCGACGTGCAGGACGTCGCGGCCCTTCAGCTGCCCGTCGGAGCCGAAGTCTCGGCCGGTGGCGACACGCTTGCCGTCCAGGTTGACCAGGCGCGCGTTGACCGTGCGCGGGTCGGTGGCGTCGCCGGCGCGGCCGGTGTCGAACGTGCCGAGCACGTCCCAGTACGAGGCCGAGCGGAAGGCGCGGCGCTCGCGCTCGCGCTCCACGACCAGGCGCGTCGCGACCGACTGCACGCGGCCGGCGGACAGCTTGGGGCCGACCTTCTTCCACAGGACCGGCGACACCTCGTAGCCGTAGAGGCGGTCGAGGATGCGGCGGGTCTCCTGGGCGTCGACCAGGCGCTGGTTGAGCTCGCGCGGGTTGGCGACGGCCGACTGGATGGCGTCCTTGGTGATCTCGTGGAACACCATGCGCCGCACCGGCACCTTGGGCTGAAGGACCTCTTGGAGGTGCCACGCGATGGCTTCGCCCTCGCGGTCCTCGTCGGTGGCGAGGAAGAGTTCGTCGGCGTCCTTCAGGAGCTTCTTGAGCTTCGCGACCTGCTGCTTCTTGTCGGCGTTGACGACGTAGATCGGCTCGAAGTCGGCCTCGACGTTGACCCCGAGGCGCGCCCAGGACTGGCCCTCGTACGCGGCCGGGACCTCGGCAGCGCCGTTCGGGAGGTCGCGGATGTGACCCACACTGGCCTCGACCACGTAACCGGGCCCAAGGTAGCCCTTGATCGTCTTCGCCTTGGCAGGCGACTCGACGATGACGAGTCGACTGCCTTCGCGCGCGGTCTCGCTGCTCGGGGACACCTTCGCTCTTCTCTCCAGATTGCTGCTGTGGGGCACTGCGGGGGCACTGCTATGGCGTTGCTGCGGCACTGCTGCGCCGTTGCTCCGTCCGGTACCGGTCCGGCCTTGCGCCGGCGTTTCTCCGGCGTTTCTCCGGCCTTGCTGGGGCCTAGCTCCGGCGTTGCCCGGGCGGCCGACGCCCGTCAGGGAATGTAGCTGCCGTGTGGCGGAGTGTGACGGTATCCCAGCCCCCGATGTCAAACCGGCCCTGCCCGGTATACGACACGGATCGGCCCGATGCCACTCGAACGGTAACGCGCACCCAACGGTTCCCGCTTCCCGGGCCGCTAACCCTCCCCCGTCCGAGCCGCTCCCGAACGGCCGCGGGGGCCGGTCAAGGGCGACGGACAAAACGATGAGTGCCCGGTACATCTTGCTTCCTCGGCCACAGGTCGTTATCTCTGATGGACCGTCAGATCGGCACGGAAGCGGGGCCAGGCATGGAGCACGAGGCAGCCGGAGAGCCCCTGGACGATGCGGCGGCAGCGCCCCCGTACGCCGACATCAGCGCAGCTCAGCGGCGTACCGTCTTCACCGGCCTGCTCATCTCGATGTTCATCGCGGCGCTTGCCAGCACCATCATCACCACCGGTCTGCCGACCATAGCGGGCGAACTCGGCGGGGTCGACAAGGTGGCGTGGGTCGTCGCCGGGCATCTTCTCACCAACTGCGCCGCGACCCCGCTGTGGGGGAAGCTGTCCGACCTCTACGGACGCAAGCCGCTGCTGCTCACCGCCATCGGCGTGTTCACGGCCGGCACCGCGCTTTCCGCGGTGGCGACGGACATCTGGCAGCTGATCGCCTTCCGCGCGGTGCAGGGCGCCGGGGTCGGCGGGATCATCACGCTCTGCCAGGCGGTGATCGGCGACATCATCTCGCCGGCCGAGCGCGGCCGGTACCAGGGCTGGATCGGCGCCTCCTTCGCGTCGTCGACGGCCCTCGGTCCGCTGCTCGGCGGGGTCTTCGTGGACACCATCGGCTGGCGCTGGTGCTTCTTCTCCATGCTGCCGTTCGCCGCGGTCGCGTTCGTGGTGATCCAGCGCAGCCTGACGCTGCCGCGGCGCCGCTCGCAGGTGTCGGTCGACTACCTCGGGTCGCTGCTGCTGGTCGCCGGCGTCAGCGCGCTCCTGCTGCTGGTGTCGTTCGGCGGGCAGCGCTTCGCGTGGACGTCGGCGACGGCGTACGGGCTCGGCGCCGCGGCCGTCGCGCTGCTGGTGGCGACCGGGTGGTGGGAGCGGCGGGCCCGCGAACCGCTGTGGCCGCCGCGGCTGTTCCACAGCCGGTCGTTCACGGCGCAGTGCGCGGCGGCCTTCCTGATGGGCTCGACGATGTACGCGTCCATGGTGTTCCTGCCGCAGTTCTTCCAGCTCGGGCGCGGTTTCACGGCGACCGAGGCCGGGCTGCTGATGCTGCCGTTCATCGCCGCGAACCTGGTGGGCTCCACGACGTCGGGGCGGCTCATCGCGCGCACCGGGCGGGTCAAGGTCTTCCCGATGATCGGCATGGCGCTCTCGGCGGTGTCCGCGGCGCTGCTCGCGTGGCAGGTCCTCGGGGCACCCGCGCCCGCGCTGTGGCCGGCGATGGTCGTGTCGGGCATCGGCATCGGGTTCACCTCGCAGGTGCTGATCCTGGCCGCGCAGGCCACCGTGGAACGCCGCGACCTGGGCATCGCGACGTCGTCCATCGCCTTCTTCCGCACCCTCGGCGGCACCATCAGCACGGCGGTCTTCGGGGCGGTGATCGCCCGGCGGTTCACCGACACCCTGCCCGGCGAGCTGGCCGAGCACCGGGTCGCCGAGGCGCAGCTGCCGCCCGGCGGGGCGGACGCGGCGCTGGCTCACCCGGAGCGGGTGGGGGAGTATGCGTCGGGCCTCCAGGGGGCCGTGCACGACGCGTACTCGGCCGGCATGAGCACGGTCTACATCGTGGTGCTCCCCTGCGTCCTGCTCGGCCTCGCGGCGGCGGCGTCGATGCGCGACACGCGCCTGCCGGTCGAGGCGCGGGCGGAACGCGGGAAGCGGCGCCGGATGGTGCGGGTCAAGTAGCGGTCCGGGTCAGAAGCACCCGGGTGACGGCGCGGGCCAGGGGCGCTCGGGTGCGGCTCGGGTCAGGGAGCGGGGGTCTCCGGAAACAGCAGGAATCCGTCGGCGATCAGCGACCGCAGCGGACCGGGTACGGCGTCCCGCAGGGCCACCTGGTCCTCGCCGAGCAGTTCGGCGATCGCGTCGACGATCGCCCCCGCGGTCAGGCGCCCGTCGCTCGCGCCCGCCAGCGCGGCGCCGACCGTGTCGACGCGGTCCGCGCGGCACATGCCGCGCTGCTGGCGGAGCACGACGTACTCCGGGTCCTCTGCGCCGGGTTGCCCGGTCTGCTCCTGGAGCACCGCGGAAGCGAGGCGGAACGCGGTGCCGAGGAGTGCCGCGTCGTCGTGCGAGCGCAGGGCGTCCTGGCGGCGGAACCACGCGGCGATCTCGGCGCCGAGCGGCTGCTCGACCGCGTGCGGCCACTCCTCGATGTGCGCCACCGGCCGTTCGCTGCCCGACTTGTGCAGCGAGATCCAGCCGAAGCCGACACCTTCCACGCCGTCGCGCTCGAACGCGTCCAGCCACGCGTCGTACCGGGCGGCGTACTCCGCGCTTTGGTGGTCGCCGGCGTCGCGCAGCCACAACTCGGCGTACTGCGCGGGGTCCTGGACCTCGCGCTGCACGACCCACGCGTCGCAGCCGGTGGGAGCCAGCCACTCGCGGAGGCGGTCCTGCCAGTCCTCCCCCTTGACGTGCTGCCAATTGGCCAGCAGTTGGCAGTAGCCGCCGTCCGCGAGGTGCGCCGGTGCCTCGGCGACCAGGCGGCGGCAGATCTCGTCACCGGGCAGGCCGCCGTCGCGATAGGTGAAGCGTCCCTTCGGCGAGATCACGAAGGGCGGGTTCGAGACGATGAGGTCGAACGTCTCGCGCTCGACCGGCTCGAACAGACTTCCTTCGGCGAGACCGACGTTGGCGATGCCGGACAGCGCCATCGTCAGGCGCGTCAGGTCCAGCGCGCGGCGGTTGACGTCGGTCGCGGTGACGGCTCGGGCGTGCCGCGACGCGTGCAGGGCCTGGACGCCGCAGCCGGTTCCGAGGTCGAGGACGCGGTCGGCCTGCTCGCGGATCGTGATCCCGGCCAGCGTGGTCGAGGCGCCGCCGATGCCCAGCACGTGGTCGGGGCGTACCGGGCCGGACACCCCGCCGATGCCGCTGCCGAGGTCGGAGACGACCCACCAGTCGGTGTCGGCCTCGCCGTACGGCCGGATGTCGACGAGCGCGTGCACCTCGTCGCCGTCGCGTGCCAACAGGCCGCCCGCGACCGCCTCGTCGAAGGGCAGCGCGGTGCGCGCCTGCGCGAGGGGCACCCGCGTCTGGAGCAGGAAGAGCCGGATCAAGGTCGCGAGCGGGCCGCCGTCGCCGCGCAGCGAGCGCAGGGCGGGGACGGTCTCGCTGCGCGACAGAGCACCGTACGCCTGCGGCCCGAGCGCGTCGAGGCACCCGTCGACGGTGTAGTCCGCGTCGGCCAGCGCTTCGCGGAGCCGGGTCACCTGGGAGGAGTCGTGCATGGTCACAGGACCATCCTGCCTTGCGCCGACAGGTCTTCCGGACCGCCACGGGGTGTCCGGCGGGGCTAAGGCCTCGCGGACGCCGAGGTGGACGACGACGCGGAGGACGACGCCGACGGCGAAGTGGAGCCGGACACCGAGGCGGAGGCCGACGGCGAGCCCTCGGGCGGTTCGGGAGCCGAGGCGGGCGGCGCCGTCGCCGGGTCCGCGGGCGGGGCGGGCGACGTCTCCGGCGTGGCGTCGGACGGCACCCCGGACGACGCGGCGGGGCCGCTCACGCAGCCCGGAACTCCGGCCAGGGCCTTGCCCAGTGCGCCCTGGTGGAGTTTGTCGAGCGCGGCGCGCGAGACCGTGAGGGAGCTGGAGATGGTGGGCTCCAGCGCGCGCAGGGCGTCCGCGAACGCCTTCTGGTCGCCGGTCGGCAGTTCCTCCAGCTTGGTGGTGACGGCCGTCCACCCGGCGGCGGTGGCGCGCAGGTCGCCGGTCAGCACCTGCATCTGGGCCCGGCCGTCCTTGATCTCCGGCGGGCCGGCCCGGTCGAGGGCGGCGGCGAACGCGGTGTTCGCCTCGGCGAGTTTGGCGACATCGGCGGCGAGCCGGGCCTTGAGCGCCTCGGGGGTCTCGTTGGAAACCACGGTGCCTATGTCGTCGAGCGCCTTCTTGGAGGCGTCGATGCGGCCGGTGACGTCTGTGGTGCAGACCTTGCCCGCCCAGTCGGCGAGTTTCTTGGTGTTGTCGTCGCCGTCGTCGCCGCCGCATCCGGCGGTCACGACCACCACGGCAGCGGCCAGGGCCGCGAGTGCGGGGGATATCGCCGGGGTCTTACGTGCCACGCTCGTCTCCGTGTTCGCATCGCCGTACCGCGTCTGCAAGGCCCCTGCGGCGGGGCCCGCGGCAGTCCGAGGGTGGCATACGACACGGACGGAGGGCGACGCGGTCCACCGCATCGCCCTCCGTCCCGAATGCCGGCGGGCCGTCTCCTCGGCCCGTCCGGTCAGTGGGGTGGTACGCCCCGCCGCAGGTCAGCCCCCTACCGGAGTGGCGTCCTTGGGTTCGTTGTTCGGCGTGCCCACGGCGATGGACTTGCGCTTGCTCCACCAGACCGCGCCGATGATCACCACGATCGCGAAGACCGCGATGCCCGCGCGCAGGCCGTCGCTGGCGTCCGCGCCGATGGTGAGCTTGACCACCGCGGGGGCGATCAGCAGTGCGACCAGGTTCATGACCTTCAGGAGCGGGTTGATCGCGGGGCCCGCGGTGTCCTTGAACGGGTCGCCCACGGTGTCGCCGATGACGGTCGCGGAGTGCGCGTCGGAGCCCTTGCCGCCGTACGTGCCGTCCTCGATCGTCTTCTTCGCGTTGTCCCACGCGCCACCGGAGTTGGCGAGGAACACCGCCATGAGGGTGCCCGCGCCGATCGCGCCGGCCAGGTACGCGCCCAGCGGTGCGATGCCGAGGGCGAAGCCGACCGCAATCGGTGCCATCACCGCCAACAGGCCCGGGGTGGCGAGTTCGCGGAGCGAGTCGCGCGTGCAGATGTCGACGACGCGGCCGTAGTCCGGCTTCTCCGTGCCGGACATGATCCCGGGCTTCGTGCGGAACTGCTCGCGTACCTCGAACACCACCGCGCCCGCGGCGCGCGCCACCGCGTTGATGGCCAGGCCGCTGAACAGGAACACGACCGCGGCGCCGAGGATCAGCCCGAACAGGTTGTTCGGCTGGGAGATGTCGAGGTTGAACGACAGCGCCTCGAGGCGCGACATACTCTCGTTCGCGCCCTCCCCGACTTCCACCCTGGCGGTCTCGACGGCGTCGCGGTACGAGCCGTACAGGGCCGTCGCGGCAAGCACCGCGGTCGCGATGGCGATGCCCTTCGTGATGGCCTTGGTGGTGTTGCCGACCGCGTCCAGGTCGGTGAGGACCTGCGCGCCCTCGCCCTCGACGTCGCCGGACATCTCGGCGATGCCCTGCGCGTTGTCGGAGACCGGACCGAACGTGTCCATCGCGACGATCACGCCGACCGTGGTGAGCAGGCCGGTGCCGGCGAGGGCCACCGCGAACAGCGCCAGCATGATGATGCCGCCGCCGAGCAGGTACGCGCCGTAGACCGCGATGCCGATGAGCACGGCCGCGTACACCGCGGACTCCAGGCCGAGCGAGATGCCCGACAGGATGACGGTCGCCGGACCGGTGAGCGACGTCTTGACGACGTCCCGGACCGGGCGGCGCGACGTCTCGGTGAAGTAGCCGGTCAGCTGCTGGATCACGGCCGCCAGCACGATGCCGATGAGGACCGCGACGAGGGCGAACACGCGGGGGTCACCGGAGTGTTCGAGGATCTCCTTGCCGGTGGCGGTCGTGTTGGACAGGCCTTCGAGCTCGGAGAACTTGTCGGGCAGGTACGCGAACGCGGCGACGCCGACGAGCGCGAGCGAGATCACCGCGGACAGGAAGAAGCCGCGGTTGATCGCGGTCATGCCGCTGCGGTCCCCGGCGCGCGGCGACACCGCGTAGATGCCGATGACCGCGGTGATGACGCCGATCGCGGGGACGATCAGGGGGAAGACGAGGCCGGCGTCGCCGAACGCGGCCTTGCCGAGGATGAGTGCCGCGACGAGCGTCACGGCGTACGACTCGAACAGGTCGGCCGCCATGCCCGCGCAGTCGCCGACGTTGTCGCCGACGTTGTCCGCGATGGTGGCGGCGTTGCGCGGGTCGTCCTCGGGGATGCCCTGCTCGACCTTGCCGACCAGGTCGGCTCCGACGTCGGCGGCCTTGGTGAAGATGCCGCCGCCGACACGCATGAACATGGCCAGCAGGGCCGCGCCGAAGCCGAACCCTTCGAGGACCTTGGGCGCGTCCTCGCGGTAGATGATCACCACGAGTGCGGCGCCGAACAGGCCGAGGCCGACGGTGAACATGCCGGCGACGCCGCCGGTGCGGAACGCGATCCGCATGGCGGTGTGCGAGGCCTCGGGACCGGTGCCGCCGGCACGTGCCGCGGCGGCCACGCGCACATTGCTGCGGACCGCGAGCCACATGCCGGTGTAGCCGGTGATCGCGGAGAACACCGCGCCGACGAGGAAGAACACCGAGCGGCCGATGCGTTCGTCCCAGCCCTCGGCCGGAAGCAGCATCAGCAGGAAGAAGACCCCGACGGCGAAGAGCCCCAGGGTGCGGAACTGACGGGTGAGATAGGCCGCGGCGCCCTCCTGGACGGCACCGGCGATTTCCTTCATCTTCGCGGTGCCCTCGTCGGCGGCGAGCACCTGGCGTACCAGGGCCGCGGCGACGGCGAGGGCGCCGAGCGCAATGACCGCGACCACCACGACGTACGTCAGATCGGTCCCGGCGACCTCGGCGGTCCCCGGTGCTGCGGTGACAGTGGCGAGTTCGGTGAGTTGGAGCCCGGACATGCGTCCTCCATCGCGAGGGATGTTTCGGACTGGCTTCTCAGACGGGCGCTAGACGATCTTTTACAACGTGAATGGGAGTGTATGCAAATGATCAAGAACACACCACGGTAATCTTCATGATCATATCGAATTATGCATAAAATACGCGCACTACGCCGCGATTCGGGGCAATCCCCGGGTAAACAGGTTTTGCGCCGCCGGAATCGGGATAGAAGCCGACGTTGCGGCCTCCTGTCGAGGCCACAACTGGCCGACGAACTGGCCGACGAACTGGCCGACGAACTGGCGGGCGAACTGGCGGGCGAACTGGCCTACGGAGGCCTACGAACTTGCCTACGGAGTGGCAGGCGAAGTGCAGGCGAAGTGGTCGCGACTACTGGCCGCGGCCAGGCAACAGCGGAGAAAGCGAAAGCGAACGGCGGGCCTTCCGTATGGAAGGCCCGCCGTTCGCGGATAATTCAGTCGCTTGGAGCAGTAGTCGGGGTGGCGGTCGGAGCAGCGCGCGACACAGCGGTCGACGCGTCTCCCGGCACGGCAGCGGGACGCTCGCCCCAGCGCGCACCCACCTGCGTCACAACCCCAGCGGGTCGTCTCCGATCTTGCCCTTCTCGGACGGCCACGACATACGGATACTGCCGCCGTCGGCACCCGCGCGGACGTCCAACTCGTCGACCAGGCCCAGGATCACGGCGAGGCCCAACTCGCTCTCCGCGACGTCCAGGCTCATGCCGTTCGCCCCCGAGGGGCCGGGCAGGCCGACGGAACCGCCGGACTCGCCGGCGCCCACCACCGCGGGCTGTGGAACGGCGTCGCGCACCTCGATCGAGAACCGCCCGTCGCCGTCGTCGAGCGTCACCGTCACCGGCTCGTCCGCACCCACCTGGCGGGTGAGACCGACCGCGCGCGAGCACGCCTCGCCGACGGCAAGGCGTACCTCGTCCAGCACGGACTCGGCGACACCGGCCCGGCGGGCCACGGCGGCGGCGACAAGCCGCGCCGTACGGACGTGTTCGGGCAGCGCGGTGAAGCGCAGCTCGACGATGGCCATAGATCCCCCAGCCGTACTTGCCGACGTTCCGACCGGCGGGCTGTCCGGTGCGAAGCGCTACCTGGTTGAAGCGGTGGCGGGCGGAGCGCCCCTCCGCGAGACGGACGGGCGCGGCTCAGTCCGTCGCGTTGACGGCTTCCTCCACCGAGGTGTGGATGGGGAACACCTTGGTCAGACCGGTGATACGGAAGATCTTCAGGATGCGCTCCTGAGTGCACACCAGGCGCAGCGAGCCCTCGTGCGCGCGAACGCGCTTGAGACCGCCGACCAGGACGCCCAGACCGGTCGAGTCCAGGAAGTCCACACCCTCCATGTCCACGATCAGGTGGTAGCTCCCGTCGTTGACGAGTTCCACCAATTGCTCGCGCAGTTTGGGGGCGGTGTACACATCGATCTCGCCGCCCACCTCGACGACCGTACGGCCGCCCTCGGTTCGGGTCGACAGGGACAGGTCCACGGATCCTCCAGCACCTTGCTATCGAGCGGTCGCCCCCCAAGGATCGGCAGCCGCCAAGGCATTCAACCACTTATGGGCGCTACAGGACGATGAATCCCACGACTTTCGATGCGAGACTGGTGCCCGATGTCGCCCAATCCACACTCCCAGGAAGACCTGTTGGACCGCTTGATCGCGGCCCACGGGCGACCCGATCGAGTGACACACGTTCGGCGCATACCCCCGCGAAGGGGCAGGCCGACCATCTGGCCCGATTGGGCGCGCCCGGAAGTCGTGGACGCTTTTCGGGCGGTCGGTGTCGACCACCCTTGGGAACACCAGGCGCTTGCCGCATCGGCAGCCGCGTCGGGCCGATCAGTCGTCTTGGCGACCGGCACCGCCTCGGGCAAGTCCATGGCCTACCTTCTGCCGGTACTCACCGCCCTCTTGGAGGGTACCCGGGCTCCGAACGGCCGTGGTGCCACCGCGCTGTATCTGTCCCCCACGAAAGCGCTCGCAGCCGACCAGATCCGGGCTGTGGACGAGTTGCGCGCCGCGCAAACGGGACTTGATCCCGTGCGCGCGGCGGCCTACGACGGCGACACGCCCGTCGATCTGCGGCGCTGGGTGCGGGGACATGCGGCGTACGTGCTGACCAACCCGGACATGTTGCACCGGTCGTTGCTCCCGGCGCACCGCACGTGGTCGGCGTACCTGAAGGCACTCAAGTACGTCGTGATCGACGAGTGCCACACTTACCGCGGCGTGTTCGGCTCGCATGTCGCCCAAGTGATCCGGCGTCTGCGCCGGGTGTGTCGCCGCTACGGCTCCGACCCCGTGTTCATCCTGGCGTCCGCGACGGTGTCCGATCCGGGCGGTGCCGCGGCCCGGCTCATCGGCGCGGAGCCGGACGACATCGTGGCGGTGACCGACGACGCGTCCCCGCGCGGGGCACTCACCTTCGCGCTGTGGGAGCCGCCGCTGACCGACCTGAAGGGCGAACGCGGCGCCCCGGTGCGGCGCACCGCGACCGCGGAGGCGGCGGACCTGCTGACCGACCTCGTGGTCGACGGCGTGCGCACGGTGGCCTTCGTACGCTCCCGGCGCGGCGCGGAGGTGGTCCGCGTGATGGCCCGCGACCAACTCGAACGCATCGACCCCGGGCTGGCCGAGCGTGTCGCGACGTACCGCTCCGGCTATCTCGCCGACGAACGGCGCGGGCTCGAGCGCGCGCTGCACGACGGCCGCCTGCTCGGTGTCGCCGCCACCACGGCACTCGAACTCGGCGTCGACGTCTCCGGCCTGGACGCCGTCCTGCTGGCCGGCTACCCCGGCACGCGGGCGTCGCTGTGGCAGCAGGCCGGACGCGCGGGCCGCGCCGGGCAGGCCGCACTCGCCGTCCTGATCGCCCGGGACGACCCGCTCGACACGTTCCTCGTGCACCACCCGGAGGCGCTCTTCGACCGCCCGGTCGAGGCGACCGTCCTCGACCCGGACAACCCGTACGTGCTGGCTCCGCACCTGTGTGCGGCCGCCGCCGAACTCCCGCTGGAGGAAAGCGACCTGCCGCTCTTCGGGCCGGTCGCCGCCGAACTGCTCCCCGGCCTGGTCCGGCGCGGCCTGCTGCGCAAACGCCCCTCGGGCTGGTTCTGGACCAGTCCCGAGCGCGCGACCGATCTCACCGACATCCGCGGCGCCGGCGGCCAGGCCGTGCGCGTCGTCGAGGAGGACACCGGGCGGGTGCTGGGCACGGTCGACGCCGCCGCCGCGCACAGCGCGGTCCACCAGGGCGCCGTCCACCTCCATCAGGGCGACACGTACCTGGTGCGTCTGCTCGACTTGGCGGACGACGTCGCCCTCGTCCGCCGCGCCGCGCCCGACTGGACGACCTCCGCGCGCGAGACGACCGACATCCGGATCCTCGAAGAGGTGCGCGCGGAGCCGTGGGGTGAAGGCCGCCTGCATTTCGGCTCGGTCGAGGTCACCAGCCGCGTGGTGTCCTACCAGCGCCGCCGCATCATGACCGGCGAAGTGCTCGGCGAGCACAAGCTCGACCTCCCGGAACGCTCGCTGCGTACCCGCGCGGTCTGGTGGACGGTCACCCCCGACCAGGTCGCCGACGCGGCCCTCGACGACACGGACCTGCCGGGCGCCGCGCACGCCGCCGAACACGCCTCGATCGGCCTCCTTCCCCTCTTCGCGACCTGCGATCGCTGGGACATCGGCGGAGTCTCGACCGCCCTGCACCCGGACACCGGCCTGCCGACGGTGTTCGTCTACGACGGCCACGCGGGTGGCGCGGGTTTCGCCGAACGCGCCTACGCCACAGCCCCCTCCTGGCTCGCTGCCACCCGCGACGCCATCGCCGCATGCGAATGCGAGGCCGGCTGCCCGAGTTGCGTGCAGTCCCCCAAGTGCGGGAACGGCAACTTCCCGCTCGACAAGCCCGGTGCGATCAGACTGCTCACCGTGCTGCTGCAGGGCCGCGAGGGCGAGTTGGAGGGGCAGGCACAGGCGGAGTCGGACACGTGCGAGCAGTAGGCGGACGGGCGCGACCGATGGAACCGACGGGACCAACTGATCCCCTGGCGTGCCCACCGACCGACCGAGTGCGGAATCAGGGCTGTGCATCGTGTATTCGGGATTGAGTGCGGTGGATTGTGTTGATCGAGTGTCCGGCCATGTGAGCGAGATCGTGATCGGCAGTGGACTCGGACCGGAATCGGGACTGAGGTTGGGTCGGGGTTGGAATTGGGATCGCATTCGGGGCCGGGGGCTGGAAACCGGAAACCGGGCTTGGAATCGGGATAGGGATCGGATCGGATCGGTTCGGGATCGGGATCGGGGCCGACGCGAGCGGTCGACGACAGGTGATCCGCACGGCCTGGGGACCGGCGGCAGGGCTGCGTTGTCCGAGCCATGCACCAGTCCCGGGGTTGTGCGGCCCCGGTTCGCCG